>NZ_FOPM01000006.1 GCF_900113485.1 Methylobacterium gossipiicola
TGTCGAAGACGACAAGCCTCCTAAGAAGACGTTCAAAGCCTATCCGATCGGCTTTTTCACGTCGATATGGCCGAGGTGCAGACAGCAGAAGGCAAGCTTTATCTCTATGTCGGCATCGACCGTACCTCGAAGTTCGTCTTCGTGGAGCTTGTCGAGAAGGCCAATACGGCGACGGCCCGCGCCTTCCTGGACGCGCTGGTGGCCGCCGTTCCCTACAAGGTCGAGATCGTCTTGACCGACAACGGCATCCAATTCGCTGATCTACCGAAGAACAGGTCAGGTCCAACCGCCATGTGGCGTGGGCATCCGTTCGATCGAGCTTGTCAGGCCCACGGCATCGAACACCGGCTGACAAAGCCAAAGCATCCCTGGACCAACGGCCAGGTTGAGCGCATGAACTGGACCATCGAGGAGGCGACGGTCAAACGGTTTCATTATGATGACCATGCACAACTTCGAACTCATCTCGAAAGCTTTGTTGCCGCCTACAACTTCGGCCGCCGCCTCAAAACCCTCAGGGGGCTCACGCCGTACGAGTTCATCTGCAAAACGTGGACGTCGGAACCGAATCGCTTCATCGTCGATCCAATCCATCAAATGCCGGGACTGAACAGCTAGAGCACGAAACGCTTGTTGGTGATGCCCAGGGCGCGCAGCCGCCGATTGATGCGCTTGGTCAGGGCCGCGCTGTAATGCCCATGGGCATTCGGTTTCACATCCTTGAAAAGTTGGCCATTCGCTCCGACCTCGCGACGCCGTCGCTGAAACAAGTCGAGCAAGCCCATCCGAACCAGCATCGGGTGGATCGGGATCAAGCGTCGACCGGCCTCGGTCTTCACCCGCCGCAGGTCCTCAGTGACAGGCTTGCGAGTGACCTCGACGTCAGGCTCCTCCTCATAGTCATCATCCTGGCACAGGACATTGAGGTGGGGCCGGCCGTTGAACTGCTCGCGCAGGTCCTCGACCTTGAGTTGGGCAAGCTCCCCCGGCCTGGCTCCGCTGAAGAGCATGATGACCGGCACCCAGTAGGTTGCCGTGATGACCGGCTGCCGCGCCGTCTCCGCGAACAACAGGTCGATGTGGTGCGGCTTCAGTGGGAGCCGCTTGGCCTTGGCGCTCGATTCCTCCTTCTGGGTCGAGCGAATGCCGTCGAGCGGGTTCGCCCCCAGTAGCTTTTCCTTGACCAGGAATGCGAAGAGGCGGTTGACGGGTCCGAGGTACTTCAGGTCGATGGTGGGCTTCTTGATGGTCCCGTAGGGAAACCGCCGCTCACGGTTCGCCTTGATGGCCTCCTGCAAGTCGGACGTCTTGAAGCGCAGCACGAACCGGTCGGGCAGCTGGTCCAGCAGATCCCGGTATCGTCGCACCTCGTCCCGGGATACGTCGCGGATCGGCTTGTCGCCCACCACGGACATGAAGTTCGCCAGGCGGCGGGGAACGTCCTCCTGATGCTTCTGGCCGCCTCGCATGCAGACCTCGACGGCCTCGAACTTCGCGATGGCCTCCGACAACAGCATGCCCGACCACTTCTCCGCTTCGGCGCGGGCGATGCCGTCGCGCAATTCCGCAGCGACTATCTCGCGGACCGCCTGGGCATCGACCGCAGGCGCCGCCGGCGGGAAGTGGCTGGCGAGCAACGCACGCAGCTGCTCGAAGGGGAAGGCCGCCTCCGGGGCGATGACGCCTTCACGAAGCGCAGAGAGTGCGGAGAGCGCAGTATCGAGTTCCTGAGCCCCATGGTTCGTATCCTTGAGGCGGCCGAGGCTCATCCTCGCGACGGCCTCAAGGATGGCGATAGCAATCCTGTTCTCCTCGCCCTTCGGCCCTTCGGCGCGGAGCATGCGTAACGCGTCATCGGCGCCGATGAACGAGATGGGGTCGCCGACAGGATACGTGGTCTCATCGTCTCGGTCGGCGATACCGTTCCTTCGGCCGACAGATTGGTCGCCGTCGCCGGTCCTTCGAAGAACGCCAGCCGCCTCCTGAAGCAGTTGGCCATTCACCTCGAAGGTCGCTGGAGTGCCGGCATTGGATTGGAGGGCCTTCTCCAGCAGAGCCAGGGCGATGTCGCGGTCCGGGCGCATGGGGCGCTCGGACCGGAGGACGGCATAGACCTCCTCGACCCTGACCAACACGTCCAGCGCCCTCCGCCGCGCCTCGCGGACGCTGCTGGTGCGCAACGACCGACGCACCTCGGCGATGCCGAGCACGTCCACGAGGTCTACGGGAACGGCCTTACGAAACCAGAAACGGTCGCCACGTGTGACGACGTACATGGGCACCCCGGATCGAAGCCGGAACCGAAGTCCGAGCTGTGACGGCCAGGGATTGCCCGAAGGCAAAAAGATCAATGATTTCAATGACTTAGTCTGGCGGAGACGGAGGGAGACATCGCCGTTCCGCGGATAAGCCATTGAATCCAGTTCGATTTCGAACCGGTCCCATCGACGTGCTGTGCCAGGCCCTGGTGACACCGTCCTCGTATTCCAGCCCAGGGAAAGCACGTCAACACCCATCATAAAGGCGTGATGTGGATCGCCGCGCTTCGGTCCAGGGTACGGGCTTTGGGCGGTGTTGTTACCCCGAGCGATGACGCGAAGGTGACCTGGGTCGGAGGGCGTCAGCAGGTCCCAGTATACCGAGACCGCCGCCGCCCTCGCGTTGCGCGGGGCGATCTTTCACAGACCTCCACCATCTTACGAGCGCGGCGTCGCCAGGACCGGGGGAATGGGCCTGTACGGCTTTAGGATCGTACCCGCCGTAGGGTGTCTGACGCCCCCCGGCCGCATCGGCACGCCTTCAGGCCTGGGTCCCCGGACCCGCGGGCGTCGGACCCGGGACGTCCCAGACCGCCCTCGCAAGGCTGGACAGTTGCGATTGCCGCGCCTCGACCTCGACGGGGGTCCACGAACCGAAGCTTTCGAGTTCCGAGACGGCCGCGTTGATGCGGGTGTTGACCCCGACCTTGGGTTTTTCGGTGATGGCCCGTGTCAGGAGGAGTTGGGACTGCGTGTAAACGGGTAGCTTCTGCGAGAAAGGCCTGTTTCCGAGCGCCGCGTTGATCCCTTGCTCGACGAGCACGAGGTTCCCCAGCCGTTGCGTCATCGTCCCGCTGCCGTCGCCGAACTCGGCCACGCATTCGGGGCCTGCGGTCACGGGGTGGATGTGCTCGATCTCGTAGGCCGAACTCTCGGCGTACTTCCCGAGCCATCGCGTCCCCTCGGTCTCACCGTAGGCATTCAACTCGACGGCTTGGGTCAGCTTGGCGAGCACGTATCGCAGCCGGTACGCCTGCAAGTCCTTGGCGCCCAGTCGCCCGAACGCCTCCGAGAAGCGGGTCGCAAGCGCGGCACGGGCCGGCTTGAAGCGCCGTTCGACCAGCGCTTCCAGGTCTTCGGCCGTGTGGACGGATGTGACCTCCGCCGCCCAGCGCGCGAAGTCGCGCTCGAAGTCCCTCGTCGGTTCACGGGTCAGAACGTACGTGAAGAACAGATTCTCGATTTCCCGCGCGAGTCGGTCGAAGAGGTCGGACGGAAGGTGGCGTGCTGCGAGCAACAGGATGAGGTGCTGGCGCGCCGCGCTTCCGCCGAGGATGCGCATGGATTGCAGCGCCGGCCGCGCCTGCCCGTCCTCGCCCTGTCCGGCGAGGAAACGCGTGTATGCCTTCGCCGCCGCGACGAGTTCCCGGGCGAAGGGAACGGCCTCCGTCCCGAACCCAACCTTGGCCTCGTTTTTCTTCAGCCAGTCGTAGATGTCGTCCTCGCGCAGCTGCTCGACCGCGTAGCGGCTGAAGATGAAATAGCGGAGGAAGCGGAGCGGCTTCTCGCCCGAGCGCCGCAGTTCCGCCTGGAGGTCGTCCCACACGGCCTTGAGCTTGCCGAACTCGACCTGCTTGGTGCGGACGAACAACAGGTTCTTCAGCAGGTCCATCGAGTCGAGGCTCACGCCCCGGTCGTTGACGGTCTCGAAGATCTTCAGCGCCTTGGTCACGCCGTCCGTCTTGATGCGGATCAGCTTCACCCGGTTGATCAGGTAGGCGTAGAAGGCCCTGACGCGCCCCGCGTCGTCCCCGAACTCCCGCGCCAAGAACTGCGACGCGGTTGCATGGGCGCCGACGATGTTCTCGGCCGAGTTCGTGCCGAGCTTTCCGGCGACCTGCTTCCTTCCGACGAGGTCGGCAAGGACGCCTTGCGCGTCCTCGTACTGGAGGTCGAGGCGATAGCGATGGGATGACTTGCCCCAGTCGTCCATGCTCTGCGACGATAGCTGCCCGTGGACCGGCGTCTCGACGGTGTCGCCCAGTGCCTCAAGGCGGTCGCGGATCGCGCACAGCACCACGAACAGCGTCGTCATGCGCTGCTGCCCGTCGATGAGGTCGAGGACGCCGTGCCCGTTCGGGCATACCACGATGCTGCCGATGAAATACTCCGGCGGAGGGCCTTCCTGCGGCTGGGCCGGCATCTCGCCGAGGATGTCCGTGAGCAGTTGCTCGACCTGGGCCGTCTTCCAGACATACTCGCGCTGGTAGTTCGGGACCGAGTAGAAGGATTGGAAAACCCCTCCCACGGTGATGTCCTGGCTCTCGATGGTCTGTGTCGTGGTCATGCCGTTCCGTTTCCCCCTTTGCCCAGGCGAAGCCCGCGGCTGGTGGAGGCTATCCGACCATATTGGGTCGACCAAGGGTGAGGGTCCGGTCCATCGGCACACAACTATCCGTTGCCGGTCGCCTGACGGACCCCGTCCGCGTAATGGCGGCGCAAGCCAACCATCCGGCGGCGGCGACGCCAACCTTTATGGGTATCATCGCCAAAAGGTTTCACCCCGTGCCGGAGCGGCGCGGAACCATTACATCGATCTCGGGCGGACTGCGTTCTTCGTCAGATCCGCTTTCGATTGGGTCAGGTTTGGAGGGATGCGATGCCTCGTAAGCTCACCGGCACGGACGGAGTGACCGTGACCATTCCCGACGGCGGACGTGGCCTCCAAGGTTCCGATGGTCATATGGTGGCCATCAGGGCGGGCGCGCGCGGTGTACAGGGTAACGATGGACGTATGGTCGAGATACCGGCCGGTGAACGGGCGGTCCAAGGAAACGATGGCCGTATGGTCGCCGTCGCGGCCGGTGCACGGGCGGTGCAGGGGACTGACGGCCGTATGGTCGAGATACCAGCCGGCGCGAGGGCGGTCCAAGGCAACGATGGCCGTATGGTCGCCATCAAGTCCGGTGCACGGGCGGTCCAGGGTATCGACGGGCGAATGGTAGCGATACCTGCCGGCAAGCGGGCGGTACAGGATGCAAGGGGACGGATGCGTGCCAAGCCCTGAGCGTGCCATCCTCCCAGAATCCTTGCGTCAGGCACGCTGCATCTGCCAGAGTAGCGCCCGCTCCGCCCGCGGTTTCAGTACGCCCTCCTCGTAGCCCCGTTCGAATGTTGACCGGGGGTAGGAGGCGGCGAACGTCGTCGAGGCACCGAAGAAGCCGAATGCCTGGAGGATGAAAAAGATGCCCAGGCCGAGGAGCGGCAGCGTCAGGACGCCGATCACGAGGAACTTGATGCCCTGGAGCCGGAGGTAGTCGGCGTACCCGTCGTAGTACCACGCCTCCGTCGCGGACCTGATCGCGTAGGCATAGGCGCGCTCCTCCTTGCCCGAGAACCAGACCTCAAGCTGCTCGCCACGGTCCATGGCCTCGTTAATGATCAGCGAGGCCTCGGCCTCGATCAGCGCGCCCTTGAGGAAGCGGGTCTTCCCCGCATCGGTCCGGAGGCGGACCCCGGTCCAGATCTCTCGCCCGGACGGATTGGTCCGAACGTCGCCCGGGGCGACCGAACCGATACCGAGGAAGTGGCATTTGATGACTTCGTTCATGGCGGTGCCTTCAATCGTCGAGGAGGTACGTGAACAGGAGGGTCGCGTGCGGGCTGCCGTCGGAGTAGCCGACGACCTCGCAGCCGCGCCGGACGGGGCCGGCGCCGCGGAGCCTCAGGGTGTAGGCGTGATCCGAGTAGGTGCCCGTCACGGGGTAGGGGGCGGGCGGGCAGCCGGCCTTGAAGGCGTAGGCCGTTCCGCCGACGGGCCGATTGGGGCCCAGGCGTCCACGGAACAGGACCGCGCCGGGAGGGACGACGTCCCGGATGGACGCCTTGGGCTCGTGGTAGACGATCAGGCCGGTCTCCGGGTCGGCGAACACCATGCTGCCGTTGTGCATCCAGGGCCGCCCGGCGGGCGGGTCCTTGGATGACGCCCGACCTGCGAGGGTCTGGGCTACGGTCGGTGAGGGCTTCGTCCCTTCGTCCTGCTCGGACTTCGGCAGGGCCCTATGGAGCCCCTGCCTGAGGACCGGGATGCCGGAAGCGCAGTTCGGGTTCCCTACCTCCAGCTTGCCTTTGCCATTCCCGAGGTCGTTCTCCGCTTCGATGGCATAGACGTCGCCGAGGGGCGGGGCGTTGCCGCTCCACCCGCCCTGGGCGAGCATGGCGGTGCCCGAGCCTGTCACGGCCGAGGTCTCGTTAGCCCCTGGGCCGCGCACCTCGCAGCGGACATCGACCCGCCACAGGGCGCGCCCATTCGAGACCATGCCATCGTAGGTAAAGGTCGCGACCGTGCGGTAGGTGCGGCCCGCGCGCGTCTGCGTGGCCTCGGCCGACCATCGGTCGGTGATCGGCCCGGCTCGCGCCGGTAAAGAAAGGCTGACACCCGCGACGAGGATCAGCAAAATGATTCGGGGTATTTTCATTCGTACACGTCTCGAACAGTCGGAAACCGAAGACCGCCGCCCCGGGGCAAGAGCGGCGTCAGGGGGGCTTACCGGAGCAGCTGGAGGATGCCCTGCTGGGCGGTGTTCGCGAGCGAGAGCGCCGAGACCGCGAGCGAGTTGCGGGTCGACAGCGCCTGGGAATTAGCCGCCTGCGCCTGGGTGATGGTGGACTGCAGCGACTTGACGAGGTCTGCAATCTTCGAGGCGCCGGTGTTGGCGGCCTGGATGGTCTGGATGCCGTTGGAGATGCCGTCGAGCAGGCCAGACAGGGCCGAAGACCGGTCCGAAAGGCTCTGCGCGGTGAAGAAGTTCACCGGGTTGTCGAGCGCCGAGTTGACCTTCTTGCCGGTCGAGAGGCGGTTCTGGTTGGTCGCCGCCAGAGCGGCGGTGTCCTGTAGCGAGAGCAGGTTCTGCCGCGTGGCTGCCGAAAGCGTAATGGCTGAAGACATTGCTGTATCCTTCTGCATTCGACGGAGGGCGTCGTAGCAAGCAGAAGGATCGGTCGCGAAGGTTTATGACCAAGAAATATTCTGGCTATGCTTCATCTTATCTTGTCGACTGGCGTCCTGTTTATGTATACCAGCGTCCTATGCTCGGAATTAGGGTCAGATTCACGTGTTTTTTGACGAGGGCAATTGACTTGATCGCAGAAATAGAATTACAGTTTCTGTAGTTGCGTTGCTGATCGTATGTCTATGAACTCTGATGTTATCGACCCGCAGATATCGCTTCTGGACGACGACAAACTTCGTCGGGAAGCATGGATCGAGACCGTCAGGCCGATCTGGACGTCGACGCCGGACCGGTCGATGTCGGCCCCCTGGGAGGCGAGCTTTCGCGGGTGGAGGGTCGGAGGCGTCCATCTCTACAGGACGCACTCGTCGCCCCAGACCGTGGAGCGGACGAAATCCCAGGTCGGTGCCCTCGCCGTCGACCACGTCTACCTGCAGCAGCACCGCAACGGGCGCTCGGGCGTCGACACGCCCTCCGGCGAACGACTGATCTCTCACGGGGACATCGCCTTGGTCGACATGGCCCAACCGGTTCTCGGCTGGTCGACGACCAAGGTGGACTCGATTGGCCTCTGCATCCCGCGGCGGGCCTTCGACGCGCGGGTGGGCGAGATCGGCGACCTGCATCGAAGCGTCCTGAGCCGGTCGGGGTCCGCGCTGACGCGGCTGCTGTCCGACCACATGGCGACCATGGCGGACTGCCTCGACGCGTCCGACGAGACGCAGCGCGGCCTGCTTTCGGTCGCGACGGCGGCCCTGTGCAACGCCGCCCTGACGCCCGTCTCCGACAGCGGCCACAACCGCCCGGCCGTCGTCGCCATCGAGATCCGGCAGTTCATCGAGGCGAACCTCGGCCGCTTCGATCTCGGCGTGGAGATGCTCTGCGCCCGGTTCGGGCTTTCCCGAACACCGCTGTTCGCCATCTTCGAGGAGGACAGAGGGGTGCTCACCTACGTGCGCACCCGGCGGCTGGCCATGGCGATGCGGATGCTGTCGGGCGTCGACGCCGGCGGGCCGGACCGGGTCTCCGGCGTGGCTTACGCGTGCGGGTACGAGAACCAGAAATCCTTCAGCAAGGCCTTCCGGGCGCGGTACGGGGTCAACCCGCGCGACGTCGACCGGAACTTCGCCGTCGGCTCCCGTTGGGAGACCGGGGCGACGCTCCTGTCCTGGATGAAGGAACTCTGAGATGGGGCCGGTGAGCCTGCCCGGGCGGTACGCCGATGCGACCGGCGTCGAACGGGATTGCACGTTGCGTTGCACCTCGCTGGACGACCTGGAGATCCTCGTCGATGTCGCCCCCGTCCCTCTCTCGCGGGTGGTCTGCCGCATCCCCGGCCTCGGTGTCCTCGCCGGTCGCGCCGCCTTCGTCACGGAGCGATCCTTCGGTCTGGGCCTGGAAGCCGGCATGGATCAACGGCGGAGGCTGGCAGCACGCATCGGATGGCACCACGCCCAGGCGCTAAGCGGTCCCGACCGTCGCGGGACTGCGCGCGTCGTTCCCTCCCATCCGGGCGTCGTCGTCCGGTGGGGGGACGTCGAGGAGGCCGGTACGCTTCGCGACGTCTCCACGGGCGGCGCCGCGGTCGATGTCGCATCGCGTCCCCCGGTCGGTTTCCCGGTGACCCTCGGCGTTCGGCGCGCGACCGTGGTTCGGCACACCGAGACCGGCATCGGCGTGCGCTTCGCATTGCCGCTCAATCCCGAGAACGTCACGGAATCCGTGGTGCTCTGACGAACCCCCGCACAGCCCGTTCGGTCGTCGGCGTTTGCCGGGCACGGCATCCGTCCCCTCTCGGGTTCGGATGCCCGGCGAGGTTTCGCGCCGCGTAACTTGGTACATCGGGTCTGTGGCGTGATGCCGGGCCTCCCGACAGCGTCTCCCGACCGCTCGTCGGCCCAGCGCATGAAAGCTCTAGCGACACGGCCGACATCGGTCGGCACCGGACCGCCGTTGCCGCCCTGGGGAAATCGCGACGCGATCCCGCCGGCCAAGCCGACGCCGATATGATCCGGGAAACGGGAAACGGGAAATCGAATTTCCCGTTTCCCGTTTCCCGCGGAAGGCGTTCGTTAAGCGGCATGCCCCCAGCATCGCGCCCCGGAGGGACGCGGATGCCGACCCAGGACCAAGTTTGGAACGCCGCCGACATTGTCATGGCGCGCGACGAGGAACCCGTCAGGGTCGCCACCGTTCTCGCCGAGCTGCGAAGGCCGACCCCCCCGGGCGAGCCCCCGCCCGTGGGTGGCACGGAGCGCACGGTGGCTCCGCACTTGAAGACATGGAAGGTCGCCCGCGACTACGCCCCCCGGCCACGGGTCGAGCGCCTTCCCGAGCGGCTCCAGGACGACCACGCGAAGTTCGTGAGGGCGGTCTGGGCCGCGGCGACGGAGGAGGCCGATGCGCGCATGGAGGACGAGCGTCGGACGCTGGCTGCCGAGACCCGCGCCAACGACGCCCTGCGGGTGGAGGCGATGGTCGAGACGGACGCCGCCCGGGCGGAGGCGGCCGGCCTGAGGGCCGAGGCCGAGACGTTGCGGGCCGAGGCCGAGACGTTGCGGGCCGAGAACGCGACCCTGCGCGATCAGGTCGGGCAGCTACGCGGGCGGCTCGATCACGTGCGGTCGGAGGATTACTGGGAAAAGGTGATGGGGGAGGCATACGAGATCCTGCCCCCGGAGGGGACGATGTCGGCCGGATGGATCCTGGAGCGCCTCTCGCGGGGGACCATGCGCATGGGGCGGTTCGTGAAGGAGCCGATGGACGAGGCGACGCTGCGCAAGAAGATCGAGGTTCGCGCCAAAGCCGCGCGATACTTCGAGCTGCGGGGCAAGGACGCCTACGCCCGACTGCCCGGCTGGGATGGCCCGCTCGGGCGCAAGGTCTTCAAGGACGACAGGAAGCTATCGGAGCGGAATGCCCCAGATGTCGGTGAGCCCCCATAGGGCCCAGGCCCGACGTTGATCGCGGGCGGCATCGGCGTCGATGCGATCGGTGGCGTGACGGGCACGGGCGGTCGCGGCGCCGTATCGGGTTAGCATCGGGTCGAGGCGGTTCAACCCTCGCCGGAGGACGAGCCCGCGGGCCGGGGTGATCGCGCGGAGCCGTCCCATCGCAGGGCCCGGACCGCGTCCGTCACGTCCGATACCGCCACCGTCAGGTCCGAAAGGGTCTCCACCAAATCGTCGAAACCCGACCCGTCCTGCTCCGGCGGTCCGAGGGCCGCCAGGATCGCATGGAGCAGGCGTTCCTGCGTCTCCAGGCGCCGCACGATGTCCGCGTCGTCCATCCGTCATCTCCTCAAGTTGCAGGTTGCCCAGGCGCGCCCTCACCACCGCGGCGAGGATGCGTTCGCCCTCGAAGCGCCGCGACGCCGCACCGAGGACACGCGTCGCGAGATGCGCTGTACCGGTCGCATCCATGATGACTGGACCGACGCGGCCCCGGCGCAGGTCGAGCCCACGGACCCGAAGGGCGGCCATGAAGGCCGGACCGTCCGAGGTTTCGCGCCATGCCGAAAGTGTCGCGCGCCGCAGGTCGTCGAGCGCGACGTCCGTCCGTTCTTCGGTCGCGCGCTCGCAGGGCGTGAGCCTGGCGACGGGGCGCACGGACTCCGTGCAACCGGATGCGACGAGCCAGTTTGCGACGTCCGGCCGGCCGTCCTGCCTCAGGCGTCTGGCGATGGAACGGGCGTGCTTCGAGGGTACGGCCTCCATACCGTGCTCGAACTCGACGATCCGCCCGCACTTCTCACGGCGCACGTAGTCCCAGGCCAAATCGACCACCGCGCCGGAGGGACGGACGACGCCGTAGACGCGATGCTCGTGGAGGCGGCCCCCCTTGCGATGCTCCACCCCGCAATAGGGTTGTCCGGCCATTCCGAACTCGCTTTCGAACAGGGTCCAGAACCGCTCCCGTACCGCGGCGTCGTCCGCGATCCCCGGGTCCGGGCTGCAGAAGACGTGGTAGATCGGGCGGTCGGTCCGCCCGCCGGCGGATTGCGCCACGAGCTCGCGCACCTGATCGTGCAACGTCGTACTGCCCAGGCCACGCGCCGGGATCACCGTCACCTCGTTCTCTGATTTGAGCAGGTGGGCGGGGAGGGCATCCCCTCGGCCCGACCCGCGCGTCGCCCCGGAGATCATGGGGCGGGTCGGCGTACGACCAGCGGGATCAGGAGCGACCTAGCCTCGTGCAGGCCCGACTTCGCCGACGCCTCGTCGCGGACGGACAGGGCGGTGCTGACCTGGGCGAGATGCCGTATGGCGGCGGCGATGGCGGCATGGTCTTCCTCGGGCCTGCGGATCGGCCGCCCGCTCCGCGCGTCGTCCGGCGACTGCATCGCGACACGGTCCAGCAGCAGGCGCCGTACCCACGCCCCGGCGGTCAGACCGTCGCGATGGGCGAACGTTGTCACCGCCTCGCTGAGCTCGCCGGTCATCCGGGTCACGAAGCGAACATGGAGGCCGCGACGTGGCGCCGCCGGTCGGGCGGACGATGCAGGGGGGAGGGTACGGGCGGGGCGTGCGCTGGACGGTGCGTGGTTCATTTCCTGGGGCTTTCTGGCACTGTGGCCGGGTCCTCGGACCCGACAAGGGTCGGCTACGGGTGGCGGACGGCGGCGTCCGGGGTCAGCGCGGGCCCGCCCCCGCCCTCGTCGGAACGGGGCTTCCGGCGGGCCGCCCGCTCCTCGGCCGCGGCCCGGCGCGCCTCGATCAACCGCATGACCGCGGGGGGCACCTCCAGGTCCGGCGGGACGGGACCGTTGTAGAACCGGGCGCGGCCGGCCTCGGCATCGAGGGTGGCGAGCGCCTGCTCCCAGGTCGTGAGATCGTCCATCATCTGGCGCATCGCACTGAGGCGCTCGTGACGTTCACCGCGGTTCGGGCTCGCCCGCCACGGCGTCTGCGAGGTCAGCTTCCGCGCTCGCTGCCAAGCCCAGATCTCCGGGCCCATCGCCAGCAACAGGCGCCGATGCGCGTCCACGCCGAGCCTGTCGAGGGTGCCCCCCTCGACGGCGCGGGCATAGTCCCGCGTCGCCGTCGCCAGCGACACCGGCCTGGACGGCCCGGTCGGCCGCGGCGCCGCGATGCGGGCGGTTGCGGTACCGTCATCCCCACCGATGTCGGTCGGGGGACGGGAAACGTCCGGGGTGGTGAGCCGGCGTTTTAGCCAATCGAACGGCATATGCGTACCTTCGCGACCGAATCGAACCGAAACCGGCTCTCAAGGTCCATGAAAGCACCGAGGCCATTCAATCCTAGTGGGATGACAATTCTTATAGGGTCGGGATGCCAACTTTCGCGCTAAATCCCGACTCGTATAAAATTTTAGCAATGGGATTTACGAACCTTACCTGTTATCCCGCCGGCCTCCGAGTGATCGCGTCACCCGGACGGCGGCGTTGATCGGGCCGATCAATGTTCGGATCGGACTTTCCGTTCGAATGGGGCGATTCGTTCTTTTGCGTTGGGTTGGCGACCGTCTTGCCTCGAACTAAGGGATGACATCCATGGCTTGCGGTCGCGGCAATAGCCACGTCGGTGGACCGGGATTTTGAGAAACCGGAACGAACGGGAATACTCCAGCCTCCACCAACCATGAGGCTCACCCGTGTTCACGGTCATCACACGCATCCTGCGGGCGGTTCACGTCATCCCGCCGACCAAGGCCGATCCGCTGCGAAGGCCAAACCCCGATGGACGGGAAGCTGGGACGGCGAACCGAACGACCGCCAGGAACCCCACGGTCCCGAGGGCGTACCGGGATGACACGGGCAGGAAGATCGAAGGGATAGAGCCAGCCATGGCCGGCATCCCAGGGGATGCCGTCCAGAGGATGCCACGCGTGGCATCCCCAGGGCTCCCGCCCGTGGACCCGGTAGTGGCAACCCACCTCGCGAAGGCGCCGCCTCGATCCGATGCGACGAACGTGACTTCGCCGGCCTTGGCCGCCCCCGAATCAACCAGGACGGCGTCACCGCTGCCGACGGGCTCGGGCTGGGATTCGGGGTCGGAAGTCCAGGCGCCTGGCACGATTTATTCGTGCCGAGATGTCGCAGGGTCCGGCGCTGCCTATCCTTACGGCGATCCTTCGGGACCCGAGGCTCGCAACGGCCCGTCGCAAGGATCGCTGAAGGATTGGCGCGGTCAGGTCGAGGACCGGGCCGAGGACGCGACCGCGACGATTTCCGCCGGTCACGCAGACGCTTGCGTCGGCACCGTCGTCGCCGCTGGCAAGGACGAGACTTCCGATACGGAGAGCGGGGAGGGTGGGGGAAATCGGGGCGATGAGCCGGGGCGAGTTGCATCGGCCGATGCGCCGGCGCCGCCGATTGACTCCCGAGGCGGAGATCGTTTGCCTCGCGCAGGAACGCCGGCCGGGCGATCCACCCGGATCCCTCCGAGGATCGCCGACCGGCCGCGTGTGGAGGAGTGGGCCGATGACGAGCTGCTGACCCTTCCCGAGGCCGCCGCCCTGTTCTGGCCGGCGGGCCCGATCACCACGAATACCCTGCGGACGGCCGAGCGGGACGGAACGCTGACGGTCACCAAGGTGGCGGGCAAGTTCTTCACCACGCCGATGGCGATCCGTCGGATGGGCGTCGACGAGGTCGGCGTCATGGACAAGGGGCTGGACCGGGCCGAGGCATCGCCCCAGGCCCTGCTCCAGATGAAGCTGGCCGAAGCCAAGAGGCTCGGCGGAAACCGCTCGCGCGCAAGGCGCGGGACGAAGAGGCCTGCCGTGCCCTCCGCGTAGGTGGGCGGGGCGGCAAGTCGGCGGACACGGGGCGCGTGTCAACTTGCAGGAAGATCCGCCCCGCGTCCGCCTCCCGAAACGCCCGCACGGTTGCGGGCACAGGAGAGTAGGTTCTAGAATCGTGAGAGAGACCATGCAAGTCGGCGCGCTCGCGCGCGCCGCCGAGGACATCCGCGTCGCGCTGATGACGACGGCCGCGGCCATCCCCGAGATGGACCGGAGGCGCGGTCCCCCTCCGCAGGCCCCGCACCTCGTGGAGCGGACCTCCAGGGGCAAGTCGAGGAAGGTCATCCTGTACATCAGGGACGGGCGGGACGAGATCTCGACCCGGCTCCCGCCGGAACGCCGGGCCGAGGCCGAGACGCTGCTGGACCTGTACAAGCTCCAGAAGGGCGCCCGGGAGCGCGGCATCGTCGGTCCGAGGATGGTGCCGGTCGCCGCGGCGCTCGCGCACCTCCTCGACGCGGCGCGCCCCTCGCGAACCGCGCCGGACCGCGAGCACGTCAAGTACGCCGAGCTCGGTACCAGGCTGGCGACGCTGGCGAAGTTCTTCGGCAATGCCGTCTTCAAGGAGGTGACGACCGCGCAGTGCAAGGCGTTCATCGACTGGCGCACGAGCCAGCCCGACGCCCGCTACCGGCCCGGCAATCCGGATGCGCCGATGGCCACCGAGGCCAGCGCCCGCGAGGATCTCTTCGAACTCAAGAAGGCGATCAACCTCTATGCCGACGAGAACGCCCTCGCCTGGCACCCGGAGGTCTACCTCCCGAAGTCCGGCCCCGGCCGGACGCGATGGCTGCGGCGTTCCGAGGTCGCCCGCATCATGTGGGCGATCCGGGGTCGGATCTGGGATGCGGCAACGCAGGACTGGATGCGTGAGACGGTGGTCGACGACGACGGCCGGGTCGTCACCCGCTACGTCATGCGCGACCCCGAGACGATCGCCAACCGCAAGGTCATGCGTCGCCTCGTGACCCTCGGCCTCTACACCGGGACGCGCAGCGGGGCGATGCGAGAGCTTCGCTGGGAATGCTCCGCGGATGGCGGCTGCATCGACGTGGACGGGCGCTACATCCACCGGCGCGGGTTCGGCCGCGACCCGAGCATCGGGAAGCCCCGGGCGAGTTCCCGCATCTCGCGGAAGCTCGCATCGACGATGGCGTGCTGGCGGAAGAGCGACAGGGCCGCCGGCATCGACCACGTTCTCCATCAGCCGAACGGGCAGGAATACCTGTCCACCCCCGTCTGGCTGTGGGAGGCGGTCATGGCCGATGCCGGCATCAGCAAGGACGTCATCAGGCACACCCTGAGGCATACGGCGGCGACCTGGCTGCGGATCGCCCGCGTGGACGTGCGGGCCGCGGCGGACCTGCTGGGGATGAGCATCCAGACGATGGTGCGCATCTACGGGCAATGGACCTTGGAAGGCCAGGACGCCGCCGCCGACGCGCTGGCCATCGGCGCAGGGGTCAAGGCGGCCACCTTCTTCGGCATTCCCAAGCCGATGGCCGCGCCCGACGTGCAGGCGCCTCCGGCCGGGGACCCGCCGCGCGTGCACCCGGCGGTCACGGAGCGGCGCAAGCGTGACCATGCCCGTGCGAACGGCGCGAGCCTCAGGTCACGGGTCGGGTATGAGCCGGCCGGCCTCCGGGGAAATCGGCAGCGCTAGACGCGGCCCCACCTGGTCCCGTGCGATCACGGGCGTTCCGGGAAGCCGAACCCGGGATTGGGTTCGGTTGGGCAACTCGGACCGCCGGTGGTTCTCATCGGCGGACCTGATGATGACGCGACGGGAACGGATATCGTCCATGGCCAAGGCCACGATCACAATCCCACCTTCGTCCAAGCTGACCCTGGATGATTTCCTGCGCGAGTTGACGGCGCAATGCCGCGAGCTTCCCCGCATGGTCGGATTGCCGCCCATCGCGGAGCACCTCGCCACGGAGATAACCTACACGGTGCGGCTGCGCGGGGACCTGGTGGTCCGTCTGGTGGACGACCGCGTCTGGAACGCCGAGTGGCAGACCTCGCACAAGGCCGAACTCGGCCGACGGCTCGTCGACACCCACACCGGCCTTGAGGAGATACATAAGTCGAGGGTGATCGTGCAGCATGTGGTCCGTCTGGACGACGTGTCCGCGCCCGCACCCGTGATCGCGATGGTCGCCGGGCATCCCGTGAGCTTCGAGGTACTGACCCCGGCCGATCTGGACCTTGAACCCCTCTTCGCGTCGGACAACGTGAATGATAGGATCATGGCGTGCCTGCTCACGCCCGAGCCTCGGCGGCTGATCGCCGTGGCGGAGGGTCTGAGGAAGCTCCCGGACGAGGACCAAGCGCGGGCGCTGAAACTGTTCACGCTCATGACGCAGTTCAGGATGGACCGGGAAAGCTTGCCGCAGGAGGTTCTGGAGATGGTCACCGACGTTATCGAGATTGATTACGAGCGCAATCCCGTCACGAGACGCTCATGGCAGGAGGGACGGCACCAGGAGATGGTACGTTCCGTCCTGAGGCTGCTCTCGCTTCTGGGACCTGTCGACGACGACGATCGGACCCGCATCGCCGGCATGGGGGGCGACGACCTCGAACGCTACGAGGGTGAACTCTTCGAGAAGGTGGCGGATCGCCTTCCGGCGGAGGACTCGACGCCCGCGCCCTGAGGGCATGGGCTCGTCCCAGGCGGAGGGTGTCACCCGTAGCGGGAGCCCCGCACCAGCGCGTCGGCGAAGCGTTCGGATAATCCCGGGTCGTCGATGCGGTCCACCATCTCCGGGCGTGCCACGATGCTGTCGATGTTCGTGAAGACCGACCCGACCTTCGGGTTCCGGTGCAGGTTCCGCACGGCCATGGCGACGCAGAAGGGTCCGTGGAGGTCGTCGCGGAACATGTCGGCGAGGGCCGCCATGTAGCCGGGAAGCGCCTTGCCGAAGTCGCGCACCGTCACGCGTTCGTGGTCGGCATGGAAGGGGTGCACGACCTGGACGTACAGCGACCAGTCGGAATCGACGAAAACGCGCGTGATCGAGCGGTTCTCGCGAAAGGTGAGCTCCAGGGC
This sequence comes from Methylobacterium gossipiicola, assembly GCF_900113485.1. Lineage (GTDB taxonomy): Bacteria > Pseudomonadota > Alphaproteobacteria > Rhizobiales > Beijerinckiaceae > Methylobacterium > Methylobacterium gossipiicola. The sequence continues at coordinate 17,088 of NZ_FOPM01000006.1, forward strand.
CTCATAGCCGTCCTGGCACGCCTGGAGCACCGTCCCGCGCCCATGGAACAGCGGAGCCCCCCGCAACGCGCCGGTGCCGCGATGGAATGCCGGACGCCCCGCCTCGTAGCGCTCCTCCGGGATGACGGACAGGTGGAAGGTCGGGCCGTCCTCCTGCATCAGCTTGCGCTCGACGCAGCGGGCGTCCTCGCGTTCCCAGAGCGCGACGGCATCCCGGGCGAACCGCTCCTCCGGCGTGAACAGCGCCCGCACCTCGTCGCGGGTCAGAGGCGTGTTCCGGGCGCCGGTGCGAGTGAGGAACCCGCCGGTGATGCGGTTCTGGAAGGCGCGGCGCCCATGCCATGGCACGTGCAGGACGGCGACGAAGCCGTCGTCGACCTCGAAGGAGCTCATCGACAGCCGAAGCGGTCGCGGGTCGATGTTGTCGAGCAGGACCGAGGTGAGGCGACGCTCGAACGCGTCGCGGTCCTCCCTGATCGGCTCGAAGTGGCGGAAGCGGCCCTTCTCCTCAGCGACGCCGATCACGAGGTAGCCCGGCCCGGCAGTCAGCATGGCCACCACGTCGTCGACGAGCTTGGTCTTGCCGCGGTCGCCGTCGAGGTCGACCCGCTGCTTGAAGTCGAGATTCGCGGCCTCGACCACGCTCCCTTTCTCGATCCCTTCCCGGGTCGGCACCGATGGCATGGGTAAGGTCACTGGCACCTCGTCATCGCATCCATCCTGTCGCGTCCGGCCCCTGTTCGAGAGCATCGTCGCGTCCGTCCGGCGAACCGCCGACGCCGATGCGGGGCGGAAGAAGGACCGCCCGCGGTCATCGACGGAACGGGGAACATAGCGCGCCCGCCAGCCCGGCCGGCAACCCCGGGACGATCCGGCCGAGTTCGTCCTCGGTCAGGTCGCGCAGGTCCGGGTACAGCGCGCGGACCGAGCGGACGGCATCTTGCGCAAACGCTTCCAGGCAAGCGACCTTCCCGGCGGCGGCGAGGTACGAGGGGTGGGAGACGGTCGCCGGGAGGCCGACGGCCGCCACGGTTTCCTGCTGGAAGACGGTCGCCACCCCCTCCTCAAGCACGTTGGCCTTGGCATGGGTCGGGGAGGGGCCGAGCAGGTGCACGACCTCGTGGGCGAGCTGGAAGTAGGCCTCGGCCGGGGAGGCGGCGGCGGCGGCCGTCAGCCGGATGCCGACGTGGAAGGGCCGGTTCGCCGGGTAGTAGGTCGTAGGTGCCTCGACGTCGGCGAACTCCAGCCCCGTGAAGAACCACCGCGGATCGCGCGGCCCGAACCGGGCCTCGGCCCTTTCCATCAGCCAGCTCGTCACGTCGGACCAGGAGGCGGTCCAGCCCGCTCCGTCGACATCGTCCGCGAACGCGCCGAGCACGGTTCCGCGGCTTGCGGGGATGCGCATGTCAGGCTTCTTCCCGGTAGGTCCACCGAAGGACGGGGGGCATCCGTGAGGCCGGGTCGCCGCGTGGACGGCGACCGGCCGTATGGATAAAGGGTTCACCTAACGTTCCAACAAGAGGTATCCAAGGTGGCGCGCGCATCCCGTCGACTGGAACGCCGGTCGGACTTCGAGTTCTTCGTCCGCGAGGCCCCGGCGACGTTCCGGCGCCTTGCCGACGCGGACCCGCGGAATGCGTTCTTCGATCCGGTCTACCGCCTGTGCATCACGCCCGGCGGTGCAATGGGCGGCATCGACCGGCGCATGCTGGAGGTCTTCTACGGTTCCCGTCCGTTCGAGGCCGTGCGTGAGTTCGTGCCGCGGCAGGACCGGTTTCCCTCGGTCCAGGAGCGTCTCCTGGCGGAGAACGGCGCGCGCCTCGTCTACCAGCGCGTCGACAACGGGACGGTCATGTGCACCTTGGAGCCGGCGAGGTCGGAAGGGTTCCGCAGGCCCGAGGACGCGATCCTCCTGGAATGGGTCCGCCGGTCGCACGTCCTCACGGGGGAAAGCCTGCCCGCGCGGCACTGGCGGGCGTTCGTGTCGTACATGGAGTGCACCAGCCTGGAAGGTGAACCGAGCCTCGGGGACCGCGTTCGTGTATGGTGGCTGTTGGCGACCCGGCGGCTGGTCGTGGCCGGGGTCGAACGGACGCCGCTTTACCGGCGGGTCCTGCTGGAGGTGGCCAAGTTCTCCGCGACCGTCGGCCTGAGCGGGTTCCTGCTCAAGGTGGTGGAGGTGTGGTTCGCGACGCCGAAGCCATGAGGGCGCCGGGATCGCGAGCCGGGCCTGCACGCCATCTGTCGGGAAACCGTCGGGAGGGGCCTGGCCTTCGAGGGGATCCTTGTTCATGGGTAAGAAACTAATCGGATCTAACCCGTTGATTTTGATGCGAGCGGGTTTGGTCTGATCGGCTTCAATTCGATCCGCTTCCCTCGGGAATATCCTAACCGTCGGGAAACCGTCGGGTCATTTTTGGCCCTGCGAAAGCGTTAGCGAGGCTGATCCCGCCCCTGTCATAGCTCGGCCGCGTACCAGCGTCTTCCCTCGCACTGGGCTAGGCCGGCGCCTCGCAAAACGGCCTTGGCCGTCTCGGCAGTACCGGATTTGATGCCGGCACCCTCAAGCGCTGCCGCCAAGTCGCCACTGGCGATGCCCGATGCTCCGGCCTCCTTCAGGACCGCCAACACCACCTTCATCGCCTCCGCGGCCTTGGTCCCGGCAGGCGCGGTTCCGTCAGCGCGGGCATCAGGACGGGAAGCCTCCGCCAGGGCGACGATCTTCTCCAGACTTCGACCTTGCCGCCCGACGGCCGCGACCAGGTCCGCAATCGTCGCCGACCCCCGGACGACGGGGGCCACAGCCCCACCCCGTGTATCGGCCCGATCCTTGCGGCCATCCGAGGCCGCGTCCGTCCCTTGCGGCAACAGCGCCTCCCATGCTCGGATCAGCTTCGGTCCCATGCGCCGGAACGCGTCGCCGGCAGGTGTCAGCAACCCGGACCTTCGGACCCGGACCTCGAAGAACGGGATGCCACCCAGTGCCGTCTCCACGCGGTCGATGGCCGCCATCACGACCGCGCGCCTGACCTTGAACGCCACCGCACTTCGCTCCAACGCTCCGCGACCCGCGAGATGGGCCTCGTGGACCGCCCGGCAGGCCATCCGAAAATCGATCAGTGAAACGCGGACGTCCATGCCGGCAAGCGTGGAGGAGCTTCCTTGCGAAACCCCCAACGGGGTGGCGATGGGTGCAGGACGGGACCTCGTCCGCCTCGGTCAAACCGGACGAGAGCTTGTTGGTCATCCTCGAACAAACCCGCTCGCTTTTGTTTCCTATCCGCCAACAAAGCACAGGCATCTTGTTGGCGCAATGCGAACAAATCGGAAGAGCGCTTGTTGGCGAGACGCGAATTAAAACCGGTGGCTTAGGTCCGGGTTCGCCAACAAACACGACGAAGGACGCCTGTGCAGAGGCTCAGGCGACGACGAAGATCCTGACCCCGAGCCTGATCGCAATCGCCTTGACGTTCCCCGACGGCCGACGGCCGAGGACGAGCACCGCCTCCGCCTGCGGCAACCGCCCCCTGACCAGCAGAAGCGCTCGAAGCGTCGCGCGATACTTTACGGCCTGGAACACGCCTTTCGCATGCTCGTGGTCCGGGGCGTCGGCGGTTTTCACCTCCACCGCCAGGTGAAATCCAGACCGTGATTTGAAGAGGACATCGACCCTGTCGCCGGACGGAAGTTGCGCCTCGGACCGACCTTTCGGGAACCGGCCGTAGTCGGCGAAGAACGACGGCATCGATCTTACGCGTTCCTTCAATGCGCGGTGCGCCGCGCTTTCCGCGCCCCCCGGCATCCGTCCCGTCCCGCTGGGTACGGCAAGAGGTTCGTCATGCCTCATGATCGACGGAGGGACATGCAGTCCCAGGCTACCGGCAACCCTTCGCCAGCCCTCGAAGGCGTGCACCGCATCGATGGTGGCAAGAGCCAACGACCGACGCCCGGCTACGCCCGACCCGCCCTTCGACCGTCCGGCGGCTCTGCGCAGATAGTAGTCGGCGCCGCGACCCGGTACGCCGGACTTGTTGACCAGGATGGCGTTCAGCGGCGGGATCCTCTCGCCGAGCTCCCGCTCCAAGGCGGCGCAGACGTCGCCTATGCGCCCGGCCGGGCGCCCGTAGATCGGTAGCACCGGCATGCGCGCCCTGCCGTGCGCCTCATGGAGTGTCTCGTCGAGTTCCGAGTAGGTGACCGTCCGACCGTCGATGGCGCAACGCAACAGGAACGGCATCGCCAGTCGAGCGGTCGTCTTGGTCCAGTTGTCCGGATCCACGTCGAAGAGTATGTCCGCCGCCAGCATGCCGCCTCTAACGCCGTCGACCATCCCTCAAAGGATCGATGAGGCTCGGAGGCACGGTGGCGGGGCCGATGCCGGATCGAGCATCACGGCTAGGGAGCCGTCGCGAAACCCTACTTGCCCCGGTTCACGTTGTCCCTCGTCGATGCGTCCGGATTGTCGCGCGCATATTCACGTCCGTTGACGTTGACGATGTGCGTGTCGGGATGCTCGCCGCGCTTGATCTCCGCCACCACGTTCCGCCGGGGGACGTTCTGGCGCGACCCGACGTCATAGTGTTCATTGCGGCCACCCGGACCGTCGTTCCTGCCCTTGATCTTGGACATCGGCTCTTTCCTTCTGTTTGGGGATCGTCGGGTTTCGTCGAAGATTTTCCGAACCACCTGAATATGGGCACGAGGCGGGACATCCAAGTATCGGATCGGATCGACGCGAAATGCGCGGCAAACCTCATGGCAAAATTTCCGCACCTGAAGCCGTAATCTGGATCGCATGCGCCCAGGTTTGACGGTGGGCCGTCGAGGGCGCCGGCACTGGCTGCCGCGTTCCCAGACTCCGCCGATTAGGCGGTGGAATGCGACCATGGGACCGGGGACGGCCGCCGCAGCACACTTCCATTTCGGACTTCGATACAGCAGCCTTCGACACTTCGTTGCGTCGTTGGTCTGAACCATCGTTAGGTTGAACATGCCGGGCTGCTATGTTCGGCAGGTACCAAGCATCGACGCGCGGTTCCGAATTCCGGGCTGGTCGCGTCGGGTCCGGTGCCTTGGCTTATGGGCGAGCATGGCGTTCAAGCAGGGGGAGAGGCGGGTTCCCCGCCTCGCACTGAATGCGGTCCGGATCGCCATGCCGGCCGGAACCATACCGGCGGCGATGGTCCCCTACGAACGGGATGCCCTGCACGGGTTCCTGGATCGCGATCCCCAGGACGTGCACCCTCTCCGGATGGGTGACCGCCTTGCCGTCGTCCCCCTCACGTCCGGCGCCGACCTGCCGGCGTCGAGGCTAGGATTGAAGGCAACCGAACATCCCAATCTCGTCGCAGCGCTCGCTCGGGAGGCCGTGCTCAGGGAGTTGCTGACCCGGGCCGACAAGGGGTACCGGGTGACCCGTCGGCGGCCGTTGATCGTCGAGTCGGGCGGCTCGGGTCGGGAGAACGTCCTACCGGATGATCTCGGGCTCCCGGAATGGCTCAAGAAGCGTTTGGTCCTTGAGTTCGATGTCCGCCCGCTCGTGCGCCGCGGGACGGTCCAGGTCGTGCTGACCTGTTCGCACCGTCTCCGCACCTTCATCGATGCCTCCGTCGCGGAGCTTCGCGAGCTCGGGGTGCCTCTCGTCGGCAAGACGGTGTCCACGGTCCGGGAGGCGTCGGACCCCAGGATCTCCGACCGGCTCGGCTACGCCGGCCGCATCCTTGCCGTCGACGACGTTGGAATCATCACCCTGGCGGATCACGAGGAAGGCCAGGACTCCGTCCCCGACGCCGAACTCTACCTGGAGCCGTCGCGGGCCAATTTCATCGCCGTCGTCACCGCGCTCACGCAGGGCCGTGCAGACGACGTTCTGAAACGCGTTGCCGACACCGAGGCCAAGTGGCACGGCGGCGCGGTCACCTTCGACACGGTTCGCAAGGCCATCGCCTGGCTGACGCAGTGCGACGCCCTCCATCTCGCCGACGGGGTGCCGCTCAGGTTCGACGGCCCGTTCGACCAGACCGTCGACGGTCCCGCGTTCCCGCGGGTCGAGAGCTTCTACAAGCCGAGGCTGCAGTTCGATCCCGGCGGCGCCTCCAACATGTCCTGGGCGCAGAAGGGCCTGGAGGAGGTAGGTCCCTACGATAGGGAGAGTTTCGCCCGGAAGAAGCTTCGGATCGCGGTCGTGTGCGAGGCAGGGTATCGCCGCAGCATGGAAGCTGCCGTCCACGGCCTGCTGAAAGGCCTTCCGCACATCCGGAGTTCAGGGCCCAACTCGCTCGCCCCGCATCCGACTGGTCTCGTTGGGCGTTTCCGCCTCGAAGAACCGGAGGTCCGCTTCTTTCCCGCGGAAGGGAACGGCGGCACCGACTACGCCGATGCGGCCCGCGCCGCCAACGCCGACGCCGCCGGCCGGGACGAGCGGTGGGACCTCGCCCTGTTGCAGGTCTCGCGCGAGTGGCAGGATCGTCCGTACGACGACAGCCCCTATTGGATGGGTAAGGCGGCGTTCCTCAAGCAGGGAACTGTGGTCCAGGCGCTGTCCGTCGAGACGGTGCAGATGGAGGACTTCCCCTACGCCTGCGCCCTGGCGAACGTGGCCCTCGGAACATACGCGAAGCTCGGTGGTCGTCCGTGGCTCCTGCAAGCCCCGCCCGGCAACGCGCACGAATTCGTCTTCGGCCTGGGGTCCCACGTCGAGAAGCAGGGTCGCCGGGGAGCGGGCCAGCGGGTTGTCGGCATCGCGACGATGTTCACGGCGCAGGGAACGTACCTGCTCGACAGCAGGACGTCCGCGGTGGGCTACGAGGGGCTGCCGGCGGCGCTCAGGGATGTCGTCGTCGAGGCGGTCACACGGGTTCGCAGCGACGAGGCATGGCGTCCGAACGACCCCGTCCGCCTCGTGTTCCATGCCTTCACCCAACTGGGACGCGAGACCGCGGATGCCGTCGTCGAAGCCGTCAGGGGGCTCGGCCTGGCACGGATGGACTTCGCCTTCCTCCACGTCGTCGAGGAACATCCGTTCACGGTGTTCGACCTCGAAGCCCGTACGGATACCAAGGCCGCGTTCGCGCCCGAACGCGGCCAGGCTGTCGAGTTGAGCGATCTCGAATGGCTGGTGACGCTGACCGGCCGCAAGGAGGTCAAGGGTGAGCGGCAGGGCCTGCCCGACCCGGTCCTGCTCCGGCTCCACCACCTCTCGACGTACCGGAACATGTACGCCCTGAGTCGCCAGGTATCGGACTTCGCCTGCCATTCATGGCGGACCTTCACGCCGTCCAGACTGCCCGTCTCGCTCGGCTACGCGGATCAAATCGCCCGCCAGCTGTCCGGGCTCGAACGGACCCCGAACTGGGACGGGGACGCCGTCATGGGCAACCCGGTCATGCGGCGACCGTGGTTCCTATGAGCGACGGGCCGACGGTCGCCGACATCAGGGCCGGGCTAGTCGAGGGCGCTCGGGTGGATGCGGACGTTCCCCTGTCGCTGGCCTTCCGGTCGTGGATACTCGACGAGCACGGGCCCTTGGAAAGCCTCGCGGACGACGCTGCCCGCGAGTTCGACATCCCGACGCAGCGTTCCTTCCGGCAGGTGGCGACGCTCGGCTACGCGGCTGCCGCGGGAAAGCTTCCGGACGCGCTTCGCCCGACCCTCGTCGAAGGCATCCGGTGGCTCGCCGACAGGCCCTGGCACCGCCCGTTGAGGGAGCCCACCCTTGAGATCGACGGGATCTCGATGCTGGGCGTGGCGCTCGGTGCCCGCGGGACGGATGGCAAGACCCAGGCGCCGCTCGCCTCCCTCGCGGTGACCAGTTCGGGCATGCAGACCCTGTCGGATCTCAACCGGTCGCTCATGGTGGCGGCGACGCATGTCCTTCAGGTCCCCGGACGCCCTGACCTATCATCGATGATGCCGGAGGCGCGGGTGGCGCTCGCCGACCTCGCGCTGTTGCCCGTCGACGAGGCCGTGGGTCCGGCCGCATGGCGCAATGCCATGCGGCCGGCGCCCGGGGAGGGAGGCGCCGCCCGTTCCGCACTGGCGCTGAGGGCGTTCGATGCCCTGTGCGCCCGCAACATGCCCGCCAGGCTCGGGCGCCTCGAAGCAAGGGACGTAGTCCGTGTCCTGGAGGGGGTGGTTCGCTCCTTCCAGGAATGGACCTGGGAGGAGCGTTCGCCCACCCCGAAATCCGCCGCCGCGGTCAGGTGGCGCATCGAGAACGAGTACCATGTCCAGAACCTGCTCTGGGCGGTGCTGGCGCCGCTCTTCCCCGACCTGGAGAAGGAAGGGTACACGGCGCCGGTCGGTCACAAGAACCCGCGCATGGACCTTTCGATCCCCAGCCTGAAGCTCGTCATCGAGGTGAAGTTCATGCGGCCGGGCAAGAGCTTCGCGGATATCCTCGAAGAGCTTGCGGCCGACAATACCCTCTATGCGACCGATCCCCGATGGGAAAAGCTCATCCCCTTCGTCTGGGACGATTCCAGGCGCACCGAACGACATGCGACGTTGGTGGAAGGGCTCCGGCGAATGGACCGGGTGTTCGACGCGGTCGTGATATCGCGACCAGGCAAGATGGAACGGGACATCGTGACCGACTCATCGCCTCGGTGACGAAGCACAGTCGGGCCAGCAGAAGACTGCCCGACATCCGGTTGGGCTCGGAGACCTGCACCCACCGCCCCCATGCGACCTGATGCTGGAAGTGGACGGCCCCTGCATCGGCGGGAATACGCCTGATGCTGCTTTGGGGGCAGGCGGACCGGCTTCCATGCATGCCAAGGATGTCGCAAACTCAGATGGACGAGTTCGAACCGGTCGAGCCCTCACGTCCGGTTTGCGAGAACCCGACCCTGGAACCCACATGGTCTGCTCGCAATCGCGACCTGCGTACGTGAAGCGGGCATGGTCGCCCGCTCCGCCCCCCCGGGAAGTGATCACATGGATTACGCTACCAACCCTTCCGCATGAATTCGGCTATGTCCCTTGACGAGAGGATGGTCTCGGTGGCCTCCCAAGTCATGTCCGCGTCGCCGGCCACGTCCCGCGAGTAGCGACGTTCGACTGCAGGTTGGGTCAGCTTCACGCGTGCGGGAAACGATTTCACCGCATCCCGGTCGCGGAGTATCGCATCGACCCAATCGTCCTCGAAGGAATCCGGAAGCTGTCCCAGCACCTGGAATATGTCAGCGAAACGATCAGAGAGGGCGGTGTAGACGTCATCCTCGTAGGTGTTCGCATAGCGTAGGTTGGCAACGTGGACGGTGGAGCGGGTCTGGCCTATTCGCTGGATACGTCCCTTGCGCTGCTCAAGCCGGGAGGGGTTCCAGGGCAGGTCGACGTTCACCTGCGAGCCCAGGCGCTGCAGGTTGAGGCCTTCGCAGGCTGCATCGGTTGCCGCGACCAGTTTGATGGCACCGTCACGAACGGCATCCTTGATGGCGTTCCGGTCGGTGCGTCGCCTCTCTCCTCCGCTCAGTACGAAGGAACGGCCGCCGCCGGCATAGATCGCCACCGGCTGCTCCGGGAAGAGGCGGGCAAGCTCCCGTCCGACGAATTCCGCGGTGTCGTAGAACTGGCTGAAGGCGATCATGCCGTGCCGGTGCAGCCAGCCCCCCTCCCGGAGGTAATGCGCGATCACGGCCACCTTCGGATCCAGCCCTTCCCGCTGGGAGACCGCAAGCAGGTGCGCTTCGACCTCCCGCAGGCAAGTGATCTCCGATGGCATTAGGGCCAGGCGTTCGGCCTTGACGTCCGGCAGGTCGTCTTCGTCCTCGGCAATCGAACGAGGTTCCGCACCCTGCAGCAACAGCCGCGTCGTGTTAAGCCCCGCCTCCACGGACGATCCGATCCGCCGCAGGAGGATGGTCTTCATGAAACCAGCGGCCGGTCGTGATGCCACGTAGAGCGCGCAGAACCGGATCGCCGCGTCGTACGCCTTCCGAAACGAGAGGCCCATCTCCAGTCCGGCACCGGAGAACAGGTTGGAGGGAAGGCCGTCCGATTGACGGGGATGGACCATGACCTCGATCCGGGACAGCAGGCCAGCCTCCTCCAGCATGGGGCGGGACCGGCGGATCACGCGTCGGATGATCGGGTTCGTTTGCGTGGCGAGATGCGCGAACTCGGCACGGACCTGGCTCCTCAGGCCGCGGGAGAGGTCCTCGTACCGCGGGCCGTCCACCTGGCCGGCCGACATCCCGTGCAGCGACCTGATCTTCCTGTAGATCGCATCCTCGGACATCGGGGCGAGCGGGTTCCGCAAGAGACCCCACTGATCGGTCGGGTCGGTCGGCCAGCTACGCTCGCCGGTCAGGTATTCGATGGACGTATCCGAAATCCATCCCCGGCTTCCCTCCTTGCCGAGGACATGGATCGCACCTTTGGACAAGAGTGCCACGAGGTCGTGGATCTCGACCGCGTCGAGTTGGATCGGCGTCGCCGTGCCGAGGAGTACGTTCTCCGAGTTGGCGGCGACACGCTCCATGAAGTCGAGCAGGCGCTTCGCGCCGACGCGTCCGCCGTCCTTCCCGCCACGGTCAGCCCGGGCCTTGTGCGCCTCATCGAGCACCACCACGCCGAATCGGCGCCCGCGCAGGTGCATGGCCTCGCCGTCGTCGGCCCCGCTGACGATCACGCCTGTCGACACGATCCCGACACGCAACGGGCAGCGGGCGACCGCGGACGCATCCCCCTTGGGCGAGATCGCGAAGTCGTCGCCGTCGAGCCATTGCTTGCGGGTCGACGACCAGATCGCCGAGGGTATCCCCAGCATATCCCCCAGCTCGGTCTGCCACTGGCGGGTCAGGGTCGCCGGCGAGAGGATCAGAACCGGCCCATCAGACAGGAGGGCGAGGACGAGGGCCGCGGCGCCCAACGACAGGGTCTTGCCGAGACCCACGTCGTCGGCGAGGAGGAAACGGGCCTTCCCATGCAATGCATGGTCGTCCACGCATGCCTGCACGAAACGCTTCTGCCAGGTTCTCAGGATTTGACCGGTTCGGTAGAGAGGGCGGTCGCCGAGGGATGCCGCCGGATTGGAGAGGTGCCCCTTTGCACGAGCGTCCTCGATGGATGCGTACTCCGAGCGGCCCGCGACCGAACCGATATGCTCGATCACCGCCGAGGGCAGATCGATGCCGAGCGCCCAAAAGTGCTCGAATTCCTCACGGACCCACTCGGTCGCCTCCGGCGCATCGTCTTCCCAGAGGATCTCGTAGGAATGTCGCAGGCCGGTCGCGCTCTCGTTCATTGAGCCCACGAAGGCGGTCGAGCCACCGTCGCGGAACTCCAGTATCCCGGCCTTGCCGTGGAGGAACACGTTGCCGCCGTCGCGGGGGACCACGCGAACCTTCATCCGTCCCGACGCCAGGAGCCCGTGCAGGATGCGATACCGGTCTTTCGCCAGGAGTTCGTCGAGGCCGGTCCGGTCGGCCATCCACGCCGAGACGAGCGCCTGAGACAGCGCCCCCGCTCCTGCCGCGACGGCGCGTGCGACCCTGACATCGTTCGCGTCCACCTCGGCGTTGCAGACGATGCGGATCTCGTCGACCCCGCCGATCTCCTCGGAAACCAATTCGAGGAGGGACGACCGGAAGTATCCGGCGATGCGCAGATAGCGCTGTGTTCGCGACAAACGCTCGGCGAGCATGTCGCGGAGCGGCGCACGCCGTGACGAATGACGCAGGATCGTCACCGGACCGCCCCTACAGCCGGTCCACCTCCAGCCGCATGGCCATCATGTCCGCCGCCGCGCTTTCGTCCGGACGGGTCCCGGCCGTCTTGGTCGAGACGTACTTGGCGAACTCGATGAGCTTCATCCGGTGGCCCCAATAGTCCGCCTCGTACGTCGTTCGGAGGTACGCGAGGCCCTCCTTCGGATCGTCCTTCTGCATGGTCTTGTGAACCGCGAACAGGACACGTCGCAGGTGCGAGGAGCCAAACCCCTCGCCGTCCAGCATGGCGCCCTTCAAGGTCGCCGCTCCCGCAAGCGAAGCGGCGTTCGCCTTCTTCGATTCCATCAACAAGTGGTAGTTCTGGACCGAGAACGAGCGAGCGAAATCTTGGTAATCGGCGTATTTGGTGGCGCCGGTCGCCTCGACGTCCAGCATCCTGACGTAGAAGCGCGAGGCGGGATCGAGGTCCCGCCAGAGGGTCTCCGGGAACCCGTCCGGGACGAGCTTGTTATTCGCTACCTCGGCGGCGTACTCGATGAGACTACGTATGACCGTCTTCTCGCCCTTGGCCAGCTTGCGGTAGATGTCGACGCCGATCTCGCTACCGTCGATGTGGGTGTAGCCGGTGATGACACGGAGGGCCGCCGCGTAGGCGGCAAGCCGCAGGTCGCCGTCCGTGTAGAGACGTTCCGAGGTCCAATCGTTGTCGAGATCGTTCAAGACCGCAAGCTGTCGGTCGACCTCCGTCTCGATCTCGTACTCAATGTCCATCTTTTTGACCTTGGTGCCGGTCAGACGCTTACGCAGCACCAAAAGGACGGTGCCCTGTACGTAGTTTCCGGCGCCAGAGGGCTTCGCGATTTCGGTAACTACGTTCCAGGCAGCCGTCACGCGTAGACCGGCCGCCCACATGATCGCGGCAAGGTCAGCCCAGACGGCGACGTCCTGATGTGTGAACATGACGACTTGCATGCCATTGTCCGGCATGCGTTCCGACATGGCCCTGTAAGCGGCGACCATGTCGGATCGGAATCGTTCGTCAGTACCCTTGACCGCCATCTCTCGGCGGCTGTCCCAGATCCAATCCGAGAATGGGGATGGTGGCCGCTTCCGTAGCCAGCCTATGAAGAACTCGGTAATTTCATGATAGTTGATCGCGTCGGCGTAAGGCGGGTCCGAGACGCCGATGTCAATCGCGTCTTGGAAATCGAGCGCGGAGCGGTTCGAGACCACGGCAGAACCATGGATTTCCTGAAGATCCCCGAGATCAATTAGGATGTGCTCGCTGAGTCCCCGGGATGCCCTGACGCCATAGTTGAAAAACGTGTTGAAGGCTTGATTCGAAAACAGGTGGCTGATTGATTCCCGCGCCGCACCCGTGCCGTAGTAGCAGAGCTTATTTCCCCAATCCAAAGCCTTGGCTAGATTGAGGTAAAGCGCCGTCTGCATCCTCGGTTCGAGTTCGTGGATGTTTTTGGACACAAGTGCGAAGTACAGCAGTTGCCGAGCGCTTAGAAGATGATGCCAGTAGGTCCAGCCGCGCTCCCGACGCAGCCGCGCCGTCTCTGCCCCCGGGATGATCGGCTGATCCGGGATCAAGCCGGCAGCCTGCCAATCCTCAATGTTTCGTCGAACGATTGCTTCAACCTTCCTCTCCCTTTCGAGGTCTTCATCACGCACGCCGGAGAAGAACGTCGTCTGGCGGGCCTTATCGACCGTACCCTTCTCGATCCACTGTATGCAGTAGAGCCGCTCCTGAAAGATGTCGTCGGGCTCGGGAATGAATCCGGCCTTCGTCCAGGCACGGAGACGATTAGCCCCTCGACCGTCCTCGCCGCGGTAGTCACCGCGAATGACACCGAGCGCGACACCGTCACGCTCGGGATTGGCCGGATGTACCAGCCGGCCTTCGCGGAGCGTCCCCGTCTCGGCTAGAGCCATGTCAGTTTCGGAGACGCTGGTCGTGACTTCGATCCCGTACCGGCGGTTGACAGGGTCGGGGATCAGCGTGGCGACGACGTTGCGTGATTTCGAGATGACGAAGGTTGGAAGGACCGGCACCATCCACCCGGTTTTCGGACAACGCGTCTCGATGCAGTAGAGGTATGCCTTGGCGCGATTGCCGCTCGCGTCATTCTCGATACCGAGTTCCGCGATCTCTCGCTCGACCGCGGCGGCGACGTCTTTCTGAGCCTTCTCGAACGCCAACCGCGTTTCGGCCGAGGCGCCTACGACGTTAAACGTCCCCCACGTCAGCATGCAGGCGACCGGGTTCAAATCGGACGCGAGCACCTCGCAGCCAATCCGGGCAGCCTCGAACGGGATCGAGCCTCCTCCGCAGAAGGGGTCCGCGAGCGTCGGCGGATGTCCGAAGCGCATCACGCCTAGTTGGCGGACTAGCTCGTGCACGGATCGGGCGGTCGTCCCAAGGTGGGAGTTCACGTCGTCCCAGATCCCTTCGAGCAGCTCGCGTTCCGGGCAATCCTCAGGCCTCAGGCACAGGTCCAGGCGCCGGTCGTACGGAAGCGTGAGCAGCCACTGCGCCAGGAGCGCCTGTCGCTCAACCTTCGGAAGCGATTTACGCCATTTGGGAGGCTCCCCCGGTTCGATGACCTTGAGATAGCCGGGCCAGTCGGGGTCAACCTTCTTGGCCGGGAAGCTCGTCATGCGGCGTGCGAACGTAGTGTCGTCCATGCCCATCAGCAGGAGGAAAACACGCAGATCCCCTAATGCATCCTCGGTTGCGGGAAGCAGGCATCCGAGCACGGTCGCCCTGACCAGGATCAAGGGTTTGCGGCCCTTCCAGTACGTCCCCAAGGTTGTGAGCAGTTGCCCTTGCACCGCCGAGCGTTCCTTGAAGGATTCCGCCGAGACACGCCCGACCGGGAATTGTGCCTCGATGAAGGAGGGCGCATCCCGCAGGGAGTGGGGGACAGGGCCGGGATTGGTTAGGCCGTCCACGCGGGCGTTCATGCCAGGACCTCGACGTTAGCCGCGATGGCGCGCAGCGCCGCGAACTCGATCCTCTTTCGGCTAGCATCCTTCACGGGCGCGTAGGCGTCATTGCGCCGAGGCGGGAGCGTTCCGCGCCCAGTCACCGAGCCGAGGGAGAACACGTCGCGCCTCGTCCCGAAGCAAAGGGCCTTCGTGAGAGCGTCCCGCCACCCCATTCCGACCTGATGCGCGAAGCCGGTCGCCGCCGCCGTCATGGTGTAGAGCCACCAGCGCTCTTCGGGCTTGAGTCCGAGCCAGTTGCGAACCGCCACCTCGCATTGCTCAAGCGATACGACATCCTGCTCGACGGCCCAGACCAGAACCAGCAGTTCCTTGCCCAGAAGGCGCTGGACGCCGTTCCCCCCCTGTGACCAGGTTCCCGCTTTCCGACGCTCAAGCTTGAGCCGTCGGTTGAATTCCAGGCGGACCTCCGCCGAAATGGCGTCCCACTTGCCCTTGGTAAGCTGGGCTCGGAGGGTGACCTCCGGTGCCCAGAGATCCTCGGTGGCCTTGGGCGGTCGCCCATAGACCTCGAAGACATGCACGCTTTCCTTTGCGGTCCTGGGGACCTGCACGAGGTAGCAGTGTTCCTGGTAGTGGTCGGCGCAATCGAAACCAGACATTCTCGTCCCCTACCGACCTTCGTCCTGCGACCAGGCCATCCGCTCGAAGTCGAGCCCGAGCGCATCGGCGAACACCTTGTAGTCCTTGCCGGAGGCGAAGCTGATGCTGTTGAAGCTGCCGTTGGCGCGGGTCGCCGTGAAGCCGCCGGCGGCGGCCAAGGTGGCCATGATCGTCTCGATGGCCTCGGGCCGCAGCGCCACGTCATCCCCGAACGTGGTGTCGGCGAAGGTCTCCGGCTCCTCGGTGCCGACGTCGACCTGGCCACCGTGCACGGCCGAGCCGTGGGCGGACTTCAGCGCGGAGAGGGCATCGGTCAGGCGGGTGATGGAATCGAATTTCTGCCGTTCGAGCAAAGTGAGAGGCCAATCGTCACGGATGACGCGAGGCTCGGACGGTAAACGAGAAGATCCCGCGCGGCGGATCACCGACACATCGCCTGTACGACCGTCCACCACCGGAAGCAGGCGGACTTCGAATGCGTCGTGCGGTACGGACAGGGGTTGGGTCACGACGGTCCCGCGGGACGGGTCGGTTCCGTCGAAGGTGGCGCGGATCTCGGCCGCGCGAGGGATCACAGTCCATTCCACCTGCAACCCCCCTGACGTGGAGGTTGCATGGGCCGCCATCAGGACCGGTGCCAGCCATTCGTGGACCGGTCCGGTGATCGCCTCTCCCTTGGAGTTCACGCCGAGGAACCAGACGCGGGAGGCGCTCGTCTCGTAGGACCGCCCCGTGACCCGGCCCGATACGCTCGGATCGGGAGGGCCGCTCTCCGATGCGTAGACGATGTCGGCCTCCTCGGGGAGGATCACGAGCTTGTAGATGCCTTTGTCCAACATGGCATCGAGCGGGCCATCGAGGCGCACGGACACCGAGGTCTCGCGTTGATAGTCCTTCTCGACGAGGTCGTTGCGGAGGCGCCAGTGCTTGGTCCTGACGCTCTCCTCAATAAGGTAGTCGAGACCGCCCGACGCCAGCCAGTACCAGCCCGGCTTGGCCGCAGCCTTCCTGCGCAGCTCTGACCGCTGGACCATGTTCGCGTCGAACAGTGCGGTCTCAGCCTCTTCGCGCAAGGCCTTGATTTCCTTTTCTACCTTTGCCGAGGGGTAAAACTTACCGCGCTGCTCCAGCGTGGCGAGTATCTGCTCCTCGCCACGATAATCGTTGTTGTCGAACACCATCTGGAACTGCCCGAAGTCGCGCAGGCCACGCTCGGCGGGGAAGACGAGCGTCGTGAAGGTTTCCCGCGCGCTCGACGTGAACGAGTTCGCCGCCCGCACCCGAATGGTCTCGACCTCCTTGGATTGCGTGGAGTCCTTGCCGTGCCGAGCAAGGGTCGCCTTCTCCACGATCGTGATGGCGCGGATCTGCCTCGCCACGTTGCGCAGCGTCCCGAGCGAGGTAAGGTCGGCGGTGAGTACCAAAACGCGGTTCTGGCGATCCAGCTTGGCCCACCAGTCCGTCAAAGCCTTCGGCAGGTCCTTCGCCGAACGCTCCAGGACGATGAGCGTCACGTCATCCTCAAGGACCTTGATCTCGTCGAGCGAAGGAAGGATCGCGAGGGTCCGGTAGAGAGCCTTCGAGCGCGGCTCGAAGATCTCGGCGAGCTTCTTGCGCAACTCGTTGTCGACGACCTCCTCGGTCAGGCTGGTCGCGGTATTATTGATCTCGGAGATCACGTTGGCGGTCTGGCCGAAATAAACGCGTTCGTCCGGGCCCTTGAATAGGTACTCCGCTGTTCCGCTCAGCTTGTCCAACGCGGTGGATATGGCCGACGTCCGCGTCAGCGGGTCTACGAGACATTCGACGATGTCCGAGCGCCGCAGGCCTAGGATCGGCTGCTCCGCGGTGGAGAGCGATGCCATCAGGACGAGCTTCGAGACGGACGTCGCCGTCGTGGAGCCGGCCGCGTCGTCGATCAGCTCGGCCAGCGCGTTGCCGCGATCCGCCACGTCCTTGGAGATCGCGTTGGTGAAGTGGTTGTTGATCTTGCGGATCTCCTCGACCGTGCCGCCGTGGTTGAGGTCGAGGTGCTGCAGCCCGATCAGGAAGATCTGCTCGTCCGACTTCCATGCGTTCCTGACGGCCAGGCGTAAGATGCGGATCAGGGCACGGGTCTGCTGGTAACCCGGGTTCTCCTTGAACCTGGCGACGATGTCCCGGATCGAGGGATGGAACGGGTAGGTCTCGCGGATGCGCTGGATGAAGCTTTCCGGAACGGAGGCAATGTCGTCGATTTTTTTGGCCTTGTTGAGCTCGTCGACATACGCCTGCGCCACCTCGTCGATCACGTCGTCCGGCGGGAGGTCGTCGAAAAGCTTGCGGCGGATGATCTGGAACACCTCGCCGCTGTTCTGCTGGACCGGGGTGATGGCGTGGGCGTACTTCCCGTATTGCTTGTTGAGATTGTTGATCAGCGTCTTGAGGCGTCCCGACCCCTCGGCGAAGACGTCGTCCATCAGGTTCGTGACGACCACGCAGGCCCGCGGCAAACGCGTGAGCGCGTTGAACAGTCGCTCCAGCGCTCCGATGGTGATGTCGGCGAGCGTGGAATTGCCGACGGATTGCCCCTCGGCCATCTGGAGGTAGCTGGGCAGCTCGTCGAGCAGGATGAGCACCGGTTCGGTTCCAAGCGCCGCCTCCCATGCATCGACGCCGGGCACCTTGGCGCCGTCCTTCCAAAACCTGCTCATGGTTTCGGGTCGCCCGAGGCGCTCCGCCACAAGTCCCCATAGGAAGTTCTCGGGGTTCTGGTGACCGTTGAAAACCACCACCTTGGCCGCACCGAACGTCGCGGTGGGTGCAATGTTCGGAATGATGCGATGCCTGAGGCCGTCGTCCTGCGCCAGCAAGGCGAAGGCGATGAGCGAATGGGTCTTACCTCCGCCCATCGACTGGGAGAGATAGAACGCACCGCCGCTCGACCGCCCGGACAGCCGGTCGAAGCCGTTGCGCACGAGGGCACTGAGGCCTTCCGTGAAATGATTGCGCCGGAAGAACGCATCCGCATCGATACCCCGATGGAGATCGTCCAGATTGGCGATCTGATCCACCAGGCCGTCGTCGTCGACGAGGTCCGAGATCCGGCAGAGCTGGCGTACGGTCTGAATTGCCATCGGTCAGGCGACCCCGTCCGTAGCCGGGCGGGCGATCCGCCTGCTCTTCAACAATGCTTCCACGGCTTCCTCCACGAGTTCGTAGGCCGGGCGCTCCTCATCGAGGGCAGCCTTCTTAAGTTCGCGTATGAGTGGCGGCGAGAGGTAAACATAGAATGCCCTCCGCCCATCCTTCCGTATCGTCCCCGGAAGTGGATTGCGAGCCATCGAAGCCATCCAGATATCCAGATATCCAGCGTGGCCATTCTCAACGCCCCGGTCGATTCGGCAATCAGAATTGCTGCGGGGCATCCGTAAAGCATCACGCTTTCCGATCAGCGTGACCGAATCCTTCGGCTTGATGGTGCTGGGCATTCTGGAAAGGCACACGCGGGCAAACCGCGGGAACCCTGCACGAAACGATGGTCAGCCTTTAGTCCGCGGAAGGCTGATCTGGCCTACCAAGTCCGTTGCCGCGCAGTTCGGGTCCCCGGGGCGGGGATCTTGGATGCCATCCGCAGATACGGCTCCAGATCGAGCCCCTCGTACGCGACCTTCTCGATCCAGGCGCTCTCCCACGGCTCAGGCAGGGGATTTCCGTAGACCCCTCCCATGCCGTTCATCTGGTGGCCGACCATCTTCATGCGGGCGACGTCCGGCATCCCGGCGGCATGACAGGCGTCGATGAAGTTGTGGCGGAGGCTGTAGAGCACGAACCGCTTGTTCTCCACGCCCAGTGAGCGGAGGCGCCGGTTGATGCGTCGCGTCACGGCCGCGCTGTAATGCCCGTGGGCGTTCGGGGCCACGTCCCCGAAGAGCTGTCCCCTGACGTCCGACACCCGGCGTCGGCGTTCGAACAGGTCCAGGATCCCCATCCGTACGAGCATGGGGTGCACCGGCACCAACCGGTGACCGGCATGGGTCTTCACGGTCCTGGTTTCCTTCGGCCCCTTGCGGAGCGGGACGACATCCGGCTCCTCGTTCTCGGTATCATCGAGGCAGAGCACGTTCAGGTGGGGCCGACCGTTGTAGTCCTCCCTAAGGTCGCCGACCTTCAACTGCGCCAGCTCGCCCGGCCTGGCGCCGCTGAAGAGCATGATGATGGGCAGCCAGTAGGTGGCGGACAGCACCGGTTCCTTCGAGGTCAGGGCGAGGAGCCCGTTGATGTGGGCGGTCTTCAGCGGGAGGCGCTTCGACTTGGCGCCGGACTGCTCCTGTTGCCGCGACCGGATGTCGGTGAACGGGTTCGAGGCGATCAGTCCTTCCCGAACGAGGTACTCGAACATCCGCCGAACGGGGCCGAGGTACTTGAGATCGACGGTGACGCTGCCGATGGCCGGGTTGGGCACCCGGCATTTGTCGTTCGCGGCGATGGCCTCACGCAGGTCGTAGGTCTTGAACCGCTGCACGAATCGGTCGGGGACCCGGTCTAGCAGGTCCCTGTAGGCCTTCGCGTCGTCCCGTGAAACGTCGCGGATCGGCTTGTTGCCGACGCAGGTGAGGAACGACGCCAGGCGCCGGGGGACATCCTGCTGATGCTTGGCCCCGCCGCGCTTGCTGCTTTCCTCCGCGACGAACTGCGCGATGGCGTCTGCGACGGGCATGGCGGACCAGCGTTCCGCCTCGCTGCGCGCGAGTTCGTCCCGAAGCGTCGATGCGACGATTTCCTTCACGGACGGGTCGTCGCGGGCCGGTGCGGGAGGCGGCATCAAGCCTGCGAAAAGCGCCCGAAACGCCTCGAACGTCGCCGGGTTCCCGAGCGCGGACTCGGCGCTCCGCAGAGTCGCCAGCGTTTCGAGGGCTCCGTCGAGGTCCTCCAGGCCCTGCACGGTATCGGGAAGGCCCCCCTGGGTCATCCTCGCAACCGCTTCGAGGATCGAAACCGCAATCCTGTTTTCTTCTCCCCTGGGTCCTTCGCGCCGGAGGAGGTGGAGAGCCTCGACCGCGGTCACGACGTCGTCGGTACGGATCTCGCCGAGGCCGGCGGCATCCGCGGGTCGACCGACCGAGACGTCGCGGTCCCCGGTCCGTCGCATGGCCCCCCGCGCATCCCGAAGCGTCCGGTCCCTGACCTCGAAGGAACCCGGTGTGCCCTCGTTCGTGGAAAGCGCCTGTTCGAGAAGCGCCATTGCCACGTCCCTGGCGGGGCGCAGGGGCCGTTCGGACCTGAGAACCTCGTAGACGTCCTCGACCCTGACCAGCACGTCCAGCGCCCTCCGTCGTGCCTCGCGGGCACTGGCGGTACGCAGCGACCGGCGGATCTCGGCGATGCCGAGCACGTCGACGAGGTCTACCGGGACGATCTTACGAAACCAGAAACGGTCACCGCGCTTGACGACGTACACAGGCGCCCAGGGTCTGCGCTTGGACCGGGGTCCAGGCTGTGACAGGGCCCTGTGCCATGATGCTCCCGCACCACGACATAAAACATCAATAAATTCAACGACTTAGAGTGGCGGAGACGGAGGGATTCGAACCCTCGGTACCCCTTTCGGGGTACGCTCATTTAGCAAACGAGTGCCTTCAGCCGCTCGGCCACGTCTCCGCAGGCCGTCGATCTAGAATTTCGCGTCGGAATGGTCAAGCCGGGATTTGGGGTTTGCGTGAGAATCTGCGCGGCGGCGCTCGTAGTGCTTGGCGACGCGCAGGTGGCGCGAGATGGCGTAGTTCATGGCCGTGAGGAAACCGTAGGTGCCGCGCACGAAGTGGCGGCGGCCCACATAGGCCTTGAGAAAATTGCCCGGCAGTTCGACGAACAGGCGCCAGGTCGGGATCGTGACGCCGCGGGCGGCGAGATCGTCGGCCTGCTGATCGGAATAGCGGTTGAGCTTGTCGAGCTGGTCGCCGAGGGACCGGACCGAGAAATGGTGGATCACGCCGCGCAGGCGGCCCACGGAGGCGTCGGGCGCGAGGTCGACCCGGTCGTGGACGGGGGACGGCGCGTAGCGGCCCTGGTCCTTGCGGTAGAGCCGCACGGGCGTGAGGCGGTAGGCCCACGGATGCGGGCGACCCTCGCCGGGGAAGATTTCCGCGATGGCGATGCGGTAGGCCGGGTGCGCCGGCTCGCCCTTGGCGAAGGTGGCCCGGATGGCGGCGGCGAGATCGGCCGGCACCACCTCGTCGGCGTCGACGTTGAGGAGCCAGACGTGGCGACACTGGTCTTCCGCGAAGCGCTTCTGCGGGCCGTAGCCCGGCCAGTCGTTGTGGATCACTCGGGCGCCGAGGGCGGTCGCAACGGCTTGCGTGCCGTCGGTGGAGCCGGAATCCACCACCACGAGGTCGTCGGTCAGGTCCCGCACCGCCCGAATGGTCGCACCAATGCGGTCGGCCTCGTTCTTCGCGATGATGAAGACGGATAGGGGAAGCGCGGTCATCGCGGAGCCGACATCGGGTCTGTGATCCTTGCGGGGGAGGCGCCCCGCTCTAGCGAGCCCCCTCCCCGGCCACAACCTCGTGCGAATTCCGGTCGAGTCGCCAGGCGCCGCGCGAGGTTGCCGATTTAGCCCCCGCCGGATCAGGTCTGCCCCAGGCGTCGGCGCTGGACCTTGCCGTTGGGCGTGCGCGGCAGGGCGTCGAGGAAGCGGACCTCGCGCGGGCATTTGTAGGCGGCGAGGTGCTGGCCGCAGAAGGCCAGGAGGTCGGCGGCCTCGGACGTAGCGCCGGGTTTCGGAACCACGAAGGCCGCGATCACCCTAAGGTCGGCGCGCACGGCGAGTTCGGCCACCCCGACCTCGGCGACATCGGGATGACGCGCCAGCACCGCCTCGACCTCGCTCGGCGACACCCGGTAGCCGAGCGCGTTCATGAGGTCGTCGTTGCGGCCGTGGAACCAGAGGTAGCCGTCCGCGTCGAGGCGGGCGAGGTCGCCGCCCGTGAACCACTCGCCCCGCGTCACCGCCGCGTCCTCGTCCGGCCGGTTCCAGTAGCCGAGGGTGAGGCCCGGCTCCGAGCGATGGACGGCGAGGAGGCCGATTTCTCCCGGCGGCAACGGCTCGGGCGGTCCATCCGTGGGCAGGATGGCGACGCGGCGCCCGGGCTGGGGCCGACCGGGCGAGCCCGGCCGCACGGGAATGGTCGGGCCGCTGGAGACGTAGGTGGAGATCTCGCTCATACCGAGGGCCTCGTAGAGGGGCTTGCCCGTGGCGGCCTCCCAGGCGGCGAGGAGCTCCGGCGACAGGGCCTCGCCGGCCGTGACGCCGTGGCGCAGGCCCGAGAGATCGTGGGCGGCGAGGTCCGCGTATTTGAGGATCTGGCGGTAGAGACTCGGCACGGCGGCGAAGATCGTGGCGCCGTGGCGGGCGATGAGGGCCGGCCACAAGGCGGGATCGCGCGGGCCGTCGTAGAGCACGGCGGTGGCGCCGCAGGCCCACGGATCGGTGACGCCGACGCCGAGGGTGTAGGTCCAATTCAGGGTGCCGGCATGCAGCATCACGTCGGTGTCGGTGAGGCCGAGCCAGTGGGCGTGCATCGGCGCCCGGCCGCGCACGGAGCGATGGGCGTGGCGCACGCCCTTCGGCCGGCTGGTGGTGCCGGAGGTGTAGACCAGGATGGCTTGGTCTTCGGCCGCCGTGTCGGCATAGGCCGGCAGGGGCGGCCCCGCCTTGAAGGCGGCGATATCGGCGGGGCGCAGGACGATGCGGCCGACGACATCGTCCGGATCGAGGGTAACGTCGGCGCCGGCCACGATCACGGCGGCCCCGGAATCCTCCGCCAGGAACGCCGCCTCGGCCGGCGTCAGCTGCGGCGAGGCCGGCAGGGCGACGAGGCCGGCGGCGAGGGCCGCGAAATACGTGAGGACGTAGTCGGCCTCGTGGCCGAGGCGCACCATCACCCGCGCGCCGGGCTCGAGGCCGAGGCCGAGGAGCCCGGCCGCGATGGAGCGCACGGCCCGGTCCGCCTCCGCGAAGGTGAGGATCGCGCTCGCTCCGTCGGCGCCCGCCATGACGAGGGCGGCCTTGTCCGGACGCAGGCGGGCGTTCTCGGACAGGCAATGGGCGGCGGCGTTGAAGCGGTCGGACACGGGCTTGGGTCTCTCCCTCGTGATTTTTCCGATGTGATACACCGCCTCGTCACGGAAATTCGAGCCGCATGGGAGGCTCGGAGAAAAGGTCGGGCTCTGCCCGACACCCGCCGAGGGGATGATCCCTTCGGGAACCCCGGATGGGATCGGGGGCCTTCAGGAGGGGGCCTTCAGGAAAAGCCGAGGCTCGCGCGCAGGGCCTGCGGCTCGGTCCCCTGCGCCCGCAGGTCCGCGAGGCTCTGGGACCCACGGGATTTCGCGAGCTTGGCCCCCGTGGCGTCCAGCAAGAGGGAATGGTGGTGGTAGCGGGGGGAAGCGAGCCCGAGGAGGGCTTGCAGAAGGACATGCAGGTCGGTGGCGGCGAGGAGATCGGCGCCGCGCACCACGTGACTGACATCCTGCGTGGCGTCGTCGGTCACCACGGCGAGGTGATAACTTGTCGGCACGTCGCGCCGGGCGATGACGGTGTCGCCCCAGCGGGCGGGGTCGGCGGGGGCGAGGTGCTCCGGCCCTTGCGTATCGAAGGCGGTGAAGCGGTGGGGCCCCGGAGCCGTCGCCAGGGCCCGGTCCATGGCGAGACGCCAGGTATGGGGTTCGCCCCGCGCGAGGCGGCCGGCGACGGCCCCCTCCGTGAGATGGCGGCAGGTGCCGGGATAGAGCGGTGCGCCATCGGGATCGCGCCGGATCGCCTCCGCACGGTTGGCCGCCGCCGCCACTTCCGAGCGCGAGCAGAAGCACGGATAAGCGAGGCCCCGGGCCGCGAGGCTTTCAAGATTCGCCCGGTAGGCGTCCATCTGCTCCGATTGTCGGCGGACCGGCCCGTCGAAACGAAGCCCGAGCCAGGCGAGGTCGTCGATGACGGCCGCGATCAGGTCCGGGCGTGAGCGGCCAGGATCGATATCCTCGATTCGCAGGAGGAGACGGCCGCCGAAACGCGCGGCCAAGCGGGCGTTGAGCAGGGCCGAGAAGGCATGGCCGAGGTGGAGCCGACCGTTGGGGCTCGGAGCGAACCGAAACGTCGGCACGGATACCGGACCGGCCGGATCAGTCACCGGTGCGGCGCAGGCACCGCATCTCGCCCGCCACGCAGGCGATGCCCGGCAGGGAGCAGGCGGGGCCGTCCGCCTGACGCTGACACACCCGGCAGCCGTCGCCCCACTCGGCGCAGGTGAGGTCGGCGCTCGGCGCCACGGCGACGGGCCGGTGCGGCGCGGGGACTAGGGTACCGATCAGCACCGCGGCGAGAACGATCGCGGCGATGCCGCCCAACACGGTTCGGTCGGTGCGGGCGGAGGCGGGGTCCGGCGTCGAAGCCGCGAAGGGGGAAGGAGCGACCATGGTATCCGTGTGCGCGTGGCGGCGGGCCCGTGTCAACGCGCCGATCCGTCAGGCGGCGTCCGACCGCCGGTCGAGGAGCGCCGGGAGGGCGCGAAGGTTGAGGGGCTTGGGCAGGAAATCGTCGAAGCCGGCGGCCTGCGCGGCCCGTTCGTCCTCACGCCCGGCATTGGCCGTGAGGGCCACGAGGTGGAGCCGGCGGGCGCCGCGCGCCGCCTCCAGGGCCCGGATGCGGCGCGCCGTCTCGAGGCCGTCGAGGCCCGGCATACGGATATCCACGAGGGCGAGGTCGAAGCGGCCGTCCTCGAACAGGGCGACGGCTTCGAGCCCGTCGCGGGCCGGCACCACGGTGGCGCCGAGGCGTTCCAGGGCCTTCGTGGCCAGGAGCGCGTTGATGGGGTTGTCTTCGGCGAGGAGCACCCGGGCGCCCGAGCGGGGCGCCGGTTCCGACGGGGCATCGACGGCGGGCTCCGCGGCCGCCGAGGGCGAACTTGCCGGCGCCTTCAGTCGGTCGAGGAGGGAGCGGGCGCGCACGGGCTTGATGAGGTAGCCATCGAAGCCCGCGGCCCCCGGCGCCCCGAATTCCCGTCGATCGAACGGAGAAAGCAGGACGAGGCTGCAGCGCACGCCGTGCCCCTTGGCCGCCCGAGCCAGGGTCCGCACGGTGGAATCGCCCAGCGACCGGTCGGCGATGACGGCATCGAAGGGCTGGGTCGCGAGGGCCGCGAGGGCGCCCGCCTCAATGGAGACCACCTCGGCGCGCGCCCCCGCGCGCACCAGGCGGCGGGCGAGATACGGCGCCTGGAACGGCGATTGCGCCACGATGAGCACCCGACGTCCATTGAGGGACACCGGCTCCGGCGGTGGCGCCGAAGCATCCTCGGCCAAAGGAAGGATGGCCGTGAAGCGGCTGCCCTGCCCCACAAGCGACTCCGTCTCGATCCGTCCGCCCATGCGGGCGACGAGGCGGCGGGTGATGGCGAGACCGAGGCCCGTGCCCTCGTGGCGGCGGCTGGCGCTGCCGTCGCCCTGCTCGAACTCCTCGAACAGGTGCGGAATCCGCTCGGGCGGAATGCCCGGCCCGGTGTCGCGCACCGTGAGGGCGACACCGTCCTCCGTCCGCGCGATCTCGATCCCGACGCCGCCGGTTTGCGTGAATTTCACGGCGTTGCCCGCGAGGTTGACGAGGATCTGCCGCACGCGGTCGGCGTCGCCGATCACCGCGCCCGCGAAATCCTCGCCCAGATCGAGGGCGATCTCGATGCCCTTGTCCTGAGCCCGGGGCGCCAGGAGTTCGACGACGCCCTCCGCGAGGGCCGCGAGGTCGAAGGGCGCGGCGGCGAGGTCGAGGCGGCCCGACTCAATCCGCGAGAAATCCAGGATGCCGTCGATGAGCGACAGGAGGGCCTTGCCGGAGGTCCGCACCGCCTCGACGTAGGTGCGCTGCTCGGCGTCGAGGCCGGTGTCGAGGACGAGATCGGCCATTCCGAGGATGCCGTTGAGCGGCGTGCGGAATTCGTGGCTGACGGTGGCGAGGAAGCGGGATTTCGCGACGTTGGCCGCCTCGGCGCGGCTCAGGGCCTCGTCGAGGGACCGGGCGGCTTCGATCCGGCCGGTGATGTCCGAGCCGGCATGCAGCCATTGGGTTTGGCCGTCGGAGCCGACGACCGGCATCTCGATGAAGGAGAACCAGCGTGGCGGCCCGTTCACGGGCGCGAGGCGCCGCTCGATCCGTCGCACCCCGTCGGGGCCTTCCGCCATCGGGCCATGCTCGAGGCAGGGCACCTCCACGGTGGACCCGACGAGGGCGAAGGCATCCGTGCCGACGAGGCATCCGAATCCCGCATTGGCGAAGGTGATCCGCCCCAGGGAATCGCGTTGCACGATGAGTTCGGTGGTCGCCTCCACGAGGGAGCGGTACCGCTCCTCGCTCTCGGCGATCCGCCGGACGCGGTCGCGCAGACGCTCGATCTCAGCCCCCTCCCCCGGTGAAGGGCGTCCGCCCTGGAGCGTCCGGCACAGGAGAAACGCGACGGTCACGACCAGGACCGCCACGAGGAGCAGAAGAGTCTGGCTGGTCATGCGTCTCTCCCCGACGCGACCGGAACGGCCTATCCGCGACGTCGGGCCACGATGCCGACGGGGTTTGA
This sequence comes from Methylobacterium gossipiicola, assembly GCF_900113485.1. Lineage (GTDB taxonomy): Bacteria > Pseudomonadota > Alphaproteobacteria > Rhizobiales > Beijerinckiaceae > Methylobacterium > Methylobacterium gossipiicola. Next base: position 43,978 of record NZ_FOPM01000006.1, read on the forward strand.
ACGACGGCTTTCGAAAGAGGCTTAAGCATTCCCTGCCGCAAGGCATCGGATTGGAGACGCTCGAAGACCGCCGGCGTGGGGGGCGCCGAAGGCCGCCCGCGCTTCACGGGCCGGTCCCGATGGTGTAGGCGCGACGGCTCCACCCAAAAGCCCGCGATCCGGGCCGGCCGCGAGAGCGCAAGCGCCCATGACCGAACCGAGCCCCGTTACCGCCCCCGCCCAGGCCCGCATCGCCGCGACCTTCGCCCGCTGCCGGGCGGAGGGCCGCGCGGCCCTCGTCACCTATGTGATGGCGGGCGACCCCGACCCGGAAACCTCCCTCAAGGTGCTGGAGGCCCTGCCGGCCTCGGGCGCCGACATCGTCGAATTCGGCCTGCCCTTCACCGATCCCATGGCCGACGGTCCGGCGATCCAGGCGGCCGGCCTGCGGGCGCTCAAAGCCGGCCAGGGCGTCGACAAGACCCTCGACCTCGTGCGCCGCTTCCGGGCCGGCAACGCCGAGACGCCCGTGATTCTGATGGGCTACTACAATCCGATTCACACCTACGGCGTCGCGCGCTTCCTCGACGACGCCGTGGTGGCGGGCATCGACGGCCTCATCGTGGTCGATCTGCCGCCGGAGGAAGACGACGAGCTGTGCCTGCCGGCGCTCGCCAAGGGCCTCGCCTTCATCCGCCTCGCGACGCCGACCACGGACGAGAAGCGCCTGCCCGCCGTCCTCGCAAACACCGCCGGCTTCGTCTATTACGTCTCGATCACCGGCGTCACCGGCACGGCGACGCCGGATTTCGGCAAGGTGGCCGACGCCGTCGCGCGCATCCGGCGTCACACCGATCTGCCCGTCGTCGTCGGCTTCGGCGTGCGGACGGGAGCGGATGCCGCCGCCATCGCGCGGGGAGCGGACGGCGTGGTGGTCGGCTCGGCCCTCATCGACGTCCTGCGGAGCAGCCTCGATGCCGAAGGCCGCGCGCAGGCCAGCACCGTGGACGCCGTGAGCGCCCTCGTGCGCGACCTCGCGGCGGGCGTACGCCGGGCGGCCGAAGTCTGACCCGATTCCCGGAACATTCAAGGACGGCATCACGATGATGGTTGAGCCGATGAACTGGATCTCGGAGGTCGTGCGCCCCAAGATCAAGACCCTGTTCAAGCGGGAGACCCCAGAGAACCTCTGGGTCAAGTGCCCCGATACCGGCCAGATGGTGTTCCACAAGGAGGTGGAGAGCAACCATTGGGTCATTCCCGGCTCCGAGCATCACCTCAAGATGAGCGCCCGCGCCCGCTTGAAGATGATGTTCGACGAGGGCACCTGGATCGATGTCCCCCTCCCGGACGTCGCCGCCGATCCGCTCAAGTTCCGGGACGAGAAGCGCTACGCCGACCGTCTCAAGGATGCCCGCGCCAAGACCGGCATGCCCGACGCCTTCAAGATCGGTTTCGGCCGCGTCGGCGGCCTGCCCATGACCCTGGCGGCCCAGGACTTCGCCTTCATGGCCGGGTCCCTCGGCATGGCGGCGGGCGAGGCTTTCGTGCGCGGCGCCGAGACGGCCCTCGACAAGCGCACACCCTACATCCTGTTCTCGGCCTCCGGCGGCGCCCGCATGCAGGAAGGCATCCTCTCCCTCATGCAGATGCCCCGCACCACCGTGGCGATCCGCAGGCTGAAGGCGGCCCGGCTTCCTTACATCGTGGTGCTGACCAATCCGACCACGGGCGGCGTCACCGCGTCCTACGCCATGCTGGGCGACGTGCATCTGGCCGAACCCGGCGCGCTCATCTGCTTTGCCGGCCCGCGCGTCATCGAGCAGACCATCCGCGAAAAACTGCCCGATGGATTCCAGCGTTCGGAATACCTGTTCGAGCATGGCATGATCGATCAGGTCGTCCACCGGCACGCCCTCAAGGAGACCATCACCCGCCTGTGCGGTCTCCTCATGAATCAGGACGCGCCCTTGTCCCCCCGGCCGGCCCCCATGGCCGAACCGGCTTGAGCCCCGACCCGGTTCACGCCGGCTCGCCAGCGTGAACCAAGTCGGTTTTGATGTATCGCGGGTTTTCACGCAAAACCGGCGGCCACTTTTGCGAAACCCGCTCACCGACGCGACGCCGCCCATGGATTCCTCAGACGCGCTCATGGCGCGCTTCCTCGCCCTGCACCCGCGCACCATCGACCTGTCGCTCGGTCGCATCGAGCGCCTGCTCGAACGCCTCGGCCATCCCGAGCGCAAACTGCCGCCGGTGATCCACGTCGCCGGCACCAACGGCAAGGGCTCCACCATCGCGTTCATGCGGGCGATCCTCGAAGCCGGGGGGCTGGCCGCCCACGTCTACACCTCGCCCCACCTCGTGCGTTTCCACGAACGCATCCGCATCGGAGCCGTGGGGGGCGGACACTACGTCCCCGAGGAGCGGCTGGCCGACGCCCTCGCCCGCTGCGAGGCCGCCAATGACGGCGAGCCGATCACGGTGTTCGAGATCACCACGGCGGCGGCCTTCCTGCTGTTCTCGGAATCCCCCGCCGACGTGCTCCTCCTCGAGGTCGGCCTCGGCGGGCGGGTGGACGCCACCAACGTCATCGACCGGGTGGCCTGCGCCGTGGTCACCCCCATCGGCCGCGACCATGCCGAGTATCTCGGCGATACCGTCGAGGCCGTGGCCACGGAGAAGGCCGGCATCTTCAAGGCCGGGTGTCCGGCGGTGATCGCCGCGCAGGATTATGCGGAAGCCGATGCCGTCCTGTGTCGGATCGCGGAATCCGTCGGGGCCACCCCGGTCCAGGTCGGCAACCAGGATTTCTCCGTCCATGCCGAGCGCGGGCGCCTCGTGTTCCAGGACGAGATCGACCTGTTCGATCTGCCGCGTCCGCGCCTCAACGGCCGCCACCAGCTCACCAATGCGGGCACGGCCATCGCGGCCCTGCGGGCGGCGGGCTTCGGCGATATCGGCACGGCCGCCATCGAAGCGGGTCTCGGCTCCGTCGATTGGCCCGGCCGCCTCCAGCGCCTCAGCCGGGGCCGCCTGTCCGAGCTCGTGCCGGCGGGCGCGGAGCTGTGGCTCGACGGCGGCCACAACATCGACGGCGGCCGCATCCTCGCCGCCGCCATGGCCGATCTCGGCGAACGCGGCGACGTCCCCCTCGTCCTCGTCGTGGGCCTTCTTGGCACAAAAGATGCCGAGGGCTTCCTGCGCAACTTCGTCGGCCTCGCCCGAACCCTGATCGCCGTGCCTATCGCCGGCCAGATGGCGGCTCGTCCGGCCGAGGAAGTGGCGCAGATCGCCGCCGAGGTCGGCCTCGAAGCCCAGGTGGCGTCGAGCGTCGAGGCGGCCCTCGAGGGCCTGAGCACCGCGACCTTCACCTCCCCTCCCCGCATCCTCATCTGCGGCTCGCTCTACCTCGCCGGTGCCGTCCTGACGGCCAACGGAACTCCGCCAACCTGAGCTCGGCCCGGGGAGCAGCCTCTTCCCCCGGCAAGTGTGACCGCCACGCTACATCTTGGCTGTGGAAAGTCGGATAGCTTGCCCAGCGATCGGGCAACTCGCTGGGGATCAAAAAATGAAAAAGCTTCTGACGTCTTTCGCAGCCTTCACGGCTCTCACGGCCGCCGCCTCGGCCGCCGACCTTCCGCGCCGCGCCGCGCCGCCGGTGTTCGTGCCGGTGCCGGTCTTCACCTGGACGGGCTTCTACGCCGGTTTCAACGCCGGTTACGCCTTCGACGCCGGCAGCTTCGACGGCACCACCGCCGTGGTTGCCTCCGGCGCTTCGGGCATCTTCCGCAACCCCGGCCTCGTCGGCGGCAACGGCGCGGTGATCTACTCCGACCGCAGCTCGCAGGAAGGCTTCACGGGCGGTGGCCAGATCGGCTACAACTACCAGTTCACCCCGGGCTCCGGCGTCGTGGTCGGTATCGAAGCCGACGCTCAGTACGTCGATTTCGGTCGCAACCGTGGTCGTAACGCCGCCTTCATCGGCACCCCGAACCCGGACCTGACGTTCATCAACCCGAACGGCCTGTCCAGCCTCGACTTCTTCGGCACCGTGCGCGGCCGCATCGGTTACGCCTTCGATCGCGTCCTGTTCTACGGCACCGGCGGCTTCGCCTACGGCTCCGGCAGCGCCGACCGTTCGTTCGGCGGCTTCCGCGGCAACGACAGCTTCCGCACCGGCTACGCTGCCGGCGGTGGCATCGAGTACGCTCTCCCGACCGACTCGTTCCTGAACTTCTTCCGTTCGTCCGCCGTGACGCTGAAGGTCGAAGGTCTGTACGTGAACCTCGACCGCACCGCTGCCAGCGATGTGTTCGCCGTCTCGAACAGCACCGGCCTGCAGTTCCGTACCAACACCCCCTACGCCACCACCACCGTCGGCAACACCCGTGGCCGCGACACCGAGTTCGCCGTCATCCGCGCCGGCCTGAACTACAAGTTCGGCTCGTACTAAGCCGAACCGCTTCCGGTCTTACGGAACTTGGGATGCCCGGCCGAAAGGCCGGGCTTCCTTCGTTCGAGGGGGGCTCAAACGAAAGGCCCGGCGCTCACGCGCCGGGCCTTTCGTTTGCGGCCTCCACCGGGCGAACCATACGCCCCTCCGGAACCCGCACCCCGTTTGAGATCGGCACGGGCCCCCAGGGGCGATGACCGCCCGAGCGCCGGTTCGGCAAGCAAGACCGGAGAGAAACGATGGGGAAAGCGAAACGTGGCGTTCTGGAACGTGGCCGTGCCCAGGTCGTCCCGCTCATGGGGCCGGACCAGGGACATCGCATTCATGCTCAGTGACATCGACGAGCCGAGACGGAGCCCTCGAAACGCGACCGATCCCTGAAATGGGATCGGCCTCGGATGATCCGGCTCACAAGAACTCCGTTCGCTTCCCTCGGAATGGCGGAGTTCGGTTGTCTTTCAGCGCCTCACCCGCAGTCCAGAGGCCGCCCTCAACCGAGCGGACGCGGCGTCAGGCGTGCTCGCGCAGGGCAACGGCCTCGGGGGCCATGCCGAATCGATCGGCGAGGTGCCAGCGGAGTTCGCGGGCCGAATGATAATTGTAAGAGGTATCGATGAGGTGGCTCAGATCCATCGCCTGGGAACCGCGCGTCGCGGTCTTCTTCAGACGATCCACCCGAAAGGTCGCCGCGTCGGTGACGGGCGAACGGACGCCGCGGCGCCGGGTATATTCGAACAACATATGTTTTCTTGTGTACTTTCTCGTGTCGTGAGGTATAGGGTTCCTAGAGCGGGACCGGGAACGTTCTACGGGGTTGCGGAGCACGAATCGGTGAGCCGTTTTTCTGAAATCGGCGCCACGTCGATTGGCGATGAAGGGCTCGCCCTGGAGCCGGAGGTGACGCCAGCCCTGTGGGCTGGCGCCGAAGCCGTCAGGCCGCCTGGAGGTTGCCGGCGGAATCCTTGCCGCTGCGCTTATCCGTCTGGATCTCGTAGGAGACCTTCTGGCCCTCGATGAGGTTACGCATGCCCGCCCGCTCGACGGCGGAGATGTGAACGAAGACGTCCTTGCCGCCATCGTCAGGCTGGATGAAGCCGTAGCCCTTGGTCTCGTTGAACCATTTCACAGTGCCGGTATTCACGTATAGATCCTCGTATCGTTCGTCGATCTTCACCCGCCATCCAAAGGATGTCGATGCGAAGACCCTCTTCTAAAACGTCCTGACGGGGATCAGCAGGACGTGAAACGCTTTGTCTTACAAGCGCCCGGCTCACCGATACCCGCTGCATGCACATGTAGTCGCTTCATGCGGCGGCAACAAGGCGTCTCGGTCGATGGAAACGCGCCGACCTCCCGCGAGACGCTGGGAGCCCCCTGCGGCACGGGCGCCAAGTGCTGGGCATCCGGCACCACACGGTGCATATGTGAGTTGGAGTTCAAGCGGCGAGAGTCGCCCACGAATATCGTCATCCGACCCCGCCTCGCCCGCGGGGAACCCATTGCGGACCGGCGCTGACGTGAGCGACTCGATGACGATGCGGTTAGGCGGTTCATGGCGGGCATCTCGGTTTCCCTCGAAGGCGCGAATATCCAGCTGTCCTTCCAGAAGGACGATCAGGCGACGGCGGTGGTGATGGATGCACGGGCCGCCCGCGCCCTGGTCCGGGCCGTCGGTCACCTCCTCACGGCCATCGACGAGCCGGACGATGCCGATGGGCCGGATGACCTCGGCGACGAGGATCTGGCGATGCTCGAAGTCACATCCTCGGTCATCGAGGTGGGGACGGATGAGCAAGGCCAGGCCGTCGTCGCCCTGCAGGCCGGCGCCCTGCCGCCGTTCCAACTCCGCCTCACGGACGAAGAGGCCCGTCACGTGGCGACGAGCCTCTCGGAAATCCTGAGTGCCCCCCGCGATGTCAGGGCATCTCATGGGGATCACTAGAACGCCCGGCGTCGGGCGACGTCACATCCGAACGCCCGGATCCGTCGGAACGCCCGGGAGATAATCCGGCTCGGAACCGGGCCCCCCCGGTGCGTCGATTCCGGGATCGTTGACGGGATAGGGCGTGCGGGGACCGGTCGGCCCGATATCGGGTTGTTCATCGGGCGGAGGCGGCGCCGGGAGATCTCCGGGAATACCGCCGGGCAAGGGTTCGGGGATCGGTAGGCCGGGATTGGCCATTCGGACTCTCCTGCAAAGGGCTGTGTCGACCAACACCAGCCCCCTGCGGCGGGTTCCGAGGGCCCGGGCGGGGCTCCCAGTCGATGCGCAAACCTCAGCGCCTGGCCGCCGCCTTCTGAACCCGGGCTTTTTCCGGCACCGTATCGGCGAACAGTTCCGAAAGTCGGCGCTGGTCGAGGCCACGCGTCACATCGCGGTCGGGCGCATGTTTGCGCACATCGATGGAGCCCGTGGTCACCGGGTCGGGAATCGACGCGACGGGCCAGGTCGGGGCTGCAGGCTCACGCTGCAGGCGCATGGTCCAATGGGCTGCGGTGGAGAGCGCGGCGATGGCGAGGATCGCCTTGATGCCACCCGTGAGGAGGCGTCTCATGATGGTTGGCCCGAGGCTACGCAGTGACACGGAGCCGGTTCCCCGGCCTGGGTCTATACTCGCGTAGGATCGTTAAGGGACCGCTTTCGCCAACATCTCCGATCCATCCCGGATCAGGCCATCGCGGGACTTGCAGAGTCGAATTGTCCCCGGGCCGCACCACGCGCAACCTTCAGCCCCGACGAGGGCCGGGACCTCGATGCGGCTGCCCCGCCACAGGCCGGCCCTCCGCCGTCGCGCCGCGGGACATCGCTCCGCGGCGCAGCTGTCCCAAGCCCTTTACCGCAAGGATCCACAGAACCGCTGAATCCGGGTGCAGGCCTCCTCCAACGCGGCATTCGAGGTCGCGTAGGAGATCCGCAGGTTAGGGCCGAGACCGAAGGCGGAGCCATGCACCGCGGCCACGCCCTCGGCCTGGAGCAGTTCGACCACGAAATCCTCGTCGGTTTCGATCACCTTGCCGGAGGGGGCGGTGCGTCCGATGGTCTCGGCGCAGGATGGATAGACGTAGAACGCGCCCTCCGGGGTCGGACACTTGAGTCCCTGCGTCTGGTTCAGCATCGAGACCACGAGGTCGCGCCGGGCATGGAACGCCTTGCGGAATTCGGCCAGATGCGCCTGCGTGCCGTCGAGGGCGGCGACGGCCGCCCATTGCGAGATCGAGCAGGCTCCGGATGTCTGCTGCCCTTGAACGAAATCCATGGCCTTGATGAGCTTTTCCGGACCGGCGGCGTAGCCGATGCGCCAGCCGGTCATGGCATAGGCCTTCGAGACGCCGTTCATGGTCAGGGTGCGGTCGTAGAGGTTCGGCTCGACCTGGGCCGGGGTGACGAACTCGAAATCGCCGTAGCAGAGGTGCTCGTACATGTCGTCGGTGAGCACCCAAACCTGCGGATGGCGCAGGAGCACATCGGTGATCCGCTTCATCTCGTCCCGCGCATAGGCCGCGCCCGACGGGTTCGAGGGCGAATTGAGGATGATCCACTTCGTCTTCGGGGTGATCACCCGCTCGAGCTCCTCCGGCTGGAGCTTGAAATCGTGCTCCATGGTCGTCTCGGCGAAGACCGGAGTGCCGCCGCACAGCACCACCATCTCGGGGTACGACACCCAATAGGGACGCGGGATCACCACCTCGTCGCCGGGATTCAGGGTGGCCAGCAGGGCATTGTAGATGACGTGCTTGCCACCGGTGCCGACGATGGTCTGCGACGGCTTGTAGTCGAGGCCGTTCTCGCGCTTGAACTTCGTCACGATGGCTTCGCGCAGGGGCACGATGCCGGAGACGGGCGTGTACTTGGTCTCACCGCGCGCGATGGCGGCGACGGCAGCGTCCTTGATGTGCTGCGGCGTATCGAAATCCGGCTCGCCCACGGAGAGGCTGATCACGTCCATCCCGCCGGCTTTGAGTTCGCGCGCCTTCTGCGTCATCGCGATGGTCGCGGACGGTTTCACACGCGACAGGGCGTCGGCGAGAAAGCCCATGAAACAGCTCCGGAATTCTTCGAGTGGATTCTTGAAACGGGCGGGACCGTAATCGCGGGGGATTCTTCGGGCAAGGGAGGGAGCGAGCCCTTGCCCGGGACTGCGATGGACTGCCCTTGAGGCGCACCCAAAACCTAACGCGCGGAGTTGCTGCCAATGACGTTTACGAAGTCATGGCCGAGCCCCTGTGCCCCGCTCGTGATCAGGGTGCCCGCGACGAACTGGTCGAGGTGCGGCACCGTGCGGGCGCGCTGAGCCAACACGGTCCGGTCGAACACCGACCGATGACCGGAGCTCGTGGTCCGATGCCGCCCCACGGCTGGGGAGCAGCACCGAGGCCGATCGGGATGGCCCCGTCATCCCCCGCGCATGGAAACGCCGCCGCTCCCGGTTGAGAGCGGCGGCGCAATGGTCGATCAAACCCTTCGGAGTGATCCGAACCCCGCTGGCGTCCTTCGGAAGAGCGGGGTTCGGTCGTCCTCGATCGCTCCGTGGGCCTCGTGAGACGGTTTTCGGTGCGATCGTGGGGAAACCGTCTCAGCCGCCGAACAGGCGCTTGATGCCCGAGAGCAGGCCACCGGATTTACCCGCCTCCTCCCCTTCGGAGTCGGTCTTGCCGAGGCTGGGCTCGGGCAGTTCGGCCTTCGTCTCCGCCGGCGCGGAGGGTGCGGCCTGAACGAGGCCGAGGGCCGCCGTATCGGTGCTTTCGCGATCGATGAGGATGAAACCGCCGGTGTCGCGGTTTTCCGTATAGGCATCCACCGGTACGGCGCGGTCGAGGGAGAGGACCACGTCGCCGATATCGTTGGCGACGAGGCGGGTCACCGGTTCGGCCTTCCCCGTCTCGGGGTCGATCCGGCTGCGGATGGCACTGACCACGGCGTTGACCGTCATGGTCCCGATCTTGGCGAGCAGCGTCGCCCCCTGGGCGAGTTCGGTCTCGGCCGCCCAGAACAGGCGCGCATCGAGGGTGTCGGTCACGCGGATCGGCGCGGTGGCGGCGGCGATGACGGAGCCACGCGAGGCATCGACCTCGTCGGCCAGCACCAGAGTCACCGATTGCCCCTCCACCGCGTGGGGCAGATCGCCATCGGCGGTGTAGATGCGCGCGATGGTGGAGGTGCGGCCCGACGGCGCGATGACGACGGCGTCACCCGGGGAGACCCGACCGCTGGCAATGAGGCCCGAGAACCCGCGGAAATCCGAGTTCGGCCGGTTGACCCACTGCACGGCCATGCGGAAGGGAGCGGCCTGCGCCTCGACGTGGACGGGCACCTCCTCGAGGTACTTGAGCAGGGGCGTGCCCGTGTACCAGGGAACGGCGGTACCCGGCAGCACGACGTTGTCGCCGTTCTTGGCCGAGAGCGGGATGGCCCGGACTTCCGTGAAGCCGAGGGGAGCCGCGAAGGCTTCGAACGCCTTCGTGATCGCCTCGAACTTGTCCTGCGACCAGCCCACGAGATCCATCTTGTTGATGGCCAAGGCCACGCGCTTGATGCCGAGGAGCGAGACGAGGAGCGCATGGCGCCGCGTCTGCCGGGTCAGGCCCTGGCGGGCATCCACCAGGATCACCGCCACGTCCGCCGTCGAGGCACCGGTGGCCATGTTGCGGGTGTATTGCTCGTGGCCGGGGGTGTCGGCGACGATGAACGAGCGCTTATCGGTGGAGAAGAACCGGTAGGCGACGTCGATGGTGATGCCCTGCTCGCGCTCGGCCTGGAGGCCGTCCACGAGGAGCGCGAGGTCGATCTCGGCGCCCTGCGTGCCGTGCTTGCGCGAATCGCGCTGCAGGGCCGTCACCTGATCGTCGAAGATCTGCTTCGTATCGTGCAGGAGGCGACCGATGAGGGTCGACTTGCCGTCGTCCACGGAGCCGCAGGTGATGAAGCGCAGCACCTCCTTGCTCTGATGGGCGGCGAGGAAACTGTCGAAGCCGAAGGCGTCGGGCGATTGATGGATGGTCATCTTAGAAATAGCCCTCCTGCTTCTTGCGCTCCATGGCGCCGGCGCCGTCCTTGTCGATGACGCGGCCCTGACGCTCCGAGGTCCGGGCCGCCAGGGTCTCGCCGATGATTTCCGGCAGGGTCGCCGCGTCGCTCTCGACGGCGCCGGTCAGGGGATAGTCGCCGAGCGTCCGGAAGCGGACGGACACGTCCTTCGGGGTCTCGCCCGGCTCCAGGGGCAGACGGGCGTCGTCGACCATGATGAGCTGGCCGTCGCGCTCCACCACGGGCCGCGGCTTGGCGAAGTACAGCGGCACGATAGGGATGTTTTCCTGCTCGATGTAGAGCCAGACGTCGAGTTCGGTCCAGTTCGAGATCGGGAACACCCGCAGGGATTCGCCGCGCTTCTTGCGCAGGTTGTACAGGTGCCACGGCTCGGCGCGCTGGCGCTTGGGGTCCCACCGATGCTGGGCGGTGCGCAGGGAGAAGATCCGCTCCTTGGCGCGGCTCGCCTCCTCGTCGCGCCGGGCGCCCCCGAAGGCCGCGTCGAACTTGTGCTTGTCGAGGGCCTGGCGCAGGGCCTGGGTCTTCATCACATCGGTGTGGACTTCCGAGCCGTGGCTGATCGGCCCGATGCCGCGCGCCAGCCCGTCCTGATTCGTGTGCACGATGAGGTCGAGGCCGAGCTCCTTGGCCCGGGCATCGCGGAACGCGATCATCTCCCTGAACTTCCACGTCGTATCGATGTGCATCAGGGGGAACGGCAACCGGCCGGGCGCGAACGCCTTCAGAGCCAGGTGCAGCAGCACCGACGAATCCTTGCCGATGGAATACAGCATCACCGGGTTCTCCGTCTCGGCGACGGTCTCCCGCAGGATGTGGATGCTCTCCGCCTCAAGGCGCTGGAGATGGGTAAGGCGCTCGGCGCGCGTGGCTGCGAGGGCGGCGCTCATCGGGCCATCTCCGGGGACAGGTTGCGGTTGGGGGTTTCGAACGCGGCCGGCTCCTGACCGGGCTGAACGTCCGCCTCGGGCGTGTGAATGTGCAAGCCGCACTCCTTCTTCGATGCCTGCTCCCACCACCAGCGGCCCGCCCGCTCGTCCTCACCGACCTTGATGGCGCGGGTGCAGGGAGCGCAGCCGATGGAGGGAAATCCGCGATCGTGCAGAACGTTGTAGGGGATGTAGTTGTCGGCGACGAACCGATCGACGTCCGCCCGGCTCCAATCGGCCAGGGGATTGATCTTGATGAGACCGCGCGCCGCGTCGGCCTCGGCCAGGGGGGTGTCGGCCCGGTTGGCCGATTGCCCGGAGCGCAGGCCCGTCAGCCAGCCGGCGGCGCCTTCCAGGGCTCGGCCGAGGGGCTCGACCTTGCGGAAGCCGCAGCAGGCCTGCCGGGCCGCGACGGACTGGCGGAAACCGTTGATGCCCTCCTCCCGCACGAACCGCTCCTCGGCCTCACGCTCGGGCGCGTAGGCGCGGATGCGGATGCCGTAGGCCGACTCGGTCTCGGTCCAGGTGTCGTAGGTCTCGGGATAGAGCCGGCCCGTGTCGAGGGTGACGATCTCGGTGCGCCCCTTCGCCATGGCGAGGGCGTGCGTCAGGGCCTGATCCTCGATGCCGAGGCTCGTGGTGAAGACGAGGCGACCGGGCACGGCGGCCTCGATCAGGGCGACGCGGCCCTTGAGGTCGAGGCCCGCCATGCGAGCGGCGAGGTCGCGCGCCGCGTGTTCCAGTTGTGAGCTCATGACGATGTTCGGAATGTCCGCTTGTCTGATCCCTGAGATGTTCGCTATAACGAACGCTGTCAAGGCATCGCCGCCTCTGAGCCGGGGATCCGGCCCCCGTGGGCGGCGCGATCGGGCAACGGCCCGGTCCCGGGATCGGTTGCCTGACGGAGAAAGATCCTTCTCATACGACCGGCGCGCCGTGCTCACCCGCACCCGCTGCCGCTCGCGAACCGACACGAGGCGACCTTGGATGCCATCGATCTGAAGATCCTCGGGCTGCTGCAGCAGGACGCCACCCTGTCCATCGCCACCATCGGCGAGCGGGTCGGCCTGTCGCAGACGCCCTGCTGGAAGCGCATTCAGCGCCTGGAGGCGGACGGGGTCATCGACCGGCGCGTCGCCGTGCTCGATCCGGTGAAACTCGGCCTCGGCCTCACGGTGTTCGTCTCCATCGAAACGGCGGATCACTCCCGCGAATGGCTGGAGCGCTTCGCCGAGACCGTCTCGGCCATGCCCGAGGTGCTGGAATTCTACCGCATGGCCGGGGATGTGGATTACATGCTGCGCGTCGTCGTGGCCGATATGCGGGCTTACGACACCTTCTATAAGCACCTCATTGCGACGCTGCCGTTGAAGAACGTCACCTCGCGCTTCGCCATGGAGAAGGTGAAGTCTACCACCGCCCTGCCCCTGCCGGCTCCGCCGACCAGCGGGCGCTTCGTCCCGACCCTTTCGGTGGTCGCGGGCGAATAAGGCATAAGAATAATCTTCTGTTTTGCGGCGCACCCGCAGGCAGCTCCTTCTACGGTGGCGGCGTTCTGTAAAACGGACATTCCGTTAACCAGGCGGTCACTCAGGACGACATGGCTTTGGCAATGGCACGACACGCGATCCTTCCCCGCACGGCCCCGTTCGAAGACAAGGAACGGGCGAGCCTCGACGCCGTCCTCGGCGCCGCGACCCCGATCCAACGGGCCTGGCTCGCGGGCTTCCTCGCCGGCCTCGACGCCGCCGGTGGACAACCCGCCGCCGCCCCGGCCGCGCCCCCGAAGGCGGCCGAGCCCCTGACGATCCTCTTCGCGAGCGAATCCGGCAACTCCGAGAAACTCGCCAGTGACGTGGCCAAGCTCGCGCGCAAGAACGGCTTCAAGCCGAAGGTCGTCGATTTCTTCGACCTCGACGTGGCGAGCCTCGCCAAGGAGAAGCGTGTCGTGGCCATCGCCGCCACCTGGGGCGAGGGCGAGCCCCCGGCCCGGGCGACGCGGGCCTATGGCGAACTCATGGGCGATGGCGCGCCGCGCCTCGACGGTATCGAGTTCGCCGTCCTGTCCCTGGGAGATACCTCCTATGCGGAATTCTGCGCCATCGGAAAGGCGCTGGACGCCCGCTTCGAGGCCCTCGGCGCCAAGCGTGCCTTCGAGCGGGCCGACCTCGACCTCGATTTTGACAAGCCGGCCGCCGAGTGGATCAAGAACACCCTCAAGGCCCTGACCCCGGCCAGCACCGACAACGTCGTGGCCGTGGACTTCGCGGCCCGCGCCGTCGAGGACGACGAGGACGACGAGCCCAGCCGTGAGCCGAAGGTGGTCGAGGTCGTCGATCACGTGAACCTGAACTCGTCCCGTTCCGACAAGGAGACGATCCACCTCGCCCTCGAATTCGAGGACGGCGCGCCGGCCTACGAGCCGGGCGACGCCCTCGAGATCTACCCTGAGAACGATCCGGCCCTCGTGGACGAGATCCTGGCCGCCACGGGCCTCACCGGCGACGACGCCCTGCGTCAGGCCCTGCTGGCGGAACGCGACATCACCACCCTGTCGGCGACCACGGTGGAGCGATTCGCCAAGGCCACCGGCCATGCCGACGCCCAGAAACTCATCGACAGCGGTGAGGCCAAGGCCTGGATCGAGGGGCGCCACCTCATCGACCTCATCCAGAGCTTCCCCGCCACCGTCACGGCCGATCACCTCAACACCATCACTCGGCCTCTGCCGCCCCGCGCCTATTCCATCGCCTCATCGCGCAAGGAAGTCGGCGACGAGGTCCACCTCGTCATCGCGGCCGTGCGCTACGAGACCCATGGCCGGGCCCGCTCCGGCGTCGCCTCCACGCATGTGGCCGACCGGGTGAAGAACGGCGCCAAGCTGCGGGTGAAGCTGAAGCCCAACCGCCATTTCCGCCTGCCGCAGGACCCGGCCACGGACATCATCATGGTTGGCCCTGGCACCGGCGTCGCGCCGTTCCGCGCCTTCGTTCAGGAGCGCCGCGCCGTCGAGGCTCCGGGCCGTTCCTGGCTGTTCTTCGGCGACCGTCACTTCACCCACGACTTCCTGTACCAGCTCGAATGGCAGGACGCCCTGGAAGACGGCTCGCTGACGAAGATCGACGTCGCCTTCTCGCGCGACCAGCCCGAGAAGATCTACGTGCAGGACCGGATCGATCACCACGCCCGCGAACTTGTGGCGTGGCTCGACGGCGGCGCTCATTTCTACGTCTGCGGCGATGCCAACCGGATGGCCAAGGACGTGCGCAACGCCGTCGTGCGCGCCTATCAGACCGCGAAGGCGCTCAGCCCGGCCGATGCCGAGGCGGCGGTCGCGGCCCTGGAGCGCGCCCACCTCTACCAGCAGGACGTTTACTAGGACGAGAGCCGAAAGCCCCTCCCCCGCGCTGCGGGGAGGGACGCGCCCCCGAGCGCACAGCATTCGATTTGAAAAGACCGGAATCCCGCCATGGCCGAGCAGACCCCGCCCCGCACCTACGAGACCCCGCCGACGGAGCGCCCGATCACCGAGGCGGAAGCCGCCCGGTCGGCCGGCCTCGCCCATAACGAGCACCTCAAGATCGCCTCGGGCTACCTGCGCGGAACGCTCGCCGACGGCCTCCTGAAGCACGCCACGGGCGCCATCTCGGAGGATGACGGCCAGCTCGTGAAGTTCCACGGCATGTACATGCAGGACGACCGCGACATCCGCGCGGAGCGTACGAAGAAAAAGCTCGAGAAGGCGTTCAGCTTCATGATCCGCCTGCGCATCGCCGGCGGCGTCGTCACCCCGAAGCAGTGGCTGGCGCTGGATAAGATCGCCACCACGTATGCCGGCGGGGCGCTCCGGGCGACGACGCGCCAGACCTTCCAGTACCACGGCGTCATCAAGTCGAACCTCAAGCGCACGATGGCGGCCATCGACGCGACGCTCCTCGACACCATCGCGGCCTGCGGCGACGTCAACCGCAACGTAATGGCGGCGACGAATCCGGCGCAGGTCGGCGCCCACAAGGCCGCCTACCAGCTCGGCAAGGACATCTCGGATTCCCTGCTGCCGAAGACGAGCGCCTGGCGCGAGATCTGGCTCGACGGCGAGCGCGTGGTCGGCGGTGAGGAGGAGGCCGAGGTCGAGCCCGTCTATGGCAAGACCTACCTGCCGCGGAAGTTCAAGACCGTCATCGCCGTGCCGCCCTCGAACGAGGTCGACATCTTCGCCCACGACCTCGGCTTCATCGCCATCCTGGACGACAAGAACGAGGTCACGGGCTGGAACGTCACCGTGGGCGGCGGCATGGGCATGACCCATGGCGAGACCGATACGTTCCCGCGCACGGCCGACGTCATGTGCTTCGTTGAGCCCGAAGACGCCTTGAAGACGGCGGAAGCCGTGATGACGGTGCAGCGCGACTGGGGCAACCGCAAGGTGCGCAAGAACGCCCGCCTGAAATACACCATCGAGCGCTACGGTCTGGCCGCCTTCCGGGCCGAGGTCGAGAAGCGCGTCGGCAAGCCGCTGGCCGATCCGAAGCCGTTCACCTTCACCAACAACGGGGACCGCTACGGCTGGACCGAGGGCGACGACGGCCGCCACCACCTCACCCTCTACATTCCGTCCGGCCGGATCAAGGACATCGACGGCGGCCCCCAACTGCTCACGGGCCTGCGCAGAATCGCCGAGATCCACGAGGGCGATTTCCGCCTCACCGGCAACCAGAACGTCATCATCGCCAACGTCCCGGCGGAGAAGCGCGCCGAGATCGAGGCGCTGGTCGATCAGTACGGCCTCCAGAAGGGTGCCAGCGCCCTGCGACGCAACTCCATGGCCTGTGTCGCCCTGCCGACCTGCGGCCTCGCCCTGGCCGAAAGCGAGCGCTACCTTCCGGATCTGATGACCGAACTGGAGACGAGCCTCGCGTCGCACGGGCTTCAGGACGACGAGATCACCATCCGGATGACCGGCTGCCCCAACGGCTGCGCCCGCCCCTACATCGCCGAGATCGGCCTCGTCGGTCGCGGGCCGGAACGTTACCACCTCTACCTCGGCGCCGCCTTCGACGGCTCGCGCCTCGGCAAGCTCTACGGCGAGGACGTGACCGCCTCCGAGATCAAGACGATCCTCGATCCACTGTTCGCCGCCTATGCCAAGAACAAGCAGCCCGGTGAGCGGTTCGGCGATTACCTCATCCGCGATGGCTACGTGACGAAGACGATCAACGGCCCGGATTTCCACGACAAGATCGGGCCGCTGAAGAGCGCGGCCTAAGCCCGCGAACGCCGGGACGGGAATCCCCGACCCGGCGTTCGCTCCTTACGGCTAAGCTTCTCCAGGATTTGAGAAATTTAGACCCGCCGTGAACCGTTGCGGTTGATCGTCGTTGACAGGTCAGACAACGCGAGAGGCGTCCATGGCCAGTCACGAGATCCTGAACTTCTTCGAGCATCGTCGCGACGGCGCCTGGGTCTGCGTCAAGCCGTTCACGCTCACCACGAAATCCAGCAGCGTCGACATCCGCCAGGGGATGCGCTTCGATTATGGCAAGCGCATCGGCGGCGTGGATCTGGCCGAATACTTGGAGCAGCTCGGCTGCCAATTCGGCTCATAAGGCACACACCCGACACTTCGTGGGTCCGGAGTCGCGTTGGCCTTTGACCTCGCCCGGAGCGCCGCCTAGCGTGACCGCCATGACGAGCGCCGCGGTTCCCATGACGCCCCTTCCGGAGACGGATATCGTTCCGGAAGAGTCCGGCCCCACCACTCGTTGCCGCATTCTCGAAACCGCCGAGGCGGCCTTTCGTGAGATCGGCTATCAGAAGACCACCGTGGCCGATATCGCCCGGTCGCTGCGGATGAGCCCGGCCAACGTCTATCGGTTCTTCGAGTCGAAGAAGGCGATCCACGAGGCGGTGATTCAGCGTCTCATGGGCGAGACCGAGCAGAGTGTTGCCCTCGCCGTCGAGAATGCCGGCGCGGGCGCCGCCGATCGGATCGGAGCGGTGATCCGAGCCCTGCACCGGACCTGCGCCGAGCGCTGCGAAGCCAATCCGCGCATGCAGGAGATGGTGGCAGCCGCCGTTTCCGAAAGCTGGGATGTGTGTGCCCAGCATATCGAGCGGGTCGCCATCGTGTTCGAGACCCTGGTTCGGGAGGGTGTCGCCACGGGCGAGTTCAACGTCGACGATCCAAAGCTCGCCGCCGCCTGTCTCCACACCGCCGTCGTGCGCTATTGCCACCCGACCCTGGTGAGCCAGTATCCGGATGCCGGCATCCCCCCCCTGGAGGCGATGATCGCGTTTCTGCTGAAGGGCCTGCGCGGCGTCCCGTGAGGGGGCTCAGGCCATCTCGGCGACGATGGCGTGGGCCACGGCGCGGGGATCGGCCGCCCCGGTGATGGGACGCCCGACCACGACGTGATCGATCCCGGCTCGCCGCGCCTCGCCGGGCGTCATCACCCGCTTTTGGTCGCCGAGGGCGCTGCCGGCGGGACGAATGCCCGGGGTGACGATGAGGCGGTCCGGCCCGATCACGCCGCGAACCGATTCGGCTTCGACGGCGCTGCAGACGATGCCGTCGATGCCGGCCTCCGCCGCCTGGCGGGCACGCTGGGCCACGAGATCGGGAACGGACAGGGCGTAGCCGGCGTCGCGCGCGTCCGCCGCGTCGTAGGAGGTCAGCACCGTCACGGCCAGGATCTGGAGGCCGCCGGTCCCCCGCCCCCGCACGGCCGCCCGCATGGTCTGGGGATAGGCGTGCACCGTGAGGAACGTGGGCCCGAGATCGGCGAGCGCCCGGACCCCCTCCTCCACGGTGTTGCCGATATCGTGGAGCTTGAGATCGAGGAACACCTTGAGGCCGGCGGCGGCCAGACGCGGCACGAGGGCGAGGCCGCCCGCGTAGGCGAGGCGATAGCCGATCTTGTAGAAGGTCGCCGCGTCGCCGATGCGCTCCACCAGACCTTCCGCCTCCGCCACCGTCGCGACGTCGAGGGCGACGATGAGGCGGTCGCGCGGATCGGTGAGGGCGGGCATGGGCGGCTCCTTGGCGGCGCTGGACCGGGCGGCCATCCCGCGTCCGGGCGGCCGTGTCAACGCGAGGATCAGGATTGCGGGCGCATGGCGCGCGCGACTTCCGCCCGGAGCACCGGCAGCAGTTCGGCCTCGAACCACGGATTGGCCTTGAGCCAGCCGCTGTTGCGCCAGGACGGGTGCGGCAGGGGCAGGACCCGCGGTCGGCGCGGCGCGTCGAGGACGGCCCGCCAGTTCCGCACCGTCTCGGTGAGGCCGCCCTTGGCCCGGCCGAGATGCCACGCCTGTGCGTACTGGCCGATGACGAGGATGAGTTCGAGATGCGGCAACCCGGCGAACAGCTCGGCGCGCCAGCGCTCGGCGCATTCGCGCCGGGGCGGACGGTCCCCGCCCTTGGCGTCGTAACCCGGAAAGCAGGCTCCCATGGGCACGATGGCGAGGCGCGACGCGTCGTAGAACGCCGCCTCGTCGAGGCCGAGCCAGTCGCGCAGGCGGAGGCCGGACGGGTCCATGAACGGGATGCCGCTCTTGTCGGCCTTGTTGCCCGGCGCTTGGCTGGCGATGCACAGGCGCGCGCTGGAACGCCCCTGCACGATGGGGCGGGGCTCCTGCGGCAGGGGCGGCCCGTAGATCGGCGCGTCGCGGCAGAGGCGGCAGGCGCGTAAGGCAGCGGCGGTGACTTCGAATTCGCAAGCGGAGGGCATGGGGGACGGAGATAGGAGGAGGCTCCCGTTCGGCCCAGGGGTACGGGGGGAGGCACGGGAACGCAGGTGCCGTTCGGCCCTTCGCGTCGATCCTCCGCATCCGTACCCGCCGAAGAGAGGCCAAGTCAGCGCGAAAACGCGCAAGAGAAAGACGAGAGCACGCCCTTTGTGGTCCAAGAATCACGGATCAGCGCTATCTGTTTCCCGTCGGATCGACCGGCTCCCTAGCAATGGAGTTCCCATGCCCTTCCTCGACACTCCGGACGGCACACGCCTGTACTACAAGGATTGGGGCTCCGGCCGCCCCGTCGTCTTCATCCATGGCTGGCCCCTTGATGCCGACATGTGGGAATACCAGATGCCGGCCGTCACGGAGGCGGGCTTTCGCACCCTCGCGTACGACCGCCGCGGCTTCGGCCGCTCGGACCAGCCCTGGGGTGGCTACGATTACGACACCTTCGCGGACGATCTGAAGGCGGTGCTCGACGGCCTCGACCTCCAGGACGTGGCGCTGGTGGGCTTCTCCATGGGCGGGGGCGAGATCGCCCGTTATCTCTCGCGCCACGGCGGGGCGCGGGTGTCGCGCGTGGCCCTGATTTCAGCGGTGACGCCGATGATGCTGAAGACCAACGACAATCCGGACGGTGTGGATGCCAGCGTCTTCGAAGAGATGATCGCCGGCCTGAAGGCCGACCGGCCGCACTTCCTTGCCAATTTCGCCAAGACCTTCTTCGGGGCTGGCGTCTTCACCGCGCCGGCCTCGACGGAACTCATGCGCTGGACTGGCGACATCGCCATGCGTGCCTCACCGAAAGCCACGACGGCCTGTGTTCAAGCCTTCGGCGGAACGGATTTCCGCGCCGACATGGCCCATTTCCGTGTGCCGACTCTCATCGTCCATGGCGACGACGACCAAACCGTGCCCATCGACACGTCGGGCCGGGCAGCGGCGGCGGCGATCCCCGGCTCGGCCTTCATCGTCTACAAGGGGGCCTCCCATGCCCTGCCGTTCACCCATGCCGAGGAACTCACGGGCGATCTCATTGCCTTCCTGAAGGCGTAAGCGCACCGGAACCTAAGTCAGCACACCGTCTTGAACCGATATCGAGACGGGACACGGTAGACGCCAGATCATATAGGTTAAGTTTTTCAAATATGGAAACCTTGGGCCTCTACCGAAACGTCCCGGCGAATATCGCACAAGGACGATCCGCATGAAGGCATTGTGCTGGCACGGCAAGGGCGACATCCGGTGCGATACGGTACCGGACCCCAAAATAGAGGATGCGCGCGACGTCATCATCAAGGTGACGTCGTGCGCCATCTGCGGCTCGGATCTGCACCTCATGGACGGCCAGATGCCGACCATGGAGAGCGGTGACGTTCTGGGTCATGAGTTCATGGGCGAGGTGGTCGAGGTCGGGGCGGGCTTCACCAAGTTCAGACCAGGTGATCGCATCGTCGTGCCCTTCAACATCAATTGCGGCGAGTGCCGCCAGTGCAAGCTCGGCAACTACTCCGTCTGCCAGCGATCCAACCGCAACGGCGCCATGGCGGCCGCGCAGTTCGGCTACACCACCGCCGGTCTGTTCGGATACTCGCACCTCACCGGCGGCTATGCCGGCGGCCAAGCCGAATACGTCCGCGTGCCCATGGCCGATGTCGCCCCGATGCTGGCGCCCGAGGGAATCGACGACGAGCACCTGCTGTTCCTCACCGACATCCTGCCGACGGGCTGGCAGGGCGCCGAGCATTGCGAGATCCAGGGCGGCGAGAGCATCGCAATCTGGGGCGCCGGCCCCGTCGGCCTGTTCACGATCCAGTCGGCGAAGATCATGGGGGCGGAGCGCATCATCGTCATCGAGACGGTGCCCGAGCGTATCGCGCTCGCGCGCAAATCCGGCGCCACGGACATCATCGATTTCATGAAGGAGGACGTGTTCGAGCGGATCAAGGAGATCACCAAGGGCGAGGGTGCCGATGCGGTGATCGATTGCGTCGGGATGGAAGCCACCGCCGGCCACGGCGTCGCCGGGATCGTCAGCACCCTGCAGGAGAAGTTCACTTCGACGGAGCGGCCCTACGTCCTCATGGAGGCGATCAAGGCCGTGCGCCCCTGCGGCATCGTCTCGATTCCCGGGGTCTATGGCGGCCCGCTGCCCATCAACATGGGCTCCATCGTGCAGAAGGGCCTGACTCTGAAAAGCGGCCAGACCCACGTGAAGCGCTACCTGGAGACGCTGACGAAATTGATCCAGGAGGGCCGCTTCGACATGACGTCGATGATCACCCACCGCTCGACGGACCTCGCGGACGGCCCCGACCTCTACAAGACGTTCCGCGACAAGAAGGACGGCTGCGTGAAGGTGGTGTTCCACCCCAACTGAGCCCGCTCGAATCACTTCCGAGCAACGCCCCCGGATCGGGATCGCTTCGGGTCCGGGGGCGTTGCCACCCCGTCGATGACGGGCAAGCGCGAGGCAGGATGGCGTTCAAGGCGAAATCGGCGTCGGAGATCAAGGCGGCGGATCTCGCCGCCGCCCTCGTGCGGATCGCCGACCGAGAGGGCGCCCCGCTCCGGATTGGCGTGGACGAACTCCGGCGGGGCAACCCGCGCCTGACACCCCTCGCCCTCGGCCAGATGTTCCGCAAGCATCGCGAGATTCTGGACACCACCCTCGCCGAGCGCGGCTACGCCCTCGTCGATTATGCCGCCCAGGGGACCGGTCTCGGCATGGCGTTTTTCCTCGAAGCCGCGTGAGACCGGACAACGCGCCGCCGTGATCGGCGTGAGGACCGATCAGTTCGGTGCCGCCCATGTGGTGACGGGCTTGACGCTGAGTTGGAGGCCCTGCTTCCACCGCAGCTGGAAACGGCGGAAGGTGCGGTCCGTTTCGAGCTTGATATCGATGGGATCGCTCTGCCGGATCAGAACGGGCCGCGACAGGTTCACGACGGTCTTGTCGTCGATCTTCCCGATGACGGTGCAGGCATAAGTGCGCTCGCCGAGGCGCAGGACCGCCGGAAGCAGCGCCTCTGCCTGGCCAACCACCTTCCGGGGGGTTCTCACCGAACCGAATCGCTTGAAGACGGAAGGAACCCAGGACAGCATGGCGGCTCTCGAAACAGTGTTTCGCAGAGCTGGTTATAGGCGAGAGTCATTGACGATTGATGTGACACGTTCGAGCACTTCCCCGTCTGCTTGAAACCCTGGGAGGCGGCGACCGTGGCGCCGCCCCGTCGATGGCTTCACACGCCTTTCAACCCGCCGAGTTCCAGGGGCAGGGATCGCAGGCGCCGGCCCGTGGCGGCGAAGACGGCGTTCGAGATGGCCGGCGCGATCACCGGCACGCCCGGCTCGCCGATACCCGTGGGGGCGGCGGTGGAAGGCATGATGTGGACCTCGACCAGCGGCATCTCGCTCATGCGCGTCGGTGCGTAGGTATCGAAATTGCGCTCCTGCACCACCCCGTCCTCGAGGGTGATCCGGTTGCGCAGGACCGACGACAGGGCAAAGCCCACGGCGCCCTCGACCTGGGCCCGGATGATGTCCGGATTGACCGCGATGCCGACATCGACGGCGGCGACGATGCGGTTCACCTTTACTTTCGCGTCCTCCGTCGTCACGTCGGCCACCATGGCGACGTAGGAACCGAAGGATTCGTGGGCGGCGACGCCCAGACCACGCCCCTTCTCGGACGCCCCGGCCGTCCAGCCGGCCTTTTCGGCGGCCAGCGCCAGGACGCCGGACAGGCGGGGGGCGCTCTTGAGCATCCCGAGGCGATACGCGACGGGGTCGGCGCCGGCCGCGTGGGCGAGTTCGTCGATGAACACCTCCATGGCATGGGCCGTGTGGGTGTGCCCCACGGAGCGCCACCACAGAACCGGCACGCCCTCGCGGGCATTGTGGACCTCGAACCGGTAGGCCGGGAGGGCGTAAGGCGTGTCCGAGGCGCCCTCCACGGTGGTCGAATCGATGCCGTCCTTCACCAGCATGGCTTCGAACGGCGAGCCGATCATGATCGACTTGCCGATCATCCGGTGTTCCCAGCCGACCACGGCCCCGGCGGCGTCGAGGCCGGCGCGGAGCTTGTGCACCACCATGGGCCGGTAGAAGCCGCCCGCCATGTCGTCCTCGCGGGTCCAGACGAGATGGACCGGGGCCTTGCCCTCCGTGGCCTTCACGATGGACGCCGTCTCGGCGAAGTAATCCGCCCCCGGCGTTGCCCGGCGGCCGAACGAGCCGCCGGCCCATTGCGTGTGCAAACGAACCTTGTCGGTGGTGACCCCGAGGGTCGCGGCGACCACGGCCTGTTCGATGGTCTGCAACTGGCAGCCGGCGAACACGTCGTAGCTGCCGTCGGGTGCCCGCTCGATGGTGGCGTTGAGGGGCTCCATCGCCGCATGGGCGAGGTACGGGAAGGTGAACTCCGCCTCCAGCACCTTGGCGGCGCCCGCGATGGCACCATCCGCGT
The DNA here is from genome assembly GCF_900113485.1 of Methylobacterium gossipiicola. GTDB lineage: Bacteria > Pseudomonadota > Alphaproteobacteria > Rhizobiales > Beijerinckiaceae > Methylobacterium > Methylobacterium gossipiicola. The sequence goes on from NZ_FOPM01000006.1 coordinate 67,590, forward strand.
CGCCGCGCCGGGAGGCGACGAGGCCCGGACTCTTCAGGCGCTCACGGTATTCCGCCAGGATGGCGCCGGACGAGCGGGTCTCGGCGGCCGAATCGTCCCAGGCGACTTCGAGGACCTCGCGGCCCTTGATGGCCGACCACGTGTCCTTGGCGATGACCGCGACGCCCGTCGGGATCGTCACCACGTCGAGCACCCCCGGCATGGCGCGGGCGGCCTTGTCGTCGACGCGCTTCACCACCCCGCCGAACCGCGGCGAATGCAGCACCACCGCCGTGACCTGGCCGGGCCGGCGGATATCCATGGCATAGGTGGCGCTGCCATCGGTCTTCGCGGCCGAATCGATGCGCGGGACCCGCGTGCCGATGAGCGTCCATTGGTCGGGCCGCTTGAGCGTGGGCTCCTGCGGCACGGGCTGAGCGGCCGCCGCCTCGGCGAGGTCGCCGAACCGCGCCGAGCGGTTCGACGCGGCGTGGGCGACGACACCACGCGACACGGTGATCTCGGCCGCCGGCACGGCCCAGCGCGCGGCGGCGGCGGCCACCAGCATGGCGCGGGCCGCGGCCCCCGCCCGGCGCAGCTGCAGCCAGGAATTAGCGATGGCCGTCGAGCCGCCCGTCCCCTGGACGGGCCCCATGAGCAGGTTGTTGTAGAGCGCCGCATCCGCCGGCGCGAAGGCCGTGCGAACGGTAGCCCAATCGGCATCGAGTTCGTCGGCCAGGATCGTGGCGAGGCCCGTGGTGTTGCCCTGCCCCATATCGAGGTGCTTGATCATCACCGTGACGGTGTCGTCGGCGGCGATCCGCACGAAGGCATTGGGTTTCGCCGGTCCGCCGCTGAGGTCCGGCCCCCCGGACGCGCGGGCCTGGCGGGGACCCGCGAGATGGAAGCCGAGCAGGATCGCGCCCGCCGATACGGCGGCCCCGCCCAGGAAGGCACGACGGGAGGGAAGGGTCTCCAGGGCCTGACGGACCTTCGGCATGGCGGACTCCAGTTCGGGCAGGTCTTCAGGACGACGGGCTGGGCTTCAAGCGAGGCTGCGGGCCGCCTCATGGATCGCCGCGCGGATGCGCTGATAGGTGCCGCAGCGGCAGATGTTTCCGTCCATGGCCCCGTCGATCTCGGCATCCGTCGGCTTTGCATTGTCCGACAGCAAGCCGATGGCCGACATCATCTGGCCGGACTGGCAATAGCCGCACTGAACCACGTCGAGGCCGCGCCAAGCCGTTCGGACGGCCTCGGCGACGCGTCCCGACACACCCTCGATGGTGGTGACCCGGGCCTCGCCCACGTCGCCGATCCGGGTCTGGCAGGCACGGACGGGTTGTCCGTCGAGGTGCACCGTACAGGCGCCGCATTGCGCGATGCCACAGCCGTACTTCGTGCCGGTCTTGTCGAGATGATCGCGTAGAACCCACAGGAGCGGCGTCTCGGGATCGGCCTCGATACTGTGGGCGACGCCGTTGACGGTCAGCTTCACCATGGGTCGCGCTCCGGGCTCGTATCCTGGAACGAGGCTAAACTGTGCCCGGCGCAACCCATGTGTGCCACCGCACAGACCTTCTCTCATGCGGGATGATCGGCCGGCTGAGTTCGCCGTGCGGAATCGGGACAATGCGAAGGAACATGGGAGGTCGTTCTTAACGTATCGGGCCCACTTTGAATCCAGTCGTGTTCCGACAGGCTCGCGCTCTCCGAAGCGCGGCACCCCTTGCGTGGTCTTCCAAGACGGCAATGCCCGACCTGACAGCGGAGATGATTCAACGCGGGCGCGGACCGTCCGCCTCGGAGGCGATGCGCCGCCGTGAGGTCGCGCGCGAGATTCGCTCTGCCCGCGAGAAGCTGACCTCGACGAGCGGCCTGGAACGGGCCTTCGATTACGAACTCGTCCGCGTCTACGCGCAGTACCGCTCCGGCGCCGTCATCCCCCTCGCGCTCCTCGGCCTCGCCATCGCGGGCACCTCCGCCCTGTGGGTGCCACCCTTGATCGCGGCCCTGTGGGGCGCCTGCCTGATGGGCGCGGTGGCCCTGTCGATGTTCGCGACCCGGCGCTTCCTCGCCCAGGACCCAGAGGCGGTCACCGTCTCCCTCTGGCGGCGCTACTTCATGGTCTGCGAGGTGGTGCAGAGCACCTCCTGGGCCTTGATGATCCTCGTCGGCACGACACCGGGGGCCCGCACCTTCGTGCTGTTCGGCCTCGTGATCGTCGCGGCGGTGGCGACCATGCTGGCCGCGACCCTGCCGGCGGCGGCGGTGGCCGCCCTGATTCCCCTCAACGTCGCCGCCCTGTCGCTGCTCGCTCTCTCGCAGGACATGGACACGGCGATGCTGGTCGCCATGACGGTGGGGGGGCAGATCTTCTTCATGGGGCTCGCCCGGCGCGTCTACGCCTCCACGGTGGGGGCCCTGAAATCGCAGGCGGAGAAGGACGCGATCTTCGGCGAACTCGAACAGGCCAAGGCGAATTCCGACGAGGCGCGCCGCCGGGCGGAGGAAGCCAACCTCGCCAAGAGCCGGTTCCTCGCCACCATGAGCCACGAGCTGCGCACGCCGCTCAACGCCATCCTGGGCTTCTCGGAGGTGATGAAGAACGAGGTGTTCGGCGCCCATATCGCGCCCTCCTACAAGGAATACGCCTCCGACATTCACGACAGCGGCCTGCACCTCCTCAACCTCATCAACGAGATTCTCGACCTGTCACGGATCGAGGCCGGGCGCTACGAACTCAACGAGGAGGCGATCCAGCTCGGCTACGCCGTCGACGAGTGCCGCCACATGGTCGGCCTGCGCGCCCGCAGCAAGGGCCAGACCTTCCACGAATTCATCGACGACACCCTGCCGCGCCTGTGGGCGGACGAGCGGGCGCTGCGCCAGATCGTCCTCAACCTCCTGTCGAATGCCGTAAAGTTCACGCCGCCCGGCGGCGAGATCACCATCAAGGTCGGCTGGACCTCATCGGGCGGACAATATGTCAGCGTGCGGGACAGCGGGCCGGGCATCCCCGAGGACGAACTCGGCACGGTGATGTCGTCGTTCGGACGCGGGTCGCTCGCCATCAAGACCGCCGAGCAGGGGTCCGGCCTCGGCCTGCCCATCGTCAAGGGGCTCGTCGATCTGCACGGCGGCAACTTCGTCCTGAAGTCGAAGCCGCGCGAGGGCACCGAGGTGGTGGTGACCTTCCCGGCGAGCCGGGTCATGGATGCCCTGCCGGCCCTGGATCTGCCGAGCGAAGAGACGCCGGACCGGTCCATCGAGCCCATTGCCGAGGTGAAGCGCGGGCGGGCGGCGGCGCGGGCCGCCTGATGCGGCATCCGCCGCACTCCGCCATTCCGCGGGAATCGAAAGCAGTTCGTTTGCTTGCCTGCCCTCATCGGGCGTGAGGGCCGACGCGAATCGGCCCCCGTGACCAGGCTTCAGCCCGCGGAGCGACCCGAGACACCGGCCTGCGCGAAGGTCGCCATGTCGCGGTGGCAGGCGAGCGCGCCCTTGAGCAGGCCCATGGCCATGGCGGCGCCGGAGCCCTCGCCGAGGCGCATGCCGAGGGCCAGGAGCGGCACGAGGCCGAGGCGTTCGAGCACGTCGGCATGGGCGCCCTCCGCCGAGACGTGGCCGGCGAGGCAATGGTCGAGGAGCGAGGAATCGAGGGCGTGCAGGATCGCGGCGGCGGCGGTGGCGACGTAACCGTCGAGGACCACCGGCACCCGCTGCAGGCGCGCGGCGAGGATGGCCCCGGCCATGGCGGCGATCTCGCGGCCACCGAGGCGGGCCAGAACTTCGAGCGGGTCGTCGAGGTGACCGGCATGGTGGGCGAGGGCCGCCTCGACGGCCGCGACCTTGCGGGCGAGGCCCGGATCGTCCACCCCCGTGCCGCGCCCGACCCAATGGGCGGCCTCGCCGCCATAGAGCGCGGCGTAGATCGCCGCCGCGATGGTGGTGTTGCCGATGCCCATCTCGCCGACCGCGAGGCAATCGGTGCCGGCGGCCACGGCCTCCATGCCGAAGGCCATGGTGGCCACGCACGCCTTCTCGTCGAAGGCCGGTCCGGTGGTGATGTCGCCGGTCGGCAGGTCGATGGCGAGGTCGAACACCTTGAAGCCGAGGCCGTAGGCGGCGCAGATCTGGTTGATCGCCCCGCCGCCTGCGGCGAAATTCTCAAGCATCTGCCGGTTCACTTCCGTCGGGTAGGCCGAAACGCCGCGCGCCGCGACGCCGTGGCTGCCGGCGAAGACGCAGACCAGGGGCCGGTCGAGGCTCGGCTGGCCCTTGCCCTGCCAAGCGGCGAGCCAGCTCACGAGGTGTTCGAGGCGGCCGAGGGAGCCCGCGGGCTTCGTCAGGGTGGCGTCGCGCTCGGCCACCATGGCGACGGCGTCCCGGTCCGGCCCCGGCAGGGTCGCCACGAGGGCGCGGATATCGTCGAATGGGGTCCGGTCGGCGGAAGTCATTTCGGTCATGGGGCGCGGATCCGGTGGCGGATGCGGCGCCGGGATGGCGGGCCGCCTGTCGCCGGAGCTATAACGGCGGCGCACAGGGTGGTGAAGGCGGGGCGTTGTGGCGATGGACTCCGAGCGTCCCGGCGAGCCGCCCTTTCCCGGGGCGGGGTTCGTCCATGACTGGGCCGCCTGCCTGCGGTTCTATTCGCGCCTGCCGGTGCCGCGCCTGCCCGGCGAGGGCGACCCGCATGCCGCACCGGACTTCACCCGCGTGCCCCGGATGCTGCCGCTCGCCGGCCTCGTCCTCGCCCTGCCGGGGGCGCTCGTGCTGCTGGCTGCCTGGGAGCTCGGCCTCGGGCCGTTCCTCGCCGCCACCCTGGCGGTCGCCACGGGGGCCCTGATCACCGGCGCCCTGCACGAGGACGGGCTCGCCGACGTCGCCGACGGGTTCGGCGGCGGCGTCACCCGCGAGCGCTGCCTCGAGATCATGCGCGACAGCCGCATCGGCGCCTATGGCGGCGTCGCCCTCGTGCTCGCCCTGTCGCTCCGCATCGGGGCGCTCGCCACCCTCCTCGACCGGATCGACGCCCGCGCGGCGACCGCCCTCGTGCTCGCCGCCAGCCTGTCGCGCACCGCCGCCCTGGCGCCGATGGTACTGCTCCCCCCTGCCCGCCGCGACGGGGCCGCCGCCGCCGTGGGACGGCCGGGGCGGGCAGCCCTGCTCGTCGCGGGAAGCTTGAGTCTTGGCCTCGCCTTCGCTGGCGCCCTCCTCGGTCTCTCCTGGCGCGGTGTGTCGGTGATGATCCCCCTCGCCGCCCTCGGCGCCCTGGCGGTGACGGCGGTGGCCCGGCGCCGGATCGGCGGCCAGACCGGCGATGTCATCGGCGCTGGCCAGCAGATCGCCGAGATTTTCGCCCTGCTCGGGCTCGTGGCGACGGTGCCGGTTTGAACGCCTGCACTTGATCCACCGCCCTCCGGGCTGGCATGAACCCCCGGATGATCCAGCCGGCGCCGAAACCCTCGAGTCCCTGTACCAAGGTCTGCATCCTCGATGCGGTCTCGGGCCTGTGCGAGGGCTGCGGGCGGAGCCGCGACGAGATCGCCCTCTGGGGCTCGATGACGGAGCCGCAGCGCCGGGCCGTCATGGCGACCCTCGGCGAACGCCTGCGCCGGGCCTTTCCGAACCGAGTTCCCGCATGAGCGTACCCGGCCTGGCGCTCGCCGCCCTCGGCCTCATCCTCGCCGTGCTGGTGTTCTCGCACGACGACCGCACGGTGATCGGTGTGGAATCCGATCAGCTCGCGAGCCTCGCCATGAGCGGCACCCTGCTCGCCGTCATCGTCGCGGGGTTCTGGCATCAGTTCCGGGGCAATCTCGGCGCGAATCTCCGCGCCGCCCTGATCTGGGGCGCGCTGGGCCTCGCCCTGGTCGCCGGCTACGCCTATCGCGACGAGGCCCGGAGCGTGGGGGCCCGCCTGATAGGCGCCGTGCGGCCGGGCAGCGCCGTGGTCGGCGCCGACGGCAGCGTCACCATCACCCGCCGGGCGGACGGCGATTTCCACGTCCGCGCCGAGGTCAACGGCCAGCCCCACGGTTTCCAGTTCGACACGGGGGCGAGTTCCGTGGTGCTCACCGCCGAGACGGCGGCGGCCTTGGGCATCCGCCCGGCCGCCTCGGAGTTCGGCGTGCGCGTCTCCACCGCCAACGGCACCACCCTGGCGGCACCGGTCCTCCTCGACAGTGTGCGGGTCGGCAGCATCGTCGAGCGACGGGTCCCGGCCCTCGTCAGCCGCCCGGGCGCCCTCCGCGACAACCTGCTCGGCATGACCTTCCTCGACCGCCTGTCCGGCTTCGAGGTGCGCGGCGACCGGTTGATTTTGCGGGCACCATAGGGCGACGAATTCAATCCTCCCGTCGAGACGGAGCGCTGCCAGGAACCCGCTGCGGCCCCTGGAAAGGTCGACTCGCGGACTGCCATGGGTAGGGTCAGCGACCGGGTCGGGTGAATGGGCGACGGTCCGCTTCCAGGCGTGCAGGTCGCGCGCATTCCCCACGGATCGCTCTTCGGCTCCGATCCGCGCGCAAGCAAACGCTGGTCGTCTTCCAGCATCGAACGCGAAGCGGCCCTCGCACGGCCCCGGCATCATCATCCCGGCGACGATCCGACCGGGAGGCGTTCGTCGCCTGGGGGCCACCGGGCTCGCTATGTCGGGCCTCGCGATGCCGTGACCTCGTGCATCGATCCAGACGGAGGCTTCAGCCGTGTCTGGGAAAATTGATGCCAAAACAAAAGCCTCGTGCTCTGGCGCAGGAACGAAGTGATTGCGTCACAGCACTAGGAGGCACCAGCGGCTGAGCCGGGCGCCTCGCCGTCGATCCGAACGGTATTCCGCCCAGCCACCTTCGCGGCATACAGGGCGGCGTCTGCCCGGGCGAAGAGCTCTGCCTTTGCGTCGATACCGGAGCCGGTTTCCCCGTACGCGATGCCGACCGACGCGCCGATCCGAAGCCGGCACCCGCCGTGCTCGATCGGACATCCAAGCGCAGCGCCGATGCGCCGACCCAGCATAGCCACGACGCCTTTGTCAGCCGGCCGGGCGATCAGAACCGCGAACTCGTCGCCGCCGAGACGCGCAACGAGAAGGGCATCCCGGCAGATTTCCGCGAGCCGCGCGGCCGAGCGCTGGAGACAGAGGTCGCCGACCGCGTGTCCATAGGCGTCGTTGATGCTCTTGAAGCCATCGAGGTCGACGAGGAGCAGCGCGCCGATCGGAGCGCGTCCACCGACCTCCGAAAACAGCTCGTCGAAGGCCCCACGATTGGACAGACCGGTCAGCGGATCACGCTTGGCGCGCCGGTCAAACTCGGCCAGCCTTGCGATATCCTCGGTGATGTCCTGCTTCATCCCGAAGAGCCTGACTGGCCGGCCGCCCACGCTCTCGATGGATGCCGTGATCCTGATCCAGCGATGTCGCCCACGGGCGGTGACGATTTCCGCATCGAGGCGGAAATCTCCGCCGGTCCTCAGCGCGTGACGGCGGATCGTCGTCAGCAAGCGATGCGAGGCCGGCTCATACAGTTCGAGAACCTGCGGCCGATGCAGGCGCGCTCCCCGCGGGATGTCGAACAGGTCGTAGACGCCACTGGTCCATGCGAGGGCTTCGTCGCGCAAGCGGCACTCCCAGAGCCCCGCTGACGCCCGCACTAGGGCATCTTCGCCGCGCGTCGGAAAAGCGGCTCGCTGCCGAACTATGCTCTTCATCGCGAGGGTTCCCACGCGCTTGTGCGTTCGCGGTATTTTTAGATCACCGAACTTGAGCGTCTCTTAATTACCGCCCCTGCGCGCGCCCGCATCTTCAACGGGTCTCCTCACGTGTAAGCGGAACGTCAAAACCACTTGCAAGAAACGCACGTTACTCTGCCAGCCCGTCATCAGAGCGGGCGATGGGGAGGCGAAAGAGTGATGCCAGTGCCGTTCATGGTGATTTCGGGGACCGGAACTTTGCAGCGCGACTTCTGCCGCTGGAGTCCCCTCGGCAGCCGCTTCCATGGTCAGGGGACTCGGTTTGTCCCCACACAATACCCTACGCCGCCTGATCGCGCTCCGCCTCCGCCCGCGCCACGAAGGCGACGGCCTCCCGCAGGGTCTCGAGGCCGGCGTCCGGGTCGAGGGCGCGGGTCGAGAGGTGGCGGCGATAGGCGCGCGCGCCGGGCCGTCCATTGAACAGGCCGAGCATGTGCCGGGTCACCGCGTGCAGGCGCACGCCCGTCTGCAGGAAATCGGCAAGCACCGGCTCGAACGCCGCCACGGCGGCGTATGCGTCGGCCGCGGGGGCCGCTTCGCCGAACAGCACCGGATCGACGTCGAGGAGGATCGCCGGGTCGCTGTAGGCGGCCCGCCCGATCATCACGCCGTCGACCTGGGCGAGGTGCGCCTCGGCGTCGGCAATCGTAGCGATGCCGCCGTTGATGGCGATGGGGAGGGCCGGGTTCGCCTGCTTTAGCCGGGCCACCCGCGCGTAATCGAGGGGCGGCACGTCGCGGTTCTCCTTCGGCGACAGGCCCTGGAGCCAGGCTTTGCGGGCATGTACCACGAGGCCGTCGACCCCGGCCGCCACGACGGCCCGCGTCAGGGCGTCGAGGGCGATCTCGGTGTCCTGCTCGTCCACGCCGATGCGGCACTTCACCGTGACGGGCACCCGCACGGCCGCCTTCATGGCGGCGACACAGTCGGCCACCAAGGCGGGCTCGCGCATGAGGCAGGCGCCGAAGCGCCCGTCCTGCACCCGGTCGGACGGACACCCGACATTGAGGTTGACCTCGTCGTAGCCGAACCCTTCGGCGATGCGCGCGGCTTGCGCGAGATCGGCCGGGTCCGATCCGCCGAGCTGCACCGCCACGGGGTGCTCCATCGCCCCGAACCCCAGCAGGGTTTCGCGCGGGCCGTGGATCACGGCGCCGCTCGTGACCATCTCCGTATAGAGCCGGGCGCGCCGCGACAGGGTGCGGTGGAACGCCCGACAGTATCGGTCAGTCCAGGCCATCATGGGCGCGATGGAGAAACGAAGGTCGTCGGGAGTCATCGCAGCACTGTACGGGCCGGGGACAAGGGGTTCAACGCGATGGGGCTTCAGTGATCGTGCTTGCAGTCCGGCCCATGCACATGGGCGTGATCATGCGAATGCGTGTGATCGTGGGAATGACCATGGCTGTGGGAGTGAGCGTGGTCGGCATGGGCGTGATCGGCATGGGAATGGCCGTGATCATGGTCGTGGGCATGATCGTGCGAATGCGCGTGGGTGTGCCCGTGGTCGTGGCCGCACTGGCTGTGGTCGTGGGCCGCGCGCTCGGGCTTGAAGGCGCGGGTGACGGGGTTCGCCGTGCAGCCCTGGCCGCGCACGAGCTCGGCGGCGGAGGCCGGGACGTACAGCACATCCGCGGCGATCTCGGCCGGGACGTGACTGCCGCCGAGTTGCCAGGCGAGGCGCAGGAGGCGGGCCGGATTGGTGGCGCGCACCTCCAGCAGGGATTCGGGGGCCGCCTCCACGAGAACGAGGCGCCCATCCTCGAGACGCAGGGCATCGCCGTCCTCGATGGACGCCGCCTTGGCGAGCGCCGGGGTGAAGCCGAGGCCGTTCTGCCCCGTCAGGGTCGCCGGCAGGGCCTGCCGGGCGGCATGGTCGAGGACGACGCGGTCGACGACGGCGTCGGCGCGGACGGCGGCCTTACGGATCAGGGTGGTGGCGCGCAGCATGGGAACCTCGGGTCGGATGGGCTCGGTGATCCTTCCCCTACCGGGTTTCGGACGCGAACGGAAAGCCGGACAAAAATCGCCTTGGCAGGAACCTTGGCGGGAACCTAAGCCGTACGGCGTGCATTCCTTGGACGGAATAGCTAAGCTCGCACCTCGCCTCGGACCGGCCGAAGACCGGGCGCCGCCATACATCACGGGAGTCTCGCACCATGAAGAAGCTCATCGCCGCCACCCTCGCCGGGGCCCTCGCCCTCTCCCTCGGCGCCTGCAACACCCCCGAGGATCGGGCGCTCGGCGGCGCCGGCCTCGGCGCCCTCGCGGGTGCGGCCATCGGCGGCGCCGCCACGGGCCGGGCCGGCGGAGCGCTGGCGGGTGCGGCCATCGGCGGCGCCGGCGGCGCCATCGCGGGTGCGGCCACGGCTCCTCGCTGCCCCTACGGCACCTACCGCGACGCCTACGGCGACGTGTACTGCCGCTGAGATCGCTCGATCGGCCGCCGTGCCCCGGTACGGCGGACACGCGACCTTCGAGAAAGGCCGGAGCCCCGCTCCGGCCTTTCCGCGTTTCGGAGGTCCGGTCATGACTCGGAGCCTCTCGCGTCGCGATCCCCCTCCGCTATAAGGGCGCCTTGCGCTCCCTCACGATCCGGCCGCCGATGCCCTCCCTTCCCGCTCCCGTTCCCTCCGATCCGGTGGCGAGGGCCGCCCGATGAGCATCGGACTCTGGGGCAAGCTCGGCGGCGCCGGCCTCGGCCTCGCCGTCGGCGGGCCCCTCGGCGGCCTCGTGGGCGGCGTCGCCGGCCACTTCCTCGTGGATCGCGAGGGCGCCCCGTTCGGGGCCACGCCCCGCGACGTGGTGTTCACCACGGGCCTCGTGGCTTTGGCCGCCAAGATGGCGAAATCCGACGGCGTGGTGACGCCGTCCGAGGTCGAGGCCTTCGCGCAGGTGGTGCAAGTGGGCGAGCGCGAACGCCCCGGGGTCCAGCGCCTGTTCGATCTCGCCAAGGGCACGTCCAACGGCTTCGAAGCCTATGCGCGCCAGCTCGCCACCACCTTCCACGGCGAGCCCGGCCTCCTGGAAGACGTCCTCGACGGCCTGTTCCACATCGCCAAGGCCGATGGGGCGATCCACGAGGCGGAAGAGCGCTACCTGCGGGCCGTCGCCGAGACCTTCGGCTTCGACGAGCCGGCGTTCCGGCGCATCGCCGCGCGGCACGTCCGGCTGTCGGACGATCCCTATGCCGTCCTCGGCCTCGACCACGACGTGGACGATGCGGGCCTCAAGGCGGCCCACCGCGCCCTGGTGATCGCGAATCATCCCGACCGGGCCATGGCGCGCGGCCTGCCGCCGGAGGCGGTGACCATCGCCACCCGGCGTCTCGCCGCCATCAACGCGGCCTACGATCGGATTTCCAGCGAGCGAGGTCTGCGATGAAGCCGACGCCCGAGAGCCCCCTGGCCTCCTCCGTCCACCCCTCGCCCAACCACGGCGAGCGGCGCAGCGGCCCCGTCGACCTGCTCATCCTGCACTACACCGGCATGGACGGCGCGGCCGCCGCCCTGCAGCGCCTCGCCAATCCCGTGGCCGAGGTCTCGGCCCATTACGTGGTGCTGGAGGACGGGCGCGTGGTCCAGATGGTGCCCGAGGGACGCCGGGCCTGGCATGCGGGCCAGGGCAGCTGGGCGGGGTTGAGCGACATCAACTCCCGGTCCCTCGGCATCGAGATCGTCAATGGCGGCCATGCCGGTGGCCTGCCGGCCTATCCGGAGGCGCAGATCGCGGCGGTGATCGACCTCTGCCACGACCTCACCACGCGCTGGAGCATCCCCCCCCAGCGCGTGCTCGCCCATTCCGACATCGCCCCCGAGCGCAAGGAGGATCCCGGCGAGCACTTTCCGTGGGACCGCCTCGCACGGGCCGGCATCGGCCACTGGGTGGCGCCGACCCCGATCCGCGACGGACGCTTCTTCGCGGAGGGCGATGCGGGACAGCCCGTCGAGGCGCTGCAGGCGATGTTCGTCCTCTACGGCTACGATCTGCCGGTAACAGGCGCCTTCGACGCCCGCACGAAGGCCGTGGTCACGGCCTTCCAGCGCCATTTTCGCCCCGCCCGCGTCGATGGGGTGGCGGATGCCTCGACCATCACGACCCTGCGCGACCTCCTCGCCGCCCTGCCGGGCCGGGGATGACGGCTTCGCCGAGGCGCTCGGGATTTGCCCCCGGGGCGGGTTTTGCCGCAAACCGGGGCTCTCTATTCGGAACGATGCGCCATGTCTCCACACCGCGCCCCTCTTCTCGTCGTCAGCCTCGCGCTCCTCACCGCCACGACGGCAGCTTCGGCCGCACCGACCGGTGACTGTGAGGACAGTCCCGACTTCCGGCAGCCAGCCGGCCTCGCCACCGTGATCGGGCCGGGGCGCGTGCCGTTCGTCAAATCGACGTGGCAGAACAAGTCCTGTCCGTCGGCCGGCGCGGAATGCCGCGAGGCGGCCTATCTGGTGGCGGGCAATCAGGTCCTGGTGAACGGAACCTCGGGCGATTTCGCCTGCGCCACCTACCGGGGGGCCAAGGGCGCGACGCGCAGCGGCTGGATCGCCAACGCGTCCCTGAAGGCCGAGCCCGTCGTCACGCCCGCCCTCTCCGACTGGGTCGGAACCTGGACGAGCGGGCCGGAGCAGACCATCGCCATCGCGACCAAGGGGGAGGCCCTCTCCCTCAAGGGCGATGCGACCTATGGCGCCCAGGACCCGGAGCGCGTGCGGCGCGGCGGCGTCCACATCGGGCAATTCGCCGCCACGGCGAAGCCGGCGGGCACGACTCTCGGTTTCAGCGAGGGTGAGGACGGCCAGACCCGTCCCTATGGCAGTCCCGACGACACCGTCTGTCAGGTTCGTCTGCGCTTGGTGCCGCCCTTCCTGCAGGCCGAGAGCAACCAGGCCTGCGGCGGCATGAACGTCACCTTCACGGGGCTCTACGGCCGGAAGAAGTGAAGGAGGCGCGAGCCTCCTTCCCTGTTCAGGCGTGGTGCGCGGCCTTGTCGGCTTTCGCTTCCTCGCCCCGCGTGCGCCACAGGCTGTAGCTGACGCCGGCCACCAGCAGCACCACGGTGACGGCCAGCGACACCCAGGCCGGCACATGGACGAGGTCGAACGTGTCGGCCACGACGATCTTGGTGCCGATGAAGATGAGGATGAACGCGAGCGCCGTCTTGAGGTAGGCGAAGCGGTCCACCATGGCGGCGAGGGCGAAATAGAGCGCGCGCAGGCCCAGGATCGCGAAGATGTTGGAGGTGTAGACCACGAAGGTGTCGGTGGTGATGGCGAAGATCGCCGGCACGCTGTCGACGGCGAAGATCACGTCGGCGCCGTTCACGAGAATCAGGGCCAGGGCCATGGGGGTCAGCCACAGGGCGCGTTTGCCGGTCTTCGGATCGGGTTTGCGCACGACGAAGCGTTGGCCGTGCAGCTCGGGCGTGATGCGCAGAACCTTCTGCAGGGCCCGCACCATCCGGTTCTCACGGATGTCGCCGGGCTCCTCCTCCTTCGAAAACAGCATCTTGAGGCCGGCGAAGATGAGGAAGGCGGCGAAGATCGACAGTACCCAGGCCGCCTGATGCACCAGGGCGGCGCCGAGCCCGATCATCAGGCCGCGCAGGAGCACGGCGGCGAGGATGCCCCAGACCAGCACCCGGTGCTGGGCGGCGCGGGGAATGCCGAGGGCCGTGAGGATCACCGCGATGACGAAGACGTTGTCCATGGACAACGACTTCTCGACCACGAGGCCGGCGACGTATTCCTGACCCGCCTGAGGCCCGAGATACCACCACACCCAGCCGCCGAAGACGAGGCCGAGGCTGAAATAGAAGGCCGTGAGGAGAAGGCTCTCCTTCACGCCGATCTCGTGGTTCTTGTCCTTGTGCAGGAGGCCGAGATCGAAGGCGAGGAGACCGGCCACCAGGGCGTGGAAGCCGAGCCACATCCAGATCGGCTTGCCGAGCCATTCGGAGTACAGAAAATCCATGGGCGGACCGTCGATGCTTCTAAGGAGGAGAAAGCACCGGCTCCGACATCACGGAACGCTTCACGAGAGCATCCCGCCAGAGGGGCCCGCAGCCGATGGCCCGCAGTTGGGGCGGGACGCGTCGCGAATCAAGGCCCCCGGCGATCACGACCTTTGGTGCTTCCCTGCGGCCGGCAGGGGGCGGCGCTTGACAGGGACCCCGCCGCGACGGCCATGCCTCATGGGGACGGGGGCGAGCCCCGCCGATGCTTCCGAGGGACCGGCGAAGTCTTCGCATGACAGGACACCACGACAGCGGCGCGGCGGTGATCGGCGCCGGCCCGGCCGGGCTCGCGGCCGCCGAGGTTCTGGCGCAGGCGGGCCACGCCGTCACGGTCTACGACCGGATGCCCTCCCCGGCCCGCAAGCTCCTCATCGCCGGGCGCGGCGGCCTCAACCTCACGCATTCCGAACCCCTGGTGGATTTCCTCGGGCGCTATCATCCGCAGGGCGGCACCCTGGCGGGGGCCATCGAGGCCTTCCCGCCCACGGCGCTCCGGACCTGGTGCGACGGGCTCGGTCAGCCGACCTTCGTGGGCTCGAGCGGCCGGGTGTTCCCCGAGAGCTTTAAGGCGTCCCCGCTCCTGCGTGCCTGGCTTGCACGCCTTGCCGATCTCGGGGTCGTGATCAGAACCCGACATCGCTTCGTCGGCTGGTCGGAGACGGGCGCGGTCCTGTTCGACACGCCGGACGGCCCGACCGAGGCCCGGCCTGCCGCCCTGCTCCTGGCACTGGGGGGCGCGAGTTGGCCGCGCCTCGGCTCGGACGGGGCCTGGGTGCCCGTGCTGGAAGGCCAGGGCATCGCGGTGACGCCCCTCACTGCATCCAATGTCGGCTTCAGCGTCGCGTGGTCGGCGGTCTTCGCCGAGCGCTTCGCCGGCCAGCCCCTCAAGCGCATCGCCCTGACGGTTGGCGAAAGCCGGGTGCGCGGCGAGGCGATGATCACGGCCGAGGGCATCGAGGGCGGGGTGCTCTACGCAGCCTCGCACGCCATCCGGGCGGCCCTGGCCGCCGGGGCGACCACCGCCGTCACCCTCGATCTGCGCCCGGATTGCTCGGAGGCGGCCCTGATCCAAGCCTTGAGCCGCGCCAAACCCGGCGAATCCCTGTCGAACCGCCTGCGCAAGGGCGCCGGACTCTCGCCCGTGGCGGCCGGATTTCTCCGTGAGGCGGCCGGTTCGAACCTGCCCGCCGAAGCGGGAGCCCTGGCGGCCCTGATCAAGGCCGCGCCCTTACGCCTGCGCGCCCCCCACGCCATCGAGCGGGCGATCTCGTCCGCCGGGGGCGTCCCGTTCGGGCAGATCGACGGGCGCTTCATGCTGCGGGCCCGGCCCGGCATTTTCGTCGCCGGCGAAATGCTCGACTGGGACGCCCCCACGGGCGGCTACCTGCTCCAGGGTGCCTTCGCCAGCGGACGGGCGGCGGCGGAGGGGATGCGCGCCTGGATGGCGCGCATCTGATCCGGCTTCAGAAGCGACCGCAGACGGCCACCAAACCCTGGCTCTCGGAGGGGCAGGATGCGCCGGTGCCACGGCTCATGGTGGCGTTGCCCGTGGGCAGGCAATAGGCCGAGACCAGGGTCTCGCCGACCTCGCAGGTCACGGCGCAGCCGCTCGCCGGGCAGGATTCCGGACGCACCACCCGCAGGGATGAGCCACCCGAGGCCGCAACCGATCCGGCCGCGCCGGCCTGGCCCTGGGCACCGGCAGGCCCGCGTGCGCCCGCCTCCCCCTTCGGCCCAGCCGCCCCCGCGGGACCCGCATCGCCCTTCGGGCCGGTATCACCCTTAGGGCCGACATCGCCCTTCGGTCCCGCCTCACCTTTCGGACCCGCCTCGCCCTTGGGACCGCTGTCCCCCTTAGGACCCGTCTCGCCCTTCGGACCGGCTTCTCCCTTCGGACCGGCCTCGCCCCGCGGCCCCGGAAGGCCCGCAACGCCCTGGGGACCCGTCGCGCCGGGTTCGCCTTGGGGACCCGCATCACCCTTGGGACCGGCCTGACCGGTTGGGCCGCAATTGGACACCACCACCTCGCGCTCGTCGTCGCCCGCCTTCAGGGTGGCAACGCAATTGGGCGGCATGTGCGGCAGGCGGAACACGAAGCGCCCCCGGCTGTCGGCGAGGACGGAAATGTCCTCGTCGAGGATCACGGTGATGCCGGGTTTGCGCACGCTGCCGGAGATGCGCAGATCCCCGTTCTCGAAGCGCGCGTCATAGACTTGGATCGGCTGGACGGGCGCTTGCGCCCGGCGGGGTTTGGCCTGTTGCGCGACGGCGGAAACCGTCCCCGCGCAGACGAACAGACTGGACAGGACCACGAGGACGCGATCGAGGCGCATACAGACTCTCCCGGACGATCCCGCGTCTCCCGCGCGGCAGGATCGATTGCTGCCCTGCGGGTCCCTCATGGTCAAGCGAGGGTTTCACACGTTCTCGAAACAGGCGTGCATCGCGTCCGCCCGACCCGTCCCGACGCGTCGGACAGCCTTCCACAGGCCAAGCCGTTGATGCCGTGAGGACTCTCGGGCGACTCTCGGGGCCACCGGAAAATCGGTTGAATATGTTCCTGTTTTGTTCTTATCATCCGGCCATGGAGCCACCCGGATGACCCAACGCCCCCTCGCCTCTCTTTCCCCCACCGACGCAGCGCCACGGGCGACCGAAACCTCGGCCGCGCGTCTCTCCGCCCTGCGGGCGCGCCTCGTCACGCAAGCGATGGAGGTCATCCCGCGAAAGCACCTGTCGTTCGGAGTCCACGCCGTCGATGGCTGCCTGCCGGGCGGCGGCCTCGGCCTCGGGCATCTGCACGAGATCGCGCCCGAAGCCGAGGGAGACGAACCCGCGGCGCTCGGGTTCGCCCTCGCCCTCGTCGCCCGGCGCCTCGCCGAGGTTCCGGGCGAAGCGCTCCTCGTCCTCGCGAAGGGGCACCCGATGCCCTACGGCCACGGTCTCGCGGGCCTCGGTCTCGACCCGGATCGGCTCCTGCTCTTCGAAGCGGGCAACGATCTCGATGCCTATCGCGCCCTGGAGGAGGCCCTGCGCACGGGGACCGGAACGTCCTCCGGCGGGCTCGCGGCGGTGGCCGGGCTCGTCGATGCCGGCCTGCCGCTGATCCAGAGCCGGCGGCTCCATCTCGCCGGGGGGCGCACGGATCGGTTGCTCCTCGTCCTGCGCCCGGTGGGCGCGGACAGCCCCAACGTCGCCGCCACGCGCTGGCGGATCGCCGCCGGCAAGGCCCTGCGCGACCGCTTCGGCTGCATCGAACGACCGTGCTGGCGGGTACGCCTCGCTCGCTGCCGCAACGGACGCATGGGAGACTGGCTCCTGGAGTGGGATCATGCCGCGCATCGTTTCGGTCTGGCTGGAGCATTGGCCGGTCACCCGCCTGAAACGGGCGGCCGGGGCACGGGCCCCGGACAGCCGTGACGGCGAGTCCTCGGACGCGCTCCCCCTCGTCGTGGCCAGTGGGGAAGCGACGGGCCTGCGCCTCGTCGCCGTCGATGTCCGCGCCCGCGCCCTCGGCCTGTGTCCCGGCGAGCCCCTCGCCCGCGCCCGCGCCCGCTTGAGCACGCCCCTCGCCGTCCATCCGTTCGATCCGGAGGCCGATGCGGCGGCCCTCGAACGACTGTGCCTGTGGGCCAAACGCTACGGGCCGGGCGTGGCGGCCTTCGGCGCGGCGGAGGGCCGCGACGGGCTGTTCCTCGACATCGCGGGATCGAGCCACCTGTTCGGCGGCGAGGCCGGCCTCGTGGCCGACCTCGCCCGGCGCCTCGCCGCCAATGGCCTGCCGGCGCGAATCGCCGTGGCGGGCAGCCCCGGCTGCGCCTTCGCCCTCGCCCGTCACGGGGCCGGCGGCCTCGTGGCGCCCGGCGGCGAGGCGGAAGCCTTGAGCGGTCTGCCCACCATCGCCCTGCGCATCGAGGCCGCGATGGCGGCGGATCTCGGCCGCCTCGGCCTGCGCCGGATCGGCGATCTCGCCGAGGCGCCCCGCGCGCCCCTGGCCCGCCGCTTCGGCGAAACCCTGATCCGGCGCCTCGATCAGGCCCTCGGCCATCGGCCGGAACCCCTCGTCGCCCTGGACGAAGCGCTGGTTTTCAGCGCCGCGCGCGGGTTCCTCGATCCCATCGGCCATCAGGCCGCCATCGTCGCCACGACGAAGCGTCTGCTGGCCGAGATCGCGCCGCGTCTCGAAGCGGCCGGCCTCGGCGCGCGGGGGCTCCGCCTCACCCTGCACCGGATCGACGGCGTGGTCCGGACCCTCGCCCTCGGCTTGAGCGAACCGACCCGCTGCCCCGTCCAAGTGGGGCGCCTCCTCGATCTGCGCCTCGACCGCCTCGGCCCCGCCCTCGACGCCGGCTTCGGTTTCGAGACCGTGCGGCTCGACATCGTGAGGACGGCCCCCATCGCCCATCGGCAGGTGACGCTCGCGGGCGACGACGGCACGGGAGCGGGCGCGTCCGGCCTCGCCGATGCCCTGCGCCAGCGCCTCGGACGCGGCCTCCTGCGCCTCACCCCGCATCAGAGCCACGTCCCCGAGCGGGCGGAGACGGCCGAGCCCTGGCGGGTGAACGATGTCGTCGCGCGGCGTCCGGTCCGGGGGCGTCCCCGCCCCCTCGTTCTCCTGACCCGGGGCGAGACCGCGGAGGACATGCTCGCCCCCGACGGCCCGCCTCAGCTCTTCCGCTGGCGCCGACGCCTGCACCGGATCACCCATGCGGACGGGCCCGAGCGCATCGCCGGGGAATGGTGGTCGGGACCCGCTCCCACTCGCGACTATTACGTGGTCGAGGATGAGGCCGGTCGCCGTCTCTGGGTCTATCGCCAGGATCCGCCCCCGGCCGAATCCCCGCCCCCGGAACGGGCGGCCCGCGTGGCACCCGTGATCGGCTGGTTCGTCCACGGGATGTTCGCGTGAGGACGCTCGGCCTCCGGCCGGGCGCAAGGACATGCGGCCTTCGGCCGGGCGCATGACGACGCCCTACGCCGAACTCGCCGTCACCACGAACTTCTCCTTCCTGCGCGGCGCGTCCCACCCGGAGGAGATGGTCGGACGGGCCGCCGAACTCGGGCTTGCCGCCATCGGCATTGCCGACCGCAACACCGTCGCGGGCGTGGTCCGGGCCTATGCGGAGACCCTGCGCCGGGTGAAGGCCGGGGAACCCTCGATCCGCCTCCTCGTGGGGGTGCGCCTCGTGACCGATTGTGGCTTCGAGGCCGTGGCCTACCCCATGGACCGGGCGGCCTATGGCCGGCTGTGCCGCCTCCTCACCCTGGGCAATCGCCGGTCCGAGAAGGGCCAGTGCCGCTTCTCCTTCGCCGAGATGCTGGCGGCGAGCGAGGGCCAGATGCTCATCGCGATGCCGCCGGAGGATCCACCCACGGAGGATCCGGACGCCCTCCTCGCGGCCCGGCTCGTCGCCCTGGCCGAGGCCGCGCCCGGCCGCACGTTCCTCGCCGGTAGCCATCGTCATCGCGGCGACGAGGCGCGGCGCCTCGGGCGCCTCGCCGCCTGGGGGGACCGCCTCGGCACGCCCCTGGTGGCGGTCTCGGACGCGCTTTACCACCACCCCGGCCGGCGCCCGCTGCAGGACATCCTCACCTGCATCAGCGCCGGCTGCACCCTGGGGCAGGCCGGCTACCGGCTGGAGGCCAATGCCGAACGCCACCTCAAGCCGCCCGCCGTGATGGCGCGGCTGTTCCGCGACCATCCGGCGGCCCTGGCTCGCACCCTGGAGATCGTGGGGGCCTGCGACTTCTCCCTGGGCCAACTCCGCTATGAATATCCCGACGAACCAGTGCCGCCGGGGCGCACGGCGCAGGCGTATCTCGCCGACAAGGTCCGGGAGCGCGCCCGGTGGCGCTACCCGGACGGCGTTCCGGAGACCATCGCGAACACCATCGAGGACGAACTCGCGCTGATCGAGAAGATGGATTACGCGCGCTACTTCCTCACCCTGTTCGACATCGTCGAGTTCGCGCGGGACCGGGGCATCCTGTGCCAGGGCCGGGGCTCGGCCGCGAATTCCGTGGTCTGCTACTGCCTCGGCATCACGGCCGTGGACCCCACGGAGATCCGCCTGCTGTTCGCGCGCTTCATTTCGGAGAACCGGGACGAGCCGCCCGACATCGACGTCGATTTCGAGCACGAGCGCCGCGAGGAGGTGATCCAGCACCTCTACGCCCGCTACGGCCGCGACCGTGCCGCCCTCTGCGCCACGGTGATCCATTACCGGCCGCGCAGCGCCATCCGCGAAGTCGGCAAGGTGCTGGGCCTCACCCCCGACATCACCGGCCTCATGGCCGACACCGTGTGGGGCTCGTGGGGCGCCGCCCTGCCCGACGCCCATATCGCGCAGGCAGGCCTCGACCCGAGGAACCAGGCGATCCGGCAGGCGCTGGATCTCGCCCACGCCCTCATCGGCTTCCCGCGCCACCTGTCACAGCATGTCGGCGGGTTCATCCTCACGCGCGGACGCCTCGACGAGACCGTGCCGGTGGGCAACGGCGCCATGGCGGACCGCACCTTCATCGAATGGGACAAGGACGACATCGACGTCCTCGGCCTGATGAAGGTCGACGTGCTGGCGCTCGGCATGTTGAGCTGCCTCAAGCGCGGCGTCGATTTTCTGCGTCACCACTATGGACACGATTACCCGACCCTCGCCGACCTGCCGCGCGAAGATCCGGCCGTCTACGCCATGCTGTCGAAGGCCGACTCGGTGGGCGTGTTCCAAGTCGAGAGTCGGGCGCAGATGTCGATGCTGCCGCGCCTGAAACCTGCGGAATTCTACGACCTCGTCGTGCAGGTCGCCATCGTCCGCCCCGGCCCGATCCAGGGCGACATGGTGCATCCCTATTTGCGTCGCCGACAGGGAATCGACCCCGTCGAATACCCCTCCCCTCATCCCGACTACGGGAAGAAGGACGAGTTGAAGAGTGTGCTCCAGCGGACCTACGGCGTGCCCCTGTTCCAGGAGCACGCCATGCAGATCGCCATCACGGCGGCGGGGTTCGCGCCGCACGAGGCCGACGGCCTGCGCCGGGCCATGGCGACCTTCCGGCACAACGGCGCCATCGTGAACTTCCGCACGAAGTTCGTCGAGGGCATGGTGGCGCGCGGCTATCCCCGCGACTTCACCGAGCGCTGCTTCAAGCAGATCGAGGGGTTCTCCACCTACGGCTTTCCCGAGAGCCATGCGGCCAGCTTCGCCCTCCTCGTCTACGCCTCCGCCTGGATGAAGTGCCGGCACCCCGACGTCTTCCTCGCGGCCATCCTCAACGCCCAGCCCATGGGCTTCTACCAGCCGGCCCAGCTCGTGCGCGACGCCCGGGCCCACGGGGTCGAGGTGCGCGGGGTCGACGTGAATGCCAGCGCCTGGGACTGCACCCTGGAGCCGGCCTCCGAGCCCCCGCCTCCGGGCGTACCCCGGCGCCTCGCCGTGCGGCTCGGCCTGCGTCAGGTGAGCGGGGTGCCGGAGGCGGCCATGCGGCGTCTCGTGCACTTACGCGGCAACGGCTACGCCAGCATCGAGGGGTTGCAGGCCGCCCTCGCCCTGCCGCGCAACGCCCTCGAACGCCTCGCCGAAGCCGACGCCTTCCGTTCCCTCGACCTCGACCGGCGCGCGGCCCTTTGGGCGGTACGGACGCTCGAAGGCACCTCCGCCCGCAAGGCCGCCGCGCGGACGGGAGCGGACCGGCGTGCCCATCTCCTGGAAACGCCGCTGCCGCTGTTCGCCTTTCACGCCGATGACGGCCTGTTTCGTGGAGAGGCCCCCGTGGCGCTGCCGATGATGGAGGCCTCCGAACAGGTGGCTGCGGATTACGTCACCACCGGGCTCTCCCTCAGGGGCCATCCCGTGGCGTTCTTCCGGGAGCGTCTGGCCCGGATCGGCGCGATTCCCGCCTGCCATCACCAGGACGAAACCCGCGTGCCCAACAACGCCCGCGTCACCGTGGCGGGCCTCGTATTGACTCGTCAGCGTCCCGGCACGGCGCACGGCACGGTGTTCCTCACCCTCGAGGACGAGACCGGCATTGCCAACGTCATCGTCTCGGCCAAGGTGTTTGAGGCCCATCGCGCCATCGCCATGGGGGGGCGCTTCCTCGCCGTCCGGGGACGCGTCCAGCGCCAAGGGGCCGTGGTCCACCTCCTCGCCGAACGCTTCCGCGACCTCACGGCCGAGCTACCCACCCTGCGCGAGGGCGGTCTGCGGCTTCCCCCCGAAACCACGGACTTCTCGGCCCCGCCCGACAGGCGCGTGTATCGCAGCCGGGATTTCCACTGACCGTCAGGCGGACTGGCTCCAAGGCTGAGACCGACCGAAGACAGGCAATGCCGAAAATGGAAAAAAGCCGATCAGTTTCCTGACCGGCTCGCCCATCTCACCGATGGAAAATCTGGATTGGTTAGTTTGGTGGGTGCACAAGGGTTCGAACCTTGGACCCGCTGATTAAGAGTCAGCTGCTCTACCAACTGAGCTATGCACCCTCGCCTTGCGGCGGTCGCTGCGGCCCACCAAGTCCGCCGCGACGAGGTGGCTGATAGCAAAGCCTCCCGGGGGTGTCCACCCCCCGGGGCGCATTTTTTGAAATCGGCTAAGGTTGGCTCACGAAACCGTCGCCGGGGACTGGGCGTGCAGGCGCACGGCGGAAGCCGAGAGTTTGTTCAGGGCGGAGAGGTAGGCGCGAGCCGAGGCCACGAGGGTGTCGGGATCGGCGCCCCGGGCGGTGACGCTGCGCTCGCCGCTCTTGAGGCGCACGGAGACTTCCGCCTGGGCATCGGTGCCCTCGGTGACGGCATCGACCTTGTAGAGTTCGAGATCGGCCACGTGCGGCACCAGGGCCTGGATGGCGTTGAACACCGCGTCCACCGGACCGTTGCCCTCGGCCTCTTCCGTCACCACCCGGCCGTCGATGGCGAGCTTCATCGTGGCGCGCTGCGGCCCGTGCGTCCCGGCGATCACCGAGAGCGACACCAGGCGGATGCGGTCGTGGGCGGTGGCGAGATTCTCGTCGACGAGGGCCTCGATATCCTCGTCGTAGACATGCTTCTTGCGGTCGGCGAGGGCCTTGAACCGCTCGAAGGCGTCCTGCATCCGGTTGTCGCTGAGGGTGATGCCGAGTTCCTCCAGCTTGGAGCGGAAGGCGGCCCGGCCCGAGTGCTTGCCCATGACCAGGGAGGTCTTGGACACGCCGACGGAAGCGGGGGTCATGATCTCGTAGGTTTCGGTGTGCTTAAGCATCCCGTCCTGATGGATGCCGCTCTCGTGGGCGAAGGCGTTCCGGCCCACGATGGCCTTGTTGTACTGCACAGGGAAGTTCGTCGCGTGCGAGACGAGCTTGGAGGCGCGCGTCAGCATCGTGGTCTCGATGCCGGTCTCGTAGGGCATCACGTCACCGCGCGTGCGGATCGCCATGACGATCTCTTCCAGGGCCGCGTTGCCGGCGCGTTCCCCGATACCGTTGATGGTGCATTCCACCTGCCGGGCACCACCCTCGACACCGGCCAACGAGTTGGCGATGGCGAGCCCGAGGTCGTTGTGACAATGCACCGAGAAGACCGCCTGGTCGGCATTCGGCACGCGCTCGCGCACGCTTCTGAATATGGCCCGGTACTCGTCGGGCGTGGCATAGCCCACGGTGTCCGGCAGATTGA
This sequence comes from Methylobacterium gossipiicola, assembly GCF_900113485.1. Classification (GTDB taxonomy): domain Bacteria; phylum Pseudomonadota; class Alphaproteobacteria; order Rhizobiales; family Beijerinckiaceae; genus Methylobacterium; species Methylobacterium gossipiicola. Next base: position 90,983 of record NZ_FOPM01000006.1, read on the forward strand.
TGGTGGTGGCGCCCGAACGGATCGCCGCCTCGACGCAGCGGCACAGGTAGTCGATGGGCGTACGGGTGGCGTCCATGGCCGACCATTCCACATCCTCGACGAGGTCGCGGGCCTGGGACACGGTCTTCAGGATGATCTCGATCACCTCGTCCTGCGTCTTGCGCATCTGATGCGCGAGGTGGATCGGCGAGGTCGAGACAAAGGTGTGGATGCGCCCCCGACGGGCATGCCGAACGGCTTCGCCGGCCCGCGCGATATCGGCGGGGATCGCACGGGCGAGGCCCGCGATGGTCGCGCGCTTGGCCCGACGGGCGATCTCGGCCACGGCTTCGAAATCGCCGTTGGAGGCGATGGGAAACCCAGCTTCGATGATGTCCACGCCCATGGTGTCGAGGAGTTCGGCGACGGCCAGCTTCTCGTCCAGGGTCATGGTGGCACCGGGGCACTGCTCGCCGTCGCGCAGGGTGGTGTCGAAAATGAGGACGCGGTCTTTGTGCGTCGGCGTGGTCGAAGAGGTCATGGGGCTGATCCTATGGCGACGCGCGGTCTCAAGGAGACACGGCGCCTGACGACTCTCGCATGGCGGCGGAGCCCGATTTCATGATGGGGTGTGGTCGGAACGCGTCCCCTGAGAGCCCAGGCGCACGCCCGGACGGCCCTCAGGGGCGGATAAGGAGGAGGCCGTTGGAAAGCACCGCGGAGACGCGCGCACGGGGCCGCATGGCCGCGAAAGCGGCATCTGTGCGGCTGACCATGGAGCCGGCGCTGGCCAAGGCTCGTCTCTCCCGAGGGGCAATCGCGCGCGGTTGAACACGGCGAACGATCACGAATGACAAATTCCTAGACCGCGTCGTCGCGGTTGACAAGCGCCGGAACAGGGGGACTGGCCAGACGCATTCGTGATCCCGCCGATACCAGCGGCCGCACAAGGAATGCGCTTCGCGCCATTGCCTCGGAGCAGCACAAGCCTAGCTCACCGCCCGGACTTGGAACTTGCCACGATGTCCCGGTCATCCGATCGTAAAAATCCGAGGGAAAACGCCATCATGTCACGCCGTCTTTCGATCACGCTCGCCCTGCCCGTCTGCGCGCTACTGGCCGGAACCGCCCCGAGCCTCGCCCTCGACGTGACGAAGACCGTCGATATCGCGGCACCTCCCGCCAAGGTCTGGTCGGTCATCGGCGATTTCTGCGGCATCGGCCAATGGCACCCGGCCATCGAGAAATGCGCCCTGTCGAAGGACGGCGGCAAGACCCTGCGCACCCTCAGCCTGAAGGGCGGCGGCACCATCGTCGAGTCACAGACCGCGCGCGACGACGCCAAGATGTCCTACACCTATGGCATCGTCTCGGGCCCCCTGCCCGTGAGCGACTACAGCTCGACCCTTTCCGTCGCCCCCAAGGCCAACGGCTCGCTGGTGACCTGGACCGGCAGCTTCAAGGCCAAGGGCGCCCCCGACGCGGTCGCCGTCGATGCCATCACGGGCATCTACGATTCCGGTCTCAAGGCCATCGCCGACAAGGCGAAGTAGCCGCCGCCGTCCTCCGACAATCAGGACCGGAACCATCGTCCACAAGCGTGCCGTCGCGGAACTGCCCCGCAACGGTACGCCCATCGGACACGCGATTGACCCACCCGGTCCCGAGGGGCACAACCCGCACCAGTCAAGCTGTGCCATTCTGGGGAAAGCCGTCGTGTCATCGCATCGCGCAACCCGCCTGCTCGCCACCCTCCTCGCCGGAGCCCTCGTGGGCGCGTGCAAACCGAGTGCCTCGGCCCCGCCCGTCGTGGCGGCCCCCGTGGCTGCGGCGGCCACGGTCCTACCACAGGGCAATGGATGCGGCCCCAGCATCGCCCGGACCCAGGCCGTCGTCGACAGCGACGTCGCCACCGGCAACCTCAACCCGCCCGTCGGTGAGCGCTTCAGCGGCGACCTCCGCCGGGCAGCCGAGGTATGCGGATCGGGGAAGGACCGTGAGGCCCTTGGCCTGCTCGCCGCCGCCAAGGCGCGCTACGGCTACCGGTAGACGGTGTTGAGGTAGGCCCGCACGAAACCGGGCATCCGGTCGGCGTCGAGGTCGGCGCGGGAGCGGGTGGCGACGAAACCAGCGAGTTCCGGCTCGGCTTGCGCCGCCCGGTGCTCTTCCATGCGGGCGATCAAGCCGGCGGCCTCCTCCGGCATATGCACCGGATGCAGGAACGCGTGCTGGCCCTCGCCGCTCACGAGGAGCCATTCGGAGGGCGCTCCGAGCGGAACGCTCAGACCCGTCTCCTCCCGGAATTCGCGGGTGGCGCTGCCCTCGAGATCGACTTGGCCATCCCGGCGGATGTCCGAACGGTCGGGGGTGCCGCAAGGGAAATAGACTTGGCCGGCATTCGCGGTCTCCTGCCCCATCACGCCCAGCACCACGGCACCGTCGCGCGACCAGGGCACCACGGCGGCGAACGCGTTGGCGACGGCGGGATCGGGTGAGCCGCCCTCGCGAAACGCCAGGAACTCCGAGAACGCCACCTCGAACAGGTCGATCCGGCAGGCGCCCTCGGTCACCGTGCAGGCGCAGCTGAGGAGCACGCGGCCATCGAAGAGCGCGGGCTTGGCCGCCTTCCGTGCCGCCCAATGAGCCGCGATGGCGGCGGCGTTGTCCCGCGCCCAGGCCCAGTCGTGCGGGACGAGGCGGGCGTCGAGACGGGTGAGGCGCGTGAGGGTGAACGCCTCAGGCACGCAAGCGCCCCTCCGTGACGATCACCGCCGATCCGCAGACCTCGACGGCCTGCAGGGCACCGGCATCAATGCCGAGTTGCACCCGGATCTCGCTCGGGCGCCCCATGGTGAGACCCTGATGCAGGACGAGGTCGTGGGTCCCCTCCCCCAGGGGTTCGAATTGCATCATCACCCCGGCGAACGCCGCCGCCGCCGAACCCGTGGCCGGGTCCTCGGGCACGCCGAGATGGGGCGCGAACACCCGGGCGTGGAAGTGGCGGGCCGGCCCGTCCGGATCGCGGATGTAGAGGTAGAGGGCCGCCGGCTCGCCGAGGCGCGCGAGCGCCACCGGATCGAGGCGGACCTCGGCCAGGGCCTCGGGCGACGCCACGGGCACGAACAGGAAGGGTTGGCCGAGGCGATGCAGGCTCGGCGCGTGCAGACCGAAGCCGATGGCCCTGGATTCCAGGCCGAGGGCGCGGGCGAGGGCCTCGATCCGAGGACCGTCGCCCACGAAGTCCGGCAGGACCGGCATGCGAAAGCGCGCCTGCCCCCGCCCCTCACCGGCTTCGACCACACAGGAAATGGTACCGATCGCTTCCTCCAGACCGAAGGCCAGGGCGTCGGCGCGGTCCGCATGGGCGTCCTCAAGGGCGAGGAGCACGGCGGTGCCGACCGTCGGGTGGCCGGCGAAGGGCAGTTCGGCCTTCGGGGTGAAGATGCGCAGCCGCGCCCGGTGGCGGGGGTCGTCGGGGGGCAGAACGAACACCGTCTCGGACAGGTTGAACTCGCCCGCGATGGCCTGCATGGCGGCGCCGTCGAGGCCGTCGGTGTCGAGGACCACCGCGAGGGGATTGCCGGCCAGCGGCGTGTTCGTGAACACGTCGAGGGTGACGAAGCGTCGGGCCATTTTCACTCCTCCGTCAGACACTTAGACCGGCTCGACCGGAAAGGTCTCGCTCGGGGACACGAACTCGTCCTGCGCCGCCACGGTCAGGATCTCGCGGGAGCCGGCCTCCGCCGTGCGGCGCAGGAGGCCGTAGACGGAGGCGCCCGCCATGCCGAGCGCCAGGGCGGCCGAGCCCGTGCGGGCATAGTGGACGAGGAACAGGGCCGCGATGGCATCCCCCGCCCCGTTGACGTCGAGGGTGAGGCGGGGCGTGCGCAGGAGCCAGAACTGGCCGCCCTCCCCCGCCAGGAGGTCGATGGCGCCCGGCGGCGTCGCGTCGGTGACGAGGGAGGTCACCAGCACGACGCGGGGGCCGAGGGCGTGGAGCGCCGCCACGGCCGCCTTGGCGGCGTCGAGGGTATTAGAGGCAAGCCCTGAGAGATGGTTCAACTCGAATTGGTTCGGGGTCGCGATATCGGCGACCCTAAGGGCTTGATTCGCCATGAATTCCGGGATCCCCGGACGCACGTAGATGCCCCGGTCGGTGTCGCCCATCACGGGGTCGCAGGCGTAGAGGGCGTTGGGGTTCGCGGCCCGGACGGTGGCGACGGCGCGTACGATGGCGGTTCCGATATCGGCCGAGCCCATGTAGCCCGAGAGCACGCCGTCGCATTGGCCCAGGACACCGCGCTCGGAGATGCCCGCCACCAGTTCCTCGATGGCCGGGCCGTCGAACACCCGGCCGCGCCAGGCGCCGTAGCCCGTGTGGTTGGAGAACTGCACGGTGTGGATGGCCCAAACCTCGACGCCGAGGCGCTGCATCGGAAACACGGCGGATGCGTTACCGACGTGGCCGTAGGCCACGTGGGACTGGATCGAGAGGATGTTCAAGCGGGCCGGTCCTCCTGCGTAACGCCTTCCCTTATCTCGTTTTTCGCGACCTCGCACCCTCTAGGACGACCATGGACTTCGAAGCCCTCAAGACCTCGACCCTCGCTTTCGTCGAGGCCCATCAGGGGTGGACGCCGCTCATCGTCGGGGTGCTGGCCTTCTGCGAATCCGTGGCGTTCCTGTCCCTGCTGGTGCCCGCCACCGTGCTGCTGCTCGGCATCGGTGCCCTGATGGGGACGATCGGGATTCCGTTCGTGCCGGTGATGCTGGCGGCGGCCCTCGGAGCGGCCCTAGGGGATTGGATTTCCTACGAATTCGGCCATTACTACAAGGAGGGGGCCAAGCAGATGTGGCCCCTGACGCGCTACCCCGCCATGGTGGAGAAGGGCGAGGCATTCTGCCGGAAATGGGGGGCCGGAGGGGTCGCCATCGGGCGGTTCTTCGGGCCGGCCCGGGCCGTGGTGCCGCTGATCGCCGGCATCTTCGGGGTGAAACGCCTGCCATTTCAGGTGGCGAACGTGCTGTCGGCCCTGGTCTGGGCCTTCGTGATGCTGGCGCCGGGCGCCGGATTGTTGAGCTATTTCAAAGGCTAAGCGAACCCGCGCGGCGACGCCGCAGGTGACAAGCCGGGCCGGGCCTGATTTCTAGGGCGACCGTCCCGATTCGGAACAGCCGATGTCCGCCGCGCTTGCCTCCGCGATCTCTGCCACCGCGATCCTGCCCCCCGACCGCCGGCAATCGGCCACCGCGCTCCACGTGCAACGGGGGGTGCGGCGGCTGTATTCGGAACTCGGCCACGTGACGATTCCGGAGTTTTCCCTCGCCAACGGGCGGCGGGCCGACGTCATCGCCCTGTGCCCGGCGGGTAAACTGACGATCATCGAGATCAAGTCGAGCGTCGCCGACTTTCGGGCCGATCGGAAATGGCCGGATTACCGCAACTATTGCGACCGGTTCTACTTCGCGATCCCCGACACGCTCTCGACGACACTGACGCCGGAGGATGCGGGACTGATCGTCGCCGACGCGTTCGGGGCCGCGATCCTGCGCGACCCGGCCGAACATGCCTTGAGCGGCGCACGGCGCAAGGCCGTGACTCTCCGCTTCGCCCACAGCGCGGCGCGGCTGCTGCACGCCCTCGCGGACCCCGGCGCGATTCGCGAAGGGGCGCTTTAGTGAATGAAATCAGGGCGCTAGGACGATCTCGCCCTCCCGGACGGCGCGCTCGCCCGTGCCGGATTTGATGCGGTAGAACGGTTCGCCGGTCTGGTCCTCGGGGACGAGGCGGACGATCTCGAACACATCGCCGGGGTCGGATTTGGCCTCGGCATACCCGAGGCGGGCACGGCGCACGCGCTGGCCGAGCTTGAACTTGTGGGACATGGACGTCTCCTGTCGCGTGCCGCCGGAGCGGCGCACGCGAAGCGCCGCGCGCCGGCGCATCCCCGAATGGGACGGTCGGCGCCCGGCGCGAGCGACTTGAAGACCGCGCGTTACTTGCGGGCCTTGGCCTTGCGCGCCGCGTAACGGGCATCGCGCAGAGCTTTCTGCTCGGCGCGGATCGCGGCGGCCTGAGCGATCTTCTCTTCGGCCAACCGGATGGCCTCGGCGGCGAGGCGCTCGCGCTCGCGATCCTCCTCGGCGCGGCGCTGGGCCTCCGCCGCGAGGCGGGCCTCTTCGCGGGCGCGGGTCCGGGCTTCACGGTCGCGCACGATCTTTTCGCGCTCGGCCTTGCGGGCCAGAACAGCGGGATCGTCGGCGGCGGGACGGTCACGAAAACGGGCGAGGGCCGCCTGACGGGCTTCCTGGGCCGCCTTGAGGCGGTCGGTCATGGAATTGGCGTTGAATTGGCTCACACAGCATCCTGCATTGCGCCGGTCTCGGGGCCGGCGGATTGACGAGAACCTTCATATAAGAAACCGCTCCCCGTTCGGGAAGCGGCTCTTCGTGGCAGCGAGGGGCGGCACACGGCCACCCGACCCCAAAGTGTCAGGCAGAATTTCAGGCGGACTGAAGGTTGCCGGCGGACTGCTTGCCGCTGCGCTTGTCGGTCTCCATCTCGTAGGAGACCTTCTGACCTTCGTTCAGGCCGCGCATGCCAGCGCGCTCGACGGCGGAGATGTGCACGAACACATCGTTGCCGCCGGCATCCGGCTGGATGAAGCCAAAACCCTTGGTCTCGTTGAACCACTTAACCGTACCGACAGGCATCGTATTCCTTCGCCCTTGCGGGCTCATCATTCCGAGGTCCACGCGAACCTGCGCGGCCACCTCGACCGAACCCCACCATGCGCTGGAGCCCCCGATTCGTCTCCGAATCGAGGCGCCGACAACTCTGGTTTTGGGCTGGTTTTTGGGTTGTACGCGGTTTGCGGGGATTTAGCAAATTCGCCGCCTCGCCAAGAAGATTCTCCATTTATACAACCGGACATATGACATCACACGCGCGAAGCGGAGAACGTGATCTCGTATAAGAGGGGCAAGCGGTCGGCGCTCTGCTGCATCCGGCCTGACCCAAATCGCTTCCTCGATCTCAGCCGCCGGTATCGGCGCTTCGGTCAAGAGAAAACGAAAGAGTTCAGCCTCCACGGTTCGGCCGGCCTCGTTGGCGGCCGGAGCATCAAAGCGGCCAGGATAATGGACGTCGCCCGATCCGAACGTCACGCCAATCTCCTCGTACAATTCCCGGCGCAGGGTCAATAAGGGGTCTTGTCTTGGTTCGATTCTACCGTCGGCCTGCATGAACCATTTGGTACCATTTCTTCTCACCAAGAGAGGACACCCCTCATCGTCAACAACCAGAGCCGCTGCGACCCGAATATTTTGACCAATCTCGCTCAGCATTGCCTGCTCTTCGAATTTTTGACTGTTCAATCGGGCGAACGGTCTGGACCGACCGAACGAGCGGGCCAATCAGCGGCGGATCGCGTCCGCCATCCGCGAAGGACGAGAACGGCCAGGAGCGCGGTCCCAAAGGCGGTCGCCGCACCGTAGAGCATCACCGCCTCGAATCCGTGGACGAGGGCCTGTCGCGCGATGGCACGCGAGAGACCGCCGGTTTCGGCTGCGGTGAGGTTTCCGGCGGCGATGGCTTCAGAAAGCGCCGCTAAGGTCGACGCGGCTTCCGGCGCGAGGCGCTCCAGGCTCGCTCGGATGCCCTCGAGGAGGAGGAAGCCCATCAGTGCGATGTTGATGGCGAGGGAGATGATCCGCGCGCTCATGTCCATGCCGGACGCCATGCCGGCGCGCTCGGCCGGCACGGCCGCCGTCGCTGTGTTGGTCACAGGCGTGTTGGTGAGCCCGAGACCGATGCCGGCCACCACGCAGCCGGGCAGCATGGCGAGCCAGCTGCTTCCGGTTCCCAGCCGCATCAGGACGAAGCCGACGCCGATGGCGAAGAGGCCAAGGGGGATGACGAAGCGGGGCCCGCGCGCGATCAGCAGCCGCTCGCCCAGGGGCGGCACGAGGAACGTCGGCACCGTGTAGGCGAGAAGCGCAAGCCCCATCCGCGCACTGTCGAGGCCCTGGACCGCCCCGAAATAGATCGGCAGGTAAATGACGAAGGGCCAGAAGCTGAAGTTCATCCCGACCGAGCTGAGAAGCGCGCCGGAAAAGGCGCGGTTGCGGAAAGCGTCGAAGTCGAACATCGGACGCGGACTGAGTTTCTCGACGACGACGAAGGCAAGGAGGCTCACACATCCCACCAGGGCGAGCGTCAGAGCGGTGGGATTGGCGAAGCTTGGCACCTGCCCCTGCGTAATCAGGTAGACGAGCGCGAAGACGGCGAAGAAGAGCGTCGCCATTCCCGGCCAGTCGACTCGCTCGGCATGGGGGTCGGAGGACTCCGAGACGCCCGATTTCGTCAGGGCGAGCGCCAGACCGGCGAGCCCGACATGGACGAGAAAGACCCACTCCCAACTGGCCACCGCCACGGTGAGGCCGCCGATCAGCGGACCGAACCCAAGGCCGAAGCCGAAGACGATGCCCCACCAGCCAAAGGCCGAACCGCGCTCGGCGCCGCCCCGGAACTGGTGGGATAGGACGGCGATCTGACAGGACAGCATGGCTGCCGCGCTCGCCCCTTGCACGAAGCGCGCGGCAATCAGTATGGGTGCGCTCGTCGCCAGCCCGCAGGCGAGCGAGGCGAGGCCGAAGACAAAAATGCCAGCCATGAAGACGAGTTTGCGCCCGTAGCGATCCGCAAGCGCCCCCATCGCCATGAGACAGGCCGTCATTGCGATCGTGTAGGCGTTCATGATCCATTGGAGTTGCCGGAAGTCGGCGGGAAGAACCTGCTCAAGATTCGGCAGGATGGCGGGGATGCTGGAGATCTCGAGCCCCAGCATGAGGGCTGATAAGCAGACGGCGGCCAGTGCCGCCCGGTTCGTCGACTTGGTCCATGAACTCACGGCTGTTCGTCTCGCCTGATGCTGCCGGCCCCGAGGGTTTCGGTTGCCAGCTGGGATGGGAACGAGACTTGGACCGAAGGTTGCCGGCCTATCAATCGAATGGCAGGCTATATCAATGACAACAAAACTGGATGGATGAGGCCGGATGAGCGTTCTCGACGTCGAGGCGGTCCGCGCCTTCCTGGCGGTGGCCGACCAGCAGAGTTTCACGCGGGCGGCCGAGGCGCTGAGCACAACCCAAGGGGCGGTCAGTGTGCGACTGAAGCGTCTGGAGGATCGGGTCGGCCGGCGCCTGATCGAGCGCACGCCGCGCCAAGTGCGGCTCTCGGCTGGCGGAGAGATGTTTCTTCAAGCCGCGCGCGACTTCATTGCCGCCCATGAGGCGGCGCTCGTGGCTCTTGCCGCCCCTCGTCGCCGCTTCCGGCTGGGCATCGCGACCCACGTGGCCGGCCCAGAGGTCCCTATCATCCTGGCAAAGCTGAAGAAACTTGATCCGGCCCTTACACTCGAAGTGCTTCTCGATATTTCGCCCGTCCTCATCGGGGCCTTCGAGGAGGGTACGCTGGACGCCGTGATCGTGCGAAGCGACGATGACCGGCGAAACGGCAGGATTCTCAGTCCAGAGCCTTATGGGTGGTTTGCCGCGCCGAATTTCGAGTACGGCGCTGGCGAGACCTTGCGGCTCGCCTCGACCTTGCCGTGCTGCTGGATCCGTGACGTCTCGGCGAAGCTTCTAGACCGGGCTGGGATCGCCTGGGAGGAGGTCTTCATGGGCGGCACGACGGCGATCGCTGCCGCCTTGTCTGCGGGGCTCGCCGTGTCCGCCTTTCCCTACCGCCTCGCCCCGGCGGATGTGGTCGATGTGGGGGATGCCTTCGGTCTGCCTCCGCTGCCCTCCGTCGCGATCGTGCTTCACGCGTCCTTATCCGATGAGAAGACGAAGAAGACCCTGCGCGCCATCACCGCCGCCTTCCGCGAGCACCGCAAGGCGACGCGCTATGCCAGCAAAGACGAGGGAGTAAATCTTTGAAATTCACACAGAACCAAGTAATATAATATTATTAATTGAAATCATCATTTTATTTCATGCGAAGCATTCTTCAACCTCTGCCCTCAACGGCCGTTCTTATAAGTACACGATCGATTTTTCTTACCTAACGCTCCATCTCCAACGCCGCCTTCCTCGAGACTGAGAGATCGCATTCTCTCAGCCGTATACGCCCTCACTTCACGCCATGGTTTAAATCCGATGCGATCCTCCAAATATCCACCAGAATATGTAATATGTAATCTAAAAATATATAATAATCTTCTAAGATATTTTCTGTCATAAAATCATCAAGATTTACCTCAGATGTCAATTTTTATTGCGACCGGTTATCCTGTGTTTGGCATAGTGGATTTTTCTCCAAAAACGCAGGTACCTTAACTCTGATATTATCGCAGTCTGTAGAGAGGTTGCGGCAAAAATAAATACAACTTTAACTATGATCCAATACACCCAGATGGCCGACCACGCATAAGCCCGCGCCCAAGAGGGGCCATCAAATTGTAACCGGCCTTCGCTCCGACAACGGCGAACAGAACGCGCTTTAATGAGCCCAACAAGATCGATGCATCCAAAATGGATGCGTCATCGCTGAACATGCGCTCATTCCGGTCGATTTGATGACTTCTTTCGCGGACCAGATCTCCATAGAAATCGGAACCCCACCAATGATCAGTGCATTTCCTGTAGATCCAACGACGATTCGAAAATTGTCTGACCTACCAAGCGCCATTACAAAGATGTCAGACGAAGAAATAGCAGAGATGAAGGAAAAGTTAAAAGCCGCCGAGCCACCTCCGGTCGGCCAAGTCGATGCGGACAATGATCCATCGAAGCGATACGCAGTACTCATGAAAAATGGCGAAGTTATTGCTACTTTTTATACATCAGGATTACTTGAAACGCCAAATAGCGTGCGCCTCCCCGACAATCTAGCGGGGAGTGAAGGTGGAATGACTGGCACCAGAGCCCGCATGAAGCAACTGCAGGAAATGCATGGCGGGACATTCGAATACGTTCAAGATGCCAAGACGACGGGGCGCTCGAAAAACAGCGACACATTGATGAAGGCCCAAGTTTTAGGACAAACCGAGACATCGCCAAACAAATTTCAGCTTTTATTTCAGGCGTTCAACTCCTCTGCCGGCCTGACAAGGCTGCAAAATCGATAGGTCTTGGAAAAATCAATCCTCCATCTCCAACGCCACCTTCATCACCCCCCCATCCTCCTTATCCGGCTTCAGCAAAAACCCCAGCGCCCGGCACACCGCCAGCATAGGCCGGTTCTCGCGCAGAACCGTCCCCTCCACCCGCGAAATCCCCTCGGCCTTGGCCCAGTCGATCATCAGGCGCATGAGGGCGAAGCCGAGGCCAGTGCCGCGGCGGTCGCCGTGGATGAGGATGGCGTATTCGCCGGTGTCGTGGTTGGCGTCGGCGTGGAGGCGCACGGCGCCGAGCATCCGGCCGGTGTCGTCGAGGGCCACGAACGCGATGGCGCGGGCGTAGTCGAGCTGGGTGAGTTTGGCGAGAAACGCGTGGTTGAAGTCGCGCACGGGGGCGAAGAAGCGCAGGCGCAAATCCTCGGCGCTCACCGACTGGAAGAAGGTGAGGAACAGGGCCTCGTCCTCCGGCCGCACGGGGCGGACGTGGATCGCCTCGCCCTTGAGGGTGAGGCGGCGCTCCCATTCGACGGGATAGGGCCGGATGGCGAAGCGCGGATGGGCGGCGGCGCGGACCGGCTCGGGCGCGACCATGACGCGGGCGTCCAGGGCCAGTGTGCCGCCCGCGTCGGCGAGCAGGGGGTTGATGTCGAGTTCGCGCACCTCCGGGCAATCGGCGGCGAGCTGGGCGAGTTTGACGAGCACCAGCGCGACGGCGTGGCGGTCGGCGGCCGGCACGTCGCGGTAGGCGGCCAGACGCCGGGCGACGCGGGTGCGGTCGATGAGTTCGGAGGCGAGGCGGAGATCCAGGGGCGGCAGGGCGAGCGCCCGGTCGTCGATGACCTCGACGGCGACGCCGCCGCGCCCGAACACCACCACGGGGCCGAAGGTCGGGTCTTCGGCCAGCCCCGCGATGAGTTCGCGCTGCTGGCCCCGGCGGATCATCGGCTGCACGGCAAAGCCGGTGATGCGGGCATCGGGCCGCAGGCGCCGGGCGCGGTGGAGGATGTCGGCGGCCGCCGCCCGGACGTCGGCCTCGCTCGTGAGGTCGAGGCGGACCCCGCCGACATCGGATTTGTGGACGATGTCGGGGGAGACCACCTTCAGGGCCACGGCCCCGCCCGCCGCGATGATCGGCCAGGCGGCGGTGGCGGCGCCGTCGGCATCGGGGGCGAGCGTCAGGGGCGCGCTGTCGATGCGGTAGGCGGCGAGCAGCCCCGCCACCGCCACGGGATCGAGCCAGGTCTGGCCGGCGTCCACGGCGCGGGCCACGATGGCGCGGGCGGCCGCGACATCGGGCGAGAAATCGCGCGGCAGGGAGTCGGGCGTGCGCATGAGGTCGTCCTGCGCCTCGCGGTAGCGCACGAGGTGCAGAAATCCCTCGACGGCATCGGCCTCCGTGGCGAAGCCCGGGATGCCGGCGCCGGCGAGGACGGAGGCCGCCTCCGGATCGTCGCCGACCTGGGCCACGAAGACCGGCTTCTTGCGCTGGCCGCTTCTGCGCACCCGCGCGACGGTCTCGGCCAGGGCTCGGGCCGTGTCGGCGCTGCCGGCATGGGCCGTCGGCACGTGGACGGCGAGCACCGCGTCGTGGTCCGGCGCGGTGAGCAGGGGTTCGAGGGCATCGGCATAAGCCTGAGGCCCGGCGGCGACGCCGAGTTCGAGGGGCGAGCCGGGGGCCAATGTCCCGCCCCGGTCGGCGAGGCGGTCGGCGGCGAGGGCCGCGATGCCGCGTCCGTTGCCCAAAACCGCGAGGCGGTGGCCGGGGAACGGGCGCTGGCGCCCGAGGGTCTCCACGGCGGAGAACATGGCGTCGAGGCTTTCGACGCTCAGCAGGCCGGCGCGGCGGAACGCGGCCTCGTAGACGGCATCCGGCCGGGCGAGCGCCCCCGTATGGGTGACGATGGCGCGGGTGGGGGCGCGGTGGCGGCCGGCGCGGAGCACCACCACGGGCTTGGCGCGGGCGGCGGCGCGGGCGGCCGACATGAATTTCCGCGCATCGGGAATCGTGTCGAGGGAGAGCAGGATCGCGCGGGTGTGGAAATCGGCGGCGAAATGGTCGAGGGCGTCGGCGATGTCGATGTCGCAGGCGGTGCCGAGCGACAGGACGGCGGAGAACCCGACATCCCGCCGGGCCGCCCAGGCGACGATGCCGGCCGCCACGGTGCCGGATTGCGAGACGAGGGCGAGGTCGCCGGCCTTCGGCGCCTGGGCCAGCAGGCTGGCGTCGAGATTTTCGCGGGGCACGGCGAGGCCGATGCTGCCGGGGCCGAGGAGGCGCAAGCCGTAACGGCGGGCCTCGGCCCGCACGGCCGCGCAGCCTTCGCGCGGCACGTCGGGCGTGAGGATGAGGGCGGCGGCGGCGCCCCGGCGCCCGGCGGCCCCGACCCAGGCCACGAGATCCGCCGGGGCGGCGGCGATGACCACGAGATCGGGTGCCTCCGGACATTGATCCATGTTATCGACGCGGATGAAATCCACGCCAGCGGCGTGCCCATGCGGATCGACGGCCCAGATCGGGCGGCCGGACTCCGCCCGCGTGAGGTTCGCGAGGCAGGCGGCGCCGAGGGCGGCGGTATCGCCCCCGCCCCCCACCACCGCGACGGTGCGGGGGGCGAGCAAGGCCTCGAAGCGATAGGTGCTCATGGGGGTGACGGTTTCATCGGGGCGACGACTTCAAGACGGCGACGATTTTCTGGGCATGGAGGTTTCGCGGAAGGCCGGGGTCGTCAAGGGTCGCGCCCACGCCGATTCGCCGGGCCGCCCCCCACCCCTCACCCTCCGGAGTTTTCCCGATGCAACACAACCCCCGTTCGCCCGCCGCCGATGCGCTCCGGGCGTCCGAGGCCGTAGTCGCGGCCATGCGCGACCTCATCGGCCTCGGCCTCAGCCAGGGCACGTCCGGCAACGTCTCCGTGCGCCACGGCGACGGCTTCCTCGTCAGTCCCACGGGAATCCCGGCCGACATCCTGACGCCCGACGACATCGTGCCGATGACCTTCGCGGGGACTTGGGACCACCGGCTGGCCCCCTCCTCCGAGTGGCGGTTCCACCGCGATATCCTGGCCCGGCGCCCGGAGATCGGTGCCGTGGTGCACGCGCACCCGACCTACTGCACGGCATTCGCCCTGTGCGGACGTGACATTCCGGCGGTGCATTACATGATCGCCGCCGTGGGCGGACCGACGATCCGCTGCGCGCCCTACGCGCCCTACGGCACCGATGCGTTGTCGGACCTCGCCCTCGCGGCCCTGGAGGGACGGGCGGGCTGCCTGCTCGCCAATCACGGCATGATCGCCACGGGGCCGACTCTGGAGAAAGCCCTGTGGCTCGCCGTCGAGATGGAGACGTTGTGCCGGCAATACGCCATCGCCCTCCAGGTCGGCACGCCCGTCATCTTGCCCGACGACGAGATCGCCCGGACGGTGGAGCGCTTCAAGACTTACGGCCCGCGCGCCCGCACGGACGCCCAATCCTGAGGCCAGATGCCATTTTCTCCTGAACGAATGATGAGATTCGCGCCATTCAGAGGCGGCGCCTCAGGATTGCTCAATCCACCTGAAATAATTTTCCGGGAGGCATGAAACTTTTTGACGGCTGATCTGCATTCGGGCCCGTCAAATCTCAGGATTCTGACGAAAATTTTATACCGTTGCGGTCGATTGCACGGCGTTTCAGCGCCGTGTCTCACCGCGGTAGTTGAAGGATCTGTTCCCAACGAACAGGTCGACGCCACTTGCGCTCACGCTTCTTGCGTCATAGTAGCCGACAAGTCACATATGTTTGACTTGTTCGGACGATTCTGACGGGAACACGTCAGGGGCGAAAATGTCCGAGCAGATCACCAACGGGGGTTCAGAATGCAGGCTGACGACGAGGTACAACCGGACTACATCGAACTCGCGGCGGACATCGTGTCGGCGTTCGTGAGCAACAATTCGGTGCCGGCCGTCGAACTGCCAGGCCTCATTGCATCCGTGCACGCCACGCTCGGCCGCCTCACGGCGCCCGTCGTGGAGGAGAAGAGCGAGCCGCTCACGCCTGCCATTTCGGTCAAGCGTTCGATCACGCCCGACTATCTCGTCTGCCTGGAAGACGGGAAGAAGTTCAAATCGCTCAAGCGCCACCTGCGCACGCGCTACGACATGACGCCGGACCAGTACCGCGCGAAGTGGAGCCTGCCGAGCGACTATCCGATGGTGGCGCCGAACTACGCGGCCGCCCGCTCGGAACTGGCGAAGAACATGGGTCTCGGCCAGCAGCGCCGGAAGCAGGCCGTCGGCACGGCCGCCACAGCGGAGGCCAAGCCCGCCGCGCCGCGCGGTCGTCGCCCGCGCGTCACCGCCGACGCCTGATCCCGCCCGGTGGACGGGGCGCACGGAACCTGTCCACCGCGAAATCTCCGGCGCCACGGCGTTTTAGACATGGCGCAAGATTCGGCGACTTAGGATTTCCGGCATCGCGGCCCGGCACCGCCATGGCATCGGCGCCATGGGAGCCCGGCGGTCGCGCCGGGATCACGCCATGTCGGGCCGGTCGAGCCTCGTCGCACGCCTGTTCTGGACCGGCCTCGCCGGAGGGGCCGCCGCGTTCGTCTACGGTCTGCCGGCCCTCGCCGCCACGGGGGCGTGCTTCGCCCTCATCGGCCTGCACCACCTCGACAGGCCCCGGCGCATCCGCAGCCTCATGCGGGCCACCATCCGCACCCATGCCGCGACCCTGGCGCTTCGCCGGCGGCAGGAATGCTTCGTCGACGCCTACGGCAACCGCATCGACGACGGCTGGGTCCGCGAGCGGGAATACTTCGCCGAACGCACCGTCCTGCCGGCCCTCGACGCGCGGGGCTACGGCGAGGAGGGCGACGCCCTCTGGGACACGATTCTCCTCACCATCGAGCGCATCGCCGCCGCCCATCCGCTCCCCGACGAATCGGAGGCCCCGGAGGACGGGATCGCCTACGAGCGGTTCTGCACGGCGCGCCTGCGCGCGGCCGGCTGGAACGCGCGGCCGACCCAGGCCAGCGGCGACCAGGGCGCCGACATCGTCGCCGAGCACGGCGGCGTCCGCCTCGTCGTGCAGTGCAAGCGCTACGGCAAGCCCGTGGGCAATGCCGCCGTGCAGGAGGTCGCCGCCGCCCTGCGCTACTGGTCGGGCGACCGGGCCGTGGTGGTGTCGAATGCCGGGTTCACCCCCGCCGCGCGCAAGCTCGCGGCGGCGACGAACGTCGAACTCCTCCACCACGACGACCTCGCCGACCTCGTGCCCGTACGGGAGGTCGGCCCCGCCGCGGGCAGGGCGCGGCGGGGCAAGGGCGCGTCTCCCGCGCGGTCAGTGCTTGTCGGACGCTGACGCGCTTTTGCCAGGCGCCGACGCCGTTTCGCCGCGCGCCGACGCGGCGGCGTCGAGGGGCAGCCATGCGTTGCCGTCACGGGCGACGAGGTCCGCCGCCGCCTCCGGCCCGTCGCTGCCGGCGGCGTAGAACGCCACGGGGGCGTCCCGCCACGCCTGGAGCAGGGGCTCGACGGCGGCCCAGGCCGCCTCGATGCCGTCGGCGCGCTGGAACAGGGTCGCGTCCCCGGTCATGCAATCGTACAGCAGGGTTTCGTAGCCGACGCTCGGGGTCTCGTGGAAGAAGTCGCCATATTCGAAGGCGGCGACGACGCGCCCGAGGCGCATCTCCGGGCCGGGCCGCTTGGCGTTGAGGTCGAGGCTCAGGCCCTGCTCCGGGTCGATGCGCAGGCGCAGGGTGTCGGGGGTCGTGTCCGCGCCGAAGGGCGACGCGGCGGGCCGGCGGAAATGCACGGCGATCTCCGTCACCCGGTCGGTCAGGCGCTTGCCCGTGCGCAGGTAGAACGGCACGCCGTCCCAGCGCGGGGTGTCGATGGTGAGCTTCAGGGCGACGTAGGTCTCGGTCTTCGAGTCAGCCGCCACGTTCGGCTCGTCGCGATAGGCCGGCACGGCTTTGCCGAACTCGGTCCCGGCCGCGTACTGGCCGCGCACGGCATCCTCGGGCGGGATCGGCCGGATCGCCGCGAGCACACGCACCTTGGCGTCGCGCACGGCTTCCGCGTCGAGGCTCCCGGGCGACTCCATGGCGACCATACAGAGAAGCTGGAACAGGTGGTTCGGCACCATGTCGCGCAAGGCGCCCGTCGGCTCGTAGAACGCGCCGCGCCCCTCGACCCCGATGGTCTCGGCGGCGGTGATCTCCACGGCCGCGATCGACCCGGCGCGCCACGCCGGCTCCAGGAGACCGTTGGCGAAGCGCAGGGCCAGGATGCTCTGCACCGTCTCCTTGCCGAGGAAGTGGTCGATGCGGAAGAACTGGCCCTCGTCGCCCTGGGCGAGGAGCGTCGCGTTGAGGGCCTTGGCCGAGGCGAGGTCGTTGCCGAAGGGTTTTTCCACGACCACACGGCGGAAGGCGCCCTCTCCCTGCTTCAGGAGCCCGGCCTTTCCGAGCTGCTCCACGATGGGGCCGAAGAACCGCGCCGAGACGGCGAGGTAGAACACCACGTTGCCGGTGAGCGCGTCGGCCAGTCCCTCGAAGGTGGCGGCCTGCGAAAAATCGCCGTGCCGGAAGTGGAGGCGCTCGCGCACGAAGCCCCAGACCGCGTCGTCGATCCGGTCGGGGTGGAACTCGGAGGTGTGATCCTGGGTGAAGGATTGCAGGGTCTCGGTGAGGTCCCGGCGCCAGCCGTCGTCGGTGTTCTCGTTGTGATCGACGCCGATGATTCGGAAGTCCTCCGCCAGGAGCTTGCCCGCCGCGAGGTTGTAGAGGGCCGGCATCAGGAGGCGCTTGGTCAGGTCGCCGGACGCGCCGAAAATCACCAGGGTGCAGGGCGGAGCCTGGGGGCTGTCACTCGGCGGCGGTGTGTCGGAGGCGGGTTCGGTGCTCATGGCGGCGGTCTCGCGTTTCGTGGCTCCGGCGCGTCCTCGCGCGCGGAACGGCACGTCAACCGATGGCCCGCCGGCCCGTTCCGGCATGCGTGGGTCGCTTGGGCGACAGACGCCGGACCGCCTCATCCGGCGTTTGGTTTGCTCGCCCCGGATCGGTGAAAGACACACCCGTCCCGTCTTGGAGAGACGGGCGATGACAGGGGTGAGCGTTCCCTCGCCCCGCTTGCGGGGAGACGGGATCGCGCATGCGCGATCCGCTGGACACACGAGACCGTCAGGGGCTGCGATAGCCCCCTTCCACGAGGGCGAACCGACCCGACGCGCGAGTCGGCTTTCGGACGGAAAGCGCCGACCGGACCTCAGCCCGCCTTGAGGAAGCTCTTCATGCTGGCATCGAGACTGGCCGAGTGGGTGGCGAGCTGTTCCGAGATGCTGCGCACCGCCTCGGCGAGCTGGCCCGTGGCCGAGGCGGCGGACGAGACGCCCGCGACGTTGCCGGACATTTCCTGCGTCGAGGCCGCCTGCTCCTCGACGGCGCCCGCCATGGCGAGGGTGAGGCCCGAGAGTTCCCCCACGGCGGCGGTGATCATCCCGATGGCCGAGACGGCGTCGCCCGTGGCGCCCTGGATGGCGGCGACCTGCTGGGTGATCTCGTCCGTGGCCTTGGCGGTCTGGGCGGCGAGCGCCTTCACCTCGCTCGCCACCACGGCGAAGCCCCGGCCGGCGGCCCCGGCGCGGGCGGCCTCGATGGTGGCGTTGAGCGCCAGCAGGTTGGTCTGGTCGGCGATGGACTTGATCATGCCGACGACGGCATCGACCTTCGTGGCGTTCTCGGCCAGCAGCCGCACCGTGGCATCCGTGGCGGCGGCCTGGGTGGCGATCTGCCGGGCGCGCTCGGACACGCCGCCGACCTGTCCGGAAATCTCCCCGATGGCGCCGGTCATCTGCTCGGAGCCGGCGGCCACCGAGGAGGCGCGGGCGCTGGCTTCGTCGGCCGAGCGGGTCAGCCCCTCGGCCGATTGCTGCATGTCGCCGATGGCGGCGCCCAGGGCTTCCACGACGCGGGACACCTCCGCCGCCATGGAGACCTGCGCCGTCACCACGGCCCAGGTCAGCATCGGGCCGACGTAGCGCCCCTCCGGGTCCTTGATGGCCGAGACCTGCAGGTCGAGGGTCTCGGGTCCGACCTTGATCCTCGTGCGATGCGGCAGGCGGCTCTCATCGGCCAGCATGTTGCGCTGATGGTGGGGATTCTTGTGGAACACGTCGAACGAGGCGCCCATCATCTGGTCGACCTTGATCGGCAGGTGGCGCTCGATGGAGCCGAGGGTCTTGCGCGAGGTGGCATTGAAGTAGTTGATCCGGAACTCGTTCTTCGGATCGGCCGTCATGACGGCGACGGGCATGTCGTCGATCATCGTCAGGAGACGGCTGACCTCGTTCTTCTTGGCGGTGATGTCGGCGGCGAACTTCACCACCTTCATGGGCTTGCCCGCCGCGTCGAGGATCGGATTGTAGGTGGCTTCCAGCCAGACCCGGCGCCTGTTCTTGTCGAGGCGCATGAACTCGCCCGAGGCGTGCTGGCCGCTGCGCAGCTGTTCCCAGAACGTCCGGTACTCCGCACTCGCGCCGGCCTGATCCTCGACGAAAATGCTGTGTTTACGGCCCTGCAGTTCGGCGAGGGTGTAGCCGACGACGGCGAGGAAGTTCGCGTTGGCCGTCAGAATCGTCCCGTCCATGGCGAATTCGATGATCGCCATGGAGCGATCGAGGGCGTCGAGCTTGGCCTGGGTTTCACTGAACATGGGTTTGCGGAACATGGCGGACTCTCGCTCTCGGTCCGAAGATTTCTAATGTAGAGCGGTTAAGAATTCACGAAGCCGCGAAACTCTGGCGTAAACCGCAGCGTACGCGAGGTCCTCGACGCCGCGTCGGAACGCTTTCCTCGGCGATATCACCGATTTTGGAATCCGGCCCGACCCGAACGCTCCGGATCACCCTGAAGAATGCTGCCCGGCATGGCCGCGCCGAGGCTCAAAACCTTGTCCAGGGACGGCGACCACACGGCGACCGCTCGATGTGGCAACCTCGACTTTGGGCCAAGCTCGGCGCACCGGTACGCCGAGCTTGGCACGGATCGCCCGCCTCGGAGCGGCGACGGGTGACAGGCATCGCCTTCTGAAAGGCGAGGGGCTTCGCTTCTCTCGGGGCCGGGCGCGTCCCCCGCCCCATACCGTCGCCGGACGATCGCCCGGGATTGATGACCCGCCCTCGTCGAAAACCGTATGGATCGAGCGGACGCCGGATCACTCGTCCGTACGCACCGCCGGGCCGGTGTCGATGGGCAGGCGGGTGCCGCGCAGATCGTCGCCGGTGGGCAGGCTGCGCACGTCCCAGCCGCCGCCGAGCGCCCGGATGAGCGACACGGCCGTGGTGAAGCGGTTGAGGCGGATCTGCAGGGCGGTGATCTGGGCGTTGAGGGCCAGGGACTGGGCGGTGACCACGGTGGTGAAGTTCTGGGTGCCGGCCCGGTACTCATTGAGGGTGATCTCGACGCCGCGCTGCGCCGAGGCCACGGCCGCATCCTGCGCCGCCTGCTGACGGCCGAGGATGCGCACGCCCGACAGGCCGTTCTCGACTTCCCCGAACGCCGTCAGCACGGTCTGGCGATAGTTCGCCACCGCCGCGTCGTGGGCGGCGCGGGCGATGCGCAGGGCCGCCGCCCGGGCGCCGCCGTCGTAGAACACCTCCGTGCCGGCGGCGGCCACGGACCAGACCTGATTGGCCGCCGAGAAGATGCCGTTGGAGGCGAGGCCCGAGACACCGCCCGAGGCCGACAGGGTGAGGGTGGGGTAGAACGCCGCCACCGCGGCGCCAATGAGTTCGCTCTGGGCCTGCACGGTGCGCTCGGCCTGGGCGATGTCGGGCCGACGTTCCAGCAGGGTCGAGGGAATGCCCACGGGCACGGCGGGCGGGCGGGCGGCGAGCGGCGCCACGGGAAGCGACAGCTCCGAGGGCGGGCGCCCCGTGAGGGTGGCGATGGCGTGCTCGAAGATCGCCCGCTGCAACCCGATGGCGATGGCCTGGGCCTGCGTCGTCTGCAGCAGGGTCTGGGCGGTGATCACGTCCGAGCGCGCGGCGACACCGGCCGCGTACTGATTCTCGGTGATGGCGAGACTCTTCTTGAAGCCCGCGATGTTCTCGTCGAACACCCGCTGCAGCGAATCCTGATAGCGCAGGCTCAGGTAGTTCGTCGCCACTTCCGCCTGGATGGTGAGGCGCACGAGGGCGAGGTCGGCGGCACTCGCCTGGGCGGTGGCGACCTCGCTCTCGATCGTGCGGCGGATGCGGCCGAACAGGTCGAGCTCCCAGCTCGCCTGCCCCTGGAGCGACACGGTGGTGCGCTCGGAGCCGCCGACCCGCGAGCGGGTGACGTTCGGGGCGCCGATCACCGTGGGGAACAGCGAGGCCCGGGCCTGGGCGACGAAGCCGCGCGCCTGCTCGTAGGCGGCGATTTGGGCCCGCAGGCTCTGATTGTCGACGTCGACGGCGCGGACCAGCCGGTCGAGGGTGGGATCGTTGAACACCCGCCACCAGTCGCCGCGCTCGGCCCCGTCATTGGGCGCGGCCGGGCGCCAGCCCTTGCGGCTCGCCACAGAGGCCGCCGAATCCTCGCGGGCGCCGCCCTCCTTGAAGGCCAGCGGCGTCTCGACGGAGGGGCGCGAATAATCGGGGCCGACCATGCAGCCGGCGACGGATGACGACAGGAGTAGAACGATGGCGAGGGGGGCGAAGCGTCGGCGCAGCCCTTCCCCGGACGCCCGCAGCGCAGCGGAGGGGGATCCGGGGCCCGGCACGAGAAGCCGCGAAGCGTCCGAATGCGTGCGCCCTCCACGATGAGCCGCTGACGCGGCGCTTTCGGCGCTGGGTCCCGGACCACCTTCCGCTGACGCTGCAGGCGTCCGGGATAGGGGGCGTTCGAACGACCGGAGGCTCATTCGGCGGCACTCGGAACCGCGCCGAGGGTCGTGCCCCGCCGGCGCAGGCGGTCGAGGTACAGGTAGACGACGGGGGTGGTGTAGAGGGTCAGGATCTGGCTCACGATCAGGCCGCCGACGATGGCGATGCCGAGGGGGCGGCGCAGTTCGGACCCCTCCCCGCCCGCGAGGATGAGGGGCAGCGCGCCGAGCATGGCGGCGAGCGTTGTCATCATGATCGGTCGGAAGCGCAAGAGGCAGGCCTCGAAGATCGCGTCCCCAGGTTTCAGGCCGCGCGTCCGCTCCGCGTCGAGGGCGAAGTCGATCATCATAATGGCGTTCTTCTTCACGATGCCGATGAGCAGGAACACCGCGATGAGGGCGATGACGGTGAATTCCGTCCCCGACACCAGCAGGGCCAGGAGGGCGCCGATGCCGGCCGAGGGCAGGGTCGAGAGGATCGTCAGGGGGTGGACGAAGCTCTCGTAGAGGATTCCCAGGATCGTGTAGACGGCGAGCAACGCGGCCAGGATCAGCAGGGGCTGGCGCGACGAAGATTCCTGATAGGTCTTGGCCCCGCCGGCGAATTCGCCGTGGATGGTGGCGGGCAGGCGCAGGTCCGTCATGGTCTGCTCGATGGCGCGCGTGGCGTCCGACAGGCTCTTGCCCGGGCTTAAGTTGAACGAGATCGTGGTGGCGACGAACAGCCCCTGGTGGCTCACCTGCACGGGGGCGTTGCCGGTCTCGAGGCGGGCGAAGGCCGAGAGGGGAATCATGGTCTCCTTGGCGGCGGAGACGGGGGCGCTCGATGAGGCGCCGCCCTTGCCGCCCGCGATGGCGTTGGCGGCGGCGTTGCGGGCGGAATCACCCGCCAGCGCCGCGGCCGTGGCGGTGTCCGTCGTGGCAGCGCCGACCGCACCGGCGTTGCCCGCCGCGTTCGTATTGACGCTGCCCCCCGCCGCCACGGTGCCGGCCACCGCGTTGGTGGTGGCCGAGCCCCGCGCCTTGCCGCCCGAAGTCGAGACATAGAGGAGCTTCAGGGTTTCGGGACTCTGGAGGTAGCGCGGCGCCACCTCCATGACGACGTGGTACTGGTTGAGGGGGTTGTAGATGGTCGAGACCTGACGCTGGCCGAAGGCGTCGTAGAGGGTGTTGTCGATCTTGTCCGGGGTCAGGCCGTAGCGGAAGGCGGTGGCCCGGTCGATGACGAGGCGGCTCTCGAGGCCGCCTTCCTGCTGGTCCGACGAGACGTCGGTGAAGATCGGGTTCTTCTGCAGGGCCTGGAGCAGCTTCGGGGCGGCGGCGTAGAGTTCCTCCGCCGTGTCGCCCTGCAGGGTGTACTGGTAGGTGGCGAAGCTCTGGCGCCCGCCCATGCGCAGATCCTGACGCGGGAACAGGTAGAGCCGCGCACCCGCCACCCGCGACAGCTTCGGGCGCAGGCGGGTCATCACCTGATCGATGGGGTCGCGCTCGCCCTTGGGTTTGAGGCCCACGAAGACGTTGGCGGAGTTCGTCGCCCGCCCGCCCGTGAAGCCGACGACGCTGTCCACGGCCGGGTCCGCCTGCACGATGGCGGTGGCCTGTTCGAGCTTCTGGCGCATGGCCTGGAACGAGATGCGCTGGTCGGCCTGGATGCCGCCCATCATCTGTCCCGTATCCTGCTCGGGGAAAAAGCCCTTCGGCACGATGACGTAGAGGTAGACGTTGAGCCCCACCGTGGCGAGGAGGCTCAACACCACGAGGCGGCGGTGGCGCAGGGCCACGCGCAAGGTCCGCTCGTAGGCGGCGAGCATCCCGTCGAATCCCGCTTCGAGGCCCCGCAGGAACAGGTTCGGGCGCCGGGCCGGGTCGTGCGTCTCGGGCTTGAGGAGGAGCGCGCACATCATCGGCGTGGTGGTGAGCGACAGCACCAGGGAGATGAGGATGGCGAGCGACAGGGTGACGGCGAATTCCTGGAACAGGCGCCCGACGATGCCGCCCATGAGGAGAATCGGCAGGAACACCGCCACCAGCGACAGGCTCATGGAGATGACGGTGAAGCCGACCTCGCGGGCACCGAGCAGGGCCGCCTCCACCCGCGCCTTGCCCTGCTCGATGTGGCGCTGGATGTTCTCCAGGACCACGATGGCGTCGTCGACGACGAAGCCCGTGGCGATGATGAGCGCCATGAGCGACAGGATGTTGAGGCTGTAATCGAGGAGGTACATCGCCGAGAAGGTGCCGACGATGGAGATCGGCACGGCCACCGCCGGGATGAGCGTCGCGCGGCCCGAGCGCAGGAAGATGTAGACCACGAAGATCACCAGCCCCACGGCGATCAGCAGGGTGTCCTCGGTCTCGGCGAGGGACGCCCGGATGGTGGCGCTGCGGTCGCCCGTCACCGTGAGGTCGATGTCGCCCGGAAGCGCCGCCTGCACCTGGGGAATCGCCGCCTTGAGGCCCTTGATGGTGTCGACGACGTTGGAGCCGGGCTGCTTGTAGATGAACAGGATCACGCCCGGCTTGCCGTTGACGAGGCCGAGGTTGCGCTTGTCCTCGACGGAATCCTCGACCTTGCCGACATCCGTGAGCTTCACGGCGGCGCCGTTGCGATAGGCCACGACGATGTCACGGTAATCGGCCGCCACCCGGCCCTGGTCGTTGGCATAGAGCTGGTAGTGGCGCGTATCGGTCTCGATGGCGCCTTTCGGCGAATTGGCGTTGGCCGAGGCCAGGGCCGCGCGGATGCCCTCCAGGCCGATGCCGTAATTGAACAGGGCGGTGGGATCGAGTTCCACCCGCACGGCCGGGAGCGACGCGCCGCCGATATCGACGTTGCCCACCCCCGGCAGCTGGGACATCTTCTGCTGCACGATCGTGGCGGCGGAATCGTAGAGCTGCCCCGGCGACAGGGTGTTCGAGGTCAAGGCCAGGATCAGGATCGGCGAATCCGCCGGGTTGAACTTGCGGTAGGTGGGGTTCTGGCGCAGGGCCGTGGGCAGGTCGGCCCGCGCGGCGTTGATGGCCGCCTGGACGTCGCGGGCCGCCCCGTCGATGTCGCGGTTGAGGCCGAACAGCAGCACGATCCTGACCGAGCCCACGGAACTCGTGGACGTCATCTCGTTGACGTCCGCGATGGCCCCGAGCCGCCGTTCCAGGGGCGCGGCGACGGTGGTCGCCATGGTGTCGGGGCTGGCGCCCGGCATCGACGCCTGCACGAGGATCACGGGAAAATCCACCTGCGGCAGGGGCGCCACGGGCAGCTTCAGGAATGCGAAGATCCCGGCCAGCAGCACGCCGAGGGTGAGCAGGATCGTCGCGATGGGCCGGCGGATGAACGGGGCGGAGACGTTCACGCAACGTCTCCGGTCGGGCCGGCGCATGACAAGCCCCACGAACGACGCAATAGGGCGTCTTTCGCGTTACAGGCTCCCCGATTCGGGTCTCGCGCGGGCAGCGCGGGTCCCCTCTCCTGGAAGGAGAGGGACAGGGTGAGGTGTGCGAACCCTCCGAAAAGGTCACACACCTCACCCCAACCCTCTCCTTCCAGGAGAGGGGGCCTGTCGTGCCCTGTGCCGATCTGCCGGTGGCCAGCGAAGGCGTCCCGGATGGGATGGGGTGAGACCGCAGCGTCTGGACCCACGGACGGATTCGCCACCATCCTGTTCGGCATGGTGCACGGCTTGAAAGCGAACGGGGACGAGCGATGAGCCGCGCCACGCTCCTGCGACGAACCCCGACGGGTGCGGAAGCCACACTTTGGAGGGGTCTGCGCGGGTCTCGACTGAATGGCTGGAAGTTTCGCCGGCAGCACCCCGTCGATCGGTACGTCGTGGACTTCGCCTGCTTGAAAGCGAAGCTGGTGGTTGAGGTCGATGGCGCCACCCACGGGAGTCCCGCAGCGCTCAGACATGACGCAGAGCGAACGCGCGTGATCGAAGCCGCCGGCTTCCAAGTGATCCGGGTCAACAACATCGACCTTCGCGACAACCTCGACGGCGTGCGCGAAACCATCCTGGCGGCCGTGCTTCGCCGCGATCACCTGTGACGCGGCCAATCGAGGTGGGAGGTGAATGCAATAAAGAGTCGACGCGAAGCGCAACCGGCCCCCTCTCCTGGAAGGAGAGGGTTGGGGTGAGGTGTGTGACCTCTCCGGAAAAGTCACACACCTCACCCTGTCTCTCTCCTGAGAGGTGTGGGGACCCGC
This sequence comes from Methylobacterium gossipiicola, assembly GCF_900113485.1. Classification (GTDB taxonomy): domain Bacteria; phylum Pseudomonadota; class Alphaproteobacteria; order Rhizobiales; family Beijerinckiaceae; genus Methylobacterium; species Methylobacterium gossipiicola. Next base: position 117,142 of record NZ_FOPM01000006.1, read on the forward strand.
GCCACATGCGTCGGAGATTGAGGGGGGGGCCTTCCTCACGACAGCGCCTCGACGCTGCCCGCGCCGCCCGTGCGGCGGCCTGTGAGGCGGCGTTCCAGGCGGTCGAAGGCGAGGTAGATCACCGGGGTGGTGAAGAGCGTCAGCACCTGGGAGACGATCAAGCCGCCCGCGATGACGATGCCCAGCGGCTGACGCAGTTCCGCGCCCACCCCCGTGCCCATGATGAGCGGCACCGCGGCGAACAGGGCGGCCAGCGTCGTCATCAGGATCGGGCGGAAGCGTAGGAGGCAGGCCTCGTAGATGGCGTCGCGGGGGCTCATCCCCGCCTCGCGCTCGGCCTGGAGCGCGAAGTCGATCATCATGATGGCGTTCTTCTTCACGATGCCGATGAGGAGCACGATGCCGATGACGGCGATGATGTCCAGCGACAGGCCGAACAGCATCAGGCCGAGCAAGGCGCCGATGCCGGCGGACGGCAGGGTGGAGAGAATTGTGATGGGGTGGATGAAGCTCTCGTAGAGCACGCCCAGCACGATGTAGACGGTGACAATCGCGGCGATGACGAGGAACAGCTGGTTCGACAGCGCCGACTGGAAGGCGAAGACCGAGCCCTGCGGCACCACGCGGAAACTCGGCGGCAGGTCGATGGCTTTCGCCGCCGCGTCCACGGCCGCCACGGCGTCGCCCAAAGCCGCGCCGGGGGCGAGGTTGAACGACACGGTGGTGGCCGGAAACTGGCCGAGATGCGAGATGAGGAGCGGCGCACGCCGCTCGCTCACCTGAGCCACCGCCGAGAGCGGTACCTGACCGGAGGTCGCCGTCGAGGACGGCAGGTAGATGTGGTCGAGGCTCTCGATGGTCTTGTGCAGGTCGGGATCGGCTTCGAGGATCACCCGGTACTGGTTCGACTGGGTGAAGATCGTCGAGACGATGCGTTGGCCGAAGGCGTCGTAGAGGGCGTTGTCCACGGTGGCCGGCGTGATGCCGTAGCGCCCGGCGGTTGCCCGGTCGATGGTGACGTAAGCGGCCAACCCGCTCGCCTGGAGGTCGCTCGCCACATCCTGCACCAGGGGCGAGGCGGAGAGCTGGCGCACGAAGCGCGGAACCCAGGTCTCGAACTCCGTGAGGTTCGGGTTCTCGAGGATCACTTGGTACTGCGTCGCGCTCACCGCCGTGTCGATGGTGAGATCCTGCACCGATTGCAGGTAGAGGCGGATGCCCGCCACCCCTTGCGTCGCCGCCTTGATGCGCGCGATCACCTCCGCCGCCGTCGCGGTCCGATCCTCGTGGGGCTTGAGGTTGATGAGGAAGCGGCCGGAATTGAGCGTCACGTTCTGGCCGTCGACGCCGATGAACGACGACAGGCTCGCCACGTCCGGATCCTTGAGGATGAGGCTCGCGAGGGTGCGCTGGCGCTCCGCCATGGCGGCGTAGGACACGGTCTGGTCGGCCTGGGTGATGCCCTGGACGACGCCGGTATCCTGCACGGGGAAGAACCCCTTGGGGATCACCACGAACAGGTAGGCGGTCAGCGCCACGGTGGCCAGCGTCGCGAGCAGCGTCAGGCCCTGATGGCGCAGGACGACGCGCAGCATCCGGCCATAGCCTGAGATCACCCCGTCCATGGCGCCCCGCGCCAGGCGGGCGAAGACGCCCTCGCGTCGCTGGCCGGCGGGCTCGTGCTTCAAGAGGCGGGCGCACAGCATCGGCACCAGGGTGAGGGACACCACCGCCGAGATCACGATGGTGGCGGCGAGCGTGATGGCGAATTCGTGGAACAGGCGCCCCACCACGTCGCCCATGAACAGCAGCGGGATGAGGACGGCGATGAGCGAGACCGTGAGCGAGATGATGGTGAAGCCGATCTCGCGGCTGCCCTTGAGCGCGGCCTCCAAGGGCGAATCCCCCTCCTCCACGTGGCGGGCGATGTTCTCGATGACCACGATGGCGTCGTCGACGACGAAGCCCGTCGCGATGGTCAGCGCCATGAGGGAGAGGTTGTCGAGGGAGAACCCGTAGAGGTCCATCACCGCGAGGGTGCCCACGAGGGAGAGCGGCACCGACAGGCTCGGGATCAGGGTCGCGGAGACGCTGCGCAGGAACAGGAAGATCACCAGCACCACGAGGCCGATGGCGAGCGCCAGTTCCACCTGCACGTCGTGGACGGAGGCCCGGATGGTCACCGTGCGGTCGGTGAGCAGACCGACCTGGATGGCCGCCGGCAGGGTCGCCTGAAGCTGGGGCAGCAGCTTCTTGATCTTGTCCACCGTCGCGATGACGTTGGCGCCGGGCTGGCGCTGGATGTTGAGGATGACCGCCGGGACCTCGCCGGCCCAGGCGCCGAGCTTCGTGTTCTCCGGACCCGCCACCACGTCGGCGACGTCCGACAGCTTCACCGGGGCGCCGTTCTTGTAGGCGATGATGGCGTCGTCGTAGGCCTTCGGGTCGCGGATCTGGTCGTTGGCGTTGATGGCGTAGGATTGGGTCGGCCCGTCGATGGTGCCTTTCGGCGTATTGACGTTGAGATTCGTGATGGTGGTGCGCAGGTCGTCGATGTTCAGGCCGTAGGCCGCCATGGCACGGGCGTTGAACCGCACCCGGATGGCCGGGCGCTGGCCGCCGCCGGTACTGACGAGGCCGACGCCCGCCACTTGGCTGATCTTCTGGGCCAGCCGCGTCTCGGCGAGATCCCGCACTTCCGTGAGGGGCATGGTCTTCGAGGTCAGGGCGAAGGTGAGGATCGGCGCGTCGGCCGGGTTCACCTTGGCGTAGATCGGCGGGGCCGGCAGGTCGGCGGGCAGGAGATTGCCGGCGGCGTTGATGGCCGCCTGGACCTGCTGCTCGGCGATGTCGAGGGGCAGATCGAGGCTGAACTGCAGGGTGACGACGGAGGCGCCCGCCGAACTCTGCGACGTCATCTGATTCAGGTTGGCGAGCTGGCCGAACTGGCGCTCCAACGGGGCGGTGACCGCCGAGGTCATCACCTCGGGGCTGGCGCCGGGATAGAACGTCTGGATCTGGATCGTCGGGTAATCCACCGACGGCAGGGCCGAGACGGGCAGGTTCAGGTACGACACCATCCCCACCATGAGGATCGCCAGCATGAACAGCGTGGTGGCGACGGGGCGCAGGATGAACAGGCGGGAGGGGTTCATGGGGTGCCCGCGCCGCCTGCGCGATCCTCGAGAGCGCCAGAAGGAAACGGGGGCTCGCCCACGATCCCCAGCGGTGAAGCGACGGCCGTGCTCATGGCGCGGCCGGGCGCCGGCGGCGTTCGCGCTTCTGGCCCTCGGGGGCGACGGCGTCGGCCTTCGCAGCCTCGGCCTTGGCGTCTTCGGGTCTGGCGCTTTCGGGTTTGGCGGCTTCCGCTTTGGCGCCTTCGGGCTTCGGCCCCGCCGCCCCCGGCGAAGGAGTTCCGCCCTCGGTCACCCGCACGCTCGCGCCATCGCGAAGACGGTCGGTGCCGTCGACCACCACGCGGTCGCCGACACTGAGCCCCGCCGTCACCGCCGTGCGGCTCCCATCCGCCTCGCCGAGCGTGATGGGACGGACCACGACCTTGTCGTCGCCCTGCAGGAGGTAGACGTAGGTGCCGGGCGTGCCGCGCAGGATCGCGGCGGTGGGAACGATGGGCGCGTCGCGCACGGTGTCGACGACGAGCTTGGCGTTGACGAACTGGTTCGGGAACAGGGCGTCGTCGGTGTTGTCGAACAGGGCGCGCAGCTTCACCGTGCCGGTGGTGGTGTCGATCTGGTTGTCCACGGTCTCGAGCGTGCCGGTGGCCAGCACCTTGGTGTCGCCGCGGTCGTAGGCCGAGACGGTGAGCTTGGCGCCGGCGCGCAGGCGGCGCATCACCTTGGCGACGTCGTCTTCGGGCAGGGTGAACACCACCGAGATCGGGTGCAGGCGCGTCACCACCACGAGGGCCGTCGAGGCGGCCGTGATGTAGTTGCCCTGATCGATCTGGCGCAGGCCGACGCGGCCGTCCACGGGCGAGACGATGCGGGTATAGGCGATGTTGAGCTTCTGCTGATCGACCAGAGCCTGATCGGCCGCCACCGTGCCCTCGTTCTGCTTCACCAGGGCGGCTTGCGTGTCGACGTTCTGCTTGGCGATGGAATCCTGCTGGGACAGGCGCTGGAAGCGAGCGAGATCGAGCTTCGAATTCTGCAGTTGCGCCTGATCGCGCATGAGCTGGCCCTGGTACTGGGCGAGCTGCGCCTCGTAGATCCGCGAGTCGATCTGGGCGAGGAAGTCGCCCTTCTTCACGGTCTGGCCCTCGCGGAAGCCGACCTCCATGAGGTAGCCGCTGATCTGCGAGCGCACCGTGACGGTATCCAGCGGCGTCACCGTGCCGAGACCGGCCAGCACGATGGGCACGTCGCCGGAGGTGACGGTGGCGATGCCCACGGCCTGGGCCGGCTCGCCGTGGCGTCCGGCGCCCCGGCCGCCCTTGCGGGCGCCGGACGCCTCCGTCGTGCCCTCGGATTTGGGCGCGTAATGCGTGCGGTAGCCATAGTATCCGCCGCCCGCGAGGAGCAGCAGCAGGACGAGCCACAGCCAGCCGCGTCCCCGCCGCGCGGCGGGCGCCTGCGTCTCGGCCGGAGCGGCGTAGTCCCGCGCGGTCTCGGTGCGGATCGGGGAGTTCTCGTTCATGGTGTCCCGGCGTCATCGGGCGCGGGGCCCTGGCGAAACGGCGTCGTCCCGATGTGGATCGCGCCGCGCCGCCGGCCAGTTCGGGGCATCGTCGCACCCGGGCGGACGGGGGTGGGGCTCCTCGAACTCTCGTGGTCGCGCGGCATGGCGCCTCTCTGGCGGTCCAATGCGTCGCCAGTACGGCATCCGCGTTTCCCCCGTGTTGCTGCGCCGAGCGCGGACGGAGGATCAGGGCCGCAGGGCGGGATCGTAGGCCCGGACCACGGCGCGGTATTCCGCGTCCACGGGCGCCACCGGCATAAGGCGGCGCAGGCCGAGGCCGAGAAGGGCCGTGGCGACGGCGAGGAGGAGGCAGGTCCGGGTTCGCATGGCGCTTCGTCCTGCCACAGCCCCACGATGGCGGCACGAAAAAAGGCCGTCGAGGGGGGCGACGGCCTTTCTCATGATCGGGAACTTCTGAACCATGACCGGAGCGTCGGCCGCCCTCGTGAGACGAGGGGGCGTAGTCCCGCAGGAGCCGCCGCCGCTCCGGCCATGACGAGAAGGTAGATCACGGGTGATGAATGTCAACATTCGTCAGTCGAAAGGGAGGGGCGTCCCGGCGCCCGCGTGCGGGGCCGCACATTTCGCCCCGTGGAGCCCCCGTGTTACGCATCCGGCCCGTCCGCCGTCACCCACCGAAACCATGAACCCCGTCCTCGCGAACCTGCCGACGACCATCTTCACCGTGATGTCGGGCCTCGCCCGCGACCTCGGGGCGATCAACCTCGGCCAGGGCTTTCCGGACGATCCGGGGCCGGAGGACGTGCGGCGCAAGGCGGCGGAGGCCGTGCTCGACGGCGACAACCAATATCCGCCGATGATGGGGCTGCCGTCCTTACGCGCCGCCGTCGCGGCGCATTACCGGCATCACCAGGATCTCGCCCTCGATCCGCAGACCGAGGTGATGGTGACCTCGGGCGCCACGGAGGCCCTGGCCGCCGCCCTCATCGGCCTCATCGCGCCGGGCGACGAGGTGGTGCTGTTCGCGCCCCTCTACGACGCCTACCTGCCCCTGGTGCGCCAGGCCGGCGGCGTGCCCCGCATCGTCAACCTCGCGCCGCCGCATTTCCAGTTGGAGGAAGAGGCCCTCGCGGCCGTGTTCTCCGACCGCACGAAGCTCGTGGTGCTGAACAACCCGCTCAACCCCAGCGCCACGGTGTTCGGCCGCGAGAACCTGAGCCTGCTGGCCCGGTTCTGCACCCGCCACGACGTCGTCGCCGTGTGCGACGAGGTGTGGGAGCACATCGTGTTCGATGGCGCCACGCATTGCCCCCTGATGGCCCTGCCGGGGATGCGGGACCGCACGGTGAAGATCGGCTCGGCCGGCAAGATCTTCGGGCTGACGGGCTGGAAGGTCGGCTTCGTCATGGCGGCGGCCCCGCTCCTGAAGGCGGTGGCGCAAGCCCACCAGTTCCTCACCTTCACCACCCCGCCCTGCCTGCAGACGGCCGTGGCGTACGGGCTCGCCAAGGACGACGATTATTTCACCGCCATGCGGACCCGCTTCGCCCGCTCGCGCGACCGCCTGAGCGCCGGCCTCGCCGCGCGCGGCTTCACGGTGCTGCCGTCGGCCGGGACCTACTTCCTCAACATCGACATCGCGGCCCTGGGCTTTTCCGACGACGTCGCGTTCTGCGACGCCCTGGTGCGGCGCCACGGCGTCGCGGCGATCCCCGTCAGCGCCTTCTACGATGCCGACCCCGTGCGCCACATCGTGCGCCTGTGCTTCGCCAAATCCGACGCGACCCTCGACGCCGCCCTCGACCGCCTCGGCGACGTCGCCCGGACGGCGGCGTGATGCCTCGCGGCGCGCCGTGGGGGCGGCTTGCGGCCGGGGGGAGCCGGGTCCACATTTCTCCGCATGAGCACGCAGCGCCTTCGCCCGGACCCGACAATGCCTTTCACCCGAGGCCCCGGCGCGGCGACGCCGTTCCGGCCCCGGGCCGACGACCGCGAGGCGACGCTCCTGCGTCTCGAAGCCCTCGCGCACCTCATGGACTCGGCCTTCCTGATTCCGGGGATCAACCGCCGCGTCGGCATGGATGCCGTCGTGGGCCTCGTGCCGATCATCGGCGATGTCGCCGGCATGCTCATCGCCTCCTACGTGGTCAACGAGGCGCGCCGACTCGGCGCCCCGCGCTGGCTGGTCGCCCGGATGATGGCCAACGTGGTGATCGACGGGGCGCTCGGCGTGGTGCCGCTCGCCGGCGACCTGTTCGACGCCGTCTTCAAGGCCAACCGCCGCAACGTCGCCCTGCTGCGCCGGCACCTGGAAAAGACCGGGGGCTTACGACCGGGCGAGATCGACGGCACGGCGGTGCGGATCGACGGCTGAGGCGCGCGCCGGCCGTTTGCTGCTGCGTTGACGATGTGGTGTCGCCGAAAGATCGGGCTCGCCGCTTCGATGGGGCGCACGCAGGCGCGTGCCTCCTGCCCCATGGGAGGTTCTGCCGGATTTCGACATGGCGCGGGTCCCCTCTCCTGAAAGGAGAGGGACAGGGTAAGGTGTGCGACCTTTCCGGAGACGGACCACACCTCACCCCAACCCTCTCCTTTCAGGAGAGGGAGCCCGTCGCGGTCGATGCCATCTCGTCGCGGCTCTCGAAAGCGGTTGTGGGAAGCGGCGAAGCGCGCTCGCCCCGCGTTCGACCCCGCACCCCTTTCGCCATAACCCTGCCCAAGCCCCGGGGGAGCCGCCGCACCGCGCCCGCCCCCGCCAACGGATGCCGCATGACACCAGCACCCACCGCACGGGGCCGCCGATGAACCGGATCGCGACCTTCGGCGAGGCCCCGGCCCCGGCCCGCACCGGCTGGCTCTCGCCCCTGTGGCGGCGGCGGCTCTCGAACTTCCGCCGCAACCGCCTCGGCTTCTGGTCCTTCCTGATCTTCGCCGGCCTGTTCGGCACGAGCCTGTTCGCGGAGGTGATCGCCAACGACAAGCCCCTCGTCGTCTCCTACAAGGGCGAGATCCTGTTTCCCGTCCTCATCGACTACCCTGACGAGAAGTTCGGCGGCTTCTACGCGAAACCGAACTACCGCTCGGCCGAGACGCGCCAGGAGATCGCCGAACACGGCTGGGCGATCTGGCCGCCGATCCCGTATTCCTACGACACCATCATCGACGGGCTGCCGACGCCGTCGCCCTCCCCGCCGACCTGGATGCTGACGGAGGCGCAGTGCGCGGCGGCGGGCAAACCCTGCGCCGACCTCGAAATGCACTGGCTCGGCACCGACAACACCACCCGCGACGTGCTGGCGCGGATCATCTACGGCTTTCGCATCTCGGTGCTGTTCGGCCTCATCCTGGCGCTGATCTCCTCGGTGATCGGCGTGATCGCCGGGGCGGTGCAGGGCTATTTCGGCGGCTGGGTCGACCTCGCGCTCCAGCGCTTCATCGAGGTCTGGAGCGGCATCCCCACCCTCTACCTCATCATCATCATCTCGGCCTTCATCGAACCGGGCTTCTTCGTGCTGCTCGGCATCCTGCTGCTGTTCTCGTGGGTGTCCCTGGTGGGCGTGGTGCGGGCCGAGTTCCTGCGGGCGCGCAACTTCGAGTATGTCCGCGCCGCCCGGGCGCTCGGCCTCTCCAACGTCCGCATCATGAGCCGCCACCTCCTGCCCAACGCCATGGTGGCGACGCTTACCTTCCTACCGTTCATCCTCAACGGCTCCATCGGCACCCTGACGTCCCTCGACTTCCTCGGATTCGGCCTGCCGCCGGGCTCGGCGTCGCTGGGCGAACTCCTCGCCCAGGGCAAGGAGAACATCCAGGCGCCGTGGCTCGGGCTCACGGGCTTCATCGTGGTGGCGACGATGCTGAGCCTCCTCGTCTTCGCCGGCGAGGCAGTGCGCGACGCCTTCGATCCACGAAAATCGTTCGGCTGATCGCCCGGATCATCCCGGCGCCGGTCGCATCCTTCGGCAGGCCGGAATTCGGTAGCCCTCGCGCGCCGCGCGAGCTTCGCCATCCGATCTTTCTCGATCGAACGCCGCCGAGACCCCGGGCCTTCACGACGCGAACCGGGACAAGCCACGGGATCGATCGAGAAATGGAGCGCCAGGAAACGATTCTCTAAGCTCCGCTTGTAACTGTCGAATGTGACAAAATCCCCGCCGGACCTCCCTCCGCCATGCCCCTCAGCGCCCCACAGGACATCCGGTGCCCGTCCGAGGCCAGCCCGGTTCAAACGACGGGCGTCGAGTCCAGTCTCGCGCGGATCACGGCCCTTGCCGCCGCCTGCCTCGGGCTGCCCATGGCGTGGCTCTCCCTCGGAACCGGGCAGACCCGGACGGTGCGGGCCGCCCATGGCCTCGACGGGCGGATGCCGGGCGTGGCGGCGGACGGCTTCCACGCCTGTGCCGCCCTGATGGGGGCCGACGGAAACCGCCTCGGCGAACTCTGGGTCGGGGACGAGCGGCCGCGTCTCGCCCTCGACGCGACGCAGACCGCGCAACTCGCGGCCTTCGCCGAGCTCGCCGCCGAAAAGCTCGATCAGGCGGCGCGGACGCGGACGGACGAGTTCGTGCGCGGCTTCGCGGAGGCGGCGGTCTACGCCCTGATGACGGCGGATGCCGAAGGCACCATCACGTTCGTCAACCAGGCCGCCGGGACGCTGTTCGGCTACGAACCCGAGGCGATGATCGGCCGGACCTTCGATTTCCTGTTCCCCGCCTCGCTCCAGGCCAGTTACCGCGAGACCTTCGCCAAGCTGGCGAACGACCTCGACGCGACGGCCCTCGGCCACGCCTACGAACTCGTCGGCCTCCACCGCGACGGCACGGCGTTTCCCATCGAATTCTCCCTGTCGGTCTGGCGGGAGAACGGCCGGATCGGCGTCGGCGCCACCATGCGCGACATCTCCGAATGGCGTATCCGTGACGCGCAACTCGTGCGGATGGCCCATTTCGACAGTCTCACGGGCCTCGCCAACCGGGCACGGTTCCTCGAATGCGTCGCGGCCGCCCTGGCGGAGGGGCCCGCGACGGTGATCAAGCTCGACCTCGACAACTTCAAGGACGTGCATGACGGCTTCGGCCATGCCACCGGCGACGCCCTGCTGCGGGCCGTCGCGGCGCGCCTGTCGGCCCATTGCGCGGCGGTCGCCACCGTGGCGCGCCTCAGCGGTGAGCGGTTCGCACTCCTCGTCCCCGCCTGCGGCGATCCGATCCGGGCCACGGCCCTGGCGCGGCGGGTCGTCGACGCCTTCGAAGAGACGTTCGAGGTCGTCGGCCACACCTTCCGGGTCGGCCTCTGCCTCGGCCTCGCCATCGGCACCCATCCGGGGACGGATGCGAACACGCTGATCACCGACGCGGATCTCGCCCTCTATCAGGCCAAGAACGAGGGACGGCGCGGCATCCGCCTGTTCGAACCGGCCATGCGCAGCGCGGTGATCGCCCGACGGACCCTGCACGATGAAATCGGCCGCGCCCTGGCGGCGGGCGAACTGGTGATGCACTACCAACCGCAGGTGGCCTTCGCCACGGGGCAGATCGTCGGCGCCGAGGCCCTGCTGCGCTGGCGGCACCCCACGCGCGGCCTGCTGCTGCCGGGCATGTTCCTGTCGACCCTCGAAGCCCATCCCATGGCCGCCGATATCGGCGGCTGGATCATCGAGGAGACCTGCCGGCAGGCGGCGCAGTGGCGGGCGGCGGGCCTCCCGCCGATCCGGATCGCCGTCAACCTCTTCGCCGCCCAGTTGCGGGCCGGCACCCTGACGCGGGACGTGCGCAACGCCCTCGCCCGCTACCGGATGGCGCCCTCGGATTTCGAGATCGAAGTCACCGAGCGCATCGCCCTCCAGGCCGACGACGCGACCCTCGAATCGATCCATGCCCTGCACGCCGAGGGCGTTGCCGTGGCGTTCGACGATTTCGGCACGGGCTACGCCTCCCTCGCGTCCCTCAAACGCTTTCCCCTCACCCGGCTCAAGATCGACCGCAGCTTCGTGCGCGACGTCCTCAACGACCGTCACGACGCCCAGATCATCCGCGCCATCCTGCTCATGGCCCAGAGCTTCGGTCTCGACGTCATCGCCGAAGGGATCGAGACCGAGGGGCAGGAAGCGATCCTGCGGGAGATGGGCTGCCACGAGGGCCAAGGCTATCTCTACGGCAAGGCCCTGCCGCCGGCCGCCCTGGCGGCCCTCATCCGCACCCGCGCGATCCGGGAACCCCGCGAGGCGCGCGCGAACCCGCGCAGCGCATGACGGCCCGATCCCACGATGTCGGGGATGGGCCGCCCGACACTCTCCGGGGCCTTGCCCCGGATCGGCGAAGGGCCGAACCTTCGAACCCGGATGGGCACCGGCCCGAGGGCATCGATCCAGACGGAGGCTTCAGCCGTGTCTGGGAAAATTGATGCAAAAGCCTCGTGCTCTGGCGCATGAACGAAGTGATTGCGTCACAGCACGAGAGCGTCGTCCTGGATATCAGATCCAGGACGACGCTCTCAAGCTATTGGGCCGCATCGGCCCGAAATCCGGTTCCCGCCTTTCGGGCCGATACTCTAGAGCGGACGGGCGGCGCCCGCGAGGAGCCAGCCCTTGGCCTTCTGGATGAGGGCGGGCCGGGCGCGGGCGACGTCCTCGTCGTCGAGGAGCGGCGAGGTCGAGAGGGCGGCGAGGTAGGCCGCCTCACGGGTCCGGCAAGCGCGCAGGGACGCCTCAACGGCGTCGGCGCGGGAGGTCTGGGCCGCCTGCGCGGCGAAGCTGCGCTGTAGGCATCCCCGCCAGGCGGCGTGGAGATCGGCGGCCTCACCGGCCCGGGCGAAGCCGGGATATCCGCAGGCCAGGGTGAGGAGGAGCGCGCACGCGGCGCCGGCACGGATCGTCATCGTCGGTGGTTCCCCCATGGGGAAACCCTCGCCCGAAGGTGTTTAACAGGGCTTGAAGAACCACCCGCGCGGATCCGTCCCATTTCGGGACAGGCCGGTTGCCATCCGGTCCCACCCACCGCAAGACAGCCGGCGAGGCCGCGCCGGGCCCCGTGCATCACGGGACCGGGACGGCCCGGAACGGAGGGCGCCATGGCCTGGATCTGTCTCGTCGCCGCGGGCCTCCTCGAGGTCGCCTGGTCCTACGCCATGAAGCTGTCCCAGGGCTTCACGCGGCCCTGGCCGACGGCGATCATGGCCGTGACCATGCTGGGCAGCGTCGGGCTCCTCGCCCTGTCCATGCGGACCCTGCCCCTCGGCACCGCCTACACGATCTGGACGGGCATCGGCGCCGTGGGCGCCTTCGTGCTCGGCATCGTGGCGCTCGGCGAGGAGGCGAGCCCCGCCCGCATCGTCGCGGCCGGGCTCATCGTCTCCGGCCTCGTGACCATGAAGCTCGCGAGCTCCGCGTGAGAACGCGGCGGTTCAGCGGTTCGCGGTGGTGGCCGGCGAGGCGGCGCGGCCCAGCGACACCCAGGCCTGCACGTCCTGGCTCTCGCGCTTGATGAAGGTGTAGCCGGTCTGGCGCCAGCCGTGGACGGTGCTGGTCTTGTTGTCGAGGATGAAGTCGCCCCGGTCGGTGACGAGGGTGAGCACGGCGTGGCCCTCGCCCTTCTCGTCGATGACCACGGTCATCCGCATGGCCCGGCGCGGCAGCCCGGCTTCGGCCAGCAGCTTGCGCTTGAGGAGCTGGAAATCCTCGCAGTCGCCCGAGCCGTCCTCGGCGAGATCCCAATGGTCGGGGACGCGGCGGTGGTCCATGTCGGTCACCGACCGCACGGACCGGTTCACGCGGGCATTCACCGCCAGGATGGTCGACCACACGGCCGGGGTGAGCGCGATGCTGGCGGGCTCGGTGCGGTCCACGGCGCATTCCCGGGGATAGCCCTCGCAGAACGTCACCCAGGCGGCGATGGGCCGGGCGGCCGAACCGGCGATCAGCAGGCTCGGGGTGACGGGCAGGGACGCGAAGGTCTGGGCCTGGGCCGCGCCGGGCGCCCCCAGGACCCCGAGCAGACCGATCAGGCGCCCGAGGCGCCGGGCCGTCGTCGAGAACGTCGAAACTGAGGTCCGCATGGCCCGGTCCGTCCCGTTAATCTTTCGTTAACGAAACGTCTCACGCCGTCCGGGCCACGGCAATCGCAGGGTTAAGAAAAGGTTAACGGTGTGGATAGCCGAGTCGGCGCGGCGGGTGGCCCGAACACGACGACGCCCCGCCGGGCGAGCGGCGAGGCGTCGGATCCCGCGGATGTCGCGGTCGGCTCAAGCCTGCGGCAGGTCCGGGGTGATGCCGAGATTGGCCAGGCCCTCGGAGAGGAGATCGGCGGCGTTGGGGGTGCCGAGGAGTTCGCGGGCGGCGCCCTCACCGACGGATTCGCGCTCGCGGGCGAAGCGCACGGCGTCGCGCCATTCCTCGGCCTCCATGTCGCCGCGCCCGACATAGACGAGGGCCAGGAGGTCGGCGCGCTCGTCGTCGTTCAGCGCGCCGATCATCGCCCGGACCTCCTCCTCGGTGGCGTCGTCGGTCCCGGAGGTGAGCACGTCGGTGGCGCCGTCGTCGATGGCGTTCGAACCGGAATCCGGGTCCGTCGGCCCTTCCTTCACCTCGATGGCGCGCAGGCGCAGGATGATCTCGGTGACGGTGTCGACGGCGATGTCCATGAACGTGTCCCATGCGCTCAGCCGCCCGACGCGGCGGCCTTCAGCAGGCACAACCCCCGACGGCCGCAACGGTTCGCCCGTTCCGCGTGCCTCACGGAACTCCCGGTCCCGCACGGTTCTCGGTCCGAGCCCGATGGAGCAGCGGGCGTTGTGTGAAACACACTCAGGCCCGGCCCTCCACGAAGGCGCGCAGGAGGGTGTGGGCGATGGCCATGGGCGGGGGCACCGTCAGCCCCTCGGGGTGGGTGCCGGCGATCATCGCCGCGACATCGGCGCGGGTGAGCCAGCGGGCGTCGACGAGTTCCTGCGCGTCGAGGGTGATGGCCTCGTCGAGGGCTTGCGCGACGCAGCCGATCATCAGGGAGGCGGGGAACGGCCAGGGCTGCGAGGCGTGATACCGCACGGCGCCGATGGTGAGCCCGACCTCCTCGAAGGTCTCGCGGCGCACGGCGGCCTCGATGGTCTCGCCGGGTTCGAGGAAGCCGGCGAGGCAGGAATACATCGTTTCCTTGAACCGGGGCGAGCGGCCGAGCAGGCAGCTTTCGCCCCGGGTGATCAGCATGATCACGACGGGATCGGTGCGGGGGAAGTGGTGGGTGTCGCAGGCGGCGCAATCGCGCCGGTAGCCGCCGGCGGCCGGCACGGTCGGGGCGCCGCACTGGGCGCAGAAGCCGTGGCGGGCGTGCCAGGACAGCAGGGATTTCGCCGTGGCGAGGAGCCCGAGTTCGTGGGCGGCCACCCCGCCCTCGGCGGCGAGGCCGCGCAGGTCGTTGGTCGCGAAATCCGGGTCGGCCTCGAACCCTTCCGCCCGCTCCGGCGGCAGGGCGGCGGCGAAGACCGGGGCGCCGTCGAGGCGGCCGAGGAACAGCGGCGTGCCGTCCACGGCGATGCGCGCGGGATCGAGGAGGGCCGAGCCGTCGCCGGTCACCACCCGGTCGCCCGCGAGCACCACGAGGCGGGCGCCCGGCTCGGTGAGCGGCGGCACCGCAGCCGTGCTCTCGGCGGAATGGCGCACGAGGCGGTTGTGGATGTAGCCGAGGCCGTCGAGGGGGTCCGTCACGTCAGGCCGCCGCGAACAGGGCGCCGATTCGCTCCACCATCTGGGCGCGGGCATGGTGCGGATAGGGCTTCGCCTCGCCCACCCCCCAGACCGGGCGCGGCCAGGCGGGATCCGAAAGGAACCGGCCGATGACGTGGACATGGAGCTGGGGCACGACGTTGCCGAGGGCCGCGACGTTGACCTTGTCGGGCTTGGCGAGCGCCAGCATCACGCCCGTGGCGAGGCGCATCTCGTCCATGAGGATTTTCGCATCCTCGGGGGTGAGATCGGTGATCTCGCTCAAGCCCTCCCGGCGCGGCACCAGAATCAGCCAGGGAAACCGGGCGTCGTCCATGAGCAGCACGCGGCACAGGGCGAGGTCGCCCACATGCACGGTGTCGGCGGCGAGGCGGGGGTCGAGGGTGAAGTCGGGGGCGGTGCTCATGGGGGAGCGATGTAGGGCGAAATGGGGGGTGATGCGAGATGGCGGCGGCCCTTCAGGCGGGGCCGGAAGCCCGTTCTGTCGGTTGGGAAGCGCGAGTCCCCAAACGCCCCCACGCCGCCCCTGGGAACGTCTGCTTCGAGACGGATGAGCCGAAGGTCATCAATCGGGTCGGGGGGTCAGCGAAAGGAGGATTTGATAGCAAGAATCGGGACGCACCTCACCCAGGCGGAGCCTTAAAAGAGCGGCTCATACGGTTTCTGCGTGATTGCCTCGGATGAGCGAGACGCGACGGGCTCCCTCTCCTTTCAGGAGAGCGGACCCGCGCTCACCAGGGACCGAATGGATCATCCGGAAACGGTATCGACCAGCGAGAGGTCCGTCATGCTGCCTGCCATGAACCGCACGATGTCCGCGCCGGAATGGGCGATGCTGCTGAGCCTTTCGGTGCTTTGGGGTGGATCATTCTTCTTCACGCATGTCGCGCTCTCTGCCTTGCCGCCATTCACCCTGGTGGTCCTGCGCGTTGGGCTCGCGGCGTTGATCCTGAATACCATCGTCCCTCTGTCGGGGCTCAGGATGCCGCGTGGATCCAGGGCCTGGACTGCCTTCCTCGCCATGGGTGTCCTCAACAACGCCGTGCCGTTCTGCCTCATCGTGTGGGGCCAAACCCATATCGCCTCAGGGCTCGCAGCCATTCTGAATGCGACCACGCCCCTCTTCACGGTCGGTGCTGCCCACGTCTTCACCTTCGACGAGAAGATGACCGGCCATCGGCTCGCGGGAGTGCTCATCGGCCTCGGGGGGGTCGTCGTCATGGTTGGGCCTACGGTACTCGCGGGCCTCGGAACCAACGTTCTGGCGCAGGTTGCCGTACTTGGCGCAGCCCTGTCCTACGCCTGTGCGGGGATTTACGGACGGCGCTTCAAAGGTATGGGTCTTCCGCCGCTCACGACGGCTGCAGGTCAGGTAACGGCATCCACATTCCTGCTTCTGCCCGTCGCTCTTGTGGTGGATCGGCCCTGGACTCTGCCCGTGCCGCCTGCATCGGTGTGGGGCGCGATCTCGGGTATCGCGGCTTTGTCTACGGCGCTCGCCTATGTGCTGTACTTCCGCATCGTGGCGACGGCAGGGGCGACGAACCTCCTCCTCGTCACCTTCCTCATTCCCGTGTCGACCATCCTGCTGGGAGCATTGGTACTGAACGAACGCCTCGATCCTCAGCACTTCATCGGCATGGCGCTGATCGGGTGCGGACTCGTGGCCATCGATGGTCGCCTCTGGCCCTTCAACCCGCTGAAGCGACGCCTTGAGCCCCACGTCCATCAAGGTCGGGACATCTAAAGCGGCTTGGATTACCTCACAAAACGCCCGCCCTTGCGCGGATCTCGCCCTGAAGACGACGGTGCAGCGGGAGTTCCTTGAGAGACCCTCAGCCGGGATTGATCGTTCCAGGCGGAATACGGGGCATCGGTTCTTGGTCGAAGAGCCGGAGTCTGCTCCCCAACCCAATCGAACGCTCCCAACAGCGCCCCCTAAATCCCACTAAACCAATTGTACCCCTGATCCTCCCAATACCCACCGGGATAATCATTGGTCACGAACACGCTGCCGATGTATTTCGGGCTCTTGAACCCGAGCTTCGTCGGCACGCGCACGCGCAACGGATAGCCGTATTCCGGCGAGAGTTCTTTCCCCGCGAAATCGAGGGCCAGCACCGTCTGAGGGTGGAGGGCGCTCGGCATGTCGAGGCTGCCGTAATAGCGGTCGGCGCATTTGAAGCCGACATATTTGGCCGTGAGATCGGCGCCGACCCGTTCGAGGAAGGTTTTGAGCGGCACGCCGCTCCACTGGCCGATCTGGCTCCAGCCCTCGATGCAGACGTGGCGGGTGATCTGGCTTTCCTGCGGCAGGGCGCGGAGCTTTTCGAGGGTCCAGGGGGTCTTGTCGGCGACGAGGCCCGAGACTTCGAGCTTCCAGTCGGCGCCCTCGACCTCCGGGATGTTGTCCGGCGGATAGTAGGCGTTGAAGCGGAACGGCGTGTCGATCATCGAGGCCGGATAGGTCGGCGCCAGTTTCGTCGGATCGAACAGCCAGCCTTGGACCCGGTCGTTGAACCGCGACATCGCCCACAGCATCCGGTCGGCGAGGGTGCCGTTGGAGCCCGTGGAGAGGTCGCAGCCCGTGAGCAGCGTCAGGGCGCCGAGGGACAGGCCGGAGCGCAGGAGCGCCCGGCGTTCGAGCCTGACCAGTTCCGGCTGCAGGTCGGCCCGCAGGGCCTTGAGGCGGGCGGCGGTTTCGGGATCGCGGGTCATGTCACGTCTCCGAAGGCGATACGCGGGCGCGGCCGGTGATCATCGCCTTCAGGGTGCTGGGCACCACCAGCACCAGAGCGAGGTGCAGGACGATGAAGCCGACGAGGCCCGCCATGGCGAGGAAGTGGACGCGGCGCGCGCCCTCGTAGCCGCCGAACAGGGCGGCGAGCCCCTGAAGCTGCACCGGCTTCCACAAAGCGAGGCCGGAGGCGAGGAGCAGGGCGCCGAGGAGGAAGGCCACGACGTAGGCGAGGCGCTGCACGGCGTTGTATTCGCCCAGGCGATGGGCGAGTCGCAAGGTGAGCGCCGCCTTCGCGTCGCGCCACACGGCGCCTGGGCTCAAGGGAAAGAACGTGCGGGGGACGTGCCGGCTGACGAGGCCGTAGACCACATAGACGAGGCCGTTGACGGCAAACAGCCACATGGCGGCGAAGTGCCAGGCGATGGCCCCGCCGAGCCAGCCCCCGAGCGTCGCCCATTTCGGAAACGTCAGGGGGAAGAACGGCGAGGCGTTGTAGATCGCCCAGCCGGAAAACAGCATGCAGAACACCGCCACGGCGTTGATCCAGTGGGTGAGGCGCACCACCAGGGGGTGGATGACCACGACACGGGCGGGGGGCTCGGGGATCAGGGTCATGGGGGCTCGGCCTGTTGGTTTGGGCGGCGCACGCCTTCGCCGAGGGGGACGAGCGTACGACAAGAAGCCCGCGACTGACGTCGTAAGGCACAACGTGCCCCCTCTCCTTCCAGGAGAGGGGACCCGCGTCTGTCCCGAGAGATCGAACGCTCGCGAAGACGCGGGGTCAGGCTTACCTCACATCGACGGCACGGTGCCGTTGCGGCCGACGATGAGGATGGGGGCCGTGAGGGTGCCGTCGGCGCCCTTCTTGGTGAAGGCGACGATCTTGGCGCCCGGGACCACGATGCTCTTCTCGCCGGGATCGACCAGGGTCACGGGCACGTCCTCCGGCACCACGACCTTCTTCTCGCCGCCCTGGTACTTGACCAGCATGGTGCGGCCGTCCGTGCCCGACAGGGTGCCGACGGCGCCGTTGGTCATGGTGGAGTTGGCGCCGAGATCCCACGGATAGTGGCCGTCCGCCGTGCCGCGCAGGGAGGAGGAGAACACCGTCACCTGCAGGGCCTTCTGGGTGCCGTCGGGCTGCGGGATGGCGGCGGTGCCGATGTAGCTCTCCGACTTGATGTCGGCGAGCTTGCCGGTGCTGGCCGACAGGATCTTGGTGTCGCCCGAGAACGTCACGGTGACGGGATCGCCCGTGCGCGGCTTCACCGTGAGGGTCGAGCCGTCGACCTTCTCGATGGTGCCGCGATAGCGCACGATGTCGTCGGCGCGGGCGGCGGTGGCGGCCACCGTGAGGGTGAGGGCGAGGCCGGTGAGCAGGCTCTTCATCATGGCGTTCTCTCCTGTGTGTGGTCGAGGTTGCGCAGGTTTGCCCGGCCGCTACATCGGCGGCACGGTGCCGTTCTGGCCGACCACCAGGCGGTCGGCGACCGCCGTGCCGGAGGCATCGGCGCGGGTGAAGGCGACGACGCGGGCGCCCGGCTTGATCAGGCTGGCATCGGCGGGGGCGAGGGCCACCACCGGCACGTCGTCCGGCACCGTGATGGTCTTCTGGCCGCCGGCATACGTCACCGTGACGGTGCGGTTGGTGGTGCCGGTCACGGCGCCGACGGCACCGTTGGTCATGGTGTTCTCCTTCTCGAGATCCCACGGGTAGTGGCCGTCGCCGGTGCCGCGCATACTGGGGGCGAACACCGCGACCTCGAGGGCCTTCAGGGTGCCGTCGGGCTGGGGCGTCGCGGCGGTGCCGATGTAGCTGTCGGGCTGGATGTCCGTGAGCTTGGCGGCACTCGCGCCGGCGACGCGGACCCCGTCGCCGAGGCGGACCGTGACGGCCTCACCCGTGCGCGGCTTGATCGAAACGGTGTTGCCGTCGACGGACGCGATGGTGCCGCGAATGCGCTTCACGGGCGCCTCGGCCTGGGCGGGCCAACTCGCGGCGAAGCCGAGGCAGGCGACGGCGAGCGCGGCGGCGCGGGCGGTTCTGATCATCGAAGGTCCTTGCGGGCGGGAACTGATCCGTCACGACCCTGCCCAAGAACTAGATCGCGCGCAAATCAATTGCCCGCGATCAGATCATCGTCTTGGTCGGTCGAGCGGCGTATGCCCCAGGTAGCGCGGCCCGTCCCCCGGGGAAGGCCGCCGCGTTCAATGATTTCTCTTAAGTTGGGAGACCGGCGGTGCCGGGTCAGTGCGCCATCAGCATGGGGATCGTCGCATGGGCGAGGAGATGGCTCGTCGGGCCGCCGAAGATCATCTGGCGCAGGCGGCTCTGGGTGTAGGCGCCCTTGATGAGGAGGTCGCAGCCGAAGGCGTCGGCCTCGGCGAGAAACACCTCGCCGGGGGTGCGCCGCCCGGCCGAGAAGGCGCGGTGATCGGCGGCGATGCCCTCGCAGGCCAGCGCCGTGGCGAGGTCCTCGGCGCTCGGCCCCGGCACGGTGCCGCCCTCGACGCTGACCACCCGGATGCGCTGGGCCTGGCGCAGGAACGGCATGGCGAAGGCGACGGCCCGCGCCGTCTCGGTGGAGCCGTTCCAGGCGATGAGAACCGCCTCGCCGAGCGTCGCGGGGGCGATGGGCGGGGCGAGGAGGATCGGCCGCCCGGACTCGAACAGGGCCGTCTCGAAGGTGGTCATGCGCGGCGCGCCCTCCCCCGTGCCGGGGCGCCCCACCACGGTGGCGGTGAACAGGCGGGCGTGCTGACCGAGGAAGGCGTCGCCCGCCGGCACGTCGGGGCGCCAGCGGTAGCGCGGGCCGGCGGCCGCGACATTCGCCGGGGTGCACGGCCCGTCGGCGGCCAGCGGCACGCCGGCCTCGCGCATGAAGGTGAGAAAGCGCTCACCCGCCGCCTCGGCCTCGGCCTTGTCCGCCTCCTCGTCGCGCAGCCAGGTCATGCCGCCGACCATGTCGACGGGAACGTATTCGGCAAGCGCAGGGCGCAGGGACACGCCCTCGACGAGGCTGCCGAAGCGGCGGGCGGCGAGGATCGCCGTTTCGAACACCGAGGGCAGGCTGTCGTGCAGGGCGACGGGAACGAGGAGCGTCTTCATGGCGGCGGGCCTTCGCAGCTTTGCCTTCGCTGGCGCGAATTTGGGCGAGGCTAGAACGATTTGGCCCGGCGGCAAACTGCGGCCGGAGCCGCTCCCACAGGACGGGCGCCCCTCGGGGGTCAGGCCGGCGCGCGAGCCGTCGCGGGGTCGAGGACGCGACGGGCGGCACGGGTGAGCGGCGCCTCGACGAAGCGGGCCACGGCGAGGGCGGCCACCACCGACAGGACGAGCATGAGGGCGAGCGCGCCCCACGGGCCGAGCACCGGCACGAGCCCAAGGCGCAGGACGATCTCGCGGCCGGCGCGCAGGACGAAGGGGTGGACGAGATACAGGGCGTAGGACGCATCTCCGAGGGCGACGACGGCACCCGTGATCCTGTTCCCGCGCCCCTCGGTCTCCCGTCCGAGGGCGGCGGCGGCCACGAGGAGAAGGGCCGGCCCGCCATAGGCCAGGGGCCGCCACGGGGGGGCCGGTTCGCCCGCCCCCGCGAGGCTGAACAAACCCGCCGCCGCCAGGGCGAGGCGGGGCGCGAGGGACAGGCGCAGGCCCCGCGCGCGGGCGAGGCCCAAGCCCGCCCCGAGGGCGAATTCGAGGACGATGGGACTGCCCCAGAACCCGAGGGGCGTCGGCGGGTTCGGCACCGCCCAGGCCAGGGCGACGAGGCCGGCGAGGACCGCACCCGTCCAGGCCACCGCCCGCCCCCGGCCCCAGCCGAGGCCGAGGGCGAAAACGGCGTAGAAGAACATCTCGCAATTCAGGGTCCAGCCGAGGCCGTAGAGGGGCTGGACCGCGCCGTCCGGCCGCGCGACGGGCCAGAACAGGAACGCGGCGGCGACGGTCCCGGGCGTCGGGGCACCCGCGCCGTTGAGGAGGGCCGGCACGGCCAGAGCCAGGGCGAGGTAGAGGGTGGTGACGAGCCAGTAGAGGGGCACGAGGCGGGCGACCCGGTGGGCGAGGAAGCGCGCCCGGCCGCCGGCCCGGCCATAGAGCGGCGCGCTCGCGTGCACGATGATGAAGCCGGAGATGACGAAGAACACGTCGACCCCGGCCGGCCACGGCAGCCCCGTCACGGGCGCGAAGGCGAGCCCGGCGCGGTCCGCCAGGGCCGCCACCTCGGCCTGCCCGTGATGGATCACGATGAGGAGGGCCGCGAAGGCCCGTAGACCCTGGATCGCCCAGAGTTTCATGCCGCCCCGTCCTGGTGAAACGCCGGGCCGAGACTGACGAACGAAAGTGTGTTGTTCGGCGAAATCGGGTTGGAACAGAATAGGTCTTCCCCCGTTGTTCCGCCGAACCCGAGGATGACGGACCCGCCCGAGCACACTTGCTCCGAGGTCAGCCCTCGCATGTTTCCGCAGGCATACTGAGGATACCGATGATCAACAAGTTCGTTGCCATGACGGCCGTCGCCACGGCCCTCGCCACCCCGGCCTTCGCGCAGGACATTGGCGATTTCCGCCTCGCCGCCATGCAGTCCAACGCCTTCGAGGTGCAGTCGAGCCAGATCGCCCTGCAGAAGAGCCGCAACCCGCAGGTCGTGCGTTACGCCCGCGAGGCCCTGCGCGACCACCGCGCCGCCAACGTCGCCCTGGCGGGCGGCGAGCGCAACGTGATGGCCCGTAACGATGGCCTCGGCGGCCTCGTCACCGCCCCCCTCGCCGTCGCCGGCAGCGCCGTCGGCGCGGCCACGGGCGCAGCGGCCGGCGTCGTCGGCGGCACCCTCAGCGGCGGTCCCGTGGGCGGCCTCGAGGGCCTCGGCAACGGCGCCCGGCGCGGCGCGGCCACCGGCGCGATGATCGGCGACGTCGACACCACCGCCGGCACCACCCTGGTCCAGCCGAACCCGCAGCAGCAGGCGATGCTCGCCGAACTGGCCCAGACCCCGGCGGGCCCGCGCTTCGACCGTCTCTACGGCTCGATGCAGGTCCAGGCGCATCAGATGGCGCTCCCCATGTACCAGTCCTACGCCGCCAGCGGCCCGAACCCGGCCCTGCGCGCCCACGCCCAGCAGGCCCTGCCGGTTCTGGAGCACCATTACCAGATGGCCCAGCGCCTGCCCGGCGCCCGCTGAACGGCAAACGGGAAACGTTCGGGCGTCAGGCCCGGACGGCCCTTTGGGGATGTCGAGCGAAAGCTCGGCATCCTTTTTCGTTTGGGGGTTGGGTGGTGGGTTAGCGACTACGACTCCCCTGTCTGTTCGTTGAATCGCTTCACCTGTGCGCATCCCTCGCCCCGCTTACCGGGAGAGGGGATCGCGCACAGCCGGTCTGCTCGAGACGCGGCGCTCTCCGCACTTGCCATCGTCCAACGCGAACGGGGCTCCGCTCCCCTTCGGAAACGAAGCCCCGTCGATGTCTCCGCGGCGGCGGTCAATCCGACCGATGGTCGGTCAGGTCCCCGAGGGCGCCCGACCGGCCATCGCTCTCATGCGTCGTTGCAGTTGATCAGCGCGCTCGGACGGATCGCCTGACCGTCGGAATCCACGGCGGGCTTGAACTCGCCGGTCTCGGGGTCGCGCACGTAGAGTTCGCCGCGCTCGATGCCGAAATGGGCGCCGTGCAGCTGCAGTTCGCCCGCCTCGACGCGCTTGCGGATGAACGGGAAGGTCAGGAGGTTGTCGAGGCTCTGGGCCACCATCGCGTATTCGAGATGGGTGAGGTAGTCGGGCGCCTCGCGGTCCTGCTTCACCCGGTCGGCCGCCGGCGCCACGAGGGACACCCACTTGCCGATGAAGTCGCCCTGCGAGAGGGGAGCCGGCGGGTTGGCGAAGGCCTTGATGCCGCCGCAGGTGGCGTGGCCCATCACCACGATATGCTTGACCTGCAAGCCCTCCACGGCGAACTCGATGGCCGCCGAAGTGCCGTGATACTCGCCGCCCTGCTCGCACGGGGGCACGATGTTGGCGACGTTGCGGACCACGAACAGCTCGCCGGGGCTCGCGTCGAAGATCACCTCGGGCGAGACGCGGCTGTCGCAACAACCGATGAGCAGGACTTCGGGGGACTGGCCCTTGGCGAGCTTGGCGTAACGCTTGGCCTCGTCGGGCAGGCGACCCTCGCGGAACGCGCGGTAGCCGTCCTTCAGCGCCTCGGGGAACGTAGGGGCCTGCTGCATGGTCATGTCTGTCTCAGCCTTTCTGTGCGGTTGGGTGCCACGTCAGGGTGACGGGCGTTTCGGGAAGGGTGCCGTCCGCGAGGGTGCGGACGAGGGCGGCCAGGCCCGCCGGCTCGATGCGCTCGGAGGTCGCCGCGAGTTCGTCGGGGGTCCACCAGCGCGTGCCGAGGACGGGGTTGTCCTCCGTCTCGGCGAGGCGCCGGGTATCGATCCGGTCGTCGGGCAGCCGCACCACGAAGTAACGTTCGCGGGCGAAGCGCGGTGTCCGGAACAGGTGAAAGGGGCCGTCACAGACCGCGACCAGCGGCCCGATGGGCGCATCGGCAACGCCGATCTCCTCTTCGAGTTCACGCCGGCAGGCCGCGACATGGCCCTCGCCGGGCTCCAGGCCACCGCCGGGCATGAACCAGAAGGTTCGCGCCTCGGGATCGGCCGGGTCGATGGGCCGGACTGCCTCGTAGGCGATGAGGAGGAGGCGCCCGGCCGGATCGAAGACGAGGCCCCGGGCAACGTCCCGCACGGGCACGTTTCCCTCGGAACCGGGATCGGACACGCCGTCCGTCACGCGCCCGACCTGAAGTATTGTCCGTAATCCATCATCGCGAAAATATATTTTATTCCGTTGCGACGGTACCTTCGTCTTCGGGCGGACCGTCTATCGCCTCGACCGAATGCTGATCTAGCAACAAAACGCGGCCCGACCAGTGCCTTAGAGCACGCAACCCGGCATCCAGATGGCGATGGGAAGCCCGAACCCGTCACGCCCCGGTGGATCGGGCAGCGGCACCGCCCGGCCGCGCGCGCGGTCGCGGGCCACGATCAAGGCCGCAAGGGCATCGAGATGGTCGTCGATCCCGATCCCGGCGGGCCGGGCGGCGACGAGGTCGGCGGGCAATCCGGCGGCGCGAAGGAGCGCCCGACGCTCGGCCTGGCCTGCCGCCGTCTTCTTGCCGGCCGCAAGCGCGGCGTCGCCGTTGAGGTGGCGGAAGGCGAGTTCGGGGTGGACCTCGTGGAGGCGCGCCCGCGCGTCGGCCCGCGCCCGCAGCAGCCCATCGACCGCCCGGACACCGCGAAAGATGTTCCAGGCCTGGATCGAGGGGGCGAAGGGCGGGTCACTGCCGGCCCGCGAAAGGGCCTTGGCGGCCTCGTAATCCGGGGCGTAGACGGCGGCGCGCGGCGGCATCGGGAAC
The DNA here is from genome assembly GCF_900113485.1 of Methylobacterium gossipiicola. Taxonomy (GTDB): domain Bacteria; phylum Pseudomonadota; class Alphaproteobacteria; order Rhizobiales; family Beijerinckiaceae; genus Methylobacterium; species Methylobacterium gossipiicola. The sequence goes on from NZ_FOPM01000006.1 coordinate 141,669, forward strand.
ACGCTGGCGCGGGCCTTGCCCAGATAGGCGCGCGCCGCCCGGTCGGCGACGCGCCCGCCCCCCTCCACCCGGTCGGGCAACCCGATGGGGATATCGATGCCGATGACGGAAGGGGCTTCCGGCGCGTCGAGGCATTCGGCCACGGTGGCGAACCGGGCGGTGCGGAACCGCCCATCGTCCCGGTTGAGCAGCACCCCGGCCCAGGCCCCGCGACAGCCGTCGAGGCCGGCGATCCAGGGCGAGCCCTCGGGAGGATGCCCCGCCGGCGGGGGAAGAGCCACACGGACCTCCGTGGCGCCCGTCAGGCCGCGTGCCCGATCCGATCGGCCGGGCTCGCGGCCGCATCGGCGCCATGCAGGATGTAGCATCCCCGGCCGGCGGTCTTGGCGGCATACAGGGCCTTGTCGGCCCGCTGCATGAGCTCGGCGAGGCTGCCGTCCCCTGCCGCGTTCTCCCGCGCGATGCCGATGCTGACGCCGATCCGCGCATAGACGCTGGCATCGATGTGATAGGGGGCGGCGATGGCGGTAATGATCCGCGCGGCGTGCCGACCGGCTTCCCTGTCGTCGCGGGGACCGGTGAGCAGCAGGAACTCGTCGCCTCCGAGGCGGCAGATGGTCTCGTCCGGCCCCACCGTCTCGCACAGGCGGCGGCCGACATCGCATAGCAACGCGTCGCCGACGGCGTGACCGAGGCGGTCGTTGACCTGCTTGAAGCCATCGAGGTCGAGGTAGAACAACACGCGGTTCCGGGTCGTGCCGTCGCGGGCCTCGAAGGCGTCTTCCAGGCCGCGGCGATTGAGCAGGCCCGTCAGGGGATCGGTGACGGATTGGCGGCGACTCTCGGCCTCCCCCAGGATCGCCTGGATGGCGAAGGTCCGCTGCTGCTTCAGGATCGCGCGATTCATGAGAATGAAGATGGCCGTCTGGAGCAGGATCAAGGGCAGGAATTCGGGGTTGCCCAAGCAGAAGCTGATCTTGTAGCCGAGATCGATGAGCAGCACCTGCGCCATGGCGTAACGCGGCGCCGCGAAGTTCCGGCCGATGATGCCGCCGGCCGCTCCGAGCCCCGAGGCCAGGGCGACGATGGACATCGCGACATCCGCCGACGTGACCACGAGGGCGATCATGAGGCCGTGCAGGGCGGCCCAGAGCAGGCCCGTCGCGAAGATCGGACCGGATGACGTGTTCACGGATCGCAACAGCCTGACGCGCAGGCCGAGCAGGAGAAGATCCGCGAGGGCAATGGCCGCGAAGGCGGGATGCCCCGAACGCAGGAAGGCGACCAGGGCCACGGCGGTCGTGTTGAAACTTCCGACCACGAGGGGGACGACGGAGGTGTAGAAGCCGGAGCGGAGGCGCCGTTGAACCGCCTCTGGAAGATCTGCGCCGATCTCCGCGATCCAGCGCAGAGCAGGGTTTAGAGGCGGGGGATACATGATCGGAGCTGTCCAGGGCCCACGTTGGACGTGATCCCCGGACAGTACACCTCAAGACCTAAACGGTTTGCTCCGAGACACAGTTACCCATTCTCGACGCCTTTTGTTACATCTCTCTGGAAACGGCCTTCTATTCCGCCGCCTCCACGTAGAGCTTACCCCCCTCGGCCTGGAACTCGGCGGATTTCGCCGCCATGCCGGCGGCGCGCTCGGCCTCGGTGAGGGGGGCCGCCTCGCCGAGCACCTGCCCCGCCGCCTCCATGGCCAGAACCTCGGCGCGCAGATCCTGCGTGATCTTCATGGAGCAGAATTTGGGGCCGCACATGGAGCAGAAATGGGCGACCTTGTGGGCGTCCTTCGGCAGGGTCTCGTCGTGGTAGGCGCGGGCCGTGTCCGGATCGAGGGAGAGATTGAACTGGTCCTCCCAGCGGAAATCGAACCGGGCGCGGCTGAGAGCATCGTCGCGCAGCTGCGCCGCCGGGTGGCCCTTGGCGAGATCGGCGGCATGGGCCGCGATCTTATAGGTGATGACGCCGGCCTTCACGTCGTCGCGGTTCGGGAGCCCCAGATGCTCCTTGGGCGTGACGTAGCAGAGCATGGCGCAGCCGAACCAGCCGATCATGGCCGCGCCGATGCCCGACGTGATGTGGTCGTAGCCCGGCGCGATATCGGTGGTCAGCGGTCCGAGGGTGTAGAACGGCGCCTCGCCGCACTCCTCCAGCTGCTTTTCCATGTTCACCTTGATCTTGTGCATCGGCACATGGCCGGGGCCTTCGATCATGGTCTGGCAGCCCTTGTCCCAGGCGATCTTGGTGAGTTCGCCGAGCGTCTCCAATTCGGCGAACTGGGCCGCGTCGTTGGCATCCGCGATGGAGCCGGGGCGCAGGCCGTCGCCCAGGGAGAACGAGACGTCGTAGGCCCGCATGATGTCGCAGATCTCGTCGAACCGCTCGTAGAGGAACGATTCGCGGTGCCCGGCGAGGCACCACCGCGCCATGATCGAGCCGCCGCGGGAGACGATGCCGGTGGTGCGGCGCGCGGTGAGCGGCACATGGGCGAGGCGCACGCCCGCATGGATGGTGAAGTAGTCGATGCCCTGCTCGGCCTGCTCGATGAGCGTGTCCTTGAACACCTCCCAATCGAGCTTGAGCGGATCGCCGCCGACCTTCTCCAGGGCCTGATAGATCGGCACCGTGCCGATGGGGACGGGCGAGTTGCGCACGATCCACGAGCGGATGTTGTGGATGTTGCGGCCCGTGGAGAGGTCCATCACCGTGTCGGCGCCCCAGCGGGTCGCCCAGACGAGCTTTTCCACCTCCTCGGCCGCCGATGAGGTCACGGCGGAATTTCCGATGTTAGCGTTAATTTTCACGAGAAAATTACGCCCGATGGCCATGGGCTCGACTTCAGGGTGGTTGATGTTGGCCGGGATGATGGCCCGGCCCCGCGCCACCTCGTCGCGAACGAATTCAGGGGTGATGAAGGCGGGCAGCGACGCGCCGAAGCTGTTGCCATCCTTGAGGGCGGCTTCCGCCCCCTCCAGCATGGCCTCGCGGGCGAGGTTCTCGCGGTTGGCGACGTAGATCATCTCTTCGGTGATGATTCCGGCGCGGGCGAACTCGTACTGCGTCACCATCTGGCCCGGCGCCGCCTTGCGGATCTCGCGGGTCGCCGGACACGGCGCCACGAGCTTGTCCTCCGGCACGAAGCCGTTGTCCTCGGGCTTCACGGCGCGGGGCGTCACCGTGGCGTAGCCGCGCTTGGCGATCCACGGCTCGCGCACGAGCGGCAGACCGGCATTGAGGTCGATGGCCGCATCCGTCTGCGTGTAGGGTCCCGACGGATCGTAGACCCGCACCGGCGCCTCCTTCGGATCACTGAGCATCACCTCGCGGAACGGCACGCGGATATCGGGATGCCCGGCCACCGCCGCGTAGACCTTGCGCGAGCCCATGATCGGGCCGGTGGTCACCGCCTGGGGGGAACCGTGGGGAAGGTTCTGCGGTAGGACGGGCTTGTTCATCGCGGCGAACTCCTGGCGTTGGAGGCGGCCCGATTCGTCGAAACGGCTTGAGGCTGGGGCATCACGCGGGGGCGTGGCGCAAAAGAATTCCCGTCCCTCCGCCGGTACGAACCGGATCAGGTTCAAGGGTCAGGGCGGCGCGCCCAATCTCAGCTCCCGGTCTCGGAGCCCCCCTCGGAATCATTCCAGCCTCGTGCGTGACGGCCGGTTTGTCAATCGTCATCCCGCCGCCCGCACGTTGGAACCGGCAATCTCATCCGGGGTCCAAGAGGCCAAAGCAAAGTCCGCCCTTGGAAAAGACGAGACGACGCACCGAGGGGTTCACGATGAACCTTCACCTCCGGGCTCGCGTTCGATCAGCAAGACTTCCTCATCGAACGGGACGACAAACATGAATCGATTTCTTCTCGCATCGGCGGCCGTGGTCGGCACCCTCATGCTGATGCCGGCTTCGGCCGATGCCCGTGGCGGCTTCCGGGGCGGCGGCGGCCATATCGGCGGCGGATTCGGCGGTGGCGGTTTTCGCGGCGGCTTGGCGGGTGGCGGATTCCGGGGCGGCCTAGGTGGAAGCGGCTTCCGCGGCGGCCTCGCGGGCGGCGGCTTTCGCGGCGGCCTCGGCGGGGGGCGCTTTGGCGGCGCCACGGCGGTGGGGTTCGGCGGCGGCGCGGCCCTCGGCGGCTACCGGGGCGGCTATCGCGGTGGGTTCCACCGGGGCGGCTATCGCGGCGGCTTCGCCGGGAACCGATACGGCTACGGCCACCGGCGCGGCTATGGCGGCCTCGGCCTCGGCGTCGGCCTGGGCCTCGCCGGAGCTGGCATCGGCTACGGCCTCGGCAGCGGCTTCTACGGGGACGATTACTATGGCGGCGGCTACGCCCCGGCCTATTACGGCGGTGGCTATGGCGCCTACGGCGGCGGTTACGCCCCGGCGGCCTACGGCGTCGAGACCGGTCTCGCTCCCCAGGGGGACGACGTCGCCTACTGCATCCGGCGCTTCCGGTCCTACGACCAGCGCTCGGGCACCTATCTCGGCAATGACGGCCGCCGGCACGCCTGCCCGCAGCCGTGAGGCGTGATCGAGCCTCCTGAACGATCGAGGGGCCCCGGCGGATGCGCCGGGGTCCTTCCCGTTGGGGCGCCGGGTCGAATCAGCCGCCCTGCAGACTCTCGGCGAAATCGTCCGGGATCTCGCCGAACCGGCCGAGGATCGTGGCGCTCTCGAGTTCGCCGGTCTCGTCGTCGGCCACCACCTTGATGGCGGCGGTGCCGGGCATGCGCCCGGCCATGGCCTCGGCCTTCTTCAAGGCGCCGCTCTCCGTCGGGGCGAGTTCACGATCGCCGGGCACGAGGCGCTTGCGCTTGATCACGAAGGTCTGGACCAGGAACGTCGTCTTCAGGGCCATGGCGGTCTCCACCGGGCGGGCTCGCCACCGGACGGGCGGCTCCTACCACGAAACCGGGGCGGGTTTCCTCACCACAGACGAATGAGACGGTAGCCCGCGACCACGTCGCCGGGGTCGATCCCGGCGGCGGCCGTGATCCCGAGGCTCGCGCGGAACAGCACGCGGCTGAACGCGCCCGAGACCAGGAACAGCACCAGCAGCACGAAACCGGCCTGTTGAGCGCCGACATCCCCCACGGCCCGCCACGACGGCGGCAGCCACGGCCGTACGGCCCGATAGCCGTCGAGGCCCGGAACCGGGACGAGGCTGAGGACGAGGGCCATGCCCTGGAACAGGACCGACACCGCCAGCACGGCGCGCAGGGGCCCCGAATCGACGTTCGCCAGATGGTACAGCAGCGTCAGGACGACGAGGCACAGGAGCGTCATGGCGGGGCCGCCCAAAGCCACGGCGAGGGCGCCCGCGCGGTCGCGCAGGCCCTCCGATTCCAGGGGCATCGCCCCGCCCGGAAAGCCGATGCCGCCCAGAACCGTGAACAGCAGGGGCAGCACCACCGTCACCACGGGATGGGCGAAGCGCAGGGGATCGAGGCTCAAGGCGCCGGACGCCTCGCCCCCCGCCCGCCGCGCCACGAAGGCATGGCCGAATTCGTGCAGGCACAGGCCGAGGACCCAGCCCGCCATCACGAACGCGAAGGCGGCGCCCGATCCCGCGACGAAACCGGCGCCGAGGCCGAAGCCGAGGCTGCTGACGAGGAGGAGGAGAACGAGGAAATTCGCGCCGACGCTCGGTTCCGGCCCGCCCGTGGTGCCTCGCGACATGGTCTGCTGCATCTCGGGTTCGGGTGTTGGAGGACGAGGGTGCGAGGAGGCCGCGCGGTGCCGGAACCGACCGCCTCCGCCCGAGGAGGGCGCGGCGCGACGCAACATCGCTGATGACACGCGCCCGTTCACCCCTACCTCAGGGCCGGCGTCAAGCACAGCCGTGGGCTCGACGTCGCAACCCGGCCACGCCGCCGCATCAGGGCCCCATGCGCCTCGTTCTCATTCTCCTCGCCTGGGGGCTCGGCCTCTACGCCGTCGCCGTCGGCCTGCTCGCGACGTTCCAGCGCCACCTCATCTATCCCGGCGCCTTCTTTTCGAGGCGGCTGGAGGCACGGCGCATCGCCCCGGCCGGCACCGCGACGATTGCCGTGGCGACGGCGGACGGAGAACGCCTCCTGGCGTTCTGGCGCCCACCGGAGCCCGGCTGCGGCGTGGTGCTGAGCTTCCACGGCAACGCCTCGATCCCCGAAGCCGGGGCCGCGCGCTTTACCGGGGGCCCGTGGGCGGCGGCGGGCTGGGGCGTCCTCGCCATGGCGTATCGCGGCTATCCGGGCTCGACGGGCAGCCCGAGCGAAGACGGCCTCCTCCGCGACGGTCGCGCGGCCCATGCCGCCATCGCCGAACGGGCGCCCGGCGCGCCGGTCCTGCTGCATGGCCATTCCCTCGGGGCAGCCGTGGCCGTGGCCGTGGCGGCCGAGCGCCCGCATCTCGGCCTCTATCTCGAGGCGCCGTTCGACTCCCTCCATCACCTCGTCGGCTGGCGCTATCCCATGATGCCGCGCCTGTTCCTTCGGGACACCTACCGATCCGACCGGCGCATCGCGGGGAGCACCGGCCCGGTCCTGGTGGTGCATGGCACGGAGGACGGGGTGATTCCGGTGGACTTCGCCCGCCGCCTCGCGGCCCTGGCCGGCTCCCGCGCGCGCCTGGAGATCATCCCGGGCGATCATGTCTCGATCCTCGGCGCCCGCGACGCCGAGGCCGGCGCCCTGTTCACGCCCGCCTGCCGCTCGGCCGCCCTCGCCACCCCCTGAAAGGCTCTCCATGGGACGACGCGACCGGCGCTGGCGCGAAGACGACCCCAGCACCCACGGCCCCCTGGCACCCGCGCCGGCGATCTGCCCCCTGTGCGAGCGGCCGATTCCGCCCGGCGCCAAATCGAGCCTGCATCACCTCACGCCGAAGCTAAAGGGCGGCGCCAAGGCCGGCACCGTGCGCCTGCACCAGATCTGCCACTCGGCGATTCACGCCCGTTTCAGCGAGGCCGAGATCGCCCGGCGCCTCGCCGACACCCAGGCCCTGCGCGACGACCCCGAGATGGCCCGCTTCCTCGACTGGGTGCGGACCAAGCCCGACGATTTCCACACCGCGACCCGGATGACGCGCACCCGCCGGACGAGCCGGCGGGACCCGTCCTGACCGCCGCCGACGTCCTCGGTTTCACGAAGGATTCGTCACGATCCGATCCCTCCGCGATCCGGTATCGCGGCCTTTACGACTTCGTCCCGACAGTCCGCCCGAACCAGCGAGGGAGTGCGGGGCATGGGGGACACGGCGAATGGGGCGCGGCTCGCCTGGGTCGACGTCGCCAAGGGGCTCTGCATCGTCCTCGTGGTGATGATGCATTCCACCCTCGGCACCGGCGAGGCCATGGCGGAGGCCGGCTTCGGGCACGAAGGCTTCCTCCATCACGTCGTGGCCTTCGCCAAGCCGTTCCGCATCCCGGATTTCTTCCTCCTGTCCGGCCTGTTCCTCGGCCGGGTGATCGACCGGGACTGGCGCCTGTTCGCCGACCGCCGGGTGGTGCATTTCGCCTACTTCTATTTCCTCTGGGTGGTGATCCAGTCGGCGACGAAGTACGGCGCCATCACGGGCGGGGCCGGCCCCGGCGCCTTCGCGCATCACCTCGTCCTCGCCCTGGTCGAGCCGTATTCGAGCCTGTGGTTCATCTACCTGCTGGCGGTGTTCTCCGTGGTGACGAAGCTCCTGCGCCGGGCGCCGTGGCCGCTGCTCCTCGGGGGCGCCGCCCTGCTGCAGGTGTTGCCGATCCGGACGGAGATCTACCTCCTCGAGGAGTTCTGCGCCCGCTACGTCTGGTTCGTCGTCGGCTACCTGTTCGCCGAGCGGATCTTCGCCTTCGCCACCGCCGTGCGGGCGCATCCGCGCGCGGCGCTCGCCGGCCTCGCGGCCTGGGCCGTGCTGGAGGGCGTCATGGCCTTCACCCCCTCGGGCTACGCCGCCTACCCGACGCTCGCGAGCCTGCCCGGCCTCGGCCTCGCCCTCGGCGGCGCGGGCGCCATGGCCATCGTGGCGGGCGCCGCGCTCCTCACCCGCGCCGGCGGCCCGGTGACGGCGGCCCTGCGCGCCTGCGGGCAGCGCTCCATCGCCATCTACCTCGCGTTCTTCCTGCCCATGGCGGTCACCCGGACCGTTCTCGTCAAGACCGGGGCGATCCCCGATGTCGGCTGGGCGAGCCTCGTGGTGACGCTGACGGCGATCCTCGTGCCGCTCGCCCTGGAACGGGCCGTGCGCCACACGCCCCTCGCCTTCCTGTTCCGGCGCCCGGCGGCGTTCCACATCGTCGGCGACCGCGCGCCTGTCCGGCCGATGCTGCGCGGCGCCTGACCCGCCGGGGCGGGATCGAGCGCCTCGGAGTGGGGGCCGCGCGAAGGCACCGACGCATCGACCGAGCGATGAATTGCGCAAATTGCCTGATGCATGCATGGGCAATTTGCCTTTCTATTCGGCAAGAAAAATCTTAATTGTTTTTCCGCTAGACGATATCTAACCTAAAGACATTCAATCGCGGACTTGGTCTGTCCATGCTCCCACCTCCTCTTCGACACACATGGCAGTGGGGCACCTTCGGCAGGGCGGATTTTTCCACGTCTCTCGGCGGAGCCTCCGACCGATCGGGCGCATCGGTGGGGCCGCGTCATCGCCCCACCGAAGAAACCGGGTCTTCGTCCCCATTTAGCGACCAGCTCATCGAACAGAACCGGCGCTTCGATGCGGCCTTGGAGAACATGAGCCAGGGTCTGTGCATGTTCGATGCGGAGGGACATCTCCTCGTCTGGAACAAACGCTATCTGGAGATCTTCGGGCTCGCGGCCGATCAGCTCTGGGTCGGCATGTTCCAGCGGCAGATCCTCGAGACCCTCGTCGCCCTCGGGCGCTACGCGCCGGGCTTCACCGTCGACAACCTCAGCGAAGGGACCCGGATCTCCCTCGTGCAGGGGCAGGCGACATCCATCCTGCGGGAACTCGCGGATGGGCGAACGGTTTCGGCGACCCACCGGGCCATGAGCGGCGGCGGTTGGGTGGCGACCTTCGAGGACGTGACCGAGCGCCGCCGCAACGAGGAGCGCATCACCTACATGGCGCGGCACGACGCCCTGACCGATCTGCCGAACCGGGTGGCGCTGCACGAGATCGGCGCCACCCTGCTGGCGCAGCTGGGGCCGGGTCAGATCCTCGCCGTGCTGTGTCTCGATCTCGACCGGTTCAAGCCCGTCAACGACGGGTTCGGCTACGCGATGGGCGACACCCTCCTGCAATGCGTCGCGCAGCGGCTGCAGCGGCACGTTCCGAGGCGCGCCACCGTGGCGCGCATGGGCGGTGACGAGTTCGTCGTCCTCCACCCCGTCGAGACCCTGGCGGATGCCGAAGCCTTGGCCCGGCGGCTGATCACGGCCGTGAGCGCCCCCTACGACATCGACGGCTCCCGGCTCGAAATCGGCATGAGCGTCGGGATCGCCCTGTCCGGTGACGGCGATGTCGCGGCACTCCTGCAGAACGCCGACCTCGCCCTCCACCAATCGAAATCGGATGGGCGCGGCACGTCGCGCGTGTTCGAGGCGCAGATGGACGCCCGCGCGCGGGCCCGCCTCACCCTGGAGCGGGAACTCCGGGACGCCCTGACGAACGGCCAGTTCGAGGTGTTCTACCAGCCCCTGGTCGATCTCGGCAGCAACGACATCGTCGGCCTCGAAGCCCTGGCGCGGTGGCGGCATCCCGAACGCGGCCTCGTCAGCCCGGCCGTCTTCATCCCGATCGCCGAGGAGACCGGCCTCATCGTGCCCCTGGGCGAATGGGTGCTGCGCCAGGCCTGCCGGGATGCCGCGCGATGGCCCGGCCATGTCCGCGTCGCCGTCAACGTGTCGCCGCATCAACTGCGCCAGCGCACCTTCGCCACGATGGTGGTCTCGGCTCTCGCCGAGAACGCCGTCGATCCGCGACGCCTCGAACTCGAAATCACCGAGAGCGTGCTCCTCGAGGAGACGGACGCGAATCTGAAGACCCTGCACGCCCTGCGGGCCTCCGGCGTCCGCATCGCCATGGACGATTTCGGCACCGGTTACTCGAGCATCAGCTACCTGCGCAGCTTCCCCTTCGACAAGATCAAGATCGACCGCTCGTTCGTCCGCGAGATCGGCGAGAAGCCGGAAGCCGCCGCGATCATCCGGGCGATCATCGGTCTCGGCCAAAGCCTCAACATGACGACCCTCGTGGAGGGCATCGAAACCGAAGGTCAGCGCAAAGCGGTCCTGGCCGAGGGCGCCGACGAGATGCAGGGCTACCTGTTCAGTCATCCGTGCCCCGCGCGGGACATCGATGCCCTGTTCGACGGCGCGCATCCCCGGACGGAAGCGGCCTGAACGGCTCCGGACGGTCCCACCCACCATCCGCGAACCGACTTCAGGCCGCCACGGCGCGCGGCACCGCGAGACGCGCCAGAAAATTCCCGATCTCGCGGCGGCGGTTGGCGTCGTCCACGATCTGAGCGTCGATGCCGTGGCGCGCCAGAAGATCGGGGTGGCCCGTCCCGTCGGCGTGCAGGCGGGCGAGGTCCGCGGCGAAGGACTCCACCGCCGCCTCATCGGCGCATTGGCCCGAATCCACCACGTCGGACGCGCTCGTGCGCAGCATGGCGGCCAGGACGTCGAGGTCGAGTTCGGGGTGGTACTGGGTGCCCCAGAACGTGCCCGGCCCGTGCCCGATGACGATGGCCTGGATCGAGCAGGCGTTGTCGGCGAGGAGCTCGGCGTGGTCGGGCAGGGTCAGCACCGCGTCGCCGTGCACGGCCGGCGCATCGAAGCGGGCGGGGCGCCCGGCCAGCAGGGGGTGGCGGGCGCCCGCCTCCGTCGCCGCGAGGCCCCGGGCGAATCCGTACTCGCCGCCCTTCGGGTTCGGCCCGGCGGTGCCGCCGCAGGCGACGGCCGCGACTTGCATCCCCCAGCACGAACCGAACACCGGCAGGCCGGCGGCGAGGGCCGCGCGCATGAGGGCGATCTGGCGGGTCACTTCCGGCGCCCCATCGCCGATCTTGAGGGCCGAACCGGTGACGACGAGGCCGGCATAGGCCGAGAGATCGTGCCCCGGCGGCAGGGCGGTATCGGCATCGGCCGGGCTGACGAGCGTGCAGGTGCAGGACGGGCCGCCCTGCGCCTCCGCGAGGGTGCGCAGGATCGTCGCATAGGCTTCGGCCGAGGTCTGTCCCGTGGCCGCCACATGGTCGGCACGTCCCGAACGGTCGTTGCCGTCGGCGACGAGGATATTCAGCATCGGTGTGTCCTGAAGGGAGGCGGAGCGAAACCGCCCGGATGAACGGCGGGGCGAACGCGGCCGTTCCGAGGGCGCGTCGCCGCACGCCTGCCTCAACAGGGGGCGGCTAAGCCCCCGGCATGGGTTGGCCAAGCCCCCGGCAGGGGTTGGCCCCCCCCCCCCGGCACGGGCTCGCCAAGCCCGGCCGCGCTAAGAGACCCTTAAACCCGCCGTATTTACCGTGCGGAACCAGACCCGTCCCATTGGGGGGATGCTCTGAAACACGACAGGACGCATGGCGAAGGGACGCGGACGCGACGGACGGGGTGAGCCGAACTTCGACGTGCCCGAAGGGCGCGCCGCGAATCCGGCCGACCTCGACCTGCGCCTGTCGCGGGCCGATCGCGCGGGGGGCGGCGTGGCACGACGGGCAACCGAGACCAAGGGCCGGCGCGCGGAGCCCCCGGAGCGCCCCCTGGCCCCCGCGCGCGCGCGGGGGCGAAAGCCCCGGCGGCGTTCGCTCCTCGGGCGCTTCGTCTATGCCGGGGTGGTGCTCGGCCTGTGGGCCTTCATCGGGGTCGCGGGGCTCGTGGCCTACCACGCCTCGCAGCTGCCCCCCATCGACCAGCTGGCGGTGCCCAAACGCCCGCCCAACATCGCGATTCTCGCGAGCGACGGCTCGCTCCTGGCGAATCGTGGCGAGACCGGTGGCCGCGTCGTCGGCATCAAGGAGTTGCCGCCCTACCTGCCCCGCGCCTTCGTGGCCATCGAGGACCGGCGGTTCTACGGCCATTTCGGCGTCGATCCCGTGGGCATCCTGCGCGCCATCGGCCAGAACCTCACCCGGCGCGGCGTGGCCCAGGGCGGCTCGACCCTGACGCAGCAGCTCGCCAAGAACCTGTTCCTCACCCCGGAACGCTCGGCCTCACGAAAAATCCAGGAGGCGATCCTGGCCCTGTGGCTGGAGCACAAATACACCAAGGACGAGATCCTCGAACTTTACCTCAACCGGGTGTATTTCGGCGCCGGCGCCTACGGCGTCGAGGCGGCGGCCCAGCGCTATTTTGGCAAGCCCGCCAAGGCCGTCACGCTCGCCGAGGCGGCCATGCTCGGCGGCCTCGTCCAGGCGCCGTCGCGTCTGGCGCCGAACCGCAACCTGCCCGCCGCCCAGGCCCGCGCCGCCCAGGTGCTCGCCGCCATGGAGGAGCTCGGCTTCGCCAAACCCGCCGACGTGAAAGTGGCGCTCGCCCAACCGGCCCGGCCGGCGGGCACCCGCGGCGGCGGCTCGGCCAACTACGTCGCCGACCTCGTCATGGACGTCCTCGACGACTTCCTGCCGAAATTCGACGCCGACATCGTCATCTCCACCACCGTCGATACCGGCCTCCAGGCGGCGGCCGAGAAGGCCCTCGTGGACGAGCTGAATCAGAAGGGCGCGAAGTTCAACGTCGCCCAGGGCGCGGTGGTGTCGATGCGGCCGGACGGGGCGATTCGGGCCCTGGTGGGCGGGCGCGACTACGGGCAGAGCCAGTTCAACCGCGCCACGACGGCGAAACGCCAGCCGGGCTCGGCGTTCAAGCCGTTCGTCTACCTCGCGGCCGTGGAGCACGGCCTCACCCCCGACACCGTGCGGGACGACGCGCCCATCAACATCAAGGGCTGGAACCCGGAGAACTATTCGCGCGACTATCGCGGCCCCGTGACCCTGCGCGACGCGCTGGCCCACTCCCTCAACACCGTGGCGGTGCGCCTCGGCCAGGAGGTGGGGCCGAAGACCGTGGTGCAGACGGCGCAACGCCTCGGCATCTCCTCGCCGCTCCAGGCCAACGGCTCCATCGCGCTCGGCACCTCGGAGGTGACGCCCCTCGAACTGGTCGGCGCCTACGCCGCCTTCGCCAATGGCGGGACGGGGGTGATCCCGTACGTCATCGCCAGCATCAAGACCGGCGACGGCAAGCCGCTCTACAAGCGCAAGGAGGGCGGCCTCGGCCGGGTGATGGACGCCAACGCCGACGCGATGATGAACGCCATGATGCACGAGACCTTCGTGTCTGGCACCGCCCGCAAGGCCGACATCCCGGGCTGGGATCTCGCCGGCAAGACCGGCACCAGCCAGGATTTCCGCGATGCCTGGTTCGTCGGCTTCTCGGCGACCCTGGTCACGGGCGTCTGGCTCGGTAACGACGACGGCGAATCCACGAAGAAGGTCTCGGGCGGCAACCTGCCGGGCGAGATCTGGAAAGCCTACATGACCACGGCCCTGAAGGGGCAGACCCCGGTGATGCTGCCCGGCGCCAAATCCTGGCGCAACCGCCCCGCAGCCCCCGCGCCCGCCACCGAACCCTCCGCCCCCACGGGCGGCGTGCTCGGCGCCCTCCTCGGCGAGCCGCAACCGGCCCCGCGCGTGGCGACGGCGGCCCCCGCGCGCCCCGCCCCGCGCAAGGACGACCGCAACTTCATGGAGAAGCTGTTCGGCGTCGGAGAGTAGAAGCGGGCGGCGATCACGTCGGATCGGCGCGGGCGCCGGAAACGGTCTCGCTCGACGCGAGGGCCCCCCACGTCACGCCCGTCCAGGGACCGGTATCACGGGCTCCCCCCACGCGATCGCACCGGAGGAGCCTCCGCCTCCGTGCGAGGAGCGGACGCGAACCATTTCTTAAGATTTGACCTCGAACCTCGCTTTATGAGCGAGTTTTGCAACCGTTCCCTCCGGGCTTTCCGCCGCCTGTCCGGCGACCGAACCGGCGCGATCGTGGTGATCTTCGCCCTCGCGCTGATCCCGATGATGATGCTGGCGGGCATGGCGATCGATTACGGCGCCAACGCCAACCTGCGCCAGCAAGCCCAGAACGCCGTCGACGCGACGGTCCTGTCCCTGGCGAAACTCCCGCCCGCGACCACGGACGCGGTCCTGCGCGACAGGGCGACGAAGCAGGTCACCGCCGCCCTGAACCGGAGCCAGTCCGCGGATCTCGCCATCGCGACGGACCGGACGGGCGACAGCATCACCGTGACGGTGACGGGCACGACGCCCACCACCCTGACGCGGATCGCCGGCTTCACCGGCCTGCCGCTGACCGTCTCCGGCACCGCCCGGCGGGGGTCGGGCAACCTCGAGATCGCCCTCGTCCTCGACAACACCGGCTCCATGCGGGGCACGAAGCTCGCGAACCTCAAGGCGGCGGCGACGGATCTGGTGACGGGCCTGTTCGGGGAGGCCGATCCGGCCCGGCCCAACGCCCTGAAGATCGCCGTGGTGCCGTTCTCCATGACGGTGAATGTCGGCCCCGCGCATGCGGGCGCCCCCTTCATCGACCGCGACGGTCTCAGTTCGATCCACTCCCAGATCTTCGCCCAGAAGGCGAATCGCCTCGCCCTGTTCGGCAAGCTCGGGGTGCCCTGGGGCGGCTGCGTCGAGGCGCGGCCGATGCCCTACGACGTGTCCGACACGCCGGCCTCGGCGGCGGTGCCCGACACGCTGTTCGTGCCGTATTTCGCCCCCGACGAGTCGGATTACGACGTCAACGCCGTCAACGACTACCTCAACGATTATCCGCTTCTCGGCGGCCTCCTGGTTCTCGACAACCGGATCCGCCAGGGCCAGGTCGCGAAGTACGGCACCGCCTTCAAGGTCTCGAAGACCGACCGCTCCGGCGGCCCCAACGGCTATCTCTACGGCCCCAATGCCGGCTGCGAACTCCAGCCGATCACGCCGCTCACCACCTCGAAGGCGACGCTGACGGGCGCGATCGGGGCCATGACGGTGAGCGGCGACACCAACATTCCCCTCGGGCTCGTCTGGGGCTGGCACGCCCTCTCGCCGAGCGGTCCCCTGGTGCGGGGCGCCGACGCCGCCGACGCCACCGTGCGCAAGTACGTGGTGCTGATGACCGACGGTCAGAACCAGATCTCCAACACCCTCTCGAGCAATGGCTCGTTCTATTCCGGCCTCGGTTACATCTGGGCCAACCGCGTCGGCACGGTGTCGTCGGATCCAGGAGCCCGGACGGCCGCCCTCGACGGGCGCCTCGCGACGCTCTGCACCGCCATGAAGGCCGCCGGCATCCAGATCTTCACCGTGCGGGTCGAGGTCGCGGATGGCGGCGGCGGCGTGCTGCGGACCTGCGCCACGAGCCCGTCCATGTCCTTCGACCTTACCGATTCCGCCGACCTCACCACCGCGTTCCGGGCCATCGGCGCCCGGATCGGCGAGCTCAGGATCGCCCGATAGGAGAGTCTCATGCCGGCAGGCCTTTGCGCTGCGCTCTTCCTCCGCCTCACCCGGTTCCGCGCGGCGCGGGAGGGCTCGGCGGCCGTGGAGTTCGGCATGGTCCTGCCGCCGTTCTTCATGATCCTCAGCGCGGTGTTCGAGGCCGGGCTCCTCACCCTGGCGCAGCAGACCCTCGATACCGGGGTGGACCGGGCCGGCCGCACCGTGTTCACCGGCGCCTTTCAGGAAAAGGCCGACGGTTCGGACCCCGCCACGCGGTTCCGCGCCGCCCTGTGCGACGGCCCGGCCCTGTTCGACTGCGCGGCCGTGAAGGTCGAGGTCACCACCGCCCAGACGTTCTCGGCCACCGCCCTGTCCGACCCCTACGACGCGAACGCCAAGGCCCTGGCGGCGGGCTTCGGCACCCGGTTCCAATGCCCCGCCGGCAACGACGTGGTGACCGTGCGCGCCGCCGTGACGGTGCCGCGGTTCTTCCCCCTCCTCGACCTGTCGCCCCGCAAGCTCGGATCGGGCGGCCAGCTCCTCGTCGCCACGGCGGTGTTCCGCGCCGAGCCCTACGCGGCGGGCCGATGCTAGTGCATCGATCCAGACGGAGGCTTCAGCCGTATCTGGAAAAATTGATGCCAAAACAAAAGCCTCGTGCTCTGGCGCAGGAACGAAGTGATTGCGTCACAGCACGAGAGCATCGATCCGAAAGCTGGGAACCGGCTTTCGGAAAGAAGCCGATCCCGGCCAATCGCGTAGAGCGCCGCCGTCTGAGACGATGGATGGAGAACGCGGACGGCCTCGCAGCCCTCGAATTCGCCCTGATGGCGCCGATGATGCTCCTCATCCTCATGGGCAGCATCGAGTTTCCCCGCGCCTACGGCACGAGCCAGCGGCTGCTCCGCTCCGGCCGGGCCATGGCCGACCTCATCGCGCGCGGCGGGATGCCGAACGCCGACGACGTGTTCGCGGCCGGGTCGGCGGTGACGTTCCCCACCGATCTGACGGGCGCCGGCATCGTCCTCACGGCCGTGGGGGTCTACCCGGAGGGCACCGGCACGGTGGCGAAGGTCTGCTCCAGCGTGGCCCGCAACGCCGCCCCCCGCGCCGTCGGCAGCCTCCTCGGGCCACCGCCGGATTCCGAGGCGGTGGCGGGCGCGCGCTACGTCATGGTCGAGACCACCTACACCTACGTGCCGATCTTCAACCTCTTCCCCGCCCTCAAGGCCCTCACCTTCACCAAGCAGGTGACCTGGCCCATGCGTGGCACCGGCCCCGCCGCCATCGAGACGATCCTGCCCGGCGGACGGGCGTGCCCGGCGAGTTGAGGACGAGAGGTCGATGGATCGCGACAGCCCCTCGCTTCGGGAGGCCATCCCCGTGAGGAGGGCGTGGGTTTTCCACCGACATGGCTGCCGCTTCGGCCAAAGCAAGCATGTCGTACCAACTCGATCGCGCGGGCCCCTCCCCTGGAAGGAAAGGGGACCTGTCGCGCTCGTCGCCGATCCGTTGAATCTTACGAGAGCTCCGCAGTGGGAAGGGACCGAGGGTTCGTCATCTTCGTGACCATGCAAAAGTGCTCAACCCCTGAACAGTCGCTCCCCTCACAGCATCGGGAGATGACGCGGGCGCGGGCCGCGCGGGAAGGCCGCGTCGAGGCGGGCGATCTCGGCGGCGGCGAGGACGAGGTCCCCCGCCGCCGCGTTGGCGCGGGCCCGCTCCGGGCGAGCCGTCTTCGGGATGGCGAAGACGCCTTCGTGACGGGTGAGGAAGGCGAGCGCCACGCCGTACGGGCTGGTGCCATGGGCCTCGGCGATCTCCCCCAACACCCGCCCGCCCCGGCTCTCGGGGTCGGGAAAATCGCCGCTGCCGAAGGGGGAATAGGCCACGAGGGCGACGCCGTTGCGCCGGCACCACGGCGCGACGGCGTGCTCGATGGCCCGTTCGCCCAGGTGATACAGCACCTGATTGCATGCGATGGCACCGGGGCCGGCGATGCGCAGGGCTTCGTCGAGGCCATCGACGTCGAAGTTGCTCAGGCCCCAGGACAGGATCTTGCCCGCCGCCTTCAGGGCCTCGAACCCCGCGATGGTCTCCTCCAGGGGGTACGAGCCCGGCCAGTGCAGGAGGTAGCCGTCGAGGCGGTCCGTGCCGAGACGCTTCAGGGAGCGCTCGCAGGCCGCCACCGTGCCGGCCCGCGACGCGTTGGAGGGCAGCACCTTCGAGACGAGGAACACCCGCTCGCGCTGCCCGGCAATGGCCTCGGCCACCAGGGGCTCGGCCTCGCCGTACATCTCGGCGGTGTCGATGTGGGTCAGACCGGCCTCGAGCCCCGCCCGCAGGGTGGCGAGCGCCGCCGCCCGGTCGTCGTCGTCGAGGCGCCACGTGCCCTGGCCGATCACCGACACCGCGCGCCCCGTGGCGCCGAATGCGCGTTGCCTCATGCTCCCGAGCCCTTCTCCGCAATGATCCCATTCCAACGCGCCGGGACGGCATTCGGCGCCCCGGCGCGGCTGCGGCCATACTGACGCCATCATGGGACGGTGTGCAGGGGCGTACGGTTCCGCTTCCACAGCGCCGCCCGCGCGGCGCCGGCACCATCGCGAGGGATCCCCCGTGGGCAGCGCCGCTCCGTTCCCGATCCGCGCTCGACCGCTCCTCACAGGCCATGATCTCGATGCCGCACAAGGATGGCGCGGGTCCCCTCTCCTGGAAGGAGAGGGACAGGGTGAGGTGAGTGACCTCTTCGGAGATGGACGACACCTCACCCCAACCCTCTCCTTCCAGGAGAGGGAGCCTGTTGCGCTTCGACCCGACGCTTCGGTCCACCCAACCGGCCATCCGGTGTGGCGACTGACGGCTCTCGTCCTGAACGGGGCCCACGCCTGATGCTGCCGCAGCACCGCTGGTTCTGGATCCTCATCCTCGTCGCCTGCGGCGGGGCGGGCCTGCTCTACAACGTCCTGTTCGTCGGGGGCGCGACGCCGCTCGCCGGCCTCGCCTACGGCGTGTCGGTGGGCATCACCACCCTGGCCTTCGACCGGGGCATGATCCTCGGCGGTCTCCAGGCGCGGATGCGGCGGATGCCGGCCAAGCTCTACGTGCCGGCCGCCGAATTCGCCTACGTGCTCATGATCGCGGCCGGCATCGCCCTGGGCGGCCTCGTGGTCTGGGCGCTCGGGCTCACGGACGACGACCTCGCCCACGCCGTCAAGATCACGCCCCGGGTGCTCGCCTATTCCCTGGCGGTCTCGGCGCTCCTCGTCTTCGTGATCCGCATGCGCGACCTCATCGGCGGCGAGGTGTTCGTGAATTTCCTCGTCGGGCGCTATCACCGCCCCGTGCGTGAGGAGCGCATCTTCCTGTTCCTGGACGTCGTGGGGTCCACCGCCTTCGCGGAGACCCACGGCGACCTGAAGGCCCAGGCGTATCTCGGCGCGGTGTTCGCCGCCATGGCCGAACCCGTGCGCCGGAATGCCGGCTCCACGGACGATTACATCGGCGACATGGCGATGATCACCTGGCCCATGGCACGCGGCCTCAAGGACGCGCGCTGCGTCGCCTGCGTGTTCGACGTCATGGACCGCATCGAGGCCGAGGCCGATGCGTGGCGGGCGCGGTTCGGCACGGTGCCGCGCCTGCGCGCGGCTCTGCACGGCGGCTCGGTGGTGACGGCGGAAGTGGGCGTCGACCGCCACAAGATCGCGTATTTCGGCGACGCCGTGAACGTGACGTCCCGGATCGAATCCCTGTGCCGGCCGCTCGGCACCGAAATCCTCGTCTCGGACGATCTCCTCGCCCGCCTGCCGCACCTGCCGCCCGGCATCGTCGCCCGGTCGCTCGGGGCACACGCCCTGCGCGGGCGCGGCCAGCCCCTCAGCGTCTCCACCCTGGAGCGGGCCGACGCCTCGGCCGGACCGGTCCCCCTCCCCCGGCGCGCGGCGGCCCGATGAGCGAGACCCCGAGGATCATCGTCTATATCGACGCCGATGCCTGCCCGGTGAAGGACGAGACCTACCGGGTGGCGGCGCGCTACGGCCTCCCCGTGGTGGTGGTCGCCAACACGTTCCTGCAGGTTCCACGCGAGCCGTGGATCGAGCGCGTGGTGGTGAGCGACAAGTTCGACGCCGCCGACGATTGGATCGCCGAGCGGGCGCGGCCGGGCGCCATCGTGATCACCGCCGACGTGCCGCTCGCCGCCCGCTGCGTGAAGGCGGGGGCCGAGGCTCTCGCCCCCACGGGCAAACCGTTCAGCGAGAATTCCGTCGGGATGGCGCTGGCCACCCGCAACCTCATGCAGGAGCTACGCGAGGCCGGCGCCGTCACGGGCGGCCCGAAACCGTTCTCGGCCCGCGACCGCTCGGCCTATCTCGGCGCCCTCGACCGGACGGTGATGCGGTTGAAACGCAATGGGTTCGGGTGATCCGGCGACTGTCTCGCGGGTCCCGGGTCGCCTTCCGCTGGCGCCGCCTGCGCCAGGGACGGGGCGGTTCTGCCGAGCCAGAGCCTTACAGGCCGACGGCGGCCTTCAGGGCGGCGTTGACGCGGTCCTGCCAGCCGGGACCGTCCTTCTGGAAATGCTCCAGCACGGCCCGGTCGAGGCGCAGGGACACCATCTCTCGGGCGCCCGGCACGGCGGGGGCGGCCTGCGGAGCCGGGGCGGCGGGGCGGGACGCCGGCGCGGGTTTCGTGGTCGCGGCCTTGAAGGCGGCTTCCGCCGCCTGACGGGGGTCGCTCGGGCGGCGGGAACGCTCGAATGCCATGGCGATGTTCTCCGGACCCTACGGTTACGACCGCTTGCGCTTCGGCGGGGCCGCTGCGGCGGCTGCGGCGGCGGCCTCCGCGTCGGCGGCCTCCTTGGCCAGCCGCAGGGCGCGCAGGCGCACGGTGCGCTCGTCCACGGCTTTGACGGCGGCGAGATGCTCGGCCATGGCCTCCGCGCCTTCCTTGGCCATGCGCTCGGCACGCTCGGCACGCTCTTCGGATCGGGTCCGGGCGTCGGTCTCGTCGCTCATTGCGTTCCTATCCTCGGCCCCTCCCGTCATCACACGCAACATCGTCGGGTGAACCCGGGCGAGGTGGGCTCGCGCGGTTCGGCGACCGATGGGTGGCACGACACGCACCGGATGGCCGCTCAGGCGGCGGTCGGGCGGCGGAAAAGGCTGGTCCACACACCTTCGCGCGGATCGGCTTCAGGCGGGATGTTTCCCATGTAGCATAGCGCGGGCGGAAAAGGCCAATCACTCCGGTGTCGATCCGCACGTCTTCGTACGTCATCCCGTGGAAACAGCACGCGATCGACCGTTTTCTCGGTCTTCCCGCGCGCGGCGGCCGGGACCGCTCGTCCCGCCCGCCGCGATCCGGGTGTCAGAACACCGAGATGAGGACGATCCCCGCGACCATGAGGGCGGCGCCGCCGAGCCGCGCCGCGCCGGCCTTGACCTGCTTCATGCCGACCCAGCCGAAATGGTCGAGGGCGACGGAGGTGAGGAGGTTCGCCGTGATGAGCAGGCCGTTGAAGGCGCCCGCCCCGACCTTGTCGACGAACAGCAGGCCGCCGAACACCGCCACGGCGCCGGTGATGCCGGCGAGCGGCATCCACCAACGCACGCCCTCGACATCCTGACGGGTCGGGAGGGGTTTCGGCCGCAGCAGGAACACGAGGACGAACACGAAGACGACGGGCAGGAACGACACCATGGCGGCGAGCCACGGATTCACCAGGGCGCCGCGCAGCTGCGAGTTCCAGACCACGCCCACCGCCTGGAGGATGCCCGCCACCACGATGAACGGGTAGAGCAGCTTCGGGTTGAGGCCGTGTCCCTCGTCCTTCTCCCCGCCCTTGTCGGCCGTGGTGCGGGCGATGAACACGACGCCGACCGCCATGAGCAGGCCGCCGAGCCACGGCATGACCTTGAACCCGCCGCCCTGGAGCCCGAACAACCCGAACGCGTCCATGGCCAGCGACGCCAGGATGTTGGCGGTAAGGGTCAGGCCGTTGAACGGGCCGGCCCCGACCTTGTCGATGAAGGCGAGGCCGCCGAACACCGCCACCGCTCCGGCGACGCCGCCGAGCGGTGCGTACCAGGGCATCTTGCTCAAAGTGTCCAGGGTCGGCAGCGGCGTCGGCATCACCAGGAACAGGGTGGCGAACACGAACACGATGGGCAGGAACGACACGCAAGCGGCGAGCCACGGGTTCACCAGCTTGCCGCGCAGCTGCGCGTTCATGGAGTTGCCGAGGGCCTGCAGGGCACCGGCGACGAGGATGAAGGGATACAGGAGGGCGGGGCTCACGGGGTGCCTCGTGGGGTGCGGGAGAGTCGGGATCAGACGAGGAGCAGGCCGGCCAGCGCGAGGATCAGGGCCGGCGGCATCACCAGGAGGCCGAGCTTGAGGAAGCGCCAGAAGCCGACATCCTGGCCCTCGCGCCGGATGGCGTTGAGCCACAGGATGGTGGCGAGGGAGCCCGTGACGGAGAGGTTCGGGCCGATATCGACGCCGATGAGCACCGCGCCCGCGACCGTGTCGGGCACGTGGGCGGTCTGCACGGCCGCCCCGGCGATGAGCCCGGCCGGCAGGTTGTTCACGAGGTTGCACAACAAAGCCACCAGGGTGCCGGCCCCCCAGGCGGTCTCGACGGGGGACGCGGCGGCGGCGCGCTTTAGGGCGTCGGCGATCATCGCGAGCACCCCCGTGGTTTCCAGGGCCTCGACCAGCACGAACAGGCCGGCCACGAGGGGCAGCACCGACCACGACACGTCTTTGACCACCTCCACGAGGCCGCCGCGCTTCATCAGCAGCACCGCGAGGGTGGTGAGGCCGCCGGCCGCGAAGGTCGGCAGGCCGAGGTCGCGGCCGAGCGCCGAGGCGCCGATGAGGACGCCGCCCGTGGCGACGATGCCCAGCCCGGCGATGAGGCCCGTGCGCGACAGGGAGACCGCCTCGACATCGGTGGCGACCTGCTGCCCGCGCAGGGTGGCGTTCTGGGTCAGGCGCAGGACCGCGTAGGTGGCGAGGATCGCCAGCACCGACGGCAGGGCGAACATGGCGAGCCACCGGGTCAGGGGCGGCATGTGCTCGGCGAACACCACGAGGTTGGCCGGATTCGAGATCGGCAGCACGAAGCTCGCCGCGTTGGCGATGAAGGCGCAGATGAAGAGGTACGGCAGCGGGTTCTCGACCTTGGCGGCCTTGGTGGCGGCGTAGACGGCGGGCGTCAGCACCACCGCGCAGGCGTCGTTCGAGAGGAACACCGTGACGACGGTGCCCACCCCGTAGATCAGGGTGAACAACCGGGTGGCCGAGCCCTTGGCGGCGCGCACGGCGATGCCGGCCAACCAGTCGAACAGCCCTTCCTTGCGGGCCACCTCCGACATCAGCATCATGCCGACGAGGAACAAGTAGACGTCCGTGCCCTTGAGGACGCCTTCCCAAGCGGTCCCGGCGGGCATCAGGCCGAACAGCACGAGGGCGACGGCGCCCAGCACCGCCCACACGGCCTCCGGCCAGGAGAAGGGCCGGGTGATGACCCCGAGGGTCGCGAGCGCGGCGATCCCCCAGGTGGCGAGGTTGGGTGTCAGTCCAGCGATCACGTCTCGATCTCCCCCAGCGCCCGGCGGGCGCGTCGTGTGGTCTTTCCCGGCGCCCAATCCCGCAGGATCGAACGGGTGGGCCGGTCTCCTTCGCCTCCGACAAGGAGAGTCGGCGCGTTACACTCTGTCCTGATGGATCTGCGGAAGTCCCGACGCGTCAGTCAGGATCACGCCAAGACCTCGCCTCCGAAAGGCGCCCGGCATTCCCTGTTTCGCAGGCAACGTGGGTTCCCTCCCTTGGACAGGGTGAGGTGTGGTCCATGTCTGAAAAGATCGCACACCTCACCCCAATCCTCTCCTTCGGGGAGAGGGAGCCTGTCACGCCTCGTCGATCCGGGGTGATCAACCGAGCCCCGCGCCCACCCACCCCTCACCATTTCCGCCCGTTTCGATTGGGTCCGAGCTGGTCGCCGCGCACGCCCTTCTGAGTCCAGGCGCCGATATTCGGTACGTCGCTGCCGGGCTTGTCCGGGATCAGGGCCACGACATCCGGCCCGTCGAATTCGGTCACGGGCGCGATGACGTCGGTGTCGACGAAATCCGGGCCGTGGCCGGTCCAATCCGGATGCACGGCCTCGACCTGGATCGTGCGGGCCTCCCTGGGCCAGGGCAGCCACACCTCGTAGACCCGGTCGGATACGCGGGTCATGCGGTGCCATGCGCCGGTCCCGGCCCGGGCATGGACGTAGCGCGGATCGACATCCGACAGCACCACGGCACGAACCCGGATGCGGCCCTGCGCGTCCCGTTCCAGGCCGGTGTTCTCCGCCGTGGCGGGGCGGGTCGCCACGCGCCGGTCGGCCGGGCTGGTGATGAGGACGAACGGCCAGGCCCGGTCGAGGGCCTTGAAGCGCCAGCTCGTCACCGGGCCGTCGAGGGCCGCCACGGCATAGCCGACGGAGCCGTCCTCGTTCTGGCCCACGGAACGGGCGGCGGCATACAATGTATGTCCGTCATGCGCGAGTTCGTTGTAGTGCGTGTGGCCCATCTCCACGAGGCGCACACCCGCCTCGAAGAACAGGCCGCCGATGTCGAGGCGTTCGTCGGGCTCGCGCAGGTCGTCCGGATAGGCGTGCATGAACACCGCGACGGGGATCTTTTCGTCCACCGCTTCGCCGATGCGCTCGTTCAGCCAGAGGGTCTGTTCGCGTCCGAGGCGAAAATCGAGGCCGATGCCCTTCCGGCCGTAGCCGGGGCTGACGATATCGACGAACAGGCAGCGCACGCCCCGGATGTCCTCGCAGGCGCAATAGTGCGGAACCGTCTCGACGGGCCAAACCTCGGCGTCCGGCGCCACGTGCTCGGGCGGCCGGTCGAGGTCCCATTCCGTGGGCGCCGGAACCGTCCGAGAGGCCGCGAGATCGGCATAGAACGCCCGAAAGTCATCCATCCGTCCGAACTGGCGGTCGTGGTCGCCCGGAATCAGGCGCACGGGCAGGTGAGGATGCGCCGCGAGGGCATCCGTGAGAATCCGGTACTGCGCGGCGCAGCCGTCTTCCGCGAGGTCGCCCGGCAGGTAGACGAAGTCGAAGGCGGTCTTCGGCGCGATGCCGTCGATCTGCCGGAGGATTTCCCGAAAGTCCCCGGCGTTGCGCGCCTCCGGCTTCGTCAGGTGCAGGTCGCCGACATGCAGGAACACCAGGGGGTCGGGCATCGGTGCCATGGCCCGGCCTCAGACCGCCGCGGCCGGCAGGGGCGCGGCGCCCCCGCCGGTGGCGTCGTTGCGGCCGGGCTCGTAGCCGTAGGTCTCCGGCATCACGAAGAGGTAGAGGGCGAATCCGAGGCCCGCGATGGCGGCCAGCGATAGGAAGGCGGTGGAATAGCCCGCCGAGACGATGATGACGCCGGCGAGCGTCGCCGACAGGGCGGCCCCGAGCCCCTGCGCCGTGGCCACCGCCCCCTGCGCGACGTTGAACCGGCCGGTGCCGCGGGTCAGGTCGGCGACCACGAGGGGGAACAGGGCGCCGTAGATCCCCGCCCCGATGCCGTCGAGGAGTTGCACGCCCACGAGGTAGAACGGGTTGTCGGAGAGCGTGTAGAGCACGCCGCGTACGGCGAGCACCCCGAAGGCGGCGAGGAAGATGGGCTTGCGCCCGATGGCGTCGGCCTTGGCGCCGACGAACACCGCCACCGGCACCATCACGAGTTGGGCCGCCACGATGCAGATGGCGATGAGCGAGGTGGCGTTGTCCTTGCCCGAGAGCTTGGTGAGGAGCTGGCCGACGGAGGTCAGCATCGCCGCGTTGGAGAGGTGGAACAGGGCGGCCAGCACGGCGAAGATCACGAGGTACTTGTTCTTCAGCAGCACGGAGAAGCCCGAGGGCTCCTCGCCGCCCTTGGCCTTGGCCTGCGACTCGGTCTCGTCGAGGCCGCGCGCGAGGTCGTCGTCGATGGCGTCGGCCGGCACCATCAGCATGGCGCCGATGCTGCACGCGGCGAGGATCGCCATGAGCCAGAACACCACGATGGGGCCGAAGAAATAGGCCGTGCCTCCGGCGATGGCCGCCGAGACGGCGTTTCCGGCGTGGTTGAAGCCCTCGTTGCGGCCGATGCGCTTGGCGAACATCTTCGGGCCGACGACGCCCAGCGTGATGGCGGCGAGCGCCGGCGGGAAGATCGCCCCGGCGATGCCGGCCACGGACTGGGTGGCGGCCACGAGGTAGAAGTTCGAGATGAACGGCAGCACGAGGCAGCTCAGCGTCACCGCGATGGCGCCGGCGATCACCACGGCGCGCTTGCGGTTCGTGCGGTCGATGAGGGCACCGGCCGGCGTTTGGGCGATGAGGCCGGCGATGCCCGCGATGGTCATGATCAGGCCGGTGGTGGCCTCGTTCCAACCCTGGTCCGGCCCGCGCACGGCGATGAGGTAGATGGCGAGATAAGGCCCCAGGCCGTCGCGGACGTCAGCGAGGAAGAAGTTGAGGGCGTCGAGGCCGCGCAGGGTGCGGGCGGAGGGCGCGCGCGCGACGGCGCCGCCGGAGGTGTTCGCCTCGGACACGGATGAGCCCTTCCTGACGTCGCCGACGTCGCAAGATGATCGCGGATCGTGAACGCGCTCCGGCGCGCAACCAGAGTTCGTTCAGCGACCGGAAATCGCCGGGTCGACAGGCCGGTTCCGTACAACGTGGATTAAATTCGCGTGTGCTTCGTGGGTACCCGTTCGGCCGTGTCCCGCCGGAGCGTTTCACGACATGAGGGCCGCCGCCCCGCTCCACGCCGACGCGGCAGTCGGCAAGCTCCCCGCTCACGGCCCATGCGGGAGGGACGCAACGGCGATCGCCCCTCCGACACGCTCGAACGAGGCGAACAGATCAACCGGTCCGCGCGCGACGCCTCCGCGGCCAATGGCGCGGCGCCGATCCCGATCCGTCGATGAACTCGAATGCACCCGTCCGGTTCAGGGTGTGGAGGCGGGAGCCCGGAAAGGTCGGGCCGGCCCGCAGGGTGGTCTCCACGGTCTGGGCGTAGCCGTCGTCGTCGAGGCGGTCGATGCGGGCGAGCGACAGGGCCTCGCCGTAGCCCCGCCTGCAATCCTGGACCGGGCGGATGAGGGCGCCGCCCCGGGCGACGATGCGGCCGGCCGGGCGGGCGGCGGCGAAATCGACGAGGACGGGATTGCGCCGATGCGGCGTCCACGGCCCTCGGAAATCGGGGGCCGACCACAGGTGCAGGGCATCGGAATAGGCGCCCTGCGCCGCCCGCTCGGGGGCCTCGGGGTCGCGGTCGCGCACGGTGGCGAACAGCCACCAGCGGCCGTCCCGTTCGAGGAGGGTGGCGTCGCTCGCGGTCACGCCCGCGACGAGGGTCGCGACCTTGACCCAGCCCCCCGGAAACGCCGTGGCGCGGTAGAGATCGACGGTGCCGGCGCCGCCGCTCTCGGGGATCATCCAGTGGGCGCCGTCGCGTTCGAACACGAACGGGTAGGAGAGGTGGTGGGGCGCCTCCAGCACCGGCACCGGCACGCCCTCGGGGCCGTCCGGCCCGAAGGCCACGGCCGAGATGAGGCCCCGCCCGGTGGCGTGGGGATATTCCTCCACGAACAGGATCGTGCGTCCATCGTGTTCGATGGGGAACGGATCGGCGTAGAACCGAAGGCCGTCGTCCGGCAGGTCGCGCCAGCCCCGGGGCAGGCGACGGAGATCGACGACGTCCGGCCCCGCGAGGGGGCGCCAGCCGACCCGCCAATGCGGCGTCCGGTACCCCAGGCAATGCAGGCGCGCCGCCACCATGCGGGCGAGCATCTGGACCCCACGGGCGCCGACGGCGGCGACGGACAGGCCGGCGGCGGCGGGGGGCGGACACGCGTCGGCGGACAGGCGGGGCGCACCGGCCTCATCGCCGGCCAGGGCCGCGCGGATCAGATCGACGGTGCGGATCAAACCGTCCTCGAACGCCATCCGCCGCACCGTGAGGGATTCGGTCCCCAGGCGCCCGGCGGCGACGACCCGATCCCCCTCCATCAGGGCGGCGACGGGCGCGCGCCCGGCGAGCAAGGCGGCGAGCAGCCCGGCCTCGCCGCAGGCCCCGTCGAAGGTCAGCCGCCAGACCCGGCGCCCCGGCGCGGGAGCGACATCGCCGCAGAGGTCGAGGACGAGGCCCGTGGGCGCGAGATCGGGATAGGCGGCCAGGGCCGACGGGGGCACGGACGCGGCCGGGCCGTCGCCGGGCAGGCGCCGCAGACGGGCCTCCATGGCGAACAGGAGGTCAGCATTGGCCGGCAGCCCGCCCGGACCGGGGGCGCGCCCGACCGAGAGGCTGCGCCCGGGCTGCCGGGCCAGGGCCTCGAGGAGGCGCAGGTGCCAGCGGCGCGGGCGACGTCCGTCGAGGCGTAGGCCGATCCGCGACGGCGTCGATCCATCCCGCATGCCGGGTCAGGCCGGGGACGCCACGGGGATCACCGCCATGGCGTGGCCCTGGACCGTGCGGTGATGCGCGAACAGGCGGCTCATCTGGGCCGTCACCGCGTAGGGCGCCGTCTTGGCGTGGATCGCCCGCGGATCGAGGCGGCCGTGGCGGATCGCGTCCCACAACGCCGCGAAGCCGTCCGCCAGGGCCTCGGCCGAAGCGTGCTGGCTGTCGGCCCGCTCGACCAGGAAGCCGCTGGTGCCGGCCTCGATCAACCCGTCGAATTGCGGCAGGCGGATCGCGCCGAACGGCCGCCCGCTGGCGAGCCCTTCGAGGAGGAAGCACGGCATGCCCTCGAAGAACGAGGTGAGGATGCCGGCATGGCACAAGGCCATGATCCGGGCGACACCGGCCGCGTCCTGGAAACCGTGCCGCACGGTGAGGTCTTCGATCGCGGCGAATTCGGGGAACCGCGTCGGGTCGCTCGCCCCGACATAGTGGAACGCGACCTTGCCGCCGAGGCGGGCGCGCAGGGCCGCCACCGTCGCGAACATCAGCGACGGGTCCTTGAAGGCGTCGAGGCGCCCGGCGAAGACGAGGCGGAACACGCCGTCGTCGCAGACGAAGGGCCGGGCCGAGAACTGGCCGGTATCGACCGAAACGGTGAGCACCTCGGCCTTCGGCAACTCGCGGGGGAACTCCGTGGCGATGCGCTTCACGATGGCCGGGTTGACGCAGAAGATGCCCGTGGCCCAGCGCAGGGCGAGGCGCTCGCCGAAGCTGTGCAGGAACCAGTACGACTTGATGAGGGAATCCATCTTGTCCGCCCGGCTGCCCTCGCCATGGACCATCTGGAAGGCCGGGAGGCCCAGCAGGCGGGCCAGGGGGGCGAACTCGAAGCGGTGCAGGTCGGCGGTGGCGGGGCCCGGCCCGATGGCCCGGCGGATCGCCCCGAGATGGCGCAGGGCACCCAGGACGTAGTGCAGGGTGACGGATTGCGCGAGGTGCCGGGCGGCATGGTTCACGTCCCGCGCCCCGATCCGGGCCACGGGCAGGAAGTCGATGGTGCGGTCCTCCAGGGTCAGGGACCGGACCTGCCCCAGGGTGCAGTCGCCGACCTCGTCGATGCCGACGAACAGCACCGACACGTCCGCCGGATGGTGGCGCAGGATCTGCCGGATATGGGTCTCGATGCCGCCGACCTTCGCGCCGCGCGGGTCCATCGTGTACATGACACAGATGCGGTAGCGGCCCGGCTGGCCCGCCTCCGGACGGGCGAGCACCCCGAGGGCGCGCAGGGCCGGCTCGACCACCGCGAGGGTCCCGAACAGGCCGGCGCAGCGTGCATAGCGGCTCCCCAGGGCCTTGGGGGCGTGGACGAGACGCCACAGCCATTCGAGGCGCGCCGACCGCACGAGGCGGGGCGCCCGGACCTGCTTGCCCGACAGGAAGTCGAGGGCCGCTCCGATGCAGACGAGGCCCAGGGCCGGATGCCGGGCGAAGGCACGGGCAGCGAACAGCTCCTGCTTCGGCGCCCCGAGCGCCAGGAACACGAGGCGCGCCCCCGAGGCCGCGATCCGGTCGGCATCCGCGTCGGCCTCGGGCGAGGCGGGATCGAAACCGTAGGGCGGGGCGTGCCAGCCCCGGATATCGAGGCTCGGATGCGCGGCCCGCAACGCGGCGGCCGCCCCCGCGAGGCTCTCTTCGGTGGCCCCGAACAGATAGACCGGCACCCCATCCGCGGCTGCGGCGCCGCAGAGGGGCAGCACGAGGTCGGCCCCCGTGGTCACCTGCAGGGAGGCGCCGAGGGTGGCGCGCGCCTGACGCCGGGCGAGGAGGACCACGGGCCAGCCGTCGGCGCTCACGAGGCTCGCCGCCCGGTAGGCGGCCCGGAAGCCCGGATGGTCGCGCAGCTTCACGAGGTGGTCGAGGTTGAGGGTGAAGAACGTGAATCCCCGTCCCGTCGCGGCGCGCGCGCGCACGGCGGACACGGCCTGCCGGGGCGAAATGACGTTGATGAACTGGCCGTCGACACGGGGGGCGGCGCTGGACGGGGGCGGCGTCACGGTCATCGTCTGTCTCTCGTCGTGGCAGGCGGCCCCAGGGACAAGCGGGTTCAATACGGCACCGTCGAGGGGTTCGCGCGCGCGGCCGAGGCCCCCACGGGCTGGAGGACCGAGCCACGGTCCGGGTCCGCCGCGAGGGGACGACGCGGATCGGCGACGCGGCGTCGGGCCTGCGGTCGCCCGTGGCGCAGGAGGGCCGCGACGAGGCTGGCGGCGACGGCGCAGGCGAGGGCGATGAGCAGCACCGCGCGGGTGTTGGGGCTCGACGGCTTGTCCGGCGCGATGGCGGGGGCGATGATGCGGGCGACGGGCGTGTCGATGCTGTCCTGGGCGAGGTTACCGTTGGCCTTGAGGAAGCGCAGGTAGATGGCGCGGGCCGCCTCCACATCCCGCTCGAGCTCGCGCAGACGCACGATGGACTGGTTGGTCTGGACCGCCTCGCGGTTCTGCTGGGCGACCTGACGCTGAAGCAGGGCCTCGTTCGCCGCCGCGATGGCGACCTCCCCGCGCTGGGTGTCGGCGATGCGGCGCAGTTCGGCGGTGATGAGGGCGCGGATGCCGGCGCGTTGGCGTCCGACCTCCTGCAGGGCGGGGTGGCGGGCCCCCAGGGTGGTGCCGAGGGTGTCCTGCTGGCGCTGGATCTCGGCGGCCTGCAGCCGCAACTGCTGGATCACCCCGGATTTGGCCGCGTCGCCCGTGGCGCCGGGATCGCCGGATTTCAGCGCCCGCTCGGTCTCGGCGAGGCGGGTGCGGGCCTCGAAGGTCTTGAGCTGGGCCTTGGCGAGTTCGGCCGTGGCGGCCTCGAGCTTCTGGTCGCTCACGAGCCGGCCGTTGGCGCTGACGATGTGGGCCTCGGTCTTGAACGCCTCGACCCGCGCCTCGGCCTCGTGGATCTTGTCGCCGAGTTCGGCGAGCCGACGGTCGATCCAGACGCTCTCGGCGTTCGACGCCTTGGATTTCGCGTCGATCTGATCGTCGATGAAGGCGCGGGCGACGCCGTTGGCGAGGCGCGCGGCGGTCTTGGGATCGGCGGACCACGCCTCGACCTCGAGGATCAGCGTCCGCTCGGAGCGGCGCACCACGAGGTGTTCGGCCAGAGCCGCCGTCGCCGTCTGCTTCGGATCGTCCTTCGGGGGCGGGCTCGCCTCCGTGCGCAGGCCGAGCGCCTCCTTCAGCCGCCGCAGCGGGCCGGGGCGGCCGGAGGTGAATTCAGGGTCCTTCGTGAGTTGCTGGGCGTCCACCACCCGGCCGAGGACCGCCGGAGAGGCGATGAGGCGGGACTGACTGTCGAGGACGCTGGTGTCGATGGACTGGCGCTGGCCGGCATCGGCGCTGAGGCTCGTGCCCCCGCGCGGGTCGAGGAGCAGGGTCGCGGACGAGCGGTACAAGGGCTGAGCCAGGCTGAGATAGATCACCGCCCCGCAGAGGACGAGGGCCGAGACGAGGACCATCACGGGCACCTGACGGCGCAGGATGGCGCCGAGTTCGCGCAAGGTCACGAGGTCACCGGACGGACGCCCGGCGGTGAGATCGTCCGGGGACCGGAAGGTAGGCATCTCCGAACTCACGTCTCGCGCTCCGTGCAGCGTTCGCCCTATTCCCGTCCTGAAGCGGCAGCCACGGTGGAAGACCGACACGGACAATCGCCGCGCCCGATCCCTCGGGTCAAGGCCGGACCCTAGGGGTGTGATCGTTTCCGAACTCCTTCCAAGGACGGCCTTCGTCAACGCTTTCGATCATTCTGTGGACGACGAGGCCCGGTAATCACCCCATTAAGAAATATGGCCGCACCGTTCGGTCGGCCGTAATCTTGACAGCGCGGGCGTTTCTCAATTCTCGACCCGGTTTTCTCAATCCATCGCCGAGGCGCGGCCTCGCGGACCGGGCGGGGAGCCGGGCACTGATCTTGCTGTGATGGGAACGAAAGACCGATCCGGGGGAAACACCGTCCCGGACCGGCACGGAACCCCCACGGCGGGACAGGCCGGACCGCAAGGCCAAGGGCGTGCCCTGACGGGCGACGATCCCGAGGCGCCCCCACCCATCGCCCCGAGGACCCCATGAGCGTGACGCAGAACCCCGTCTTCACCGATTGGACGCCCCGGCACGCGGAGTTGTTCAAGCATCAGCCCCTACGCCTGGCGCATCGGCTGCACGAATCGCCGCTCTTCAGCCGCGCGGCCCTCGCGAGCCTGATCGAGAACTATCCGCGCCAATCGTACAATCTCGTCCACATGGGTCCGGCCGGCCAGCGGCGCCTGTGGCGCGAGGGCGAGATCGGCGACCTCTCCGGCGCCGAGGTGATCGATGCCGTCGAGAAGGGCCGCATCTGGATCAATCTGCGCGACGTCCGCAGGATCGACCGGCGCTACGACGACCTCCTGCGGGACGTGTTCGGCGAGCTGAAGGAACGCATGCCGTCCTTCGACACGGAGAACCACGGGATGGGCATCCTCATCTCGTCGCCGAAAGCGCAGGTCTATTACCATTGCGATCTGCCGGGTCAGGCCCTGTGGCAGATCGTGGGCCGCAAGCGCCTCTATCTCTACCCGAACACGCCCCCGTTCCTGCACCCGCAGGACCTCGAGGACATCGCCCTGTTCGGTCAGGAGATCGACATGCCCTACCAGCCCTGGTTCGAGGAGCATGCCACCGCCTACGACCTCGAGCCGGGACAGATGATGCACTGGCCCCTCAACGCGCCGCACCGCGTCGAGAACTTCGATTGCCTCAACGTCTCGATGACGATGGAGTATTGGACGAAGGAGATTCGCCGCAAGCACATCGTCAATGTCGGCAACGCGATCCTGCGCACCCGCCTCGGCGTGACGCCGAAGAGCCGCGCCATCGAGGGGCCGGGCTTCCTCGCCAAGGCCGTGGTCCAGAAGGCCCTCAAGGGGCGCAAATGGACGATGCGGGGCGCCGAGAAGAAGGGCCGCCCGCCGGTGGATTTCCGCCTCGACCGCGCGCACCTCGGGCAGATCGTCGACCTGCCGAACGCCGCCCCCTCCACCGCCTCGGTCTGATCTCCGGCGTGTCCATGCCCCTCGCCTGCGCAACGGTGGCCTCCGCCGCCTACGACGTCACCGTCTCGGACGACTGGGCCGCCACGGAGCGCCTGTGGCGCCCCCTCATGGAAGCCGGTGTTCCGACGCCGTTCCAGGACGGGGCGTGGCTGCGGACCTGGTACGCGACCCTCGGCACCCGGCCGGGGACCCGCCCCCTCCTCGTCACCGTCCGGGACACGGAAACCGGGCGGATCGCCGCCGCCCTTCCCTGGGCGATGGCGCGGGAGGGCGGCTTGCGGGTGGTGGGCTTCGCCGATGGCGGCATCACCGACTACAACGCCGCGCTCCTCGGCCCCGCCGCGCCGGCCGACCCGGCGGCCTGGAGCCGCCTCGCGGCGGCGGTGCGGGCGGCGCTGCCGCCAGCCGACCTCCTGCGCCTCACGAAACTCGCCGGTCCCGTCGCCGCCTGGCCGGGCGCCGCCCCGATGGCCCTGAACGGCAACCTCATCCGCATCGACGGACCGTGGGAGGCGTTTCACCGGGGCCTCGAACGCACCTTCCGCAAGGAACTCGAACGCAGCGGGCGGGTGTTCGCCCGCCACGACGGCGCGGCGTTCCGGCGGATCCTCGACCCCGCCGAGGCCGGCCCGGTCCTGACCGCGCTGGAGGGCCTGCAACGGGCGCGCATCGCCGATCTCGGCCTGCCCTACATCCTCGACGATCCGGCCGTCGCCCGACACTACCGCACCCTCGTGGAACGGGGTCTGGGCGACGGCGGCGTGGTTCTGACTGCGCTCACGGCGGGCGCCGAGGTGGTGGGCGCCCTCCTGGGCCTGCGTTCGGGCGAGCACTACGCCATGGTGCGCCTCGCCGCCGCCGGGGGGCCGTGGCGCAACGCCTCGCCGGGGCGCCTGCTCATCGCCCGCACCCTGGAGCACCTCCACGGGCAGGGCGTCCGCACCTTCGACTTCACCATCGGCGACTACGACTACAAGCGCCGCTTCGGGGTGGTGTCCGTGCCCCTGACGACGGTGCTCTCGCCCCTCTCGCCCCGGGGCCTGCCGTCCTGGGGGGCCGACCGCGCCCGTCGCCTCGCCAAGCGCCAGGCCTGGATCGTCGCCCTGCGCCGCCGCCTCAAGGGGGGCCGACGCGTCGCCGGTGCTCCGGCCAAGGGCGCCAAGGTCTGACCGCGCGGGATCAGGCCGCCCGACGGCGGTTGGGCCACGCCTCGCGGAACAGCAGCGCGAGGGCCGCCAGGTAGAGGCCGCCGGCCCCCGCGACGGCGGCGACCAGCAGGCCCGCGCTCGGCTGCGGCGGCATCCGGGCCAGGGCCGCGAGCATGAGGCCCGTGGCCGCCGCGATGCGGAGGACCGGCCAGGCGGGAATGCGCAGGCCCTCCCGGTAGGCGGCGCCGAAGCCCGCGAGAAAGCCGACGATGCTCCCCGCCAGGCAGCCCAGGCACGCGCCGAGCAACCCGCCGGCCACGAGCCCGACGGTGCAGCCCGCGAGGGTCGCCACGCTCTCGACGATGGTGACCTTGAGGAGGAGACCGGGCGTCTCGCGCAGGAGGAACACCTGATCGGCGCAATGGACGCGCACGTTGCGCACGGCCGCCGCCAGGGCCGCCACGGGCAGGATCATGCGGGTCGCCGCCTGGAACTCCGCCCCGATGAACAGATCGACGAGGGCGGGAGTCAGCCAGATCACCCCGGCGGTGGACGGCACCACCACGGCGAGGAGGAACAAGCCGTTGCGCGCCACCTGATCGTAGGCTTCCGCCGGGCCGGCCTGCTCCATCCGCCGCACGGCGAGGGGAAACGCCGCCGCCGTCACCAGCATGGCGGCGACCGACAGGAGCCGCTGGCCCAACCCCCATCCGACGGAGAGGAGCCCGACGGCCTCCGTGCCGTCGAGGCGCTCGACGATGACCCGGATGCCGTTCACGGAGGCCCAGGCGATGATGCCGCTCAGCAGCAGCGGCGTGCTGTAGGCCAGGGCGACGCGCACGATTCCCGTATCGAGGCGGATCGTGCGGGTGTGGGGAAGGCGCAGCCAGATCACCGGCAGGACCGCGGCATGGGCGACGGCGAAGCCCATGAGCACGGCCGCGGCGGAATTCTCGGCCCGCGCCAGCACCGCCGCCAGGGCGAAACCCGCCACGGGTCCGGCGGTCTGCGCCAGGGTGTAGACGCCGATGGCGCCCCCCGCCCGCGCGCGTTCGGCCAGATGGGTCGTGAGGGTGCGGGAAATGGTGAAGCCGAAGGCGACGGCGAGGAACCCCGGTGTCAGCGGGAGGTGGCCCGTCGCCAGAACCACCCAGGTGACGGCGATCTGTAGCCCGGCGCTGATGAGAAGAACGGCGTTCTCGTGCGCCGCCTGCCCGGCCCGTCCGTCCGCGCCCAAGCCGGCGCCGTAGCGCAGGACGTAGGACGACCACCAGGCGAGGCAGAGCTGGAACACCAGCTCCTGCAAGGCCATGACGAGGGCGACGATGCCGTATTCCTCCGGCGGCAACCAATGCGTCCAGGCGACGACGGCGGCGAACTGCGACGCGGGTCCGATGAGCTGGGCCGGGAGATAGCGGAGGGTATGGCTCAAGAGCACGGCAACCCTCCTTTGGTGTTTCGGGCGCGGACGCGGCGACGTTGCTCCGCGGGCTCCTTCCAAGCCATGAACGGCGTCACGGATAATCCCCGCCATCGAGGAGGGTGGTAAACAACGCCTCGTAGCGCGCCACCGCCGCCGCGACGGAGAAGGTCGCCGCGCGGGCGATCCTGTCCGCCGGCTCGCCCGGATCGGCCAGCATCGCGTCGATGGCGGCGGCGAGGGCGGCGGCGTCGCCCACGGGTACGAGGGCGCCGAACCGCCCCCCCTCCAGGATCTCCACCGGCCCGTCGCAGGCCGTCGAAGCCACGGGCAGGCCGTGGGCCAGGGCCTCGACCAAGACGTTGCCGAACGCCTCCGCCCGCGAGGACGCGGCGAAGCACGCCGCCTCGCGGTAGAGGTGCCAGGGCCGCTCGACATGCCCCGCCAGGGTGACGCGGCCGGCAAGGCCGAGGTCGGAGATGAGGGCTTCGAGGGCCGGGCGCTCGGGGCCTTCGCCGACGATGACGAGGCTGGCGTCGCGGCGCACCCGGGCGAAGGCCCGCAGCAGGGTGGCGAAATCCTTGGCCGGGGCGAGGCGCCCCACGGCCAGGACGCGGCGGGGCCGGGCGCGAAGCTCGGCCGCTCCCTGAGCCGGGCGCGCGGCCTCCACCTCCACGGGGTTGTAGAGGCGCACCGAACGCCCCGGCACGGCGCCGGCTTCACGGACGTAATGCGCCATCAGACCGTCCGACACGAAGACCGACCGGGCGGTGAGGCGGGCGAGCACGGGCGTCGCGGCGTTGCCGAGGCGGCTGAGGCGCTGCGGCTCGCTCGCCGGATGGCCATGGAACGACAGGACGGCGCGGCGGGCGCGCCCGGCGAGGCACGCCGCCACCCCGTGCTTCAGGTTCGAGACGGCGAGGGCCGACAGCGACAGGTCCGGTGTCTCCCGCGCCAGGTGCCGTGCGAGGCGCGCCACCGCCACGGCATGGTTTCCCCCGAGGGGAAGGCGCCGCACGCGGGGATCGAGGGCCGCCGCCGCACCCTCGCCATCGTGGTCGTACGCCAGGGTCACGGCATGGCCCCGCGCCGCGAGGCCGGAGGCCAGCAGCGCCCAGACCCGCTCGGCCCCGCCCCCCGTCACGGCATGGGTGTAGAACAGGAGCGAGCGGCGGATGGGCGAAGCCCCTTCGTGCGGCGCCATGCGCGACCCTTCTTTCCCCTGACGCCCCAGCGCGTCCCCCGCGTTTGACCGAGGGGGGTTACGGTTCGATCAAACGATCCCGTCCTCAGGCCGCCGCGACCTGCACGGGCCTGGCCTCGTCACCGAGGACGTAACAGTTCCGTCCCCGGCTCTTGGCGCGGTAGAGCGCCCGGTCGGCGGCGGCGAGCACGGCCTGCGGGTCCGTCTGGCCCTCCGGCTTGAGGGCGACGCCGACGCTCGCCGTCACCACGCCGATGCCGTCGGACCGGCCCGGATGCGCGATCTGCAGGAACGCGATGGTGCGCACGAAGGCGTCGGCGAGACGCTGGATCGCGTCCCTGTCGCCGCTGCGGAAGACCGCCGTGAATTCCTCCCCGCCGAACCGCGCGCACAGGACATCCCGATGCTTGGCCGCCGTGGCGAGGACGACGCCGACGCTCGTGAGGCAGGCATCGCCCGCCTGATGCCCGAGGGTGTCGTTGAACGGCTTGAAGTGATCGATGTCGATCATCATCACCGCCAGGGGCTGCCCGTCGGCGAACGCGGTCCGCAGATGCTCGTCGAGGGCCCGGCGGTTCGGAAGCCCCGTGAGAGGGTCGGTGCGCGACTGGTCCTGGAACTGCTGCTTGGCGCTGTCCGCCTGCTCGGCCCGCGCGAGGGCGAGATGGGCGACGACGTAATCGCGGCAGCGGCGGCGCTCGACCTTGAAGTTCGCATACAGGCTGATGATGCACGCCATGGCGATCTGCACCACGAAGGCGAAGCGCAGGGCCTCGTCGAGCCCCGGCTTGAGGCAGACCGCGAGGGTCGTGAGGGTGAGGGCCGCCGCCGTGAACACGATGGCGAAGCGGAAGCGCAACGGCAGCAGCATGTTGCCGTAGATCAGCGTCAGGGTGAATTCGTTGAACGCATAGGCGCCGAACTCCGACCGGGTCGTCAGGAACAGCACGATCTCCATGACGAAGGCGCTGCCCACCAGGAGCAGGATCGCCCGCTCGCGAAAGGCCGGCGGCATCCGGTCCATGCAGATCAGGGCCGCGACGATGACGGGCGTCACCACGAGGAGGCGCAGGACGACGGCGAACCCCAGCACGTCCGGCACCAGGACGGCGTTGGTGATGTTGTGGGCGTTGAACAGCACGAGGCCGAGCCAGAACGTCTCGCGCAGGTTCGCGACGCGCTCGCGCCCGGTCTCGGCCTCGTGGCACTGTTCGAGGACCGGATCGAAACGCAGAAGACGATCCACGAGGGGAGCGGGCTGCGCCTCGGACATCCGCGCCGTCGAAAAGTCCTGCACCGGCCGCCACTCCCTCGATCCGGCGAGTGTCACCGCAATATGTGAATCGTTCGTGGAGCGCCGTCCCGCGAAGACTCGGGCCATCGCGGGGCCGAGGCGGTCGAACGGTATCCGGAATCTCGGGCAAGCCGGCGCGCCCCCCTGCCCTCACCGCGACGACACGGGCTCGACGATCGGACGACACGAACGCGTCCGGTCCCGCGCGGCGCTCATCCGCCGATGCCCGCCTGTCGGCCGAACGCCGTTCGATTCCATCGGAATGGCGGCGTTCGGCCTCGCTCGCGCGCCGCGCGGACCGGCGAGCGGCGCATCCTGTCCCGAGCCGGGCTTCGGCTGGCACGAAAGAGGCTTGTCCGCCGCCGCGAACCGGGCTCCCCTGGGGCGCCAGAGAAGGATGCTCATGCCTGCCACCGCGAACGCCCCCGGCCTCGACGCATATTGGATGCCCTTCACGGCCAACCGCCAGTTCAAGGCGGCCCCCCGCCTCCTCACGGCGGCGGAGGGGATGCACTACACCGCCAGCGACGGGCGCACCGTCCTCGACGGCACGGCGGGCCTGTGGTGCGTCAATGCCGGGCACGGGCGTCGCGACATCGCCACGGCCGTCGAGCGCCAGCTCACCACCCTGGATTTCGCGCCCTCGTTCCAGATGGGCCACCCCCTCGCCTTCGACTTCGCCGAGCGCCTCGCCGCCGTCGCACCGGGTGGACCGGAGGCCGGGCTCGACCGGGTGTTCTTCACGGGCTCGGGCTCGGAATCCGTCGACACGGCGCTGAAGATCGCCCTCGCCTACCAGCGGGCCATCGGCCAGGGCACCCGCACCCGGCTGATCGGGCGTGAGCGCGGCTATCACGGCGTCGGCTTCGGCGGCATCTCCGTGGGCGGCCTCGTCAACAACCGCCGGATGTTCCCGCTGCTGCCGGCCGTCGACCACCTGCGCCACACCCACGACCTCGCGCGCAACGCCTTCTCACGAGGCCAGCCCACGCACGGGGCCGAGCTCGCCGACGACCTCGAACGCCTCGTTGCCCTCCACGGCGCCGAGACCATCGCGGCCTGCATCGTCGAACCCGTGGCCGGCTCCACCGGCGTGCTGATCCCGCCGGTCGGCTACCTCGAACGCCTGCGGGACATCTGCACCCGCCACGGCATCCTGCTCATCTTCGACGAGGTCATCACCGGGTTCGGCCGCCTCGGCGCGCCCTTCGCCACGGATCGTTTCGGGGTGGTGCCCGACCTCGTCACCACCGCCAAGGGCCTCACCAACGGCGCCCTGCCCATGGGGGCGGTGTTCGCAAGCCGCGCCGTCCACGACGCCCTCATGCACGGGCCGGAGGGATCGATCGAACTCTTCCACGGCTACACGTACTCGGGCCATCCGGCGGCCTGCGCCGCCGGCCTCGCCACCCTCGACATCTACGCCCGCGAGGGCTTGCTCACGCGCGCCGCCGCCCTGAGCGAAACCTGGGCGGACGCGGTGCACGGCCTGGCGAACGCGCCCCACGTCATCGACATCCGCACCCTCGGCCTCGTGGCCGGCATCGAACTCTCCCCCCGCGACGGCGCCCCGGGGGCCAGGGCCTACGACGTCTTCGTCGATTGCTTCGAGCGCGGTCTCCTCGTGCGCGTCACCGGCGACATCGTCGCCCTGTCGCCGCCCCTCATCGTCGAGACGGACCAGATCGACACCATGGTGTCGATCCTCGGCGAGGCCCTCGCGCGCGTCGCGTGAGGAGGAAAACCGGAGGGTTTACCGCGCGGTAACCGCGATGTGGATGAATGTGGGTCGAGCGTCGCCCCCTCGGGTCGGCTTCCCGTCGCCCGGAGGCGCGCCGATGTTTCCCCTCATGTTCGTCGCCATCGCGGGCGGCCTCGGCACCGCCGCCGCCGTGGCGCCCACCAGCCTCGCCCTCGCGGTGGTGTCGGCCCCCTTCGGCGGCAGTTTCGCCGCCCTCCTGACCGGGCTCTACCTCGCGCGCCGCAACGACGCCGCGCACGCACGGGTCGCCGACCACGGCCAGCTCCCGGACCAGACCGACAGCCTCGTCGCCGCCCTGCGCGGCCTCGAAGCGCATGGGCGCGCCAGCCGCCCCTCGGCGGCCAAGCCGACCCAGAAGCGCGACGTCGCCTGATCCGAACGGCGGCGCCCATCGCCGAAAGCGTTGTTCCGTCGCCGAACCGGCAACGCCTTGGGCGGCCCTCCCCCCTAGGGCATCGATCCAGACGGAGGCTTCAGCCGTGTCTGGGAAACTTGATGCAAAAACAAAAGCCTCGTGCTCTGGCGCATGAACGAAGTGATGGCGTCACAGCACTAGCGGCGGGGCCTCTGCATCTTCACGACGGTGTTCTTCGGCTTGCCGAACGGCCGCAGGGGTGCCCGGGCCTCGAGGGCGATGCGGGCCAGTTCCTGTGGCCGGGGGGCGCCGGCCGCGATGCGCCGGAGGGCGTCCGCCATCTCCTCCAGGGTCTGGGCCGCCTCGCCTTCGAGGGTTTCCTCGGGGCGGATGCCGTTGAGTTCGGGCGCGATCTCCTCGGCCGCTTCGCGCAGCTCCTCGATGAGTTCGGCGGCGGTATAGCGGGGCGGAGGCGATGGGGGCATGGCGCGACCATGGCAGGCCGGCGCCGCTCGGACAAGCGCGCAGCGCGGGGGATGCGGGCCTCGTGAACCGATGGGGCGTCTCGCGGGTTGCGGGAGCAGACGCCACCGCACGAACGGTCCCATGACGCCCCAACTCTTTGCCCGCGCCGCCCTTCTGACGGTCCTGTCCGGACCCGCCTTCGCCCAGACCCTCGCGCCCACGGGCGGCGCCGGCAACACCGGGGTGACGACCCCGTCCATGAAACCCGATGACGACCTCCGTTCCGCGGACCGGCCCTCGCGCTCCGCCCCGAACGTCGTCGGCAATCCGAGCCCGGCCGCAATCCCCGGCAGTACGCCGGGCGTCAACATCGGCGGCACCCCCACGGGCGGCCCGCCCGGCACCGGCGGCGCGGCGGGCGGCCCCTCCCTCGGCAATCGATAGACGCCCCCTCAGACGATGAGGCCCAGGCGGAACCCCTCGGCGACGGCCTGGGCCCGGTTGCGGACGCCGAGCTTGGCCCGGACGTTGCGCAGATGCGCGTCGATGCCGTGTTCGGAGATCCCCATGATCTCGCCGATCTCCCAATCGGTCTTGCCCTCGGCCGTCCATTGCAGGGTTTCGCGCTCGCGGGGCGAGAGGACGCCGCGCCCCGCCGGCCCGTGCCCGCGCACGAGCAGGGCCTGCCCGAAGGCGTAGCTCGCCAGAAGGGTGAGCATGCCGCGATGGGCCGGATCG
This sequence comes from Methylobacterium gossipiicola, assembly GCF_900113485.1. Taxonomy (GTDB): domain Bacteria; phylum Pseudomonadota; class Alphaproteobacteria; order Rhizobiales; family Beijerinckiaceae; genus Methylobacterium; species Methylobacterium gossipiicola. The sequence continues at coordinate 183,035 of NZ_FOPM01000006.1, forward strand.
ATCTCGAGCCGGTCTCCGGCGAAGGTCATGCCGCCGGGCGCCCCCTCCAGGGTGGTGAGGGGCACGGTGTAGCCCTGGCGCAGGCCGATCTCGGCGGCCTCGCTCATGATCTGCGCGGCGCGGCGCTCGCGCACCGGGCGCAGGTCCGGGTCGTCCCAGCCGAAGCCGGTGGTGCGATCCAGGGTCTCGCGCACGATGGGGTCGTCCGCCGCGTAATGCTGGCCGAGGTAGACCCGCCGCCACGCCTCGTCCACGTTCTCCATGACGAGGAAACGCCGGTCGAAGGAGCGCAGGGCCACGGCCTCCGGGAGCAGGGCCGCGATCACCGCATCGACGCCGAAGCCCGCGAGTTGCCCCCGCACGATGCCGACGACCTCCGGCACGCTCGCGGCGCGATCGAGCTCCTTCAGGAGCTTGAGCGTATGGTCGAGGGATCTGCGGCTCAAGGCGGTCTTTCGCTCAGTGGAGGATCGCGACGGGGTTTCCCCCCGGTTCACGGCTCGCCCCGGGGGCACGGCACAACCGCCCCCGCGCGCCCCGCGAACCCTACGCGAACGCGTGGTGGTGACGATGGCCGGCTCTGGGCACACGGATCGTGGAGGTGCCCCATGATCCACGTCATTACATCCGCCAACAGTGCCCAGAACACCGACCTCATGGAACAGGCCTTTCGCCTGCGCCACAGGATCTTCGTCGAAGAGATGGGCTGGTCCGCCGTGGCCCGTGAGGACCGGCGCGAGATCGACGAGTTCGACGACGAGCACGCCGTCCATCTCCTCGCCGTGGAGGAGGACGACGTCGTCGGGTATTCCCGGCTGCTCCCGACCACGCGGCCCTACGTGCTGTCCACCCACCTGCCGCAATTGTGCAAGGGCACGCCGCCGGCCGATCCGGGCCTCGTGGAATGGAGCCGTATCGGCGTCGCCGACAGCGCGCGGACCTCGGGCCGGCGCCTCAACCCCACGGCGCTGGCGATCCTCACGGCCATCGTCGAATGGGGCCTGCCGCGCGGCCTGCACGGCTTCGTCTCGGAAATGCCCACAAGCTGGCTGCTGCGCCTGCTCCAGTTGCACATCCACGCCATGCCGCTGGGCCTGCCGCAACGCATCGACGACGTCGAGATCGTCGCCGTCCGCGCCGGCTTCGATGCCCAGAGCCTGCGGCGCCTGCACGCCATGCGCGGCACCACGGCCTCGGTCCTGGCCCCGGCACGGGGCGGGATCATCCGCCTCGCGAGCTGAAGGCGACCGACGATGGACCGGAAAGACGAAGCGGGCACGGACTCCGCCCTCATGGAACGGGCCATCGAACAGGCGATCGACCTGCGCGAGGCCCTGCAGAAACTGCCCGATCTGGAACTCGACGTCTTGATCGACATGATCCTCATCGAACTCGGACGGCGACGGAGCGGTTCGTCCTGACGCCGGCCCGCGACGGGGGCGTCCCCGTCGCGGGATGGATGCGCCGCAGACGACCAAAGCCGATCCCGACAACGAAGCTTACGCGCTGCGGAACGAACGGCACAACACAACCTGATAGAAATTTTTCGGTAAATCCAACTTGACGATGAAAATTCGCCCCTTAAGATCAGGGGTGTCATCCAGCGGGCCGCTCGACGACTCTCAAAGTCAGGGGAGACCTGATGCCGAGAATCCCACCGCGCAGTCATTGGCGGACCTTGCCGTTTTTTCGATCTCATAGCCGACACAACTCGATCGACCCCGTGTCGCCGAGCAGTCCAGCCGTCTAACTTTTCGACAAAACGGCTTTCTAAATCCAAGCCGAGCCAGAGATTTCAATCATGGCCTACAAAAAAGTTCAATTCATCGCTTGGGTTATCCATACCGGTCCGGCAGCGGATCCGAAGGATAAGACAAAACAAATTTACAAAGGGCTTAAAAACTCCGCCGAGGATATCGCAGAGAGGGTGAAACTGGTCACTCAAGTGATCGATCAAGCCAAAGCAGCGATCGGGCACTCTCAGACCGAGTCCGATACGTTGAAAATCTTCATGATGCCCGAATTTTTCTTTCGTGGGCCGACCGGAGCCTACGATATGGATGACGTCGCGACACTGGTCGCCGCTCTCCAAGCCGCAGTGAAAGACGCGAGCTGGAAGGACTGGCTGTTCGTCTTCGGCAGCATCGTGGGCAAGTCGTTCACCACGAAGGAACAGAGCTTTTTCTTGCGCCTGTTTGGACCTCGTTTCGTTGTTGACACGTCGAAGCCAGTGGAGATCTACAACTATTGCCTAATTCAGAAAGGCGGATTCGGGAATGCCTCCGGCGCCGGTCCGGCGTCAGCTCGCGCGGTCATGAAACAACTCAAATCCGGCATGGACTTCATCCCTAAGGCAAAACTTTCAGGCTCCGAAATTCCATTCGAAAGAGCGAAGCCTTTGGAGCCCACGCGGGAATTTGGAACCACATCCGATATTCAAATCACGAATTACGATGGCTCGTCCATTTTCCAGATTGACGGCTTGACGTACGGACTCGAAGTCTGCCTCGATCATCTTAAACAACGCCTCAAGAACGTTGCCAAATTGCCGCCCATCGATATTCAATTGGTTCCTTCCTGTGGAGCATCGATCCAGAATAACGCAATCGTCGCAAAGAAAGACGGTTTCGTCTTCAACTGCGATGGGTATGCCGACTATGACCGCCAAGTCCTCGGAGGCAACAGCGCACTGGTCAAGGTCGGAACCGGCGCGGTCACAGCGCCGAAATCCTTTACAGCAGTGTCCAGCGCACGCGCTTCGGACCTTTATGGGCAGGGCGCAGGCGAGATTCGCGTCTATCCGACGCAAGTCCTGTCCCAATCCATGGTATCCAAGCTTTGAATCGATCCGGTACCTGCTCCGCCAGAGCGGATACCGGACCTATCCCCCTTCGTTCGAGACCGGAATGGCCCACCGAGCCAAGAGGCGCCCGACGAAAGGTCTGCGGCGACCGACGACGGGATCGCCGCCGGCATGGCATCATGATCGGCACGAAGTCATCACAATCAAAGACTCATCCGCGCGCTATTTCCTTCTCTCGGAAGGTCGCCCCCGCGTCAAACCTGGTGCGTCGCTAGAAAGAACGTATTGTTGGCGAAATTGAAATCGACGGCATTGTTGCGATTGAAGGCATCGTCCAGTCTCGATCCGCGCGTGACAACGTTATATTGCTGCCCGATCCGTGCCCCATCGAAAGCAGCGACGAGACTGATGCCGTTGAGATAGATGTTGGAATCATTGCCGTAGTCTTGCCACTGCGCCTCCCCGGCATTCAGGGAGAAGTCTGTCTGGCCCGCCCGATCCTTCGGATCGTCCCCTGCGCGGACAAACAGCGTCACGTCGATCCGGCAGGGGCCATGGTTGGAAAAGAGTTTTCGTCCCGCCATCGTTGTCTCCCAAAAGAACCGCGCTTTCGGAAGGCCGTGTCGCCACGCGGCCGGGCGCCCCCGCACGGCGCCCGACCGACGCGGATCGACGGGCCACCCAACGGGTGGGTGCGTCGCTCCGCGCCGCCGCAGCGCAGCACTGGGTTGCCACCCCTCGAAACACCGCCCTCCAGTTGCAAGGCGTAGCCCTCGAACGGCCGCTTGCCAAGGGATCTGGCCAAGGAACCTGGAAGGAACCTGGCCAAGGGATGCGGACGGGACCGCCTCCCGCACCGCGTCCGGACGGAGAACACCGTTGTGACGTCCGACGTTTTCGGCCCGGCCCGGCGATCACCGCGCCGGCCTTGCCGCGATGGCGGCCAGCGCGGAATCGGCTTTCTACGCCGGCGTAAGAGGCTCCGGCGGCCCTGGAGGCACGGACCGCCTCGTGCTGTGACGCAATCACTTCGTTCCTGCGCCAGAGCACGAGGCTTTCGTTTTTGCATCAATTTTCCCAGGCACGGCTGAAGCCTCCACCTGGATCGATGCACTCGTGCTGTGACGCAATCACTTCGTTCCTGCGCCAGAGCACGAGGCTTTCGTTTTTGCATCAATTTTCTCAGACACGGCCGAAGCCTCCGTCTGGATCGATGCACTCGGGCGTCGTCTTAAATTTCAGATCCAGGACGACGCTCTCAACTCTTGGGCCGCATCGGCTTTTGTCCGAAAGCCGGTTCCCAGCTTTCGGGCCGATGCTCTGGATCAGGGCGATCACCGCCCCCCGGATTCAGGCGCATGGGTCCTTGCACTCGGCGATCTGAGTGGCCAGCAGCCAGAGGGTGGGGGGGACGCTGGGGGCGGTTCTGGCGCAGCACAGGCTCGATCCGTCCGCGCGCGTCACCCTCAAGATGTAGGGATAGCTGTCGGACGGCTGCCGGCCGAGGACGATATCGCGAAGCGACTGCGCGATGGAAATCTTCTTCTCGAATCTCGGCTCGTCGGCTTCGAAGGTGACGGTCCGATCCTGGAAGATCACGGCGATCTCGACGATCTGCGGCGGTCCGGCGAAGACCTCCTTGCGGGTCTTGAGGGTGAGTTCGGTCGCGTAGGTCCGGTTGGTGCCCTCGTCGAGGATCGCGTCCAGGAACCCCGCCTCCTTGTTACCGGACAATCGGCCCGTGAAGTCGAGGCGCTCGGTGTACTTGCCGTCGAGGAGCGAAACCTCCACCCGCCCGAGGAACAGGGGGTTTTCCGGCGCCGTACTGAAGATCGCGGCCCAGAGGGCGCGGAACTGCGCGAAGTTCAGCCGGACCTCGTTGCGGAGCCCCTTGCCGAAATCAATGCTCGCGTCGCCCTGCGTCACGGGTTCGCTCGCCGTGGCCCGTGCATTCGGCAGGTCGAGGATGAACCGAGCCGTCACGCCATGGGCATCCTGGATCGACACCATGCCGGGCTCGAGCCCGAGCTTGTCCCGCAATGCCTGTTTCGCCGCCTCGATCCGCTCCCATGTCACGTCCGGACGCCCATGGAAGCGGAACGTCGTTTCGGTTGCCTCCACGGCCCCGCCCTCTTCCGGCGGGGAGAAGCGCAGGAGCGAGACGGCGTCGCCCTCGCCCTTGCCGTCCCCGTCGCGCTTCTCGTTCAGCACGAAGCCGTCGGGCAAGAAGAAGACCCGTGCCCGGTCGATGTTGTCCTGATAGTAATTATAGGCGCGACCGTTCCAATCGACCTGCCAGCGGACATAGCCCGGCAGGGGCGGCACGGGAACCGTCCACCGGAACGTGACGTCGAGCACCATATATTGCCGCTCGAATTCCGGCTCCTCCTTGATACTGTTCAACAATGATTCGACCGTACCATACGGTATACCGCCGAATTCGCGTATAATACCAGATTTTATTACATCGTTATCCCAGGACTGCCTCACGAAGCTTTCGGTTTGCAGGACCGCCAGCTGCACTTTCTGGGTGATTTGCACGGCGACGTTGGGAATAGTGTCGAACAGCGCGTCGCGGATCCGCGCGAGCTCGGGGCCCGAGAGCGTCTTGCGCAGGCACCACAGGGAGCCGCCCTGAGGGCTCGCTTCGAGGGGAAGGGCGGTGCTCCCGCCGCTGGCATCGAGGACGAGCCCGAACTCCGTTCCCGCGAAGTTCGGGGTACCCACGACATTGGTCGGCGGTGCGGCGACGAGGAACAGGGTCAGCGTCCCGTCCGGCGCCAGGGCGCTCTCGAACGCCTCGGCACCGGCGCCGCCCCGCGTGACGCCGGCATAGACCGGCAGATACCAGGGGGCTCCGTCGGCCCCCTGCAGCCCCGCCACGCGGGCGGTTTCGAGGGATGGGGTGATCAGCGCCCCGTCGAGTTGGGTGCGCCAGGCGCGCATCCTGTTGACCGTGAGGATTGGTTGCGTCACGGGGGGTCCTTCAGTCTGAGAGAGCGGGCGGGCGGAAGGAAACCTGGAGGCCGGGGCCGATGCCGGCCCCGACGAGGAAGGTGATCATGTTGTGCCGAGAGCCCCCGGCGGGCCGGGCCGCGAACGATGCCGTGAGATCCGCGTAGGGGCCGAGATCGAATCCCCTGCGGTCCGCGCAGCGCAGGAGGGCCGCGCGAAGCTCGGCATCCCCGCCGGCGAAATCCTGGGCGAAGGCGATCAGGGAGAAGACCGGCGGGCCCGTGGGTGTGGCCCTCTCGCTGAAGCCGAACCGGATGTCGGGAAGCCGGCCGCCGCCCCGGCGGAACTCGAAGGCTCCCACGAGCGCGACGAGATCCTCCAGGTGCTCCGCGAGGCCGAGCCGGCCGAGGAGCCCCGCGAGGCGCGCCACCGGCATCCCCCGCGCCCGCCCCTCGAAGTAGAACTCGCGCGCGCCCTCCTCCGGGCCGAGGCCCACGAGGAGGGGGCGCAGGGCGGTGCCGTCCTGCTCCGGCCAACCGGGCGGATGGATGAGGCCCGAGCCCCCCGGCTCCGTGCCCGGGGGCACTTCGACATAGACCTTGAAGGCGGGCGGCGCCCCCGGGCGATGGCGCACCCCGAGCCAGGCGCCCCACCGCGGAGCCCCCTGCGCCTGCAGGCGGCGCGCGGCGGCGAGATCCCCCGCCCCGGCGCCATGGGCCGCGAGCCAGTCCGCGATCCGGGCGAGGCGGGTCCGCACCGCGCCGCCGAAATCCACGACGTATCGCAGGTCCGCGCTCAGGCTGGAGCAGGCGAACTCCACGGCCCCGCCATCGGCGTTGAGGGAGAGCCCCGCCCCCGCCGGAACCGCCTCCACCTCGGCGAGGAGCGCGGCGAGGGTCCGGGACACGTCCGGCGCCAGCCGGGGGGCGTGCGCGTGGAGAATCGCGACGGCATCGGCGATCCCGGCGGGCGCGGCGGGCATCAGGCCCCCGGCAGCTTGATGGCGATGGTCTGGCCGCCGCGCCCGGTCTTGCTGAACGGCTCGCCGTCCATCGGCAGAACCTCGTAGGTGAAGCGCAGGTCGCTCTTCGGCTTGGGGTCCGCCAGGGTGGGGACGATGCGGCGGAGGCGCTTCTGGCCCTTCTCGAGGGTGAACTGGTCTTCCCACGCGAAAGCGCCGTCGGTGTGGGACAGGGTGATGTCGACGCTGTCGTCGTCGAAACTCGCGGTGAAGAAGACCGGCGTGTGGCCGCCGAAGCGGTCGCGGACGACGATCCGGTCGTCCTGGACCGTGGCGGCCTCGGAGCCGTAGATGCGCTTGCCACCCTTGTGGACGTCGACGGTGTAGCGGATCTCGGCCGCGGCCGTCTCGATACCGCTGCGGATGCGCAGGATCCGGGGGTCGGCCCGGCCGTTCTGGAACGTGACCTGTTTGGTCCCCTTCCATTTCGCGCTGGTCAAGGTCACTTTGACCTCGTCCGCATCCTCCCAGACGAAATCGGCGTCGAGGCGGATGTCGAGGGTGACGAACTGCACCGCCGCGTCCGGAGTCGCCACGATCAGACCCCGCTCGGCCCGGCCGCTGACCGAGAACCGGGTAGTCTCGCCCACCCAATCCCCGCCGGACCTGAACACGTAGTCGACCGTGAAGGCGACGTCCGCCGAGCCCTTGGCGTCGTACTGGAACCGGAAGGGCGGCTCGGTTCCATGACGCTTGCCGTCGGTGATGGAGAAATTCTGGACGGCCTGACTGCTGGCGGGGGCGTTGGCGGGATACCGGGCCTGGATGTTGAGGGCCGTCAGGCCGAGGGCGGTGAAGTCGGCGGCGTCCGGCAGCGCGACGTTCACGGGGTAGGGCTGGCCGAAAGGGTCCTGTGAGCGGTTGATCTGCGTGATGTAACTGGCCGGCTCGCCCAGTCCTTCGAGAACCAGGGCCTGGGGCAGCACCTGATACGGACGGGCCTTCAGTTCCGAATACAGGAAGTCGATCTTGTTTTCCTGGCGACCGTCGTAATAGGCCGCGCGGATATTCACCTTGGGAATGAACAGGGTCGCGGCCTTGACGATCTCCTTGACGGCCGTGTCGGCTTCCTCACCGACCTTGCCGTCCGACGCGGCCTTGTCGGCGGCGGCTTCCTCGGTGCCCCGCGCCTTCTCGACGGCCTCGCTCACCTTCGGGGCTTCCTTGAGGGGGCTCCAGTTGTTCGGATCGGAACCGATCTGGGTCTCGAAGAAATTCTTGAGAATGTAATCGAGGAGGATCTGCTGGGCCCATTTCAGGCCCTCCTTGTCGTTGTCGCCCCCGAAATCGATCACCTCGATCTTCAGATCGGTGTTCTGCAGGATGCGCTGCCACTGCGCGTTGATGCCGAGATCGAGGATCAGGGCCTCCAGGGGAACTTCGCCGCCGAGGCTGGCCTGGAAGTCCCGGACGGTCTTTTCCAGGGTGCCGTGGACCTTGAAGGTCACGGACGGACGCATGGCGAGGAATTCGAGGCGGTAGAGGGCCGCGATGGTGTTCGCCCCCGCCAGGATGGCCGACTTCATCGCCGAGGCGAGGCGGCCTTCCTTGGTGAACTGAATCGAGCAGACGGCGGTGTTGTCGCCCACGAGGGAGGACGAGCCGGCCGACCACACCACCTGCTCCTTGCTCTGGTAGAGAACCGAGGGATCGTCGGGGGTGCGCACGGCCTGGGCGGCCGTGGGTCCGAGGGCCGAGAGGTTCACGGCGCCCTTGGTGAAGGTCACCGTCGAGAGGACGAGCTTGCCGGCGTCGCGCCCGGTCCGCCGCGCGACTTCGGCCCGGATCCTGTCGAGGGTCGCCGGCGGCACGGCGGTGTTGACCTCGAAGTTCAGGAACCCGGTGCCCTCGGAATCCGTCGCCGAATCCGTGTACCAGAAATAGGACAGGGCCTTGCGGCCGTTGCGCTCGGCCAGCCGGATGAGGCCGGGGACGTACCAGAACTGGAACGGCGAGGCGTGATCGGGATAGACGTCGACGCCATCGACGGTGAACTTGGTGGAATCGATCAGGATCATGCCGTGGCTTCCTGTCTGCTGGGGTCCGGGACTTCGGAATCGGGGCGCGACGGCACCACGATGGTGTGCTCGTGGCTGCGCAGGACGGCGCCGGGAACGGATGCGTTCGCGCTCCGGAACAGCGTCTCGCAGGTGAGTTCGCGCTCATCCGCGAACCAGTGGGTGAACCGGGCGCGCGGCTCCCGTCGCGTCAGTTCGAGCTGCTGCGGCGCCCAGGCCTGAAACCGGGCGCCCTTGACGAGCTTGAGCCGAATGGCGCTCCAGCGCTGCCAATCCGTGTCCGGGGCGGCCGCGAACACCACGGTGCGCTTGCGCAACGGGTTGAGGAAGATCGTGGCGCCGGAGGGCAGGCTCTGCCGGGTCCGGGCGCCCCCATCCGCCATCCCATAGCGGGCGCGGACCGTCACCCCGTCGAGGTCCTGCCGTGACGGCGCGAAGACCTCGATGGTGCCGCTCGGGCGGCCCCCGGTCAGAACCAGGGAACCGGGGGTGAAACTCAAGGCCGGCGGACCGTCGAGGGCGACGGTCACGGAGGGAACGAGCGACCAGGGGAAGTCCGGGGCGACCGTCACCGCGTAACGGCGGAAGGTGTAGAGCGTCGCCGGCTGGAGATCGACGAAAGCCTGGTCGCGCGCGAGGGAAAGCCGTCCCGTCGCCGCCGGCCGACCGTTGCCGAATCGGACGTCGCAGCGACAGGCGTAGGTGTGAACCTGGGCAGGGGCGTGCGTCAGGGCGATCCGCCAATCCTCGGTCCGGTCCGCGTTGAACACGTGGCCGGAGAGCCCGGCCGCCGGTTCGAGGCTGACCTGGACCGCCTCCAGGGGCGCGCCGTCGAACACGGCATGGCAGCGCAGGGTGAGATCCTGCACGAACGTGACGCCCGTCGGCAGTTGGATGACCGGCCGACTGCGCAGGGCGTCCGAGAGATCCGCGAGGGCCCCCTGGAGATGGACCGTGCGCGTGACGGCGTCGCTCACCTGCAGATCGCAATCGAGGGTTCGCGAGATCGCCTGGGTGTCGCGGATCGTCTCGCAGGAATAGCCGATTCCCCAGGACGGGCTTCCGCCGGCCGGTGGGGCGGCGAAGGCCGGTAGCGGCGTCATCAGGGTCTGGAGGCTGCGCAGGAAGGCACGCCGGACCCCATCCGGCACCGGTTCGTCGGTGGAGACCGTCGAATGGATCGTGATGGCGCCGCTCTGCCGCAGGTCCTCGAAGGTCTCGACGCTCTCGAAGCTGACGAACAGCACGTTGGCCGTACAGGTCTTGCGGACCCAGAGCCGATACCGCGTGAGGTCGAACTGGATGGCGTAGGCGAAACTCGGCCGCAGGACCTCGAACTGCAGGTCGTAGACGACGGAGATCGGCACCGAATCCGGATCGTCGAGGGAGCGCGTCAGCAGCAGGTATTGGTCGGTCGTCAATCCGAGACTGACGACCGCGCTGTTGTCGCCCATGAGCGAGGGCGTCGCCCGGACGGGATCGCCGCCGATGATGGCGGCGATCACGGTGCCCGAGGTCCAGGGGATGGGCGTGAGCCGGGCGTCGGGCCTCCGCTTGCGCAAGGCCGTCTCGGCGGCGGCGAGGTCGGCGGGAGCGGGCGCGAGATCGACGACGAAGGACAGCATGCCCGCCTGCGGCGGCGCGCCCGCCCGCCCATCCAGCACCCGTTCGTAGCGGATGAGGGTGAACAGGTACCCGTCTCCGTCACGGGCGAGGCGCGGACGCGTTCCGGCATAATAGAACCGATCGGGCGCGGCGGAATCTCCGTACACGAGCACGCCGTCGACGCCTTCGAGTTCGATCCTGGGATCGTCCACCAGCATTCCCGCCTCCCCGGACTCAGAAGGTCGAGAAGCCGTCGCGCTCCACGGTGATGATCGGGCCGCCCAGGACGGTGTCGAGGCCCCCTTCCTTCAGGCGCCTGTCCCCCTCATTCAGGGTCGAGGACGTTCCGCCCGCGGTGATCTGGGCTTTGAGCAAGCGAAGCGACGACCTCTTGCTTTGGAACACCGGCACGTTCCAGGAGAAAGCCGCCGCGTTCGGCCTGTTCCTGTCGAGGTCGATGATTTGGACGAATATCCGGTCGTCGCCGAGCCCCCGCAGGGTGTATTCGACCCTGATGCGCGCCCGCTCGACTTCGTCGGCGAGTTGGAAGCCGATGGTCTCGATCGTGTCGCCGAGGGGGTTGATCAGGGTGACGTCGGCATTGCCCTGCTGCAGGTCAACGATCTGGCGCTCACCTGCGATGGGTGCGCCCGCTTTGGGGGTGAGGGTCAGCCGATAGGTCAGCTTGCCCGTCATCGCCTTGCCGAATGGCTGCACGATGGAGAGGGGCGTATCCTGCCTCAGGACGATGTTGGTCTTGGTCCAATCTCCATAGGCGATGTCCAGCCTCGCGCCGCTGATGATGTCCCACGGGAGGTCGACCCCGTCGAACGTGACGTTGAGCACGCCGACATCGACGCCGCCGAGGGCGACGTAGTTGTCGCCGCCATCCTGACGCGTCGGCGCCGCACGGAACGGGGGCGTCCCATCGCTATAGGCGACGAGATACGCATAGCTGACGAACTTGTTCGGCGTCGCCGCGGCGAAGGTGCCGCTGAGGGTCTGGCTCGGCTGCTGCGCGTTCGTGGCGTATTCGAGGTTTTCGACCTCGTGACCGGTCTTGTCGCGCATCTTCTCGTTGGCGTAGGAAAGATGCGTCACGACCAAGCGGTCGATCTTACGCTGCTTCAGATACTCGACCGATGGCGCCTGCACCGTCACATCGACGTTGAAGTACGGCCTCTCGTTGAGGTCGATGAGATTGAAGTGCTTCTTCAATGCGTCCTCTTTCACGAGGGCGCTGATCTTCGGAAGCTGGCCCTGGGGGTTCTTCCTGAGCGGGATGCCTTGCGTCAGCGTGTAGGTGCGCGACTGGTTGGTCGCCGTGCTGAGTTGCCGTGCCGAATCGACATTGAGGTCGTCGAGCTTCACCTCCGGCATCTTGACCTTCAGCATGTCTTCGAGCTGGCCGGCCGCCCAATCCGTCAGGGTCTTCCGGACACTGTCCTCGACGTCCTTGCTGGCTCCGGGAGGGAGAACGATCCGGGTCGACGAGTTGATGACGTCGTCGTATTCCTTTCCGCGCGCCGCCAGGGTCCTGTAGGTGCTTCCCCAGGCTCCCCGGTGGACCTGCTCCTCGATGTTGAGCTTGGCCATGACTTTGTGATCCAGGGTCACGACCGCCTTCGCCTCGGGCAGCAGGCCGTCGAATTCCGCCGCGTAGGTCACCGCGATGATGCTGCCGCCGCCCTTGACGGCATCGTAGCCCTTGGGCTGCTTCGACGCATCGAGTGTCCATCCACCGAGGGCGTGCCAGAACAGGTTCGCCCCGATCTCACGGAGATTGAAGGTCACGACGGCGGCGTTGCTGTTGACGAGCGAGGGCGTGACTTCGATCTTGCCGCTCGAATATTCCGGGCTGTTCGCGAGGTAGCTCTCCTTGGCCGCGAAGGCCTGGACCGAGACGCTGCCGCCCTTGAACGGAACCGGGCGGATGTCGAGGGTCACGGCGGCGGCCAGGAACTGACTCCAGTCCCGCTCCGCCTGGAAGATGGCCTTCTTCTGCTTGGCCGTGTCGTCGCTGTAGCCGAGCGCCTGCTTCAGGGCGGCGACGCGGTCGGCCTCCCCCCTCTCCATGGCCCGGCACATGTCGTCGATGCGCTGGGCCTGCTTGATCGTGTCGGGATCCTTGGTGAGGGCGGCGGCGATGACCTCGCGCACCTCCGGCTTGGCCATATCCGGCATCGGCAGGCCGACGGTCATGGTGCAGATACCACCCGGCTCCATCCCGCCGCCGAAATACCAGGTGAGGTTGAAGTTCGGATGGCCCTCGCCGTCGGCGAGGAAGTTCGGCCGCTCGGCCAGGGCGTAGTAGAGATCCTTGTTCTCGCTGTCGGGAAACAGGATGTAGTCCGTCTTGCCGAACGTGGTTGGCACGCCAGTCACGGTCACGGCGGGGGAAATGGTCAGCATGGTGCTACTCCCTGAGGGCGTCGCGCGCGGGCGGGACGGGCTTGCATGGCGAAAGGGAATGGGCTGGGCGCGGCGCTACGCGCCGGCGAGATCGGCGGACCGGTGCCACGCGAACGGAAGCGTGACGCTCTTCGACAGGGTGCGGCGGAAGTTGACTCTGTCCAGGCCATGCGCATCCACCCCGTACCGGGGGACGGCGTCACGGATGACCTGCGCGGCGGCCTCCTTCAGGTCCGCCGACAGTTCGTCCCACACCGCCGCGAGGGCCGGCGCGCCGGGCCGCTCCCTCAGGACGAGCTCGCCCTTCGCGAGTGCTTCGGTGACGGCGGCGCGGCAAGCTTCGAGGCTGGGCGTGGGCACCGGCGCCGGCGGTTTGTGCCTGCCCCATCCATACGGATGCCTCGGGGGCTTGGGAGCGAGCGTCCGGATCCGGTCTACAAGATTGCCCTCGATCATGGCCGCGACCGTCTCCGTCAGGTGCAGCTCGGCCCTGTACGCGAGGGTGAGGCGACCGGCCTCCCCCCCCTGGGATGCGGCGACGGCGGCGGCCTGGGGGGCGTCGAGCGCTTCGCTGAACACCACCCGGTAGGTCGGCGCCCCCGTACTGTCCTTCGGCCCGAACTCCACGGCCTCTCCGTTCGCCGGCGTCACGGTGAGGGTGGCCTGCGCGGTATCGAGTTCGGCGATCCGCAGATCGATCGACGCGAGCTTGGGGTAAGCCGTCCTGAGGGCGCTCTCGGCCGCCGCGAGGTCCGCGTCCGTCGCCCGCCAGACCGTTTCGCAGGCGAGGAAGCCGCCTTCTCCCTCCCCCATGGACATGAACGTGAAACCGGGCCGGTCGAGGCGCGGGGCGCCGGGGAGGTAGAGGAAGCGCCCGGGTTCATCCGCGACGGGGATGCACGCGAGGGGGCCTGCCTGGACGCTGTTCGGGGTGTCGGTCATGTCACGAATCCCTCGGGTCGGAGGTCGGGGCGGCGGTGAGAAACAGTGACTCGCCGGGCGAATGGTACTCGGACCACGGGCCGTCATCGTCCGCGTGGCGGACGCGGCGAACCCGATAGCGATGGTGGAAGATCCGGTCGGCGAAGTACCAAACCGTGATGTCCGGCCGCTCGGGCGTGACCTCGACGAGGATCGGCTCCAGCGCATCCTCGGGCAGGAACGCGAACCGCGCGGAGGCGACGCCGGGCGCGAAGGTCAGGTGGGCGCGGATGCTCTGCGCGCCGTATTGCGGGAAGGCGTCGCAATCGAGATCGACGATGGGTCCGGGCAGGTCGAGGACGAGGCCGCCCCCCGGCATCCCCGGTTCCGTCGCCGTCACCCGAATGCGCGGCACGGAGCCGGGCGCGAGGAGGTAGCTCGCCGAGGGCGCCTGCGGCGTCAGCGCGGTCGCGAACGGGGTTCCCACCAGGGCGACGGCGATCCGCGCCTGAGCCAGCAGGCGCGGCGTGGCGCGCATGCTGACGAGGAGGAACGGCACATCGTCCGGCCCGAGATGGAGATAGCTCCCCGGCCCGTCGAACCAGGGCAGCAGCACCTCCGTCCCGTCCACCACCAGCTGAAGGCAGGCGCGGTAGGTTTTCGGTTCGCTCACCCGGAACGGCAGGGTCACGGATTGGGTGCCGCGCCCCGCCGGATACAGGGTCACCGACCGCGCCAAGGTCGCGTGCCCACGGGCCAGCGCCCCGTCGACGCACAGGACGACCTCGATGGCGTCGCAATTGCGCAGATCGGCCGGGAAGCCTCCGCTGACCGCGACGACCAAGCTCAGGCGATCCTCGGGCAGCGGTCCTACCCGGGTGAAGGCCGTGACGCGGTCCCGCCCGCCCGCGGCGACGATGGGCGTGAAGGGATCGAAGGCGAGGAAGCGCGGCAGCTCCGCCGGATACGGGGTCCGCAGGTCCCAGCGCACCGGACCGGCGGTCCCGTCGGGAATCCGCAGGGTGATGTGCGGCCCCTCCGAGACGCTCGGACAGGGCGCCGGTCGTCCGAAGTCCCGGTTCAGGCGGCCGGCGAGCGCCAGGGCGCGTTCGCCGGCGTCGACGCCCGCCTCGCCCTCGAGGCGGAAGAGATCGGGCGGCGGCGCCTTCAGCCACGTGACCAGGGCGTCGAAGGCGAGGCTCGGAGCACCGGGATGGAGGGTCGCGAGGCGCGCGAGGAGGGCTTCGACCTCGAACAGGGCCGTTGTCTCCACACGCGGCAAGACCCCGCCGACCCGGCATTCCACGGCCACGCGCGCCGTGGTCACCACGCCCGTTCCGAGCTGACCATAGATCAGGTCACCCGTGGTCGCCGGCAACCGGGTCTGAAGGGTGGCGCAGCCGGCGCCGTCCCAGGCGACGGGAGCGGTCTCGCGGCAGGTTCCGCATTCGAAATGCCAGGCGGCGTCGGCCGACAGCCTCGCGGGCACGACGCGGGTCTGGCCCCCGCGGGCCGCGACGAACCGGTCGCGGTCGGCCCCGGCGTCCCGGCGTTCCAGGCCCATCCGCAGGTTCGCGAACAGGGCCTGATCGTCCCCGGCGGCGTTCCGGTCGGAGAAGACCTCGAGGAAGAAATCCGGCGTCCCATCCGCCCGTCGCGCGAGATCGACGGCGCGCGGAACGGAGAAGAACAGATCGGCGGTGCGATAGGCCGGGACCAGCCACGCGTCTGCGCGGGCGATCGGACGTGTCCAATCCGGAACGTCGTCGCTCGCAAGGGGCGGGGCAGGGTCGCTCATGCGCCGATGGACCCGCGAACCCGGACGGCGGCGCAGACGATCGGGGCTGCCACCCCGGCCCCGGTGCGGCCCCGCCTGGAAAAGAGTTTCGCGCCCATGTCTGCCCGCCCTCCCCGTTCGGCCGCGCGCAGCCCCCCCTTCGCCCGTACAGGGCGCGGGTCGGACGGCTCGGCCGTTGCTTTTGGATGACCGTGAAACTCGGAACGCGGACGCGAAAACGCACTACGAGAAAAGTTCGACTTTATAAAATCGTCACTTCACTACATCTCGAAATAATATCAATTTCTGATAAAATTTACTTCGGTTTACACGAAAACAACATCTTATCGACTTGTAAACACGCTGCTTCAGCCGCGCGCGACCTCTTTCTATGAGGTTGCTTTTTTCCTGTCAACGCAATCTGAGGATTGATTTTGAGGGGCCGCCCCATCGCGATCGGGGCTCCCGGGACGATTCACCGGTCGGAGCCCCCTCGCCGCCCTGTGGTCGGCGGCCGGGATCGTGGCGCAGTCACCTAGTGCATCGATCCAGACGGAGGCTTCAGCCGTGTCTGGGAAACTTGATGCAAAAACAAAAGCCTCGTGCTCTGGCGCAGGAACGAAGTGATGGCGTCACAGCATGAGGGCGAAGGGCGCGTTCCATCGGCGAGCCACACGGCGCGATGATCCGACATCGGCGCGCGGGAATCGGTCAGGTCGTTCGGGACGCCGGGAACGCTCCCCCGGCAGGGACGGTTCGAGCCCGTCGCGGGTCGGGCGCGCCGCCCCGCGACGGGCCGCGCCTCAATACTCCCAGAAGATCCGTTGCAGATCCTTGGCGTCGCGGGGCTTCGTCAGGGCCACAGCGGCCAGGATCTTGGCCTTCTGCGGATTGAGGTCGTGGGCCACAACCCAGTCGTACGTGTCGTCGGGCTGCTCGGCATTGCGCAGGACGAAGCCGTCGCCGACGCGGGACGAGCGGATGATCTGCACGCCCTTGGCGCGGATGTCCTTCAAAGTGTCGACGAGGTAGCCGGCCACTGAGCCGTTGCCGGTGCCCGCATGGATGATCGCCTTGGCGCCGCCCGCCACCGCCGAGGTGTAGGCTTCCGGGTGCATGTTGCCCGAGCCGTACACGATGGCGACTTCCGGCAGGGCGTCGATGGTGTCGATGTCGAACTCGGACGCCGTGCCGTGGCGCTTCACGGGCGCGCGGAACCAGTAGGTCTTGCCCTCCACCACCATCCCGAGGGGACCCCACTGGCTGAAGAAGGCGGACGGCTTGATGTTGACGCGCTTGGTGGTGTCGCGTCCCGCCTGGATCTCGTCGTTCATGGTGAGCAGCACGCCCTTGGCGCGCGAATCCTTGGCCGCCGCCACCGTGACGGCGTCGAGGAGATTCAACGCGCCGTCGGCCGAGATCGCCGTCGAGGGCCGCATGGAGGCCACCATCACGATGGGCTTGTCGGTCTTCACCACGAGGTCGAGGAAATAGGCCGTCTCTTCCACGGTGTCGGTGCCGTGGGTGATGACGATGCCATCGACGTCGTCGCGCTTGGCGAGCGCCGACACCTTCTTGGCGAGGTCGACGAGTTGGGCGTTGGTGAAGCTCTCGGAGGCGATCTGGAACGCCTGCTCGCCGCGCACCTCCGCGACCCCCGCGATGGCCGGTACGGCGGCGATGAGTTTGTCCACCGGCACCTTGGCGGCCTGATAGGTGGCGCTGTTGGCGGCATCCGCCCCCGCCCCCGCGATGGTGCCGCCCGTGGCGACGATGACGACCCGGGGCTTGCCCGAGGCCGCGACCGGGGCGGCGGGGGCGGCGGGCGCCGGGCCTTCGAGGGCGATGGCGGGGGACACCCCGGCCAGCAGGAGGGCCAGGAGGGCGGCGGAGGGGCGTCGCATGAATCGGTCCCGGATCGGTGGCAATCGGCGAGTATTCTGTCCCGTGCGGCCGTCCGCGCCCAGGCGAAAAAGCGGGCGGGGCCTGGTTTTTCCCGCGGGGCTTGGCTTTTCCCGCGGGGCTTGGCTTTTCCCGAGGCAAGCCCGGCGCTGTCACGCAAACAGAACCCTCCCGACCTCGTCGGCCGGGAGGGCGAGGATCGCCATCAGTTCAGGGCCGCCGCCGCGCGGGTCGGGGCCGGACGTGCCCGGGACACCGCGACGGTGTCCCCGGTGCGGCTGATCTCGACGGCCTCGGCCGCCGCGCCGAGTTCTTGCGGGGTCGAGAGGATCACGCTCTGGCCGGACGCGAGGACCGCCTCGAAGCGGACGGCGCGGGAGGCCTCCGTGCGGGCCAGAGTCACGACGACCCGGTAGCCCTTGGGCTCGGGCGTGTAATAGGCGATTCCGGAGAGGTCGCCGAGGCTGACGCTGCCGCCGTCGAGGGGGCGGATGGTCTCGGCCGAGGCGGCTCCCGTGAGGGCCGCGAGAGCGGCGGCGGCGAGCGTGAAGGAACGGAACGTCATGGTGTCGGGTCTCACTCTGTGTGCGAAGGGCGGGGGTGCCCTTGCGGTGAACCCGATATGCGCTGCGTCGCAGCATGGATCAAACAGAACGAATCGATAATGACTATTGATCATATCGATCTCAGCCGGATCGACCTCAACGGCCTCGTGGCCCTCGACGCCCTCTTGAGCGAACGCAGCGTCACCCGCGCGGCGGCGCGGGTCGGCATCGGTCAATCGGCCATGAGTTCGTCGTTGGCCCGCCTGCGGATCCTGTTCGGCGACGAACTCCTGACCCGCGCACCGGAGGGCATGCGGCCGACGCCCCGTGCCCTGGCGCTGGCCGAACCCGTCCGCACCCTCCTGCGGCAGGTGCAGTCCCTGGTGCGGCGCGACGAGACCTTCGATCCGCGCACGGTGACCCGCACCTTCACCCTCGGCCTGCCCGACAGCACGGAAGTGCTCCTCGGGCCGAAGCTCCTCGCCTACCTGCGGGCGGAGGCGCCGGGCATCAGCCTGCTCCTGCGCTCCATCGACCGCATCCGCATCCTGCAGGAACTGGATGCCGACCGGGTCGATCTCGGCATCGGTTTCTTCACGGAGGGGCAGACCCACCACAAGCGCCGGCTGCTCTACCGCGACAACTACCTCTGCATGTTCAACGCCAGCCTCGTGGGCGTCACGCCGCCGATCTCGCTCGAAGACTACCTGCGCTTCCCCCACGTCCTCACCAGCCTGAAGGAGACGGCGCACGGGGTGGTGGACGATGCCCTCGCCAAGCTCGGCTTGCACCGGACCCTGGCGGTGACGACGCCGCGCTTCCTCGCCGTGCCGTTCCTCGTGCGCAGCGCACCCGTCCTCACCACCATGCACGCGCGTCTCGCCACCTTCTTCGCCGGGGCGCTGGGGCTGAGCGTCAGCCCGGCCCCCGTCGACCTCGAAGAGGTGTCGGTCTCCCTCCTGTGGCACGCCTCCTACGACGACGACCCGGCCCATCGCTGGCTGCGCGCCACGATCCTGCGCCTCGCGGAAGCCGATCCGCCGGGCACCGGTTTCACGGCGGCGCGTTGAGAGCGATCAACGGAGGACGCCCATGGCCGACGACCACGACGCCAAGCCCGCGGAGAAGAAACCCGCCAACACCGCCCCCGACGCCGTGAAGGACCCCAACGAGAAGACCGACGGCAAGCCCGGCCTCGGCCCCTCGGGCGGCAACAAGCCCGACGGCGAGACCGATCCCGGCGGCGGCTGAACCTGAAGTCCGGGTTCGAAGGGCGAGCCCTTCGTGGGTCCAGGGCCAAGCCTTGGGCTCTTCGTCGGGCTCTGCCCGACACCCGCCAAAGGGATGATCCCTTTGGAAACCCGTTCGGACATTGTCGGACGGAGGCGGATCGGTACTGTTGCCCCGAAAAGGGAGACACGCCATGAATGCCCCCCGGCCGTCGATCTACGACCGCGACCTCGACCGCAATCCGGCCAATTACCAGCCGCTGACGCCGCTCAGCTACCTCGACCGGGCCGCACGGGTGTTTCCCGACCACGTCGCGGTGATCCACGGCGCCCTGCGGCGGAGCTACGCCGACCTCTACGCCCGCAGCCGGCGCCTCGCGGCGGCCCTCACGGCGCGCGGCCTCGGCCGGGGCGACACCGTGGCGGTGATGCTGGCCAACACCCCTGAGATGATCGAGTGCCATTACGGCGTGCCCATGACCGGCGCCGTGCTCAACACCCTCAACACCCGCCTCGACGCCGCCGGCCTCGCCTTCTGCCTCGACCACGGCGAGGCCAAGGTGCTCATCACCGACCGGGAGTTCTCGAAAGTGGTCGCCCCCGCCCTGGCGCAGGCGGGCGTCAAACCCCTGGTGATCGATGTCGACGATCCGGTCTTCACCGGCGCGGGCGAAACCCTCGGCAGCCTCGGTTACGAGGCTTTGCTCGCCAAGGGCGATCCGGCGGCGGATTGGGTGATGCCGGCGGACGAGTGGGACGCCATCTCCCTCAACTACACCTCGGGCACCACGGGCGACCCGAAGGGCGTGGTCTATCACCATCGCGGCGCCGCCCTGCTGTCGCTCGGCAACGTCATCACGGGCGGCCTCGGGCAGCATCCGGTCTATCTCTGGACCCTGCCGATGTTCCACTGCAACGGCTGGTGCTTCCCCTGGACCCTGTCGGTGGTGGCCGGCACCCATGTCTGCCTGCGGCAGGTCCGGGCCGGGGCGCTCTACGAATCCATCGCCGAGCACGGCGTCACCCACCTCTGCGGCGCCCCCATCGTGATGCAGCTGCTGCTCGGGGCGAGCGACGCCGAGCGCCGCCCCCTCCCCCACCGGGTCGCCTTCCTGACGGCCGCCGCGCCCCCGCCCCAGGCGGTGCTGGCCGCCATGGGAGAATCCGGGTTCGACGTCACGCATCTCTACGGCCTCACCGAGACCTACGGCCCGGCAGTGGTGAACGCCTGGCATCGCGACTGGGACGCCCTCGACGCCGATGCGCGGGCCGAGAAGATGGCGCGCCAGGGGGTGCGCTACCCCGTGCTGGAGGGCTTCGACATCCGCGATCCCGAGACGGGTGAGTCGGTGCCGGCCGACGGCACCACGCTCGGCGAGGCGATGTTTCGCGGCAACGTGGTGATGCGCGGCTACCTCAAGAATCCCACGGCCACGCAGGCCGCGTTCAAGGGCGGCTGGTTCCGCTCCGGCGACCTCGGGGTGAAGCACCCCGACGGCTACATCCAGCTGAAAGACCGCTCCAAGGACATCATCATCTCGGGCGGCGAGAACATCTCGTCCATCGAGGTGGAAGACGCCCTGTTCCGCCATCCGGCGGTCGCCTCCGCCGCCGTGGTGGCCCGGCCGGATGAGAAATGGGGCGAGACCCCCATGGCCTTCGTCGAACTCAAACCCGGCGCGACGCTCGAGGCCGACGCCCTGGTCGCGTGGTGCCGCGAGCGGCTGGCCGGTTACAAGCTCCCGCGCCACATCGTCTTTGGGGAGCTGCCCAAGACCGCCACGGGCAAGGTGCAGAAATATCTACTACGGGAGCGGGCAAAGGAGGGGTGACGCCGAGTCTTGTCGCCCGCGCCCCAGGGCCGAGGGTGGAGAAGGTTCGTTCTCCCTCGGCGTCGCTTGGTCAGGATCAAAGCAAAGGTTCATGGACCACCCATGCCGTGCTGTGCGGGATCGCCCGGTTGTTCGCCTTGAGCAACAGCGCGGACCGAACGTTGTCGAAGGCTCTTTAATCCAACACCTTTAAGTGACGCGAACACTCGGAACGATCACCTTACGTTTTTCTTGATTGTCCGAGCCCTGCGATTTCGCGGACGGCGCTTCGGGCGAACTGCCCCAACGCCCTCGGTGAAAGCAGCCATCCCGGCCGAGCACCGTGGCGTCATGCGGCGCGAACCCGGCGACGGCTGCCCCCGTCACAAGCATGAGTCAGCACGTCATGGATTCTGCGGCCAAGCCTCATTACGGCACCGAGCAAAAGAAGAAGTCGAGACATCTCCTGTATATCATCGCCTTCCTGGGTCTCCTGATCACGACCGTCTTCTTCGGGCTCTACCTGTTCGGCCAACGTTTCGGCGTTCCGGTTTGAGAATGGGCTCGATCATCGGAAGCGGCGGCACGGACGACGCAAAGGCGACGCTCGAGGGCGTGCGCTGGCGTCGACCGATACTCCTCACCCTCCTCGTGTGTTTCGGCAGTCTATCCCCCTTCGGAGCGGAGGCGGCAGCCGGGACGCGCTCGGCGTGGACGGTGAAATGCGAACGGCGCGCCGAACAGATCGGCATGCGACAGCAGTTGAGAGCCCCGTTCATCAAACAATGCGTCGCCGGCTATCGCATCAACGGGCAGCGCGACCTTCAGGACAGGAAACAGAAATTCTAGTGCATCGATCCAGACGGAGGCTTCAGCCGTGTCTGGGAAACTTGATGCAAAAACAAAAGCCTCGTGCTCTGGCGCAGGAACGAAGTGATTGCGTCATAGCACGAGAGCGTTCCTTCGCCGAACCGGCGTCCGCTTCGGCGGACTAGGCTCCGGGCACGACACCAGTCCGGCAGGAGTCCGCCTGGACCTCCAAACGAAAAAGGCCGGGCGAATGCCCGGCCTCCATCACGTCAACGGTGGGTCGCCTTACGCGACCCCGCCCGAACGCTCGAAGCGCTTGCGCTCGTTCGGATCAAGATAGGTCTTGCGCAGGCGGATCGACTTCGGCGTGACTTCCATGAGCTCGTCGTCCTGAATCCAGGCGAGCGAACGCTCCAGGGTCATGCGGATCGGCGGGGTGAGGCGCACGGCCTCGTCCTTCGAGGTGGTGCGGATGTTGGTGAGCTTCTTGCCCTTGAGCACGTTCACCTCGAGGTCGTTCTCGCGGTTGTGCTCGCCGATGATCATGCCCTGATACACCTTGGCGCCGGGCTCGATCATCATCGGGCCGCGATCCTCCAGGTTCCACATGGCGTAGGCCACGGCCTCGCCCTTGTCGTTGGAGATCAGCACGCCGTTGCGGCGGCCGGGCATCTCGCCCTTGTAGGGCTCGTAGGCCTTGAACAGGCGGTTCATGATCGCGGTGCCGCGGGTGTCGGTCATGAGCTCACCCTGATAGCCGATGAGGCCACGGGTCGGCGCATGGAAGACGAGGCGCAGGCGCGAACCGCCCGACGGCTTCATCTCGATCATCTCGGCCTTGCGCTCGGACATCTTCTGCACGACGACGCCCGAGTATTCCTCGTCGACGTCCACCACCACTTCCTCGACGGGCTCGAGGGTGTTGCCGTCCTCGTCCTTCGACAGCACCACGCGGGGACGCGACACGGCGATCTCGAAGCCTTCGCGGCGCATGGTCTCGATGAGGATGGCGAGCTGGAGTTCGCCGCGGCCCGAGACGAAGAACGAATCCTTGTCGGCCGCTTCCTCGATCTTGAGCGTGACGTTGCCCTCGGCCTCCTTGAACAGGCGGTCGCGGATCATGCGGCTCGTGACCTTGTCGCCCTCGGTGCCGGCGAGGGGCGAGTCGTTGACGATGAACGACATGGTGACGGTGGGCGGATCGATGGGCTGGGCCTGGATCGGGGTGTCCACCTGCGGGTCGCAGAAGGTGTCGGCCACGGTGCCCTTCACGAGGCCCGCGATGGACACGATGTCGCCGGCCTCACCCACGTCGATGGGGGCGCGCTCCAGGCCGCGGAAGGCCAGGATCTTCGAGACGCGGCCGGTCTCCACGACCTTGCCCTCGCGGTCCATGACCTTGATCGACTGGTTCGGCTTCACCGTACCGGAGGCGATGCGGCCCGTGATGATGCGGCCGAGGAACGGGTTGGCCTCGAGCAGGGTGCCGAGCATCCGGAACGGGCCCTCCTCGACCTTGGCCTGGGGCACGTGCTCCAGCACGAGGTCGAACAGGGGTGCGAGGCCCTCGGCCTGGTCGCCGTCCGGCGACGTCGCCATCCAGCCGGCGCGGCCCGAGCCGTACAGGATCGGGAAGTCGAGCTGCTCGTCGGTGGCGTCCAGCGCCGCGAACAGGTCGAACACCTCGTTGACGACTTCCGTGATGCGGGCGTCGGGACGGTCGACCTTGTTGATCGCCACGATGGGGCGCAGGCCGATCTTGAGGGCCTTGCCGACCACGAACTTGGTCTGGGGCATCGGGCCTTCGGCGGCATCGACGAGCACGATCACGCCGTCGACCATCGACAGGATGCGCTCGACCTCGCCGCCGAAATCGGCGTGGCCGGGGGTATCGACGATGTTGACGCGGGTGTCCTTCCAGACGACCGAGGTCGCCTTGGCCAGGATCGTGATGCCGCGCTCCTTTTCGAGGTCGTTCGAATCCATGGCGCGCTCTTCGACGCGCTGATTCTCGCGGAACGAACCCGACTGCGACAGCAGCTTGTCGACGAGCGTGGTCTTGCCGTGATCGACGTGGGCGATGATGGCGATGTTGCGAAGCTTCATAGGGTATCCGGAAGCGAGACGAGCCCGTCACGCGACAGGCCGCGGCGTTGCGGCCGGCAGCGCCGGGTCACGGGATCGAGCTATCGCGTCGCAATAGAAGGTGCGGGCCGATCCGGCAAGGCCCCCCGCCCCGGCACCTGGGCATGGCGGTCGCCCGCCCGACGCACGACCGGCGGCGAGAAGCGCCCTCAGCGCGCCTCCACCGGCCGCACCGACCACGTGCCCCAATAGATCGGGCGGCCGAACACGGAGGATTCCGTCTGGCCGGAAAAGCCCGGGGCGCGGCGGTCGAGCCACGTGACGAACCCGGCCTTGCCCGGATAGTTCGTCGGGGTCGCGAGGTTGCCGTAGCGGTCGGTCATCCAGAAATGCTGGGCGCGGCTGAAGCGGCCGGTGCCGTCGCCGCCCGAGCGCAGGCCGAGATAATTCGGCGAGCGCATGATCGCCATGGGGTCGGCGTACCATTTCAGGCCCGCGATGGAGCCGAGGGCGAGGTCCGGGGTGTACTGGACGCAGAGATCGGCCACCGGGCCGTCCATGGTGTTGGACGGGCGGTTGCAGCTGTAGGCCACCACCCAGCGGTCCATGCCCTTGGCTTTCGCGACGCGCACCAGGGCCTCGCCCGGCAGGGGCTCGGCGACGAGGCGGGCCGACGACCACGGCCGGTCGGCAGCCGGGTCCTTGCCCGTGCGCAGGTAGAGGCCGAGGCGGCGCTCGGCGGCGGGCTTGGCGCAATCGGACGGCAGCACGTCCGTGTAGAAGTAGTGGTAGACTTGATCGACCACGCTGATGGAGCCGACGAGGTCGTTGCGGTCGAAGCCCGTCCCCGGGCAGTTGCCCACGATGGCGGCCCCGGTCTCGTCGAGGACGGGACTCGGGGCGGGGTTGCTCGCGCGGCGCGACCGGCGGCGCCCGCCGCCTTCGGGGTTGAACGGCACCCACAGGGCGCCGTCGTCATCCGTACTGCGGATGTCGAACCGCTCGAAATCGGCGGTGCGGGCCTGCATCAGGGCGTGGCGGTTGCCGCTCGGGGTCGGCACCGTGGTGAGGAGGAAGACGTAGCTGTAGACGTCGCCGCTCCAGTCGCGACCGGCGACCACCATGGGATGGCGGGCGGCGATGCCCTCCTGCACCGCCTCGGGTGCCTCCGGTTCACGCACGCGGCGGCTCCGGCTCCGCCGACCCCGGTGCTCGGCGACGCGGGCGAGCTCCCACAACCGGGCCTCCGTCGGCGGGAGGGTGGTGGCGAGTTGCTCGGGCATGGATCCGGAGCGCACGGCGCCGCCGTCGAGGGGGCTCTCGGCCCGGCGCGGGGCGCACGCTTCGCCCCGGCGGGTCCGCTGGGGCGTCTCGGCCTGATAGATCGCCTGAAGCCGGCCACCGCCCTCGGCGGGGCGCAGAATCTGGACGTTCGCGGCCGATTCGCAGGGGCGCGGCACGAACAGGACACCTTCGGCCTCGCCGCCCCGGCAGATTTCGAGGGCGCCGCCGGCGGTGGAATAGCAACCGGGATCGGGGCCTTGCGCCGCCGCGGGGGCCGCCAGGGATCCAACGACGCATCCAGTCGTGAGAAGGGATTTCGCGAGGGCCCGGCGGGCGGCGACGCGGCGGATCGGGGCGAGGAGAGGCAGGGTCACGGTCCGGATATCGGCGAGGGTCGCGGCACCGCGCGGCAGGGCCGTTCCCCGACGGGGCACCGGCCCCGGCGGGCGTTTCGCCGGTACAGTTAGGGTGCGTCTCTCGCCCGTGAAGGGTGCGGAAAACCGGTCAGGCGAGGAAAGCCGCGACGGCGGCCACCGGCAGGGCCACGAGGGCCGCCGGACGGACCCAGCGCGGCCGATACGACACGAGGCCGACGACGAGGAGGGCCGCCCCCGTGAGCGAGCCGAACCATTGCACCGGCCCGAAATTCCAGTCCGCCGTGATCACGGCGGCGGCGAAGGCGGCCCCGATGCCGCACCAGCCGGCCACCCGCAGGGCCCGCGCCCGCCGCCGCGACGGACTTCCGAGGAAGATCGCGCGGTGGTGGCGATCCATGGCGAGGCACAGGGCGCTGAGCCCGGCGAAGCTGAGGGCGAGGGTGAGGAGAACGGAGGACGGGGTCATGCTCGGGGCCAGATTCATGCACGCGCCAGGGCGTCCGGGACCGCCGCGCGGGCGCGGGCGGGACCGCGATAGCGCGACACCTTGCGGGCGCCCCAGGCGAGGAGGAGGCCGATGGCGACCATGGCGGCGTCGAAGCCGAGGAAATCGAGGCCGCGATCCGTGGTGAGGGCGCCGACGACGGGGACGGCGAGGAACAGGAGGGCGGCAGCCATCCCCATCTCGCGCCAGGTCCGGGCGTGGGGCCGGGCGAGGCTCACGAGAGCGGCGACGCCCCAGGCCCCGAAGAAGACCCCACCCTCCCAGGTGGCGCGGGCGTCCAACTCCACCGGCAGCAGCCGGTTGGCGAGGAAGAACGCCGCGATGCCGATGGGCAGGCCGAGGATGGTGCCGAGGTTGAGGCCGCGTACGAGGCGCAGGCCGAAGCCCGGCGCCGCGCCGGCCTTCGGCGCCCGCGCCACCGCCCACAGGACGAGGCCGGTGGCGATGGTGGCCGAACCCATGACTCCGCACAGGAAGAACAGCACCCTCAGGGCCGGGCCGGCGAAATGCGCCTCGTGCAGGCCGAGGAAGCTCGTGAACACGTGGGCGGCGGGCTTGAGCGTCCCGAGGCGGGTGATCACGTCGCCTGAGGTCGCGTCGAACACCACCTGCGGATGCCGATGGGCGAGGCCCTTCGGTTCCTCGAACACCGCCACCACCGTGGCGGCGGCGTCACCCGGATTGTTGACGATGACCATTTCGAGGGGTTCGGACACCTCTCCTTGCGCCCGCGCCACCAGGGGGGCCAGGGGCAGGCCCTCGGCGGGGCGCCCGGCGGCGGCGCGCCAGGCCGGGCTCTGGCCGGATTCCACGAACAGGCGCAGTTCGTCGCCCCGATACGCCGAGGCGATGCCCCACGGCATGAGCGTGAAGGCGAGGGTGACGATGCCCGTGTAGGTGATCATGAGGTGGAACGGCAGGGCGAGCACGCCCGTGACGTTGTGGGCGTCGAGCCAGCCGCGCTGGGCCGACTTGTCCCGCCGGAAGGTGAAGAAATCCGAGAAGATCCGCCGGTGGGTGACGATGCCGGAAACCAGGGCGACGAGGAGGATCAGGGCGCTCGCCCCGACGATCCAGCGGCCGACCAGCGGCATCATCTGCAGTTCAAAATGGAAGCGGTAGAGGAAATCCCCGCCCTGCGTCGCTCGCGCCGTGCTGAGTTGGCCGGTCCCGGCGTCGAGGGTCGCCTGCTTGATCGGCGTGTCGAAGCTGTCGAACCAGTACACGTCGAGGAGGGGCCGCTCCTCCTGCGGCAGCGACACGAACCACGCCACGGCTTTGGGGGCGTGGACCTTGAGGTAGGCCGCCCCCCGCTCAGCCGCGACACCCGGCTCCACGGCGGCGGCCCGGACTTCCGGTCGCATCCAGAGGGAGATGTCGCTTCGATAGTAGGTCGCCGTGCCGGTGACGAACACACAGAACATCACCCAGCCGGTCACGAGACCGGCCCAGGTGTGCAGCCACGCCATGGATTGGCGAAATCCCTGTCTCATGCGGCAGGCACCGTCTCGACGAGGGTGAGGGCCAGCCACAGGCCGAGGGCCAGCAGCCCCCCCGGCACGGCGAGGCCGAGGGCGGCCCGCGCGAGGGTGCGGGCGGAAAACACCCAGATCACCGCCCCGACCAGGATGGCGAAGCTGAGGAGTGTCGCCGTCGCCACGGCCTCGGAGCGGGCCATGGGCAGGACGAGGGAGAGGAACGCCGTCGCGAGGGCGGCGACGCCGTAGCCGCCGAAGGCCGCCAGCGCCACCCGCCCGGCCACGGCGGCGCGCAGGCGCCAGCCCGGATCGGCGGTTCGCAGGGCGGCTTCGTCCGGCATCGGCGGCACCTTCTCGGGGGGTACGGCCGGGCGGACGTGTCTTCGAGGACAGACGTCGCACCGCCGCGAAACTACAGGGGCTCCCTATAGCGAACGGCGTCTTCGGCGGGCAATCGCTATGTTATGGAACAATTCCAAGGTTGCTTCGGCTTGCCATGGTGGCCCTGCCGAAACCTCCCGTCGAGACGGCGTCATACCGGCAGACGCCTTCCCCGCATCAAATCGTGTTGACGGACCGATTGGGTGTCCACGCCCGGCCCCGCTCCGGGTTAACATGGGGTCAAGATCCCGGGCGCACCGCCCGCCCCACGCCTGTCGGAAGATCGCCGCCGTGACCGCAAGCCCCGCCCGCCCACCGATCCGCTTTCGCGGTCGCTCGTTCATGGCCCTGGTCCTGGCCCCCGTGCCGCCGGTGTCCGATTGGCTCGCCGAACTCGATGCCCTGGCCAAGCGCTCGCCCGCCTTCTTCGTCGGCCGCCCGGTCATCCTGGAGATCTCGGGGGCCGCCCTCGACCGCGAGGGCCTGCGCGCCCTCGTGGCGGAACTGTCGGACCGCAGCGTCACCGTGATGGGCATCGAGGGCGCCGGCCCCGGCCTGCTCGGCGACGGCCTGCCGCCGCCGCTGGCGGGGGGACGGCCCGTGGAGGAGGTCGCGGCCCCGGAGGAGGCCCCCGAGGCACGGGTATCCGTGAGTCAGGCGCCGGCGCCGGCTCGCTCCCTCATCCTCGACGCCCCCGTGCGCTCGGGACAGACGGTACTGCATCTCGACGGCGACATCACCGTCATGGGCTCGGTGGCATCGGGCGCCGAGGTGATCGCCGGGGGCTCGCTCCACGTCTACGGCGCCCTGCGGGGCCGGGCCATCGCGGGGGCGGCGGGCAATCCGGAGGCCCGCATCACCTGCCGCAAATTCGAGCCCGAACTCATCGCCATCGACGGGCTCTACCGCACGGCCGACGATCTCGGCCCGGTCCAGCGCGGCCTGCCGGCTCAGGTCCGTCTGGAAGGCGACGCCATCAAGGTCGCGGCGCTGGAGTAAGGGTTCTCCCGAAGCATCCGCCGCGCCATCGGCCCTCGAGACGAGAACCGTCCAGGGGCGGGCGTTTTGCGCGGTACGCGAACAGCCCCCCCCGGACGGGGGGAAGCGCGGCGTCCGCGTGACAGGCGCCCTGATGATCGTGCCGGTTCCCGATCACCCTCCGCTGCGCTCCGGACCTTCGGGGAAAAGGCCCCCGGCGGGCACGCGCGGGATCATGGAATCCCAGGATGGGAGCGAACTTTCGTCCTTTGACCACGGGCCGTTAACCAAGCGGTAACCATACCGGGCATCAATGGTCTGGTAAGGAATCGCGAGACGCCGTGACCAGCGCCCCCACTCCCCGCCGATCCGTCGAACTCCGTGGCCGGGCCTTCAAGGCCCTCGTCCTGGCCCCGGAGACGCCGCTTCCCGATTGGTTCGCCGATCTGGACGAGGCCCTGAAGCGCTCGCCGACGCTGTTCGACGGGCGCGCCCTGATCCTCGACGTCGCGGCGCTGGCGCCGGACGCCCACGGCCTCGACACCCTGCTGTCCGACCTCGGCAGCCGCCGCATTCGCATCCTCGGCATCGAGGGTTCGGAACTTCCCCTCGTCGGTCCGGGGCGCCCGCCCTGGCTCAGCGCGGGACGCCCGGTCTCGACCATCGAGATCCCCACCGTGCCGGCGGAGCCGCCGACGCCGCCTGAGCCCGCCACCACGTCCCTCACCATCGAGGGGTCGGTGCGGTCGGGTCAGTCCATCGTCCACCCCACCGGCGACGTCACCGTGATGGGCTCGGTCTCCTCGGGGGCCGAGATCCTCGCCGGCGGGTCCATCCACGTCTACGGCGCCCTGCGGGGGCGCGCCATCGCCGGCGCCGCCCGCAACCCCCGCGCCCGCATCTGCTGCCGCAAGTTCGAGCCCGAACTCCTCGGCATCGACCGCCTCGTCCGCACGGCCGAGGACATGGGCACCCACTTGCGCGGCCAAGCCGTGCAGATCTGGCTCGATGGCGGCGCCATCAAATTCGCATCCTTGGATTGAGGGAAACCACTCGTATGGCCAAGATTCTGGTCGTGACATCAGGCAAGGGCGGCGTCGGCAAGACGACGACGACGGCGGCCCTCGGTGCGGCGCTCGCGCAGGCGGGCCAAAGCGTGGCGGTGGTCGATTTCGATGTCGGCCTGCGCAACCTCGACCTCGTGATGGGCGCCGAGCGCCGCGTGGTCTACGACCTCATCAACGTGGTCAACGGCGACGCCAAGCTCAACCAGGCCCTCATCCGCGACAAGCGCCTGGAGAACCTCTCCCTGCTGCCCGCCTCGCAGACCCGCGACAAGGACGCGCTCACGGACGAGGGCGTGGCCCGCGTCATGGAGGAACTCCGCGAAAAGTTCGACTGGGTGATCTGCGATTCGCCCGCCGGCATCGAGCGCGGCGCGACGCTCGCCATGCGCCACGCCGATCTCGCCGTGGTGGTGACCAACCCCGAGGTGTCCTCGGTGCGCGATTCCGACCGGATCATCGGCCTGCTCGACTCGAAGACCGTCAAGGCAGAGCGCGGCGAGACCATGGAGAAGCACCTCATCCTCACCCGCTACGACCCCGCCCGGGCCGACCGCGGCGACATGCTCAAGATCGACGACGTGCTCGAGATCCTGTCGATCCCGCTGCTCGCCATCATCCCCGAGAGCATGGAAGTGCTGCGCGCCTCCAACGTCGGCTGCCCCGTCACCCTCAACAATCCGCTCTGCGCCCCGTCGCGCGCCTACATCGACGCGGTCCGCCGCCTCAAGGGCGACACGGTGCCGATGGCGGTCCCTTCGGACAAGAAATCCCTGCTCAACAAACTGTTCACCCGGAGGGCGGCATGAGTCTGCGTAAGATGTTCAACCGGCGCGGGTCCGCGCCGGTGGCCCGTGACCGCCTGCAGCTCATCCTCGCGCATGAGCGCGGGAATGCCGGCGGCTCCGATCTGGTCATGGTCCTGCGCGAGGAAATTCTTGCGGTCATCGCCAAGCACGTGGTGGTGGAACAGGACCGGGTGCAGATCCGCCTGGACCGCGGCAAGGACGTCTCGACCCTCGGCGTCGACATCGAGCTGCCCGTCCCCCTCGTCCCCCGGCGTCAGGCCGCTTGAGCCGGCACCGGATGAACCCAACACCCGCGCGGGAGACGCATCCATCCCGCGCGGCGAAGCCCTTCCAGGCGCCCGCGCACCGGCTCGGCCTCGAAACCCGCGCTCCGTCGGCCAGGCGCGACGGAACAGGGATCGGCGCCCGCGTGTTGATTGGTGAAGCTGCGCCGTTCTTGTCGGTGCCCCACACCAGGAGACAGCCATGAGTTTGATCGGACGCCTCGTCACCAAGATCCTCGGCAACGAGGACCGCCCCGTGGTGCGCGACGAGCGCAACTACGAATCGAGCAGCCCCATCGGCCGGCTCGTGACCAAGATTCTCCGCAAGTAAGCCTCCCGCCCGGCGGCGCCGCGGGTCCCTTCAGGATCGCGGCGCTGCCCCCAGGCGGGGCCGAAGGCTGGAGCCTCAGACACATTCGAAGGCCGGGCGCGGATTCGATCCCCCGGCCGGCCCCACGCGAGGATCCGCGAGGCTATTGCTGCGCGCGTTTGATGATCGCTTGCAGGGCTCGGGCCACGGGCTCCGAGACGTTCTTGCGGTACTTGCGGTGGACGAGCTGACCGTTGTGATAAATGTCGTGCTCGACGTAGAGTTTGTCGCCGTCCCAGCGGACGATATTGTCGGTCTCGGTGGTCTCTTCGACGCCGAGATCCTCGCGGAAGGTCACGCCACCGGCTTGCGCAAACATGGTCGGTCCTGGGCTTCGATACGGCTGGCGTCGCCGCGCTTCACTGTAGGCACCCTGGACGCCGGGCGCTAGAGCGATCCGTGCCGAAGCGGTGGCCGGCTCGGCGCGAGAGAACGCACCAAACCAATGGGTTAGACGCCCGGGCGATGGCGACGCGGCCGCGAATGGCGGAGGCCCCCACCAGCCCCGCCCTCGCCCGCCTCAACGCACCGTGACCTGATCCTTGATCCGCTCGTAGGTCGCCCGGTTCAGGACCCGCTTCGACAGCAATTGATCGACGGACGCGTAGGGACGCTTCTGGACGATGGAGCGCCCGATCATCCCGCCCCCCTTGAGGCGGTTGAGGTCGGCGACGCTGGCGGTGTTGAGATCGACGATGGCCATGGCACGGGGCCCGGCATTGTCGGCGGCGGCGTCCGCCGCATCCTCCGGGGCGGGCGGCGGCGCGGTCTCTCGCGGCGCGGCCACGGGCGGGGGAGACGGTGGCTCCGGAATCGGCGCGGCGGAAACCTGCGGCGCCGGGGCCGGGGCCGGTACGGCCGGGGTCTGCGCCAGGGGCGCGGGCGGCACCTCGGCCGGAGGTTTCGGCGGGGCGGGCGGCGGGGCCGGAACCGGGGCGAGATCGACCCGGCGCACGGGGCGCGCCGGCTCGCCGACCACGGCGACCGGCTCAGACTCGGCGGACCGGGGCAGCCAGTAGAATTGAATCAGGCTCGTAAGCCCCGCCGCCACGATGAAAAGGAGCGCGACCCGCAGGAAAGCTGAACCGCTGAGCATTCGTGGGCGGCCTCGTCGGCGGAACTATACACCGTTGCTTATCATGGGTCTGGAACCAACGTCTCGATACGACGACGGAGCCCTCGATTCTCCTGTCGATAAGCGGCTCGTTCCCCGGGACGCGATGGCCCCGAAGGCGATCCCGCCCCCCGCCGCGACAGCCCCGCACCACCCGCCGGGCTCGACGACGGGGACTGCCGCCGCCATGGTCCGCCGCGATGCCAGACCCTCGTCCCGATCCCACCTCCACCTCCGCCCCCGCCGGCTCCCTCGCCGAGCGGTTCGGAGCCCTGCGCCATCTTCCGGCCCTGGCCCGCCTCGTCTACGCCGCGAGCCCGCGCCTCCTGCCGGTGAGCTTCGGCCTGCGCCTCGCCCGCGCCAGCCTGCCGGTGCTGATGCTCTACGTCGCCAAGCTCATCCTCGACGCCGTGGTGGCCGAGCATGGCCGCCCGCATGGCGCCGGCCTCGGCCTCGACGCGTGGCTCACCGATCCGGCCCTGCGGCACCTCGCCGGCCTCGTGCTCCTCGAATTCGCCCTCGCGGTGCTGGCCGATCTCCTCGGCCGGGCGAGCAACCTCGTCGACGGGCTGGTGGCCGATCGCTACGCCAACGCGGCGAGCCTGCGGCTCATGCGCCACGCCGCCAGCCTCGACCTCGCGCAGTTCGAGGATGCGGCGGGCCAGGACCGCCTGGAGCGGGCGCGCCGGCAGGTCACCGGTCGCTCGAACCTGCTATTTCAGCTGTTCGGACAGGGCCAGGACCTCGTCACCCTCGTCGCCTTCGCCATCGGGCTCGCCGCCTACGCGCCCTGGCTCATCCTCCTCGTGGCCCTCGCCCTGGTGCCGGCCTTCCTCAACGAGAGCTACTTCAACCGCCAGGGCTACCGCCTCGCCTGGAGGCGCACGCCGGAGCGGCGCCAGATCGATTACCTGCGCGGCCTCGGCGCCGGGGTCGAATCGGCCAAGGAGGTGAAGCTGTTCGGCCTCGAGGATTACATCGCGGGCCGTTACGCGGTGCTGGGCGAGAAGCTCATCGCCGACAACCGCGACCTCGCCCTGCGCCGCGCCGCCTGGGGCGGGGGCTTCGCGGCCCTGGGGAGTCTCGCCTACTACGTCGCCTACGCCACCCTGGTCTGGCGCACGGCGGCCGGGCAGTTCTCCATCGGCGATCTCGCGTTCCTCGCCGGGTCGTTCCAGCGCCTGCGCGGCCTCATCGAAGGCTTGCTCCAGGGGTTGTCGCAGATCGCCTCCGGGGCGCAGTACCTCGACGACCTCTTCGCGTTCTTCGCCCTGGTGCCCACGATCCGCTCGTCCCCGAACCCGGTGCCGTTCCCGAGCCCCATGGCCCACGGCATCGTGTTCGAGGATGTCGGCTTTCGCTATCCCGGCACCGACATCTGGGCCGTGCGCGGCCTCAGCTTCCATCTGCGCGCCGGGGAAGTCCTCGCCCTCGTCGGCGAGAACGGGGCCGGCAAGACCACCCTCGTCAAGCTCCTCACCCGCCTGTACGACCCCACGGAAGGCCGCGTCCTCCTCGATGGCCGACCGCTTGGCGATTACGACCTCGACGCCCTGCGCGCCCGGATCGGCGTGATCTTCCAGGATTTCGTGCGCTTCAACCTCACGGCGGGGCAGAATGTCGCCGTCGGGCGCATCGGGGCGGCGGAGGACGCGGACCGCATCGTGCGCTCGGCCGAGCGGGGTTTGGCCGATGCCGTCATCGCGCGTCTCCCCCTCGCCTACGACCAGCCGCTCGGCAAGCTGTTCGCCGAGGGCGTCGATCTCTCCGGCGGGCAGTGGCAGAAGATCGCCTTGAGTCGCGCCTACATGCGCGAGGCCGAGATCCTGGTCCTCGACGAGCCGACGGCGGCCCTCGACGCGCGGGCCGAGTTCGAGGTGTTCCGCCGCTTTCGCGACCTCGGCCGGGGCCGCACGGCCCTGCTCATCTCGCACCGCTTCTCCACGGTGCGGATGGCCGACCGCATCCTCGTGCTGGAGGGCGGCCGCGTGCTCGAATCGGGCACCCACGCGGAGCTGCAGGCGGCGGGCGGCCGCTACGCCGAGTTGTTCGAATTGCAGGCCGCCGGGTATCGCTGAGACGATCCCGTTCATCGTCTCCGACGGGACGGCAACGAATCGTTGTTGTCTCCGCAGGCTCCCCGCTTCAGGTGCCGCTCGGGCCGCGCGGGTCTCCTTTCCTGTCATGAGTGGTGCCTGTTATGCTCGAAAGCGATCGCGCGAAGATTGCGAAATGCCCTTCCCGTAAGCCCGAAAGCTCTCATCGCCCCCGAAACCGAACGGACCGGCCGGGAACGCCTTCAGAGATCTGTGGCCGCGAAGGCACGCCCGGGCCGGAACGGAAGCGTGGCGGGAACGGGCGAACGGCCAAGCCTGTTCTTCGTGCTAGAACGGTCCCGTGGGGTCGGGCGGTTAGGAAACCAGTGATGTCTCGTCGTCTCGGATGGTCGCGCGGCGTCCTCGCCCTGCTCGTGGCCGGGCAGCTCGGCGCCTGCGGCTCGACACCGCGCACGCCCTATACGGCGAGCGAGGCCGCCGCCGCCCAGGTGCCCGGCATGGACCTCTCCGTGCGCGCCTACGCGGATGCCTCGGAGAAGACCTTCACCGAGATGGCCGCGCGGCCGGAGAACAGAAAGGTGCCGTTCGCCTACCTCGCCCTCTCGGGCGGCGGCGGCGACGGGGCCTACGGCGCCGGCATCCTCAACGGCTGGACGGAATCCGGCAAGCGCCCGGAATTCTCCCTCGTCTCCGGCGTCTCCACCGGCGCCCTCATCGCGCCCTTCGCCTTCGTCGGCCCGGAATACGACGCGGTCCTGAAGGACATCTACACCAGCGGCATCGCCTCGACCCTGGTGCAGTCGCCGAGCGTCACCAACATCCTGTTCGGCTCCGGCCTGTTCGGCGACGGGCGCCTGCGCGACCTCGTGCGCCGCTACGTGACGCCGGACCTCCTCGCGGCGGTGGCCGCCCAGCACGCCAAGGGCCGCCGTCTCCTCGTGGTGACGACGAACCTCGACTCCCAGCGCGCGGTGATCTGGAACATGGGCGCCATCGCGGCGAGCGGCAGCCCCACGGCCCTCGACCTGTTCGCCGACGTGCTCACGGCCTCGGCCAGCATCCCGGCGGTGTTCCCGCCCCAGCTCCTCGACGTGCAGGCGGAGGGCCGCGCCTTCCAGGAAATGCACGTCGACGGCTCCGTGGTGACCCCGGTGTTCACCCTGCCGCAATCGTTCCTCCTACGCGACGGCCGCTTCAAGGCCGGCGCCAAGTCGGACATCTACGTCATCATCAACGGGCGCCTGGAGCCGGAATTCGACCTCGCCCAGAACAACACCCTGTCGATCGTCGAGCGGTCGTTCACCACGGCGAGCCGCGCCCGCAGCCGCGCCACCATGGCGACCACCTACGCCTTCTCCCGCGCCAACGGCATCGGCTTCAACCTCACCTACATCGACGAATCGGCCCCCAACACCACCGCCGCGCGGGGCTTCGACACGGGCTACATGCGCGGCCTCTACGAGGCAGGCTACCGAGCGGGCCGCACGGGCACCTTCTGGCATCGCAACGTGCCGACCGCGCCCCTGCTGAAGACCGTGGTGTCCGAGGCGCGGTGAGCCGAGGGCGGCGCGCCACGAGGGTCCCCCCCGCGAGGGCGGCCCTCGTGCGCCATGGTGCGATGCGGTAGGGAAAGGACTTCCGGGGGGCGTTCCCGTCCACACCCGTCCGACACCGTGGCCCGCATGATCCAGATCGAAGACCTCACCTTCAGCGCCTGGGGCCGGCGCTTCTTCGACCGGGCGAGCGTCGCCGTGCCGCCGGGCACGAAGGTCGGGCTGGTCGGCCGCAACGGCGTCGGCAAATCGACCCTGTTCAAGATCATCCTCGGCACGTTCCAGCCCGATGGCGGCGCGATCCTGCTGCCGCGCACCGCCCGCGTCGCCAGCGTCGACCAGGAACATCCGGCCACGCCCATCAGCCTCATCGAGACGATCCTCGCCGCCGACACGGAGCGCGAGGCCCTCAACCGCGAACTCGAGACCGCCGAACCCGAGCGCATGGGCGAGATCTACGGTCGCCTCATCGAGATCGACGCCGACCGGGCGCCCGCCCGGGCCGGCGAGATCCTGGCCGGTCTCGGCTTCTCCGTCGCCGATCTCGAGCGGCCGATGGCGGAGTTCTCCGGCGGCTGGCGCATGCGCGTGGCGCTCGCCGCCGCCCTGTTCGCCGAGCCCGACATGCTGCTCCTCGACGAGCCGACGAACTACCTCGACCTCGAGGGCGCCCTGTGGCTGGAGGCGCGCCTGAAGCGCTACCCCCATTCGGCCCTTATCATCAGCCACGACCGCGAACTCTTAAACAATTCCGTCGACGCCATCCTGCACGTGGCCGGCGGAAAGCTCGAACTCTACACCGGCGGCTACGACGATTTCGAGAAGCGCCGGGCCGAGAAGGCCCGCCTCCAGGCTTCGACCAAACAGAAGCAGGACGCCGAGCGCGCCCACCTCCAGAGCTTCGTCGACCGGTTCAAGGCGTCGGCCTCCAAGGCCGCGCAGGCCCAGTCGCGGATGAAGCGCCTCGCCAAGATGGAGCCCGTGGCCACCACCATCGAGGAGCACGTGGCGCCGTTCCACCTGCCGTCGCCCAAGCGCCCCCTCGCTCCGCCTCTGATGCACCTCACCGACGCCTCCGTGGGCTACGGCGACGACGCCCCCACCTTGCGCGACCTCAACCTCACCCTCGACATCGATGATCGCATCGGTCTCCTCGGCGTCAACGGGGCGGGCAAATCCACCTTCGCCAAGATGGCGGCGGGGGCGTTGGCGATCCGCGACGGTCGGATGGTGCGGGAGGGGCGGGTCCAGGTCGGCTGGTTCCACCAGCATCAGATCGAGGCCATGGACCCGAAGGACACGCCGCTCGCCATCATCCGCCGCGAACGGCCCGACGACAGCGAGTCGGCCCGCCGGGCCAAGCTCGCGAGCTTCGGCCTGCCGTTCGACAAGCAGGAGACGACGGTGGATGCCCTGTCGGGCGGTGAGCGGGCACGCCTGCTCCTCAACCTCGTGGCGATGCAGGCGCCGCACCTGCTCATCCTCGACGAACCGACGAACCACCTCGACATCGACAGCCGCCGGGCGCTCCTCGATGCCCTCAACGATTACGGCGGCGCGGTGATCCTCATCACGCACGATCGCTCGCTCATGGAACTGGTGGCCGACCGCCTGTGGCTGGCCGCCGACAACACGGTCAAACCCTTCGCGGGCGACATGGACGATTACGCGAAATTCGTCCTCGACCGGACCCGCGCCGGCCAGCGCGCGCCGGGACAGGGCCGGGAAAAGAAGGGCAAGCGCCGGGCGGCGTGAGGGGGAAAGCCTTCCCGCAAGGAGGCGGGCTTGCGCCAGATGACGAATTTTTAATGAAATCCGGCCTCGCCTTTCGACGCCGCCCTGAAACCTGGAGGCAAGCCCGACGTTAATTCAGTGCAGCAGGCGAAAACCTG
Organism: Methylobacterium gossipiicola; assembly: GCF_900113485.1. Lineage (GTDB taxonomy): Bacteria > Pseudomonadota > Alphaproteobacteria > Rhizobiales > Beijerinckiaceae > Methylobacterium > Methylobacterium gossipiicola. The sequence continues at coordinate 221,054 of NZ_FOPM01000006.1, forward strand.
CTGAACCAAGCCAACAGACGTCAATCTTTTTGCGAGTAGAGAAGATGACAGACCCCGGCACCTTTCGCGAAGCCATCCTGGCCCTCACGGGACTCGGAGGAACCGCCTTCGCGGTCGAGCAATACATCAGATTTCGGCCCTGGACCCACACGGACACCAAGGCCAAGACCGGCACCACCTGAGACCTGACGGTCAAAGGCAGGACTCGACTTGGACCTCCCGCGTAAATTCTCGAAGCGACAGGATGGGCGCTTCTGGTTTACGCGAGTGGTCTGAAACCGTCTCCGGTTGATCGACTTGGCCCCGTGCAAGGCAACGGGCTCGCATCGTCTTGAAAGGCGGGGCGATCGTATCTGATCCCGGTTGTCGTTCCGGGGCGCGATAAGCGAACCTGAGACCCCAGAGCCGCTGATCGTGCAAAGCCTTGCACAACCTGAGTTTGTATCCCTGGGACGACGGGCGTTTGGGGATCACCAAAAAAGGCTCTCATCCCAACGGCAAAATCGCCCGGTCGGGACAAAACCCGCGCTCGCGATCAAGCGAGGCGATCACCCGGAAAGTCCACACCCGCGCGATGCGCCAAAGCATCGCCCCATTCGTGCTCCGCCACCACCGTCTCGACGGAGCGGCGCCAAGCGCCGGGCTGGTCGCTGGAACCCGACCCCAGGGCGCATTGCACCATCACGCTGTCGCTCCAGCGGCCGAACTTGTAGCCGACCGCCGGCAGGAGGCCGACGCGGACGAAGCCGCAGGCCTCGTGCAAGCGAAGTGAAGCCTCGTTCTTGGCGTCGATGTAGCCGATCATCTGGCGGTAGCCGCCCGCCGCGCAGGCCTCGATGAGGGCCGGCAGCAGGCGCCGGCCGATGCCGGCATGCAAGTGCTCGTGGTGAACGTAGATCGAGTGCTTGAGGGTGTAGCGATAGGCCGGCCGTTTGCGGAACGGCACGGCATAGGCGTAGCCCGCCACCACGCCGTCGCGGTCGGCGACGAGGTGCGGCAGGCGCTTCTTGCGCATGGCTTTCCGGCGCTTCTTGAGGTCGTCCGGATGGAGCGGGTCCTCCTCGAAATCGCCGACATCGCCGACCCCGCGCCGGATATGGTGGGCATAGATGTCCACCATGGCCGGCACGTCGGCATCCGACGAGGGCCGGATGACGAGGTTGGGATCGCTCGCCAGCACTGGCCCCACCGGCATCAACGGTTCTCGCGCATGACGTAGGTGTGGAACCGGATGGTGCCGTCCGGATCGACGTTGCGGAACACGCCCTGGATCTCGGCCTCGAAGCCGGGGAACAGGTTCGCCGAACGCTCGAACATCTTGAAGTAGTCCAGCATGGGTTTGGCCCGCTCGTCCAACCGCTCACCCGGCAGCACCGTGCCGATGCCCGGCGGGTAGACGAGAAGCAAGGTCGTCGCCACGCGGCCTTCCGCTTCCGCGATGGGCACGTAATCGACGTTGTTGCGGGTGAGTTGCTGCACCGCTTCCTTGGGGGTCATCACCATCTCGGGCAGGTGCCCCGGCTCGAACTGCTTGCGCTGGAGGGCGCTGGTGCCGTGCTCGCGGTGGAAGGCGTGGAAATCGGCGCAGAGGTCGCGCAGGCGCACGCCCTTGTAGCGGTTGGGCCGGCGCCGAACGAATTCCGGCATGGCCTCCTCCAGGGGCACGTTGTCGTCGTGCAGGCGCTTGAAGGCGACGAGGCCCGAGATCAGCGTGCCGGCCTTGGAGGATTCGACGCCCGGCGTGAGGAGGAAGAGCAGCGAGTTGAGGTCGTTCTTCTCCGGCACGATGCGGTTTTCGCGCAGGTACTGGGCGACGATGGGCGCGGGCACGCCGTGGGCGGCGTATTCGCCCGTGCGCCGGTCGAAGCCCGGGGTGAGCACCGTGAGCTTGTTCGGGTCCGTCATGGCGTAGTCGGGCGCCACGTGGGTGAAGCCGTGCCAGGACGCGCCGGGGGTCAGCTCCCAATGCTTCGGATTGCTCGCGAGGGCGTCCGTCGAGAGGCTCTCCCACGGCACCGGGCCGTCCGGCCCCGGCACGGTGTCGGGCACGAAGGGGTCGAAGAACCAGCGGCGGTTGGGATCGCCCTCGTTCTCCTCGAACTCCCGGCGGATGGCCCGGACCTTCTTGCGCCACTCGATGCCGAGGCGAATGGTGTCGTCCCACAGGACGACGCCCGAGCGGCCCTTCATCATCTGGGCGCCGACGTCGAGGGAGGCGAACAGGGGGTAGAACGGCGAGGTCGAGGCGTGGACGAGGAAGGTCTCGTTGAAGCGCCGGTGCTCGATCCGCCGGGTCTGGCCGCGGATGTGGCTGTCCTTGGTGTGGATCTGCGATGCCTGGGAGAAGCTCGCCAACTGCTTGTGGGTCGATTGCGTGGCGATGATGCCCGGCGAGGTCTCGTCGAGTCCTTTGAGCCCCATGGCGAAGCACCCGGCGAAGAGCGGGTGGAACTTCATGAAGCCGGCCCAGGCTTCGTCGAACAGGATGTAGTCGCAGAGATGTCCGATCTTATCGAGGATCATCTGGGCGTTGTAGATCGTGCCGTCGTAGGTGCACTGCTCCACCACCGCCACGCGGAACGGGCGCTCGCGCTTCCAGGCGTCGGGGTCCTTCACCAGGGGGTTGGTGCGGATCTTTTCGCGGATCGCCGTCTCGTCGAGGGCCTCGTGGTACATGGGGCCGATGAGGCCGAAGCAGTTGCGGTCGGTCTCGAGGAAGATCGGGATGCCGCCGCCGAGGAACAGGGCGCCGTGATGGGCCGCCTTGTGGTTGTTGCGGTCGAACAGCACGAGGTCGCCTTCCGCCACGAGGGCCGACAGCACGATCTTGTTCGAGGCCGAGGTGCCATTGAGGACGAAGTAGGTCTTCTCGGCGCCGAAGATGACGGCGGCTTCCTTCTGGGCCTTCAGGGCCGGGCCTTCGTGGACCAGGAGGTCGCCGAGATCGAGCACGGAGTTGTCGAGGTCGTCGCGAAACACCGCCTCGCCGAGGTGCTCGACGAAGATGCGGCCGATGGGCGAGCGGTTGTAGAAGATGCCGCCGTTATGGCCGGGGCAGGTCCAGAGCTGGTTGCCCTGCTCGGCGTAGTCGACCAGGGCGCCGAAGAACGGCGTCTTCAGGGTCTCGGCGTATTGCTTCACCCGGCTGACGAGGCCACGGGCGATGTAGTCCGGGGTTTCTTCGGCGAGGAAGATGTAGCCGTCGATGAAGTCGAGCACCTCGACGGGGATGTCCTCCAGGCGCTTGCGGCGGACCATGATCACGATGGGCATTTCCAGCCCGCGCTTGCGCATGAGGTTGATGAGGGCCGCCGCCTTGCCGTCCAGCCCGCGCTTGCCCCAATCCACCACCATGCAGCCGATGGCCGAGTCGGTCTGGACCGCGATGGCCGCGTCCTCGACGCGCCGCGCCCGCACCACCTCGAAGCCGAGTTTCTCGACCGAGCCGATGATCTGCTGCACCCGCACGCCCTCGAGGTCGTCCGGATCGAAGTTCGGCGCGCACATCAGCACGGTGAAGCGGCGGAAGAAGTCCATGCGGGAAACGGCTCCAAAGGCGGTGGCGCGCACCGTTCGCGACGGGGCGTGACGTTTGAATGACGGATTGGCGCGGATTGCGGTGTTTTGAGGCCATCCGGCCCGCGAGTCCGAGGTCCGCTTACGACCGGACAGTGCGTTTGACGAGCCCACACCGGCGGATCGCGTCGGCGCGGGCGACCACGGGCGCGGTCCTGGCCCGAGCCGTAGCCGAACTGTCACACGGGCCTGCTTTAAGCCCGGCATCGGGCAAGCGAACGACGGCGGGGCGGCGATGGATCACGGACAGCGGGCGGGCACCTTCGACATCGAGGCGATCCGGCGCGAGATCACCGACGATTTCGACGAGGAACTCGAGATGGAGATGGAGGAGGAGCGCCTGGAGCGCCTCGCCGACGTCATCGGCGACGCGCCGCGCCCGCCGGGCATGGACCGCCGGCGCTACTTCCGCGAGCTGTTCCGGCTCCAGCACGAACTCGTGCGGTTGCAGGATTGGGTGCAGGCCCAGAAGCTGCGCGTGGTGGTGATCTTCGAGGGTCGCGATTCCGCCGGCAAGGGCGGGGCGATCAAGCGCATCACCCAGCGCCTCAACCCCCGCGTCTGCCGTGTCGCGGCTTTACCGGCCCCGAACGAGCGCGAGCGCACGCAATGGTATTTCCAGCGTTACGTCGCGCATCTCCCCGCCGGGGGAGAGATCGTGCTGTTCGACCGCTCCTGGTACAACCGCGCCGGCGTCGAGCGGGTGATGGGGTTCTGCACCCCCGACGAGGTGGAGGAGTTCTTCCGCTCCGTGCCGGAATTCGAGCGGATGCTCGTGCGCTCCGGGATCATCGTGCTGAAATACTGGTTCTCGATCACCGACGAGGAGCAGGCCGCGCGCTTCGCCATGCGGATCCACGATCCGCTCAAGCAGTGGAAGCTCTCGCCCATGGATGTGCAGTCCCGCCGCCTGTGGGAGGATTACACCAAGGCGAAGGAGATCATGCTCGCCCGCACCCACATCCCCGAGGCGCCCTGGTGGGTGGTGGAGGCCGTGGACAAGAAGAAGGCCCGCCTCAACTGCATCAGCCACCTGCTGTCGCAGATCCCCTACGGCAGCGTGGAGCACCCGCCCGTCCATCTGCCCGAGCGCGAGCGCCACGACGACTACGCCCGCCAGCCGGTGCCGCCGGAGATGTTCGTGCCGGCCGTGTTCTGAGCGGGTTGATCCGGGCGGGCCGGATGGGCAGACCGGGGGACCGAAGCCCGCGCCAGCCCGGATCCGCCATGCCCTCCCCCGCTCTGACCGCCACGGACGAACTCCTGTTCTCGCAGGACGAGGCCGGCATCGCCCGCATCGTCCTCAACCGGCCCCAGGCCCGCAACGCCCTCACCTTCGGGATGTATCAGGGGCTCATCGACCTCTGTGGGCGGATCGAGGCCGATCCGTCCGTGCGGGTGCTGGTGATCACGGGCGCGGGCGACAAGGCGTTCGCGGCGGGCACCGACATCGCGCAGTTCCGCACCTTCGAGACGGCGCAGGACGCCCTCGATTACGAGCGGTTCATGGACCGGGTGATGGGCGCCCTGGAGCGCCTGCGCGTGCCCGTCATCGCCGCCATCGCGGGGGCCTGCACCGGCGGGGGCGCCGCCATCGCGGCGTCCTGCGACCTCCGGATCGCCACGCGGGACGCGCGCTTCGGCTTCCCCATCGCCCGGACGCTCGGCAACTGCCTGTCGCTCGCCAACCTGAAGCGGCTCTCCGGCCTCGTTGGCCCGGCGCGGGTGAAGGACATGATCTTCACCGCCCGCCTCGTCGGCGCCGAGGAGGCGCTGGCCATCGGCCTCGTGGGCGAGGTGGTGAGCGACGCCGAGGCCGTGGCGGCCCGCGCCACCGCACTCGCCACCCTGGTCGCCGGCCACGCCCCCCTGACCCTGCGGGCCACCAAGGAGGGCCTGCGCCGCCTTCAGGAGATCGATGACGCGCAAGGCGAACGCCCCGGCGACGACCTCATCCGCCTCTGCTACACGAGCGCCGATTTCCGGGAGGGGATGGAGGCGTTCCTGGGCAAGCGGGCACCGGATTGGACGGGGCGGTAAATCCGCCAAACGGCCCGGACCAGAGGTCCGGGCCGCGCGTCGCTCGGTGATGTCCAACCCTACCGCGTCGAGGGCAGCAGCCAATTCGGCAGCCACAGGGCGATGCCGGGGACGAGGCAGAGGATGAGGATCGCGACCCCCATCAGCAGCACGAAGGGCAAGGTGCCCCAGATGATGTCCTTGAGGGGAATGTCGGGCGCGATGTTCTTGATGACGAAGATGTTGAGGCCCACCGGCGGGTGGATCAGCCCCATCTCCATGGTGATGGTCATCACCACGCCGAACCATACGAGGTCGAACCCGGCGGCCTTCAAGGGCGGCAGGATGATCGGCGCCGTCATGAGGATGATCGAGACCGGCGGCAGGAAGAAGCCCAGCAGGATCACGAGGCCGAGGATCGTCGCCAGCAGTACCCAGGGCGAGAGCTGCATCGCCACGATGGCCGACGCCGCCGCCTGCGAGATGTGGAGGTAGCTCATCACGTAGGCGTAGAGGAGCGACATGCCGATGATGAGCATCAGCATGGTGGATTCCCGCAGGGTGGCGGCGAGGATCGGGTTGACGTCGCGCGGGCGCCAGACGCCGTAGATGACGGCGATGAGGCCGAGCGCCAGGAGGCCGCCGAGGCCCGCCGTCTCGGACGGTGTCGAGTAGCCGCCGTAGAGCGCCACCATCACGCCCGTGAGCAGCACCACGAAGGGCAGCACCCGGGGCAGCGTCGAGAAGCGCTCGCGCATACTGTAGACATCTTCCGCCAGGATCGGCGAATGGGTGCCGGTGCGCTCGAACGCCGTCTTGGCGGCGGCGTATTCGGCGCGGAAGCGGTAGACCGACCAGGCGGCGAACAGGCCGACGAGCAGCAGGCCCGGCCCGATACCGGCGAGGAACAGCCGCCCGAGGGACTGTTCGGCCGCGACCGCGTACAGGATCATGGTGATGGAGGGCGGCAGCAGGATGCCCAGCGTCCCCCCGGCCGCGATGATGCCGGCGGCGAAGCCCGGCGAGTAGCCGCGCTTGCGCATCTCCGGGATGCCCGCCGAACCGATGGCCGAGCAGGTGGCGGGCGAGGACCCCGCCATGGCGGCGAACAGGGCGCAGGCGAACACGTTGGCGATGCCGAGGCCCCCGGGGATGCGGTGCATCCAGGCATGCATGGCCGAGTAGAGGTCCTGGCCCGCCCGGGACCGGCCGATGGCCGCGCCCTTGAGGATGAACAGCGGGATCGACAGGAGGGTGATGGAGGCCATCTCCTCGTAGACGTTCTGCGCCACCGTATCGAGGGAGGCGGCAGGCATGAAAAAGTACATGAACGCGAGGGCGACGAAGCCCAGCGCGAACGCGATGGGGATGCCGGCGAGCATCGCGCTGAGCGTCGCGCCCGCATACAGGAAGCCGATGGCCGCGACGCTCATGGGTGGGGGCTCGTCTCGAGGGATTTCGCATTGAGATCGGCGCCGAGCCCGACCTTCGGGTTCGCCCAACCGGCAGCGCGCGGGCCGAAGCGCAGGGCCTCGGCGATCTGCAGGAGGAACTGCAGGGCGAGGAAGCTCATGCCCGCCGCCATGAGGGCGTAGGGAATCCACAGGGGCGGTCCCCAGGTCGATTGCGACACCTGCCCGTCGACCCACGCCTCGTGGAACAGGCTCCAGCTCTTCCAGGCGAAGAAGGTGACGAACACGATGGAGACGAGGTCGGCGAGCAGCAGGCGGATCCGGTTCACCCGGGGCGGCAGCAGGCCGCTGAGCGCCTCGATGGCGACGTGGCCGCGCTTGGCCTGGACGGCGGCCGCCGAGAAGAAGGTGGCGCCGACGATGAGGAACACCGCCATCTCGTCCTGCCAGTCGGTCGGCTCCTTCAGCCAGTAGCGCACGAACACGCTGTAGCTCAGCACGAGGCAGGCCCCCACGAGGGCGAGGCCGCCGAGGAGCATCACCACGCCGTTGACGGCCTTCATCGCCCGGTCGATGGCCCCGAGCAATCCGGGAACCCGGGGCTCGGGGGCCGCCGGCCCCGCTTGGGAAGCGGCCGAGGCCGCGTCGAAGGCGTGGCTCACGACACCTGCTCCGCGAGCTTCAGCAGTTCGGCGCAGCTCGCCGACTTGTTCGCGAAGTCCTTCCAGGCCGTGTCCTTTGCGATGTCGCGCCATTGGCCCAGCGTCTTCTCGTCGAGTTGCTGCACCTTCGCGCCGGCCTTGGTGAACACCTCCTCGACGCGGGTGTCGTCGGCCTTGGCGCCCGCCTGCCCGAACGTCTCGAGTTCGGCCCCGATGGCCATGATGAGATCCTGCTGGTCCTTCGGCAGGCGGTCGAACACGATCTTCGACATCATGATCGGCTCCCACATGAGCCAGTAGGTGTGCTGCGCCCCCGAGGTGAGGGACTTCGACAATTCCTCCAGGCGGAACGAGATGAGGCTGGTGGAGGAGGTGATCACCGCGTCGCACGCCCCGGTCTGCATGGCGGCGTAGGATTCGTTCGACGGGATCGAGAGGGTGGCGGCCCCCGCCGCCTTCATCATCAGGTCCATCTCGCGCGAGCCGCCCCGGACCTTCAGGCCCTTGGCGTCGCCCGGCGCGTAGAGGGGCCGCTCGCGGCTGGCGACGCCGCCGGCCTGCCACACCCACGAGACCACGACCACGCCCTTGGATTCGAGGATCTCCGTCAGCTTGCGGCCCACGGGGGCATTCTTCCAGGCCGTGGCCTGGGCATACGAGGTGACGAGGCCCGGCATCAGGCCGATGTTCATCTCCGGCACCTCGCCGCCGGCGTAGGGGCTCGGATAGAGCGTCATGTCCAGAGCCCCTTTTCGGATGGCCCCGAACTGGGCGTTCGTCTTCATGAGGGACGAGCCGGGATAGACCTGAAGCTCCAGGGCGCCCTTCGAGCGCTCAGCCAGGGCAGCGGCGAATTTCCGGCAGGCGCGATCGCGAAAGTCGCCCTCCTCCAGGGTGCCGCCGGGGAACTGGTGCGAGATCTTGAGGGTGGTGGCGGCCCGCGCCCGGGTTCCGAGGGACAGGATGGCGGGGGCCGAAAGGCCGGCGGCCACGAGGGTGCGGCGTGTCAACGTCATGGCGTCTTCCTCTCCGGACGGGCGCGACTCTCGGCACGAGCGGCGGCGCCTTGTTTTGCGTTGCACAATTTATACTGCAGTGCCCGCTATTTATACCAGAGAACGACGGCTTGTATATTTTGTCAACCGTGGCCCATAAGGTGACCGGAAGGACGGCCACGACCGAGGCGAAGGAACCGATCTCATGGAACCCGAGCGCGTCAACCAGTCCTCACGCCTGCGTCAGACCATCGAAACGGAGATCATCGACGGTCGCCTCGCCATCGGTGCGCGCCTCGACGAAACCGAACTCGCCGAGCGCTTCGGCGTGTCGCGGACCCCGATCCGCGAGGCGCTGCTGCAACTGGCGATGACCGGTCTCGTGGAGATCAAGCCGCGCCGGGGCGCCCTGGTCAGCGCGCCCGACCCGCAACTCCTCATCGCCATGTTCGAAACCATGGCGGAGATCGAAGCCTCCTGCGGGCGCCTCGCCGCCCGGCGGCTGGTTCCAGCCGACGAAGCGGCCCTCACGGCGGCCCTCGCCGCCTGCGCCGTGGCGGCGGCGGCCCAGGACCCGGAAGCCTATTACGCGGAGAACTACGTCTTCCACACGGTGATCTACCGGGCCTGCCGCAACGCGTTCCTGGCCGAACAGGCGCGGCAACTGCACCGGCGCCTCGCCCTGTTCCGGCGGATGCAGCTCCGGGCGCGCCACCGCCTGGGACAATCCCTCGCCGAGCACGAAGCCATCGTGGCGGCCATCGTGGCCGGTGACGAAGTCGCGGCCTCCGATCTCCTGCGCGCCCACGTCATCGTGCAGGGCGACCGCTTCTCGGATCTGGTGGCGAGTCTCAGGGCGAACACCGACGCGGCCTGACCGACGCACGGATTGGCGGGAGAGCGTTTTCGTACGCCATGGCCCGCACCACGACGGCATCGCAAAATTCTCGCGCCCCCTCCGCGAGAGACACAAAGCATTCGCCATCACCACACAGAGTCACCACCGGCTGGACCGGCACCACAACCGTGGCGATACACGCCAACCACCCGAGGACAAATTTCGAGATCGCTGGTAACGCGCACGAAACCCTTAAGACCTTGGCGCTAGGGTTTCCCGCGTCTTGCAGAACCTTGTCGGCTTGCCCGGATCGTCCATGCGCCCCTCGATTAAAGCGACCCTCAGCGGGCTCTTCGCCCTGCTCACCGTCATCACGGCCATCCAGGGACTGGTCTCCCTGCGGAAGCTCGCCGCCGCCGGAACCCAGATCGAGGATCTGGCGGGCAACGCGCTGCCATCCGTCGACGGGGCGTATGCCCTCAGCACCTTCGCCATGCGCGCCCGTCTCTGGCAGTTCCGCTACATCATGGCCGAGACCGACGCCGAACGGGCCCTCAGCGTCAAATCCGCCGATGAGATGATCGCGGCCCTCGCCGAGGCCCGGACCGCCTACGGTCCCCTTGTGAGCTCGGCCCAAGAACGCGCCCTCGTCGAGACGTTCGACGGACAATGGCAGGGGATGCGGACGAGCTGGGAGGCCCTGCGCCAGGTCGATCCGACCGACCGACAGACGATCACGGCGCGCTTCCGGGGGCCGATGCAGGCCGAATACCTCGCCGCCACCGGCACCGCGCGCAAGCTCGTGGATCTGAACCGCAAGGCCGGGACCGAGGCGGGCGCCGTCGCGCGCCGCGAACAGGCCGAGGCGATGACCGTCATTCAGGTGATGCTGGCGATCTCGTTCGCCCTGGCGGTGGCCGCCACGGCCTACGCGTTCTTCGGCGTCGCCCGGCCCATCGCGCGGATCACCGTCGCCATGCGCCGCCTCGCCGACGGCGACACCGAGACACCGATTCCCGATGTCGGGCGCCGCGACGAGATCGGCGCCATGGCCGAAACCCTCGACACCTTCCGCGACACCCTCTTGCGCAGCCGGGCCCTGGAAGCCGAGACGGCCCTGGCGCGGTCCGGGGCCGAGGCCCAGCGCAAGGCGGCGGCCGTCGCCGTGGCCGACCGGTTCGAGGCGGCGGTGGGCGGCATCCTCACCCGCGTGACGGCGGCGGCCACGCAGTTGCGCGGCACCGCCCAGGGCCTCGCCGGCACCGCGACGCAGACGGCCCAGCAATCCGTGGCCGCCGCCGCCGCGGCGGAACAGGCCAGCGGCAACGTCACCATGGTGGCGGCCGCCACGGAAGAACTCGGCTCCTCCGTCCTGGAGATCGGCCGGCAGGTCGACGGCTCCACCACCCTGGCGCAGCGCGCCGTGAACGAGACGGAACGGACGGGGGAGCGCGTGCGGGACCTGAGCGAGGCCGCCGCCAAGATCGGCGACGTGGTCGCGCTGATCTCCAGCATCGCGGGGCAGACCAACCTGCTGGCGCTGAACGCCACCATCGAGGCGGCCCGGGCCGGCGAGGCGGGCCGGGGCTTCGCCGTGGTCGCGGCGGAAGTGAAGGAGCTCGCCAACCAGACGGCGCGGGCGACGGACGAGATCTCGGGGCAGATCGGCCGCATCCAGGGCTCCACGGGCGAGGCCGTGGCGGCGATCCAGGGCATCACCGGCCTGATCCGCGAGATCAACGGCGTCGCCACCTCCATCGCGGCGGCCGTCGAGGAGCAGGGCGCGGCGACGCAGGAAATCGTGCGCAACGTCACCCAGGCCGCCGCCGGCACCGGCGAGGTGACGGCCAACATCTCCGGCGTCGCGGCCGCTACCGGGGAGACCGGAGCCGCCGCCGCCCAGGTGCTGGCCTCGGCCTCCGAATTGTCACGGGAGTCGAACGACCTCAACGCCGAGGTGGCCCGCTTCCTCGCCACCGTGCGGGCGGCTTGAGGCCGGCGCGGTCCGAGGGGCGGAATCGCCATCGGACCCGTGAGATCCTGGACGCTGACGCAGGGGCTTCGGTTGGCCGCGCTTCGCTTCCCCCTGTAATCTGGCTCAGGTTCCGCGCTCGAGGGAGTGCACGATGTGCTCCGCGAGCTTGGTTGCCGCGACCGGCAACGACGAGGCTGTCATCAGCGCGATCTCGGTCGCCGACAGGTTCGGCATTGCCGGCCCCTCAAGGACCGAGAAGTCGACGGGCACCATATCCTTGGGAAGGACCGTCACGCCGAGGCCCGCTCGGACGGCGGCTTGGGCTCCCGCGAGGGAGGTTGACGTGTAAGCCACTCTCCAACGACGCCCGAACTGATCGAGGGTCCGCATGGCCCGTTTCCGGTAGACGCACGGGTGCGGCGACACGACGAGCGGCAGGTCGTGCTCGGTATCCGTGAACAGGTGCTCGCGGTGCGCGGCGCAGGCCCAGACCAGCGCTTCATGCCAGACACGTACGCCGTCGCTGGGACCGAGCGGCTCGCGCTTGATCAGGACGAGATCGAATTCGCCCCCACCGAACCGCTCGATGAGGTTGAGCGTCAGATCGGTCGTCACCTCCAGCGCGACGTTTGGGTGCGCGGTAGAGAAGGCCGCAAGCACGTTCGCGAGGTGCGCGGTGGCAAAATCTTCCGGTGTGCCGAGCCGTACGAGGCCGGAGACTGCCGGTTCGACCAGCTTGGCGACGAGTTCGTCCGAAAGCACCACGATGCGCCGGCCGTGGGTCGCCAGGATTTCGCCCGCGCCGGTCAGCTTGAACGAGCGCGGTGAACGCTCGATCAGGCGGCAGCCGAGGGTATCCTCCAGCCGCTTCATGTGCAGGCTTACCGTCGGCTGACTGAGCCGCAGCCGTTCGCCCGCCCGCGTGAGGCCACCGGCATCCACGACGGCGAGAAAGGTGCGCACCAGATCGAGGTTCAGACTCGGCAGCATGCCCTATCATTGCCAATCGCAATGATAGGGCGCAAGACCTAAGCGTTTCTCCCATGCCCGTTCGCGGGCAGACATGTGCGCTCCATCACAGAGACGCACTGCCATGACCGCCCACGACCTCCTGCAAGCCAACCTGCTGTCACCCCCCGTCCTCTGCTTCGCGCTTGGCGCCCTGGCCGTCGCCGTGCGATCGGATCTGCGCGTGCCCGAACCGGTGTTCGCCGCCCTTTCGATGTACTTGATGCTTTCGATCGGGCTGCGGGGTGGGGCGGAGCTCGCCCATGTTTCGCCGCAGGCGGTGGCAGGCCCCATCGCCGGGGCGCTCCTCATCTGCTGCACCATCCCGCTGTTGTGCTACGCGGGCCTACGGCAGTTCGGCGGCCTCTCGACCCCCGATGCGGCGGCGCTGGCGGCGCATTACGGATCGGTTTCGGCGGTGACCTTCGCGGCCGTGACGGCCATGCTGGATCGGCAAGCCGTCCCCTACGAGGGCTACGCGGCCACGCTGTTGGCCGTCATGGAGATCCCCGCGATCATCGTCGCGATCAGCCTCGCACGGATGGCCAAGACGGCGCAGGCGGATCGGGTCCTCGCGACAGGGGGCGGTGCGGCTCTCCTCGGGGGGACCGGACCGATCATGCGCGGCGGCGGTCAGGCGTTGCTGGCCGAGGTGATGTCCTCGAAGAGTGTGCTCATCCTGATCGGCGGCCTCGCCATCGGCACGCTTGCCGGTCATGCGAGCCTCGCCAAGGTGAAACCTTTCTTCGTCGATCTGTTCCCGGGCGCGCTGTGTGTGTTCCTGCTGACCCTCGGGCATATGGCTGCGAGCCGGGCGGGCGACTTTCGCAAGGCCGGCCTGTTCCTCGTCGGCTTCGCTCTCCTGATGCCGCTCCTTCACGCGATGCTGGGCCTGGGCATCGCCTACGCGGTCGGCCTGTCCCTGGGAGGCGCGATCATCCTGGCAACGCTGGCGGCGAGCGCCTCCTACATCGCAGCCCCCGCTGCGGTGCAGCTCGCATTGCCGGAGGCCAATCCGAGCCTGTATCTGACCTGCTCGCTGGCGATCACCTTCCCCTTCAACATCATGCTGGGCCTGCCGATCTACCAAGCCATGGCGCAGGCGCTCTACGGCTAGAGCAAAACGAAGACCGAGCGACGCCGGCCCCGGCAATCTGGCCCCACCTCTCCCGGGGAAGGTGGGGCCAGATCGGCGATCGGGCACGCCCTATCCCAAGCCGACCCGACCCCGTCTTACCCGGCCACACCAAAGTTCTCGGCGATGACCGAACTGCGCGCCCGGATGTGGCTGCGCATCAGCCGGGCCAGGGCCTCGCCGTCGCGGGCCCGCAGCAGGACGAGCATCTGCTCGTGCTCGTGGACGGAGCGGGCCCATTGCTCCGCCGTCTGATGGACGGCGTAGCGCGAGCGCTGGATACGGCCCGACAGGCTGGCATAGAGGCCGCCGAGGGTGGCGTTGCGGCTCGCCGCCATGATGGCCTCGTGGATGGCCCGGTTGAGGCCGAAATACGCGCCCTCGTCCCCGGCCTTCCAGGCGGCCACCATGGCCCGGTGGTCGTCCTCGATCCCGGCGATCTCCGCGTCCGTGATCGTGCGGCAGGCGAGGTCGGCCGCCGTGGCCTCCAGGCCGGCGATCACCTCGATCATCTCGTCGATCTCGCCCTGCGACAGGCTCGCGACGCGGGCGCCGCGATTGGGCAGGAGTTCGAGGAGCCCCTCCGTCGCCAGGATCTTGATCGCCTCGCGCAGGGGCGTGCGCGAGATGCCGAAGCGCTCGGTGAGTTCGCCTTCGTTGATGCGGGCGCGCGGTTCGAGCTCGCCGGACCGGATGAGATCGCGCATCCGGTCGGCGACTTCGTCATGGAGATAGCGGCGGTTGATGCCGATGCCCGGCTCGATCTTGTTCATCGGTCAGCAATTCTGAGATCCGCAAGCGTCGCGTGTCCCCCCGCGCCCAATCAAGCCTCGTTCCGAGATCGACGGGGCAGACCGAAGAGGGGCACTTATACTTCCTGTGTAGGAGCGGGCCGCGCGGGTGTCGAGGGTGCGGCGCCGCAATCGCCCCCCGCCCCGTGCCCGTCCGGGCATTTCTCCCGGGCTCTCCGCACGTCAGTGCATTTCCTCGTGCCACGTGCGCCCGTCGCGCTCGATCAGCGCGATGGCGGCCGTCGGCCCCCAACTGCCGGCCGCGTAGGGACGCGGCGGCTCGGGCCGCTCGGCCCAGGCTTTGAGGAGGGAATCGGCCCAGGCCCAGGCGACCTCGACCTCGTCGCGGCGCATGAACAGGGTGGCGTTGCCGCGCACCACGTCCATGAGCAGGCGCTCGTAGGCATCGGGATAGCGCTGCTTGAACGTCTCCTCGAAGGAGATGTCGAGGTTGGTCGGCCGCAGGCGCATACCGCCGGGGCCGGGGTCCTTCGTCATCACCTCGAGCTTGATCCCCTCCTCTGGCTGCAGGCGGATCACGAGGCGGTTCGGCTCGCGCCCGAAGGCTTCCGTGGGGAAGATCGAGAACGGCGAGGCGCGGAACTGCACCACGATCTCGGACAGCTTCTTGGGCAGGCGCTTGCCCGTACGCAGGTAGAACGGCACCCCGGCCCAGCGCCAGGACTGCACTTCGAGCTTCAGGGCCACGAAGGTCTCGGTGCGGCTCTGGGCGTCGTTGCCGAGATCCGTGCGGTAGCTCTCGACCGGCTGACCCGAGACGGCACCGGCGCCGTATTGGCCGCGCACGGTCACGGTCTGGACGTCGTGGGGGGTGATGGGCTTCAGGGCGCGCAACACCTTCAGCTTCTCGTCGCGCACGGAATTGGCGTCGAGGGACAGGGGGCTCTCCATCGCCATGAGGCAGAGGAGTTGCAGCATATGGTTCTGCACCATGTCGCGCAGAGCCCCCGACGTGTCGTAGTAACCCGCCCGCCCTTCGACGCCGACGGTCTCGCCCACCGTGATCTGAACGTGGTCGATGACGTCGGCCGTCCACAGGCGCTCGAAGATGGTGTTGGCAAAGCGCAGGGCCAGGAGATTCTGCACCGTCTCCTTGCCGAGGTAGTGGTCGATGCGGAAGATCTGCTCCTCGGGAAACACCTCGCCAACGGCATCGTTGATGGCGCGGGCCGATTTCAGGTCTTTGCCGATGGGCTTTTCCAGCACCACGCGCGACTTCTCGCCGATGAGCCCGTGGGCGGCGAGGTTGCGGCAGATGGAGCCGTAGAGGTCGGGCGAGGTGGCCAGATAATAGGGCCGCACCTGATCCGGCCGCTCGGCGAGTTTTTCCGCGAGATCCGTCCAGCCATCATCGCCGGCCCCGTCCACGGCGACGTAGTCGAGGTGGTCGAGGAAGGCCGCCAGCGTATCCTGGGTCACGTCGACGGCCGGGACGAAGCGCTTGATGGCGTCGCGCGCCCGCTCGCGGAACGCCTCCGCACTCATCTCGGAGCGCGAGGCGCCGATGATCCGGGAGGTGCCGGGGATCTGTCCGTCCTTGAAGCGATAGTAGAGGGCCGGCAGCAGCTTGCGCGTGGTCAGGTCGCCGGTGGCGCCGAACACGACGCAATCGAAGGAGGCGACGGGGATGATGCTGGCCAAGGGCGGCTCCTTGAGTCCTTAAGGGTCGACGGCGCCGGCACCCGGGCCGACCGATTCATCGCCGTCGGGATTATACCCCTGCAGGAATCTCGCCAAGGGACACGCCCTCAAGGCGGATCGGCCACGCTGCGCCGCTCGTGCGCCTGCCCCCCGAGCGCTCATCCGGGGCTCCGCCCCTCGACCCGGTCGAAGAGATCGGCCCTCTGGACGATCGAGTGTCGCAACCTTGCGCGGGACAGCATCACGGGTCGCGCATGGCACTGACCCTCCTGGGCAGAACGCCTCGCACATGCTGGTCTGCCGTATCGCAGATCAGCTTGTAAAAGTCCCTGTAGCCCTCTTTGCATGTTGGATAGACATGGGCGGAAGAATAGGCCCAGATATCTTCGAGCTCCTGGTCACTCGAATTTTTTTCAAGCAGATCGGCAAGAAACGCTTTGACTTCCAGGGCCTCTTCTTTGCTTCTTTTCTGCATGATGTACCCGACAATATGCTCCCATGTATACCCATAAATATGGACATAGAGATGAAATTCGCCAGTAAATTCCTTCCAATAAGGATTCACCCTTATCTCCTGCAGATCAAGATAGGTGCTCGATTTTTTCTCTACCTCCTCATCATCATTCATAGGAAAAGCCGTGATGATGCGAAATCCCCTCTCCGCCGAGCGATCATGGACTATATATATGCCGACGCCATAGGTCGTCCTCATGCGGATAGGCGTATCCTTCGGGATGCTCACGGCCTCTCGACCGGTCGGATAGCCGAAGCGCGACTTGAGCCAGGCGTCAGGCTCCGCCCCTTCCGCGACCCGTTGAACGGCGTCTGTATTCTTTTCCAGAGCCTCCCTGATGTAGGTTCTCGCAGACTCGATCGACTCGAAGGATCCGTCCCTTTTATAGGGTAAGATCGGCGGCAGCAGACCGAACAGCCCTCGCCTGTAACTGTCCGCGACGCGTTCGATCATCTCTGCGTCGGTCTTCCCGATATGCCTATCGACGATATGGCGGTTGAGGTAGGGATCCTTGGCAAGCTCCGCGCCGGAGAGCCGGTCCCGCTCCCGGCCCGCGACGGGCTGGATCAGGGAACCGTCGCCGGTCCGATCCGCGGTGCCGTCGCCGGCCCATCGTCCGCCCTCCCGGGTGCCGGCCGGGACGCGCGGCTGCAACGGGTTGAACGCCTTGAGCGCCAAGCGCACGCGGACGAGCTTTGCCTCGACATCGAGCGCGGCAAGCTGCCAGCGAAGCGCATTCGAGGTGGTCACCGGCAGAATCTCACGCATGGCCATCCCCTGCTGCGAAAGCCGTTCAAGGTGGTCCATTCTCCCTAAAATGTCAATAAATTCCTATAAATTCGGCGGTCCGTGGCCGACGACGGTCTCGGCCGCGGATCCGGGGCGGCCGAACAGCGTGCCTCCGGTTCAAATCTCTCGACCGCGCATCCGCGGATCCGGAATCGCCTTTCGGAGTCGGACGAATCGCCGACGGGACATGCCTCGTGTCAGCGCCCCCTGGAGAACGCCCGGAACGCCTCCGCGTAATCCGGGTGCCAGCGTGACAGGGCGGGACGGTTCTCGATGATGTCGCCCGCCGCCCAGGCAATGCGCTTCGCGTCCTGTTCCCGCGTGGTCTCGTTGTCGGGACACAGGATATAGAAGTCGCCCCGCGCCAGCCCGGCGAGAAGGACATCCACCGTCTCCTCCGGCGTCCAGGCGCCCGCGGGCTTCTCTTTTACACCACGCGCTTTGGTGAGGCCCGTATAGACGAAGCCCGGAATGAGAAGGTGGGCGGTGACGTGGCCGTTCCCCCGATTGCGCAGGTCGTGCGCCAGGGCATCCGTCACCGCCTTCACCCCCGCCTTCGAGACGTTGTAGGGCGTGTTGCCCGGCGGCGTGGTGATGCCCTGCTTCGAGCCCGTGACCACGATGGCGCCAGGCGCGGCGGCCTCGATCATCGCCGGCGCGAAGGCGTGGATCCCGTTCACGACGCCCCACAGGTTGGTGTCGAGGATGCGGTGCCAGGTCTCGGCCTCGGAGAACAGCTGCCCGCCGGCCTCGATGCCGGCATTGAGCATGAGAAGAGCCGGCGGCCCCTCGGCGCAGGCGGCGTCCCGCAGGGCTTCCATCGCCGCCCGGTCCCCGACATCCGTGGGGAAGGCCCGGACGGGCGCGTCGCCCTGGGCCGCCGCCGCCACGGTGGCGCGGGCGGCGTCGAGGGCCTCGCCCGGCAGATCGGCGAGCCAGACGGCCATGCCCTCGGCGGAAAAGCGCGTGGCGGCGGCGAGGCCGATGCCGCTCGCCGCGCCCGTGACGATCGCGGTGGCGCCGGGGCGGATGGCGGGATGCCGGGGTGGCGCGATCGTATCCGTCATGCGTCATGTCTCCGTGTGTGGTTTGGCCCCTGACGTAGAGCGGCCGGGTTCCAGCGTCACGGCCGGCAGGAAATTGGTAACCAGCGGCCCGCATGGTCGGGGAAACCGTCGGTTCAGGGGTCCGCGATGCTTTCGCGCCACACGCTCTTCGTCACCGCCCTGTGCGCGAGCCTGTCGCCGTGGGGGCAAGCGGCCCGGGCCGAACCGGCCATCCCTGACGCGGCCCCGAAGGCCGCGCCGAAGGCCGACGCTCCGCGCGTCGAGGCGCCCGCCCCGGCGGCGGCGCCCGTGGCCCAAACACCGGCTCCGGTTCCGTCGGTGGCCCCCGCCTCCGATGCGCAGGCGGCCGCCAAGGATATTCCCGCGAAAAAATCGCGCGAGTTGCCCCCCCTCGTGGTCGCCCGTGTCTCGGCCGATCCGATGCCGAGTTTCAGCCCCGCGACCTTCGTCGACACCATGAAGATGGCCGACCGCTATCAGGCGCTGGCCGAGGCCGGCGGCTGGGCGAGCCTGCCGCCGGGGCTGGTGGTGAAGCCCGGCGCCCGCGATCCCGCGATCCCGGCCCTGCGCAAGCACCTCGCCCTCGTGGGCGACCTGCCCGCCGACGCCCCGGTCTCGGACGTCCTCGACGCCCCCCTGGTGGCGGCGGTGAAGAGCTTCCAGGCCCGGCACGGCCTGCCGGAGACCGGCCTCCTCGGCCGCCAGACCGTGGCGGCGCTCAACGTGCCGGCAGCCACGCGCCAGCGCCAGCTCGCGGCCTCGGCCAATCGGCAGATGGGCTCCAGCTTTCCCTTCGGCGACCGCTACGTGGTGGTGAACATCCCGTCCGCCACCGTCGAGGCCGTGGAGCGCGGCACCGTGGTGCGCCGCTACGTCGCCGTGGTCGGCAAGCCCGACAAGGCGACTCCGCGCATCGAGGCGCGCATCACCGACGTGAACCTCAACCCGACCTGGACCCTGCCGGTCTCCATCATCAAGAAGGAGATCATCCCGAAGATGCGCAAGGACCCGGGGTATCTCGCCCGCGAGCGCATCCGCATCCTCGGACCCGGCGGCACGGAGGTCGACCCCACCGCCATCGACTGGGCGAGCGAGAAGGCGGCGAACTACACCCTGCGGCAGGATTCCGGCCTCGACAATTCGCTGGGCCAGGTGCGCATCGACATGCCGAACCGCCAAGCGGTCTACATGCACGACACGCCGTCGAAGTCGCTGTTCGCCCGCGAGGTCCGGTTCCATTCCCATGGCTGCGTGCGGGTGGCGGGCGTGAAGGAACTCGCCGGCTGGCTGCTCGAGGGCACGCCGGGGCCGACCGGTCCCGCCTCGACCTGGGGCCCCATGGAAATCGAGAGCCACATCGCCACCAACGAGCGCCTCGACATCAAGCTCGCCAAGCAGATCCCCGTGACGTTCGTGTACCTCACGGGCTACGCGACCCCGGACGGCCGCGCGCATTTCCGCGACGACATCTACGGCATCGATTCTCCCATCGTTCCGATGCGCGATTCGGCTTCGATTCCGGACGTCGCGACCACGGGCTCCATCGGCCCGCGCAAGCCCGTCGCGGCGGCGCCCGCCGGAAAGCCGCCCGCCCCCAAGGTCCGCCCGGCGGCGCCGGCCGGGCTCGTCCCACCCGGCCTGATCCCCAACCCCGGACGATAGGGCACGGAAGACCTCCACCGCCCCCGGCATCGACGCGACGCGAAAGGCCCCCTCTTTGCCGGAAGGAGGGGGCCTTTCGCGTGGGCGAGCGACCGCGCGGAGGCGGCGACAAAGGGCGAAGCCCCCTCCCCGCTCACTCCGAGGCGGCGAGGCGGTCGCTCAGGGATTGCTCGTACTGGATGAGGTCCTTGCAGCGCTTGAGGGCGCGGTAGAACTCGCGCTCAGCCGCGAAACCGAGGATGTCGCTGATGTAGGGGGCCATCGAGGGGGCTGCCTCCAGCAGAGCGCCGGCTTGGCGCACGAGGAGGTCTTCCGCCTCCTGCGTCGGCTCAGCGAGGTAGAGCACCGTCAGGGTGAGATAGAGACGCTTGCAGGCCGTGTCGGCCTCGCTCTCGTGAATGATGTCGCTCTCGCGCAGGAAGTTCGTCACCGTCTCGATGACGAAGGAGGAACGGCGCGAGCCGTTGCGGATCGCCGTTCCGCCGATCAGCAGGCGTTCGAACGGCTTCAGCTCGATCTTGAGGGGCATGGCGGGAATCCGGCGAGGGCGGTTGCGGCAAGTATCACGACTCATGGCTAACGAATGGTGAATGCGGTTTGATGTCGGGTTCGACAACTGCCTGACGGACCACGACAAATCCCAAGCTCAGGCCGGGCG
>NZ_FOPM01000009.1 GCF_900113485.1 Methylobacterium gossipiicola
CACGATCCCCTGTGGTTCGTGCTGCTCTCGGGCTTCGTGTTCTTCGCCTGGGGTGAGATCTACTCCCTGTTCCCCTCCACCTGCACCGACACCTTCGGCACCAAGTTCGCCGCCACCAATGCCGGCCTGCTCTACACCGCCAAGGGCACGGCCGCCCTCCTCGTCCCCGCCGCCAACTATCTGCAGCAGAGCTCGGCGAGCTGGGACGGCGTGTTCCTCGTCGCGGCCGGCGCCAACATCCTCGCCTCGATCCTCGCCATCGCCGTGTTGAAGCCCTGGCGGGCCCGGGTCATCGCTCGGAATGCCTGAGACCATGGCCCACTGGCTCCGCTACACCCATGACGGCCGGGGCGGCTTCGGCCGCCTCGACGGGGATCGGATCGCCGTCCACACCGGCGACCTCTTCTCCGATCCGGCCCCCACGGGCGAAACCCTCGCCCTTGCCGACGTGACCCTCGACCTGCCGTGCCGGCCTTCCAAGCTCATCGCCCTGTGGAACAACTTCCACGCGGCAGCGGAGAAGCAGGGCCTGGACCGGCCCGAGAACCCGCTGTTCTTCGTGAAGCCCCCCAACACCTACCGGGCGAGCGGCGAGACCGTGACGGTTCCGGACGGCGTCGGCCGCCTCCTGTTCGAGGGCGAACTCGGCATCGTGATTGGCCGACGCGGGCGCGATCTCACGCCCGAGGCGGCGGCGGAGCACATCTTCGGTTATACCTGCGTCAACGACGTCACCGCCCTGGAGGTGCTCAAAGCCGATCCGAGCTTCGTGCAATGGACTCGCTCGAAGGGCTTCGACGGGTTCGGTCCCTTCGGCCCGGTCATCGCCACGGGCCTCACGCCCGACGATCTCTCCGTCGCTGTTCGGGTCAACGGTCGCGAACGGCAGCGTTATCCGGTGGCCGACATGATCTTCAAGCCACACGAGATCGTCGCCCTGATCTCGCGCGGCATCACCCTTGAGCCCGGCGACCTCATCGCCTGCGGAACCTCCAACGGTGCCGGGCCGATCCCGAAGGGCGCCACCGTCGAGGTCGAGATCGACGGAATCGGCGTTCTCTCGAACCCCTTCGCCTGACGCTCCCCCCGGCGGGCCACGCATCGGCCCGCCCGACACACGATTGCCGGACACGGATTTCAAGGGACACCCATATGAGCATCGCCATCGTCGGCGCCGGCGCCATCGGCGGATTCCTGGGCGTACGCCTCGCCAACGTCGGCGAGGACGTCACCTTCATCGCGCGCGGCGCCAATCTCGACGCCATCCAGGCGAACGGCATGCGCCTCATCGAGGAGGACGGCTCCGAGATCCACGCCAAGAATTTGCGCGCCACGAAATCCATGGACGAGGCCGGCAAGCACGACATCGTGCTGCTGACCGTCAAGGCGCATCAAGTCGGCCCCATCGCCGCCGACCTGCATCACCTCATCGGTCCCGACACCATGGTGGTGACCATGCAGAACGGCATTCCGTGGTGGTATTTTTCGGGTGGTCACGGTGGGGATCTGACCGGCACCCACTTGGAGACCGCCGATCCGGGCGCGCTCATCGCCAAGCACCTCGATCCGAAGCACGTCATCGGCTCCGTCGTGTATCCCGCCGCCGTGCTGACGGAGCCGGGCGTGGTGCAGGTGATCGAAGGCCACCGCTTCGGTCTCGGCGAGCTCGACGGTTCCATGAGCCCACGCGTGCAGTCCCTGGCCCAGCGCCTCATCAAGGCCGGGTTCCGCGCACCCGTCACCTCCGACATCCGGGCCGAGATCTGGCTCAAGCTCTGGGGCAACCTCAGCTTCAACCCGATCTCGGCCCTGAGCCACGCCACCCTCGTGGATATCTGCCAGTTCCCCGAGACGCGGGCTCTGGCCGCCGACATGATGCGCGAAGCGCAGGAAATCGCGGGCAAGCTCGGGATCACCTTCAAGCTCGGCATCGAGAAGCGCATCGCCGGGGCGGAAAAGGTCGGCGCCCACAAGACCTCGATGCTGCAGGACGTCGAGGCCGGACGGCCCATCGAGCTCGAGGCCCTCGTCGGCTCCATCATCGAACTCGGGCGCCTCACCGAGACGCCGACGCCGCATATCGGCACGGTCTATGCCCTGATGCGCCTGCTGTCGCAGAGCCTCGAGCGGGCGCAGGGGCGCCTCGTCATCACGGCCGCCTGACAAGCAGATTCTCCGGCGGTCGCACGCGATCGCCGGCAAGCGTGACCGCGCACCGCCGCTCATGCGGCGAACCGCCTTCGAGAATCCGAAGGCAGCTCCAATTGAGGATACCGTCCCCATGGCCGAGAACGCCACCACCCTGCATGCGCTGATCCAGACGGGCGCCGACGCGGCCACCGCCCTGTCGAGCCCCGGCGGCGTGCCCCTGACCTTCGGAGGCTTACGCGCCCTCACCGACCGCACCATCGCGGCCCTCAATGCCCAAGGGATCGGCCGGGGCGACCGCGTCGGCATCGTCCTCGACAACGGGCCGGAAATGGCCGCGGCCTTCATCGCCATCGCGGCGGGCGCCACCTCGGCGCCACTCAACCCGAGCTACAAGGCCGACGAATTCAACTTCTACCTTTCCGACCTCAACGCCAAGCTGCTGGTGGTCGCGGAAGGCTCCGAGACGCCGGCCGTGGCGGTGGCCGAAAAGCTCGGCGTGCCGGTGGTGCGCCTGCGTCCGACCCCCGAAGAGGGGGCGGGCTCCTTCACGCTGACCTTCGCGAACGACGCGGCTGCCCCCGCCGCCAAGGGCGGCCCGGCCGAGCCCGACGACATCGCCCTCGTGCTCCACACCTCCGGCACCACCTCGCGCCCGAAGATTGTGCCCCTGAAGCAGTCGAATGTCTGCGCCTCGGCCCGCAATATCCGCGAGACGCTCGCGTTTACAGCGGAGGATCGCGGCCTCAACATCATGCCGCTGTTCCACATCCACGGGCTCATCGCCGGCATCCTGGCGCCACTCTCGGCCGGCGGTCAGGTCTCCTGCACGCCGGGCTTCAACGCCCTGAAGTTCTTCGGCTGGATGGGTGAGGTGCGCCCGACCTGGTACACGGCGGTGCCGACCATGCACCAGGCAATCCTCGCCCGTGCCGGCCGCAACAAGGAGATCATCGACGCCAACCCGCTGCGGTTCATCCGCTCCTCCTCCTCCTCCATGCCGCCGCAGGTGATGAAGGAGATCGAGGACGTGTTCGGCGCGCCCCTCATCGAGGCCTACGGCATGACCGAGGCGTCGCACCAGATGGCCTCGAACCCCCTGCCGCCCCGGCCGCATTACGCCGGTTCGGTGGGCCTTGCCGCCGGCCCCGAGATCGCCATCGTCGACGACGAGGGCGAGCCCCTGCCCGCCGGCGAGATCGGCGAGATCGTCATCCGGGGCGACAACGTGATGGCGGGCTACGAGAACAACGACAAGGCCAATGCCGAGGCGTTCACGAAGCAGGGCTGGTTCCGCACGGGCGACCAGGGTTCGCTGACACCGGAGGGCTACCTGTCGCTCACGGGACGCCTCAAGGAGATCATCAATCGGGGCGGCGAAAAAATCTCGCCGCGCGAGGTGGACGAAATCCTCATGGACCACCCCGCCGTGTCGCAATGCGTCACCTTCGCGATGCCGCACGACAAGCTCGGTGAGGACGTCGCGGCGGCCATCGTCCTACGCGAGGGTCAGACCCTGGTGGAGAAGGAACTACGGGGCTTTGCCCAGGAGCGCTTGGCCGCCTTCAAGGTGCCGGCCAAGATCCTCATCCTCGATGAGATCCCCAAGGGCGCCACTGGCAAGCTCCAGCGCATCGGACTGGCGCAGAAACTCGGCCTCGTCTGAGGCGCCCTTTGGGAAGTGCCGCCCTCAAGCGACGGGCGGCACTTTCTCGGGCGTAGGCCCCGACCGAGCGCGGCCGAAATCCGCTTCCGCCGTCTCCTGCCCCATGGCGACGATGCCCTTGCGGATGGCGCGGGTGCGGGTGAACAACTCGTGCAGGGCCTCGCCGTCGCCCCAGCGGATGGCGCGGGCGAGCGCCGCGAGATCCTCGTTGAAGCGCCCGAGCATCTCCAGCACCGCGTCCTTGTTGGTGAGGAACACGTCGCGCCACATGGTCGGGTCGGAGGCGGCGATGCGGGTGAAATCGCGAAAGCCGCCAGCCGAGAACTTGATCACTTCCGACTGCGTCACCGTCTCGAGATCGGCGGCGGTGCCGACGATGTTGTAGGCGATGAGGTGCGGCACGTGGCTGGTGATGGCGAGCACGAGGTCGTGGTGCTCGGGCGTCATGGTCTCGACGATGGCGCCGAGGCCCTCCCAGAATGTCTGAACCCGCGCGGCGGCGTCCGGATCCGTGCCCTCCGGCGGGGTGAGGATGCACCAGCGCCCGGAGAACAGGGTCGAGAACCCGGCATCCGGTCCGGAATATTCGGTGCCGGCCACGGGATGGGCCGGCACGAAGGCGACTCCCTTGGGCAGATGCGGCGCCACGGCCGCCACTACGGAGGCCTTCACCGAGCCGACATCGGACACGATGGCGCCGGGCTTCAACGCCGTTGCCATGTCTTCCGCCACGGTGCCCACGGCGCCCACGGGCACGCATAGGATCACGAGGTCGGCTTCGGCGACGCCGGCGGCGACATCGCTCGTCACGATCTCGGCGAGGCCGAGCGCCCGGACCCGCTCCACCACGCCCGGATCGCGGTCGATGGCCACGATGCGTTTCGCGAGGCCGTACTGCCGCGTCCCCCGGGCGATGGACGAACCGATGAGCCCGAGGCCAACGATGGCGAGGGTGCCGACGAGCGGCGCTTTCGTTTCAGGCACGCGGAGCGCCCTCGACGAAGTCCGTCAGCGCGGCGAGGAAGGCGCGGTTGGCCTCCTCGCTGCCGACGGTGACGCGCAGGGCCTGGGGCAGGCCGTAGGACGAGACTCGCCGGGCGATAATACCGTGTGCGGTCAGGAATGCGTCCGCCTCCGCCGCGCCGCGCCCGGCCTCGTCGGGGAAATGCACGAGGACGAAGTTGGCGACACTCGGTGTCACGGTGAGCCCAAGGGCCGTCACCTTTCGCGTCATCCAAGCGAGCCAGGTGTCGTTGTGTGCGACCGCCGCCGCCACATGCGCCTCGTCGGCAATGGCCGCGGCCCCGGCGGCGATGCCCGGTCCCGAGAGGTTGAACGGCCCCCGGATGCGATTCACGGCATCCGCCACCTCGGCCGGAGCCACCATCCAGCCGATCCGCAGAGAGGCGAGACCGTGGATCTTCGAGAAGGTCCGGGTCATCACCACGTTCTGGGACTCGAGCACGAGGTCGAGGCCGGCGCTGTAATCGTTGGCGCGGACATACTCGGCATAGGCCCCGTCGAGGACGAGGAGGACGTGCGGCGGCAAGCCCGCGTGCAGGCGGCGAACCTCGTCGAACGGCAGGTAGGTGCCCGTCGGGTTGTTGGGGTTGGCGAGGTAGACGATCTTCGTGCGTGGCGTCACGGCGGCCAGCATCGCGTCGACATCGGCCGTCAGGTCGCGCTCGGGCACCACCACGGGGGTGCCGCCGGCCGCCAGGATGGCGATGCGGTAGACGAGGAAGCCGTGGGCGCAGAAGATGCCCTCGTCGCCCGGTCCCATATAGGCGTAGGCGAGGAAGGACAGCAGTTCGTCGGAGCCGGCGCCGCAGACGATGCGGGCGGGGTCGAGGCCATAGCGGCGACCGATGGCCTCGCGCAGGCGCGCCGAGGTCCCGTCCGGGTAGAGTTCGAGTTTGGCGGACGCCTCCCGCAGGGCCTCGAGGGCGAGCGGGCTCGGTCCGAGGGGCGTCTCGTTGGAGGAGAGCTTGTGCACCTTGTGCGCCCCCGGCGC
Organism: Methylobacterium gossipiicola; assembly: GCF_900113485.1. Taxonomy (GTDB): domain Bacteria; phylum Pseudomonadota; class Alphaproteobacteria; order Rhizobiales; family Beijerinckiaceae; genus Methylobacterium; species Methylobacterium gossipiicola. The sequence continues at coordinate 5,829 of NZ_FOPM01000009.1, forward strand.
CCCGCTCTTGCCGGGCACGTAGGCCTCGATGGCCAGGACCCCCGGACGGGGCACCGGGCGGATGGAGGCAGGCGAAGCGGAAGACGACATGGAACGGGCCGGGGTGATCGCGAGGACACCGTCTAACAAAGCTCGCTCGCCTTGACGAGCGCGACGGCGCTCAACGTCCCTTCCGCAGCGGTCGTACGAAGCCGGGGCCGCCGGGCGTGAAACCGGTGGCGCGGCAGAAGGCATCGAGGTCGGCCAGATCGGGAGGCGCCACGATCTGAAGCATGTCGCACTCGGCCATGCGGGCAGCCTGCGAGGCGGACTTGAGGAGAAGGCGGCCGACGCCGCGACGGCGTTGTTCCACGCCTACGAACAGAGTGGTGATCTGCGCGACGAGCCTTGCCTCGCTCAAGGTCCGATACCAGTGCAGCACCACGAGGCCGCTTGGCGGCCCCCATTCCTGCGCGATGAGCACCGCACCGCCCACGGCCCGCATCGCGTCAAGGCGTTCGGCGAGGGTGTCCGCCGGAAGCGTAAGTCCCGCCTCGGCGAGCAGCACTGCGAGGCCCGCCGCATCGGCGGCGCAGGCACTTCGAATTTCGAGGCCGTAGCGGTTTCCCACGGTTCCGTCCGATCTATGTCCCTGATCCCCGGGCCTCTGCCCAAATCCGGTCACGCTCGGCCTGCGCGGCGCGGACAGCGACGTTCTGGCGTTCCTGCTCGGCGAGGACCGCCCGCCGGCGCTTGGCCGCTCGCTCCGCTTGTCCGCGGCGGCGCGCCTCCGCCGCAAGCTTCTGAGCTTGCAATTCCTCGAGGGTGATCGGAGTCGGCGGGGCCTTGGGCCTCTGCCAAGCATAAGTCGGGGTCGACCGTGGCTTGGCGGTCTCCGAACGCACCGTCCCCGCTCGCTCGGCCTGCGCCAAGGTGAGCCCGGCGGCGGCGGCGATACGGGTGGCGGCGGCCCGGCCGGCGGCGCGCTCACCCGGCGTCGCGCCGCGCTCCATGAGGGCGCGGCATTTGGCGAACCGTTCACGGTCGAGGGGCGGCCAAGCGGTCATGGCCGGCTCACCGCTTCTTGTTGCCGCGCGGGCCGGTCATCACCGGCGTGTTCACCCGGTTCTCGTCGCGGAGCTTGCGCCAGCGCGACAGGCGCTCGGGATCGAGACTTCCCTCGGCCACCGCCGCCCGGACGGCGCAACCCGGCTCGTGCTCGTGGGTGCAATCGCGAAACCGGCACAGGGGCGCCAGTTCGGTGATTTCGGCGAACAGGGTCTCGATCCCCTCTGCCGCATCGCTGACGTGGAGGGTGCGCATCCCTGGTGTGTCGATGACCCAGCCGCCACCCGCGATGGCGTGGAGCGAGCGCGCCGTGGTGGTGTGGCGCCCCTTGGCATCGTGCTCGCGGATGCCGCCGGTCAGCTGGGGTTCGCCCGCCCCCTCCCCCACCAGGGTGTTGACCAGGGTCGATTTGCCGACGCCGGAGGAGCCGACGAGGGCGACCGTCCGTCCCGGTCCGCACCAGGGTGCGAGGGAAGCGGCCGCCTCCGTTTCGCGGGGGTTGAGGATCACCACGGGCAGGTCGCGCTGCAAGGCCTCGGCCTGCAGACGATAGGTTTCAATATCGTCCGCCATATCGGCCTTGGTGAGTAGGATCACCGGCTCCGTCCCGGCCTGATTGGCGAGGGCGAGGTAACGCTCCAGGCGGCCGACGTTGAAGTCGGCATTGCAGGATGTGGCGATGAAGAGGGTATCGACATTGGCGGCGGCGAGCTGTGGCACCGCGCTGCCCTCCACGCGCCGGGCGAGAAGAGTCTTGCGCTCCAGACGCATCAGGATCGTCCAGGTGAGGGGGTCGACGAGGACCCAGTCGCCGACGGCGTAGGCGCCCGTGTTGGTGCGGGGCGGGAGAGCGAGCCTAATCGATCCTTCGGCGCCAATAGCACTCATTCGCGAGCGATGCACCATGCCGATGCGCATGGGCTCGCCCGGCCATTCTCCGACCTGGTCGGCGAAGTAAGCTGTCCACCCAAGGGCCGCGAGGGATTCGGCCCGATGATCCAGGGATTCAGGCAAGGGATGAGGCTCCACGCCCCGCGCAGACACGCGGCAGAGACCAATTCATGTCGCTAGGAAAGTTTCTATTTCGCCGGCAAATCAATAGAGGCACCCTAGGCGAGGTTGTCGGGAAGGAGCAATTTTTTGCGAGAAACGCACTTCTAAAACGCATTTTCACGGTCCCTGTCGCGCGATCCGAAGGCCAAGTGGTGAGAATCCCATCGCCCATGGTTTCGTTGACGCATGATTGGGCGCACACTACCTCCGATCCACTCAGGCGCGATGGGTCGGTCCGTCTCCACGCCGAACCGCTGTGTGTTCTCCACGGATAGATCGTCACCCCCGAGAACACTCTCACTCTCATCCCAACACCTCCCCTTACTCCATGACCCTGTCGCTCGATCCCGCCGCCCAGAGCCGCACCGAGTCTGCCGTCCCGGTGCCCCCCCCCACCGTCGCTGAGGCAGAGGCGCCGAGCACGCAGGGCCAGATCGTGCAGTTCGGTCCTGACGAGCCCCTGGCGATGGATGCGGGCGTGCTCCTGGCGCCGTTCCAGATCGCCTATCAGACCGCCGGCACCCTCAATGCCGACCGCTCCAATGCGGTGCTCATCTGCCACGCGCTCACGGGGGACCAGCATTTCGCCCATACCCATCCGGTGACGGGCAAGCGCGGCTGGTGGGAGACCCTGGTGGGGCCGGGCAAGCCCATCGACACCAACCGCTACTTCGTCGTCTGCTCCAACGTCGTCGGTTCCTGTATGGGCTCCACGGGGCCGGCTTCCACCGATCCGGCGACGGGCCGGGCCTACGGCCTCGATTTTCCCCTCGTGACCATCCGCGACATGGTCCGGGCGCAGGCCATGCTGCTGGATCGCCTCGGCATCCGCGACCTGTTCCTGTGTATCGGCGGCTCGATGGGTGGCATGCAAGTGCTGCAATGGGCGGCGCTCTACCCGGAGCGGGTGTTCGCCGCCATGCCCATCGCCACGGGGGCACGCCACTCGGCCCAGAACATCGCGTTCCACGAGGTCGGTCGGCAGGCGATCATGGCCGATCCCGCCTGGGCCGAAGGACGCTACCTCGAAGCCGGTACGCGTCCGGCCAAGGGGCTCGGTGTCGCCCGCATGGGCGCGCACATCACCTACCTGTCGGAGCCGGCCCTGCACCGCAAGTTCGGGCGACGGTTCCAGGACGGCTCGGCCCCGACCTTCTCGTTCAATGCCGATTTCCAGATCGAGAGCTACCTACGCCACCAGGGCCTCAGCTTCGTCGAGCGATTCGATGCCAACGCCTACCTGTATCTGACCCGCGCCATGGATTACTTCGATCTCGCCGCAGACCATGGCGGCGTCCTCGCCAAGGCCTTCAAGGACACGAAGACTCGGTTCTGCGTCATGTCCTTCACCTCCGACTGGTTGTTCCCCACGGCCGATTCCCGCGCCATCGTGCACGCCCTCAACGCGGCCTCGGCGGCGGTGGCCTTCGTCGAGATCGAGAGCGACAAGGGGCACGACGCCTTCCTGCTGGATGAGCCGGTGATGTTCGCGGCCGCGCACGGCTTCATCGACGCCGCCGCCCGGGCACGCGGCCTGTGAAGCAACTGCGCGACACCCCTCCGGCGCCCTGGGATGCCGCCGCCTCGCTGCCGCAGGGCGAACGGGACGGGGCGCGGATCGACCATCTCGTGGTCCTAGGACTCGTGCCCCCGGGGGCGCGAGTCCTCGATATCGGCTGCGGCGACGGCACGCTCCTGGCGCTTCTGCGGGATCGGCGTGGCATCGATGGGCGCGGCATCGAACTCTCGCGCCACGGCGTCAACGCATGTCTCGCACGCGGCCTGCCGGTGATTCAGGGCGACGCCGATACGGATCTCGCCAACTACCCCGACGACGCCTTCGACGTGGTGATCCTGTCCCAGACCATCCAGGCGACGCGCAACCCACGCATCGTCCTCGAACACCTCCTGCGCATCGGGCGGCAGGTGGTGATCTCGTTCCCGAATTTCGGACATTGGCGCGTGCGCGCGGAACTCGGCTTTCGCGGCCGGATGCCGGTCACGCCCCTGATGCCGGAGGAATGGTACGAGACCCAGAACATCCACCACTGCACCATCCGGGATTTCGTCGGTCTCTGCCGGACGGTGGGGGCGCGGATCGAGAAAGCCACGGCCCTCGATGCACGGGGCAGACCCATGCGCTTCGCGATGCCGTGGTGGGTCTGGAATCTGCTTGGCGCGCAGGGCGTCTTCCTGCTGAGCCAGGAGGCCGGCGAAGTCTTCGGCGGACCGAGACAGGTCTGATCCTCAGCTACGTTGGATCAGGAGCGTCGCGATCTCGTAAGTGACGCGCGCCCCGGCCGCTTCGAAGCGGCGCAGGACACGCCGCAAGCTTCCGGGGGACAGGGGTGCGCGGCCGGCCGGCGTGCCGGCGCCGATGGCCCGCAGGGCGTTGAGGAAGGCACGCCCATCGGCATGCACCTCCACCAAAGGCTCGTACGCGACCGCGACGGTGCAGCCTGGGATACGAAGCGCCTCGAGGTCCGCTGCCGTGGGATAGTTCGGTGTCGCGGCCGTGAGGCCGATATCGGCGTGGGCTTGGCGCCATTCGGCGAAGGTCCCGGCGGCCAGGGTCGCCACGGCGAGATGGCCTCGCGGTGCGAGAAGCCCGGCGAGCCGCGTCAGGGCGCCGGGCAGATCCTCGAACCATTGCGCGGCCAGACTCGAACAAACGAGGTCGAAGCCGGACGCGAGGCACGGACGCTCACCGTCCATCACCACGAAACGCGGCCCCGATCCGAGACGCGCGCGGCAACGCAGGATCATGGCAGGGGCGAGATCCGTGGCGAGATACGCGCCGGGCGTGATCCGCTGATGCAGGGCCGCCGTCAGGAGCCCGGTGCCGCAGCCGATCTCGAGAACGCGCGGCGCCGTCGCGAGGGGCAGGGCCGCGACGCGGGTCGCCAAGCCCTCGGCCACCCGCGCCTGGATGACCGCGGCGGCGTCGTAGCCCTCGGCCCTGTCGAAGGCCTGGGCTACAGCCTGCTTCCAGGAATGCATTGGCGGATGGAGGCTCACGTCGAGGGGCGAGCGGTCGCGATAGCCGCCGGACTTCAAGGGCTCAAGCGCGGTGACCGCATGAGGGGGCATCGAGGCGATCGGGGATCACCCCCGGCGCGACTTCGCGAGAGCGGCCTCGATCAGTCGCGCCACGGCGAGTGCCCGCCCGTCGTCACCGAAGCGCGCGACGACCTGCACACCGAGGGGCAGGCCGTCCCCCGGTACGGGCACGTTGACGCAAGGCACACCCATGAGGGTCCAAAGGCGGTTGAAGCGCGCGTCACCCGTGCTGGTGAGCCCGGCCGGAGCCCGGCCGGGGGCCGAGACGGTGAGGAGCGCATCGAACTCAGAGAATACGTCCTTGAGAACGCGCCGGGCCCGATGGGCCGTGCGGCGGGCCGCGTCGTAGGCCGAGGCGTCGAGGGCCTGGGCCCCGTCGAGTTCGGCCCGCAGTTCCGGCCCCAGGGCCTCGCGATGGTGGGCGTATTCCCAGGCCAGGGCTTGGCGCGCCTCGAAGCCCTGCACCGTCATGTGGATGGCCCAGGCCTCGACGAACTGTTGCGGCAGGGTGAAGTCCGTGACCCTCGCCCCGGCGGCCTCGGCCGCGCGCGCCGCGCGCTGCAGGGCCGCGACGGCGTCGGGATCGGCGGGGCCAGCAAACTCCTGCAGCACCAAGCCGATCCGGGGCGCGGCGACTCCCTCGGGTTGGAGATCGAGAGCCGGACGGCTGGCCAGCAGCGCGAGGGCGTGGGCGATGTCGCGGATGCCGGCGCCGAACAGACCGACCGTGTCGAGGGCCCACGAGAAGGTCTTCACCCCCACCGTCGGCAGCAGGCGGAACGAGGGCTTGATCGCCGCGACGCCGCAGAAGGCCGCCGGGCGGATCACCGAACCGGCCGTCTGGGTGCCGAGCGCCAGGGGCAGGAGGCCGGCGGCGACGGCTGCCGCCGAACCGGCCGACGAGCCGCCGGGGGTGTGGTGGGGATCGTGCGGATTCACGGTTCCGGCGGGGTCGCGGCTCGCGAAGGGACACGTGACGGTCTTGGCGAGGGGCACGGCCCCGAGCGCCCGCAGGCGGGAGACGACGGCCGCGTCGGCCTTCGGCCGCCAGCCAGCATAGAGGGGCGAGCCCATTTCGGTGGGCATATCGGCCGTATCGATGATGTCCTTGAGGCCGACGGCGATGCCGGCGAGGGGGCCGTCGCGGGGGATCACGGGATCGGGCGCCACATGCGCAAGGGCCTGCAGACTCGGCTCGCGGGCCGCGATGGCCGCCCGCGACAGGGCGACGGCCCCGGCGGGATCGAGGGTTCCGGCGGAGATCCGGGTGCGAAGATCGACGAGGGACAGCATGCGCGGTGAGTCCGACCTGGCCTGCGATCTGTCAACAGGTATCCACAGCCCCCGCCAGCTCGCCGCATCGTTGACGGAGCGTTTACGCAAAACCGCGCATCGTCTTCGTCATGTGGCGTCCAGTTCTCGCGTTCTCCGCCTTGGCGCTGTTCGGCGCGGGGCTCACCGGTTGCGCGCTCAACAAGTTTGAGCAGCGCGAGCCCTGGCGCGACCAGGCCGAACTGGCCTGCAACGCCAAGAACTTAGTCCAGCCGAGCGAGTTCATCACCCCGGCCAAGGCCATCGACGGGCCGGGCGTGTGCGGCATGCTGCAGCCCTACCGGGTGACGCGTTTGGGGGGGGGCAGCGTCGCCCTGAAGCAGCGGGTCACCCTGGCCTGCCCGGCCCTGGCCGAGGCCGAGGCGTGGCTGGCGGATACGATCCAGCCCGCCGCCAACCTGTATTTCGGCCAGCCGGTGGCCGAGATCAACGCCGGCACCTATGCCTGCCGGGGCCGCAACAACCAGGTCGGCGCCAAGCTGTCCGAGCATTCCTTCGGCAATGCCGTCGACATCATGTCGTTCAAGCTCGCCGACGGCTACGTCATCACCGTCAAGGGCGGCTGGCGCGGCACGGAAGCCGAGCAAGGCTTTCTGCGGGAAGTGTTTTTGGGCGCCTGCGCCCGCTTCTCCACGGTGCTGGCGCCGGGCTCCAACGTGTTCCACTACGACCACATCCACGTGGATCTCGCCCGCCACGATCCGCGCGGCCTGCGGCGGATCTGCCAACCGCTGATCAAATTCACGCCCCAACTGGGCGCCGATGGCGTGCCCCGGCCCGTGACGCGGCCGCGCCCCGTCGATCGTCTGCCGGCCCCGCCGCAAGCCCCCCTCGACGTGGAGGAGGACGATCCCTACGGCGCGAGTCCCACGTCCCACAACCTGCGCGCCGCGCCGTCCCAGGTCGCCCATGCGCCGCGTCAGGCCCCGGTCCGGGCACGGCCCGCGCCGTCCGCCTACGTCGCCGCGCCGGCGCCCCGGCCCCGGATCGCCACCGGCCGCACCTTCGACGAGCCGGCGCCGGGATTCGAGCAGGAGTCCCTGTCCCTGTCGGCCCCCGGTCCGTCGGGTCCGATCTACTGACGGGCAAGCCACTGTGCCCCCCGCACCCCAGGGGGCGTGAAACCGACGGCGCCCCCGGCGCCCAAGCTTGACTCCGACGGTGCAGCGGCCAACCGTTCCGCGCAATCGTCAAGGACTCCAGCAGAAGATTGCCGGCATGCGCCCGAATCGCCTTTTCGCCGCCTTCACCCTCGGCCTCGCCCTGGCCGGCGCCCTGCAGCCGGCCTTCGCCCGCTCGGGCCGCGAGGAGATCACCCCCGCCGAGGAGCGCGAGTTCAACTACGACGCCAACATTCCCGGCTGTCAGGCCCCCGAGGTGCTGGAGCGGCTCTCGACCCACTTCGCCGAGAAGGAGGCGAAGTTCTGGAACTCGTCGCTCACCATCCTGAGCTACGACCACATCGAACGCACGGCCTGGCGCCCCTGGGGCCTCGACTTCGTGCCCCGCCGCTATTGCAGCGCGGTGGCCACCACCTCCGACGGGGTGCGCCGCAAGGTGGATTACTCCGTGCGTGACGGCCTCGGGATCATCGGGGCCGATTGGGGCGTCGAGTTCTGTGTCCACGGCCTCGACCGCAACCTCGCCTACGCCTACGCCACGGCCTGCCGCGAAGCGCGTCCGTGAGCCGGCGACGCGCCCTCGCGGTCGCGGCCGCTCTGTTCGGAGCCTCCGGCGCCGCCTTCGCGCAGGGCTACGACCAGCGCGGCACGCCGGGGGAATTCGACTTCTACGTCCTCGCCCTGTCGTGGTCGCCGACCTATTGCGACGGGGATGGGGGGCGCCGCGAGGCGGAGGGCCAGTGCCGGCCGGGCCGGGGCCTCGGCTTCGTGGTCCACGGCCTGTGGCCGCAATACACGAGGGGCTACCCATCGAACTGCGCCAGCGTCGAGCGGGCGCCGACCCGGCAGGCGATGGAATTAGCCGGCGAAGTTTATCCGAGCCCCGGCCTTGCCCGCCACGAATGGCGCCAGCACGGCACCTGCTCGGGCCTCGATCCGGCGGCCTATTTCCGGGCCACCCGCACCGCCCGCGAGGCGGTGACGATCCCGGACGCGTTCCAGAACCCGACGGCCGACACCCGGGCCGCCCCCATCGAGATCGCCCGCCAGTTCGTCCTCGCCAACAAGGGCCTACGCCCCGACATGATGTCGGTCGCCTGCGTGCGCGGCCGGTTGCAGGAGGTGCGGATCTGCTTCTCCAAGGATCTGCGCGGCTTCACCCCCTGCCCCGAGGTGGCGCGCCAGAATTGCCGGGCCGGCGAAGTCGCCATCGACGCCGCGCGCTGAAGGCCGTGGCCTTCGCGAGGGTGTGATCGCGAGATGGTCGTCCGGTCAGCCCCATGACGTCGCGTCAGGCGCCACCGGCTACCTCTTCCGTTGGGGAGAGGGGACCCGTGCTGCCCGCGAGGCCCGGGACTCTCGCGGCATCCATCCGGCGGCGGGTCGCTCGCGCGAATCTCGATGCCGATGCCGGCATCTTGGCTTAAGGCAAGGGGCATGAACTATCGCCATGCCTTCCACGCCGGCAATTTCGCCGATGTCCTCAAGCACCTCGTCCTGACGCGGGTGCTGACGCACCTGCACGCCAAGGCGACGCCGTTCCGGGCCATCGACACCCATGCGGGGCTCGGCTTCTACGACCTCACCGGCGACGAGGCCGGGCGCACGGGCGAGGCGGCGGAGGGCTGGGGCCGCCTCGACGCGCCGTTCCCGCAAGCCGTGGAGGATCTGCTCGCCCCCTACCGGGCGGCGGTGGCGGCAACCCAGACCCGCCACGGCGCCACCACCTATCCGGGCTCGCCCGCGCTCATCCGCGAGTTCCTGCGCCCGACCGACAAGGGCGTGTTCGTGGAGTTGCACCCGGCCGATGCCGAGACCCTGCGCGGGCGCTACAATCAGGATTCGCGCACGAAGGTGATGCATCTCGACGGCTGGACGGCTTTGGGCGCCCTGATCCCCCCGCCCGAGCGGCGCGGCCTCGTGCTCATCGACCCGCCCTACGAGGAACTCCGCGAGATCGACCGCCTCGGCGCGGCGCTCGCGAAGGCCGTGGCAAAATGGCCAACGGGGATCTACCTCGGCTGGTACCCGATCAAGGACGTGTCCCACGTCGACCGCATGGTGGCCGACCTCCACCGCGCCTTGAACCGCCCGGCCCTGCGCCTCGATCTCCTCGTCAGCGAACCCGACCCGACCCGCCTGAACGGCAACGGCCTCGTGGTCGTCAACCCGCCCTGGCGCCTCGCCGAAGAAGCGATGCTGTTCCTGCCGGCGCTGGCCGAACGCTTGGCGCGGCGGGATTACGGGGCGTTTCGGTGCGAGGCCTTCGGGGCGGAGGCGTAGGGTCGCCGGGGGTGGTGAGCGGACCCTGAACCTTCGTCCGAGAGCGGACGTTCCGCAGACGACCGGACTCCGCCGTCGGGGCCGCCGCCAGTGCTTCTCCAACGTGGACGTGGGTTGTCCTCCCGTCTACTGGGCGCCGAGGAGCGGGAGCCACAGGGCCAGCGCCAGCAGCGTGATCAGCAGCACGGGTGGGGTGATCACCAAACCCACCTTCATGTACTGCCCCCAGGTGATGCGCTGACCCTTGCTCGCCAGCACGTGCAGCCAAAGCAGGGTGGCGAGGCTGCCGATGGGGGTGAATTTCGGCCCCAGGTCGCAGCCGATCACGTTGGCGTAAACCATCAGTTCGCGGGTCAGCGGCGCGAGGTCCGGGGCCTGCTGGATCGAGAGCGCCCCGATCAGCACGCTCGGCATGTTGTTCATGACAGAGGACATAAGGGCAGCCGCGAAGCCGGTACCGACCGTGGCGACCACCGGCCCCTGCCCGCCCAGCCAGACGAGGCCCTTGGCCAGTTCATCGGTCAGGCCGGCATTCCCGAGGCCGTAGACCACCAGATACATGCCGAGGCTGAAGAGCACGATTTGCCAGGGGGCGCCGGCCAGCACCTTGCGGATCGGAATGATTCGGCCGCGACCGGCGAGCAAGAGTAGCCCTGCCGCGCCGGCGCAGGTGACGACCGAGACCGGCACGCCGAACGGCGCGGTGACGAAGTAGGCAAGCAGCAGCCCCCCGAGCAGCGGGAAGGCTGCCCGGAACACCAGCGAATCGCGGATCGCCTGCCGAGGCGGTTCCAGTTCGCCAACCGGATAGGTCACCGGCACATCGCGCCGGTAGTAGGCCCATAGCACCACCAGTGTGACGGCCAGCGAAACCAGGTTCACCGGCACCATCACGGCGGCGTACCGGCCGAACGTGACCTCGAAGAAGTTGGCCGAGACGATGTTCACGAGGTTGGAGATCACCAACGGCAGGCTGGTGCTGTCGGCTACGAACCCGCAGGCGACGATGAAGGCCAGCGCCGCCGCCGGGGAAAACGCGAGGCGCAGCAGGATCGCCAGGACAATCGGGGTCAGCAGCAACGCCGCGCCGTCGTTGGCGAACACCGCCGCGATGGCCGCGCCCAGGAGGATCACCAGCGGGAAGAGGAGCCGGCCCTGGCCGCCCCCCCAGCGCGCGATGTGCAGGGCCGCCCAGTGAAAGAACCCGGCCTCATCGAGGAGCAGGGAGATGATGATGAGCGCGACGAAGGTGAACGTGGCGTCCCAGACGATATGCCAGACCACCGGAATATCGCCGGGGTGGATCACCCCTGTGGCGAGCGCCACAGCGGCCCCAGCCAGGGCGCTCCACCCAATCCCGAGGCCCTTGGGCTGCCAAATGACGAACACGAGCGTGATGAGAAAAATGGCGAGCGCGAGCATCGGGAACGCTTCTTGTTGGCGTCGATGAAGACGCTCAGGCGGTGGCGACGCGTTGGCCGTGTTCGTCCACGACCCGCTCGCCGTCTTCCTTGAAGAACTCGCCCTGTTGCGCCGGGAGCAGATCCAGCACGGCCTCGGACGGCCGGCACAGGGCGACCCCCTTGGGCGTGGCCACCAGCGGGCGGTTGAGCAGGATCGGGTGCGCCTCGATGGTATCGAGGAGCTGCCCGTCGGTCAGGTCCGGGTTGCTCAGACCCAGCTCGGCGAACGGCGTCCCCTTCTCCCGCAGCACGTCGCGCACCGACAGGCCGGCACGGGCGAGGAGCTGCACGAGCAGCGCCCGCGCAGGCGGGGTTTTGAGGTACTCGATCACGTGCGGCTCGATGCCGGCGTTGCGGATCATCGCCAGGGTGTTGCGGGACGTGCCGCAGGCCGGGTTGTGATAGATCACGACGTCGAACGGCTCAGGCATGGGCGATGTCTCCGGTAGGGGGGCAGCAGGACGCCAGCGCCACGACCGCCGGGGCGCAGACCTCCGGGCGGCCCTGGCAGCAGTCGCGCATCAGGAACTCGATCAGGCCGGAGAGTGCCGGATAGGCGGCGCTGTAGAGGATGGAGCGCCCATCTCGCCGGGACTGGATCAGCCCGGCGCGGCTCAGTTCCTTGACGTGGAAGGACAGGTTGGTACCGGACACGCCGACCTCCCCGGCCAGCGCGCCAGCCGCCAAGCCCCCTGGGCCAGCGGTGACGAGTGCCCGCACGATGCGCAGGCGGTGCTCCTGGCCGAGGGCGGCGAAGGCCGCGACGGCTTGCGGGCTATCCATCATTGATGCAATATCTCAATCATCATTGAAATGTAGATGAAAGCGCCCTTTTGGACAAGCCGCCCCAACCGTTCACCGATGGTCTGCCGAACCTGTCCGAGGCCCATTTCGAAGTGCCAACGGCGGAACGGCTGCACCCCGCGCAGCCGTTCACCCACATGCCCCGGTTCCTGATCCTCTACGGCTCACTGCGTGAGCGTTCGTTCAGCCGCTTTCTGGCCTACGAAGCCGCCCGCCTGCTCGAGGCCATGGGCGGCGAGGTGCGTATCTACGACGCCCACGGCCTGCCCCTGCCCGACGACACGACCGCCGACCACCCGAAAGTGCGGGAGCTGCGCGAGCTCTCGATTTGGTCCGAGGGTCAGGTGTGGGTCTCGCCGGAGCGGCACGGCAATCTCACGGGCGTGATGAAAAGCCAGATCGACTGGCTGCCACTGTCCGAGGGGAGCGTGCGTCCGACACAAGGGCGCACCCTCGCCGTCATGCAGGTGTCCGGCGGTTCGCAGTCGTTCAACGCCGTGAACGCCCTGCGCGTGCTCGGACGCTGGATGCGGATGATCACGATCCCGAACCAGTCGTCCGTGCCGATGGCCTACAAGGAGTTTGACGACGCCGGCCGCATGAAGCCAGGCCCCCTCTACGAGCGCGTGGTGGACGTGTGCGAGGAACTGATGAAGTTCACGCTGCTGACCCGCGAGCGAGCCGACTACCTCGTGGACCGCTATAGCGAGCGGAGGGAGCGTGAGCCGAATCGGTTGAAGGGCATCGCTGCCGACGTCGGTTTCGGGAAACGTTAGACCCTTCGCTTTCAGGTTCGACGGACCTCGACGCGCTTCGTCGCCGACCTCCGTCGCGCCCCCTGGACGCGAGCCTCCCGGGAGTCGGCGAGGGGCTTTCGGCACGGTCGAGCCGATGGGGGTCCGCCCCTCTCGATCATCCGCGCTTGCGCGCCGATGCGAACTGATTCAGGCGGTGTCCATGACGCGGAGTTTTGACGCAGAACCACGGGCCCTGCCGCGAAATCGACGTCGGGGCTTTGGCGGAGACACGGGCGTGACGCACTGGATCGACCTCGACAGCACGCCGATCCCCGGCGCGCGCGAAACCCTGCACCTGCGCCGCTGGGGCGAGGCGTTCTCGATCCAGGTCGGCACCGCCGAACTCATGACCGATCAGGATCGGGGGTCGGAGCAGGCCCTGGCGACGATCCCGTGCGAACGCCTGGCGGATCGCCCGGAGCCCCGTATCCTCATCGGCGGCCTCGGCATGGGCTTCACCCTGCGGGCCGCCCTTGGCGTCCTCGGCCCCCGCGCCGAGGTGGTGGTGGCCGAACTCGTGCCGGGCGTCATCGCCTGGGCGCGCGGCCCCCTGGCGCATCTCCACGGCACGAGCCTCGACGATCCCCGCGTCAGCCTCGTCGAGGCCGACGTGAACCGGCTGATCCAGTCGGGGCCGGGCCGGTTCGACGCCATCCTGCTCGATGTCGACAACGGCCCGCGGGGGATGACCCGGCGCTCCAACGACCGGCTCTACGACGTCTGGGGGTTGAAGCGCGCCCATTACGCCCTGCGGCCGGGGGGCCTCCTGGCGGTGTGGTCGGGCTCGCCCGACCGCCGGTTCAAGGCCCGGCTCAGGCGCTGCGGCTTCGCCATGGAGGAGATCCGCTTCCCCGCCCATCCGGGCGGCCGGCGCCACGTGCTGTGGATCGGCACGCGGGAGGAAAAGGGCGCTGCTGCCTCGACGGTCTGATACGGTTTCGGGTTGATCGCTTCGGATCGACCGGGCGCAACAGGCCCCCTCTCCTTCCAGGAGAGGGGACCCGCGCTCATGACGGACCCAAGGGATGATCCGGAAATGACGGGAAACAAGGCGATGTCCGACTTGCTCTGCCTGTCATTCCGGGGCGCCATGGGCAAACCCGGAATCCAGAGCCGCCGGCAGCGTAAAGTCTTGCATCACCTGTGTTTCTGGATCCCGGGTTCCGCTACGCGGCCCCGGGATGACGATGAGATCGAAACCTTCGACAGTTCCAAATCTCATCAGGTTCGACTCGGTGCTGCCGGCTCCGGCCGATCGAGGGTGATCGCCCTTCAGTAATTGTAGCCCCACTGGCCGTAGCCGTTCCCGCCCTGGCGGACCCGCGAGCCGTAATCGATCTCCCGGTCGCGCCGCGCCTTGCGGTTGGCGAGGTAGCGGCCGCCGAGGCAGCCCGCCACGGCGCCGACGACGCCGCGCTCGGCCAGATAATGCCCGGCCAGCCCGCCGATGATCGCGCCCTTGATGCAGCCCTTGGCCTCGGCGGCGCCGGCGGTGACGAGAGTGGCGAGGGCGACGGCCGACAGGGTCGAAACGATCCGCATGGTGATCCTCCACGATTGCGGAGGGAGAAACACCGGCCGCGTTTCCCCGTTCCCGGCAAACCGCCGCGCTTGGCTTACGCCGCGACGCGGCCGTCCAGGGGGAACACCTTGGCGGGGTTCATGAGCCAGTGCGGATCGAACACGTTCTTCACCCGCATCTGCTGGTCGAGATCGACCTGCTCGTACTGGAAGCGCATGAGATCGCGCTTCTCGATGCCGACGCCGTGCTCCCCCGTGAGGCAGCCGCCGACCTCGACGCAGAGCTTCAGGATCGCGTCCCCGGCCGCTTCCGCCTTCTGGAGTTCGCCCGGTTTGTTGATGTCGAACAGGATGAGCGGGTGGAGGTTGCCGTCGCCGGCATGGAACACGTTGGCGACCCGCAGGCCGTAGCCGGCACAGATGGCGCCGATGCGCTCGAGGACGCCCGGCAGCTGGCCCGTGGGAATCGTGCCGTCCATGCAGATGTAGTCGGAGATGCGCCCCGTGGCGCCGAAGGCGGATTTGCGGCCCTTCCAGATGGCGGCGCTCTCGGCTTCCGATTTCGACACCCTGAGACTCGTCGGCCGGAACGCTTGCGCGATGGCGACGATGCGGGCGAGCATCGCCTCGCACTCGGCGTCCGAGCCCTCGACCTCGATGATGAGCATGGCCTCGGCGTCGCGCGGATAGCCGGCTTGCGCGAAATCCTCCGTGATGAGGATCGCCTCGCGGTCCATGTATTCCATCGCCACCGGGATGATGCCGGCGGCGATGATGGCGGCGGTGCAGGCGCCGGCATCCTCGACGGAGGCGAAGCCGAGAAGCGCCGGGCGCGCCCCTTCGGCGCCGCGCAGGATCCGCACGGTGGCTTCCGTGACGATGCCGAGCTGCCCCTCCGAGCCGCAGACGAGGCCGAGCAGGTCGTAGCCGCCGGAATCGAGGTGCTCGCCGCCGATCTCCACCACGGTGCCGTCGTTCAACACCAGGGTGACGCCGAGGAGGTTGTTGGTGGTCACCCCGTATTTCAGGCAATGCGCCCCGCCGGAATTCATCGCGATGTTGCCCGCGATGGTGCAGGCGAGCTGGCTCGACGGGTCGGGGGCATAGAAGAAGCCCTCGTGGGAGACCGCGCCCGAGATGGCGAGATTGGTGATGCCGGCCTCCACCCGCGCCGTGCGGTTGGCGTAGCTGATGTCGCGGATGCGGTTCATCTTGGCGACCCCGAGGATGATGGCGTCCTCCTGCGCGATGGCGCCGCCGGCCAGCGACGTGCCGGCCCCGCGCGGCACCACCCGCACGCCGTTGGCATGGCAATAGGCCATCACGGCCGAGACTTCCGCCGTCGTGGAGGGCAGCACCACGGCGAGCGGCATCTTGCGATAGGCGGTGAGCCCGTCGGTCTCGAAGGCGCGGCGCTCGTCCTCCGTCGTCACCAGGGCCTCGGGCGCGACGAGGGCGGAAAGCCCGGCCACGATGGCGTCGCGGCGGGCGACGATGCCGGCATCCGGCACGGGAAACGCGATGGTCATGGGCGATCCTTCCGAATGGCGCGCCGCTTTCAGCATTCGCTCAGCCTTGGCCGTCTACAACGAGCGGGTCGCCACGGACGGAGGAAGGGTCGGCGCTTGAGAGCGGATACTAGGCGGGCTCGGCGAAACTCCCAAGCCTCGTCGCGCGGGCCCCATCGCCGCGTCTCCGGCCCCTTAGACCGGAGGCAGGCAGCGATGGAACGTTGGGAACCGTAGGCGGGTTGGAAAGCTTCTTTTGGCCGCAACCCGTTTCGACGCCGTCACACGTTTCTGTCTCGATCTGTTCTAAACGCTCAAGCTCTGCCATAAGCCCAGGCTGGCTCAAGCCGCACCACGGAGGAAACACACGATGCGTCATCTCATCCTCGGCGCCGCATTCGCGATGCTGCTGCCCCTCTCCGCCCATGCCGAGGGCGATGCCGCCGCCGGCGAGAAGGCGTTCGCCCCCTGCAAGGCGTGCCACAACTTCGAGAAGAACGGCGTCGGCCCGACCCTGAAGGGCGTCGTCGGCTCCAAGGCCGGCGAAGGCGCCGACGGCTACGCCTTCTCGGCGGCCCTGAAGGCCTCCGGCATCACCTGGGACGAGGCCAACCTGCACGAGTGGCTGACCGACCCGAAGAAGAAGGTGCCCGGCACCAAGATGGTGTTCCCCGGCATCAAGGACCCGAAGAAGGTCGACGACATCATCGCCTACCTCAAGACCAAGTCCTGAGGCTCCGCACCGGCCCGTCACGGCGGGCCGGGAGACGGTCCTTCACGAAGCCGTCCCCACGGGGGCGGCTTTTTTCGTGGCCCGCGCCCCCTCGCCCTCGCCCCCGCCATGAAGGGCGCCGCGCAGGTTCACCAGGGCATCGAGGAGCGCCAGGCGCCCATCGAGGTCGAGGCCGGTGAGGCCCCCGACTTCGACGGGCACGCACGCCATCCGGCCCTGCAGATCCCGCCCCTTCTCGGTCAGGAACACGCTCACCTGGCGCTCGTCCGCCCGGTCGCGGGCGCGCCGCACGTGGCCGGAGGTCTCCAGGCGCTTCAGGAGCGGCGTCAGGGTGCCGGAATCGAGGAACAGGCGTTGGCCGATCTCCTTCACCGTTTGCCCCTCCTCCTCCCATAGCACGAGGAGCACGAGGTATTGCGGATAGGTCAGGTCGTGGGCGGCCAGCAGCGCCCGGTAGGCCCGCCCGAAGGCATGGGCCGCCGCGTACACGGCAAAGCACAGCTGCCCGTCCAGGCTCTGGGCCGAGGCCGGCACGACCTGGGACGGCGGAGCGGCAAGCTCCGGATGGGTCGGGGGGTTCTCGCGACCCGACATCGGGCGATCGATCCTTTTCGTGTCTGTCCGGCCGGCGCGGGGGGCCGTGGTCCGGGGTAGGAACGACTTTAGACCCAACTCAAATTGCGCACAATCGATCTTCCTGTCGCGGAAACCCGGTTGCGCGCAATCGATCCCTCTGGCATAAGCCGATCAAGGTTGCGCGCAATCGATTTCGGGTTCCGACCCGGCGAGCTGACGCCGATCCCACCCCGTCCCCATCGAGGAGATCCCCATGCAGGCCCTCTACACCGCCCACGCCCATGCCACCGGTGGCCGCGAAGGTTCGGCCGCGAGCGACAACAAGGCCGTCGACGTCACGCTCACCACCCCGAAGGAGCTTGGCGGCAACGGCGCGCCCGGCGCCAACCCCGAGCAGCTCTTCGCCGCCGGCTACGCCGCCTGCTTCCTCGGCGCCATCAAGTTCGTCGCCGCCCAGGACAAGGTGAAGATCGCCGAGGATTCGAAGGTCGAGTCCACCGTCGGCATCGGCAAGCGCGACGACGGCACCGGCTTCGGCCTCGTCGTCACCCTGAAGGCGACCCTGCCGGGCGTCGACCGGGCCGTGGCCGAGGATCTGGTGAAGCGCGCCGACGTGGTGTGCCCGTACTCGCACGCCACCCGCGGCAACATCGAGGTCGGTATCTCGGTCGGCTGATGCGGTGATCGCGCGGTGTCTTGGGCACCGCGCGACGGTGTCGAGCCACTTCGCGGCACTTCTTGTGCTGGGTCCCGGATCACCCTCCGCTTTCGCTACGGGCGTCCGGGACAGGGTGGTTCAGCCATTCAGGTCAGCGGCCAGATCGCGCCATTCTGGGTTCATGGCCTCAATCAAGGCTAACTTCCAAGAACGGCGCCAGCGCTTGAGCGTGTGCTCGCGTTGTCGTGCCATCGCGATCTCCGGATAACCTTCGTACCAGACGAGCTGTGTCACGCCGTAATCCTGCGTGAACCCGGGGACTGCGCCTGTCTGATACGGTTTCCGGCCGATTCCTTCGGTGGGTATCGGTCGCGGGTCCCCTCTCCTGAAAGGAGAGGGACAGGGTGAGGTGTGCGAACTCTCCGGATAAGTCACACACCTCACCCCAGCCCTCTCCTTTCAGGAGAGGGAGCCTGTTGCGCTTAGCGAAGCCAAGGTGATCAACCGGAAACCGTATGATGCTCCCAAACCCGGCGGGCGAGATCCGTCGTCGAGCCTGTATACAGCGTGCCGTTGCGCTGACTCGCCGGCATATTGACGAAGCCCCCGGACCGCATCACCCCGCCCCCTCGTCCCGGACGCCCGGAACGCAGTGGAGGGTGATCCGGGACCCAGCACAAGACGCCGCGTCAGCGTCCGCTTTCAACCGACGGGGAAATGCCGCGCCAGCACCTCGCGCACCCGCGCGACCATCTCGGCTTCCGGCACCGAGAACTGGGCCGGGCGGGCGGCCTTCCATTCGGCGTTGCTGCTGATGCCCTCCGCCGCCTTCGCGCCCTCGATGAGATCCTTGATCTGGACCTCGCCGGCCTCGCGCTCGTTCGAGCCTTGGATGATGGCACAGGGGGAGCCCCGCCGGTCGGCATACTTCATCTGCGCCTTCATGCCCGAGCCGCCGAGATAGAGTTCGGCCCGGATATCGGCACCGCGCAGGAGCGCGACCAGACGTTGGTAATCGGCGATGTTTTCGCGGTCCAGGACGAGGACCACCACGGGGCCGGGCTTCCTCGTGCCTTCGAGGAGCGGGCTCTTGATGAGCTGCAGGGCCGAGAACAGGCGCGAGACGCCGATGGAGAAGCCCGTGGCCGGCACCGGCTCGGCGCGGAACCGCCCGACGAGGCCGTCGTAGCGCCCGCCGCCCGCCACGGAGCCGAAGCGCACGGTCTGCCCCTCCTCGTTGACGACCGGGAAGGTGAGTTCCGCCTCGTAGACCGGGCCGGTGTAGTATTCGAGGCCGCGCACCACGCTGGGGTCGGCGCGGATGCGGTCGAACCCGTAGCCAGCCGCCGCGCAGAGCCGCATCATCGCGTGGAGTTCGGCGATGCCCTCGCGGCCGATGACGGACTCACCCACCACGTCCGTCCAGGCGCCGAAGAACTGCTCCCAGAACGCCATGCGGTCGGCGCCCTCGACGGGGGCGGTCTGGAACGACACGTAGGCGAGGATGCGCTCCACGGCCGCGTCGTCGAGGCCCGCGCCCTTGGTGAAGTCGCCGCTCTCGTCCTTGCGGCCCGCGCCGAGGAGCTGGCGCACGCCGTCGGCCCCGAGGCGGTCGAGCTTGTCGATGGCCCGCAGCACCGTGAGGCGCTGGCCGGCCTTGTCGGCCCCGGCGAGGCCGATGGCCTCCATCACGCCGTCGAGCACCTTGCGGTTGTTGACCTTGACGACGAACTGCCCGGTAAGCCCGAGCTTTTCGAGGGTGTCGGCCATGAGCATGCAGATCTCGGCATCCGCCGCGACGGAGCCGGCTCCGACGATGTCGGCGTCGAACTGCATGAACTGGCGGAAGCGCCCCGGCCCCGGCTTCTCGTTGCGGAAGACGTAGCCGGCGCGAAAGCTCCGGTAGGGCTTGGGGATGGCGTCGAAATGCTCGGCGACGTGGCGGGCGAGCGGCGCGGTCAGGTCGTAGCGCAGCGACAGCCAGGATTCGTCGTCGTCCTGGAACGAGAACACGCCCTCGTTGGGCCGGTCGAGGTCGGGCAGGAACTTGCCCAAAGCCTCGGTGTACTCGACGAACGGGGTCTCGAGGGCCTCGAACCCGTAGAGCTCAAAGCTCTGCCGGATGGTCTCCAGCATCCGGTGCTGGGCCGCGATCTCGTCCTCGCGCCGGTCGACGAAGCCGCGCGGAAGGCGCGCCTTGAGGGTATCGGCCTTGTTGGATGCGGCCTTGGCCATGGGAATTTCGCTTCTGGACGGGTGGATAAGGGTTGCGCGGGCTCTATCGTGCGGGATGGAGAGCGGCAAGCGCGGGAGGGCAGAGGTTGTTAAACTTCGCACGGACTGCGTTCATCACGTCCCCGACAATCGCTGATAGGTTGCAAGCCCAGGCCGGCGGTTGGAAGGTGATGCGGACGTGCGTGATGGGGACCGCCTACCAGAGACCTTGGATGCCTCCGCGCGAAAGCTCGCGGCCAAGCGTATCAATGAACGCGTTAAGCTCCTGGCGAACCTGTTGAACTCCCTCGGCATCGGGGTGATCGGCGCCGGCGTGATCGTGCCCGGCGTCCACGATCCGACGCGGATCACGCTCCAGACTCTCGCTTGGATCGCGACGGGCCTCGTCCTACATCTGTTGGCCCAGAGTGTTCTCGCATTCATGCGCAGCGAGGATTGACCATGACGTGGCTCTTCACGGTTCAAGTCGCGGCCCTCGCCCTCGCCATTGGCGTGGGGGGCTACCTCTATGCGCGCGCCCTGGCTCAGGCTTTCGACAAGCGGTTCGGACCACGGGCGCCGGCCCTGCCCGATCGGACCGGCCCGTTGGATGGACGGCCGGGCGAGACACCCTGACGCCTCGCAAGAACCGGGCTTTCGCTCACCCGCTACCTTGGCCGTGGGGCTGATGGACGCCCATGGTGTTTGAGCGAGGAGAGCACATCCGTCAGAGCGTGAGCGCGAACAGGGCGCAAAGGCTCAGGATGGCGATGGGGATCTGGACCGGACGCAGGCGTGCGAAGAACAGCGGCGCCTCGCCCCGTCGCGCCGCGATGGGATCGAGGACGGCGACGCCCGTGAAACCGGCGATGAGCAGCGCCAGGGCGAACCGTGCCTCGCCGAGGACCAGCAGAACGAGGCCGCCGAAGCCAAGGAGGAACAGGCCGAGCATGGTCGCGATCTGGACCCAGGTCGGCCCGCCCTCCGTGCGGAAGCTGAGGCCGCGCCGGACGCCCGAGAGGAACAGCAGGATCGCGCAGCCCCACAGGCCGGTGAGGGACAGCATCGCCTCCCCCCAGGGGTCGCCGAGCCCCCACGCGGCCATCGCCCCCGCCACGAAGGGCAGCATCGGCCCGTAGCCGAACACCACGCTGAGCCAGGGCACGGCGGCGGGCTCCGAGACGGTCAGGGTCCGGCTGCTCTTGTCCGTCATCGGGTCTCCCGCATCACACCGGGCGGGCAACCGTGGGAATCGAAGACTGTTCCCGTCCGGCGGCGGCCGGTCGCCGAGCATGGACCGACCAACGAAAACCCCGGCCGCGAGGCCGGGGTCGGTGGACGGTGCGGCGGCGCGAAGGCTCAGGAGGCGAGCGGACCCGGCGCGCCCTCTTGGGCCTGCGCTTCCATGGCCTTCTGGCGGTAGAGGCCGACGAAATCGATGGGATCGATGTAGAGGGGCGGGAAGCCGCCGTTGCGCACGGCCTCGGCGACGATCTGGCGCGCGAAGGGGAACAGCAGGCGCGGGCACTCGATCATCACCGCCGGATGCAGCTGGTCCTGCGGGATGTTGCGCATCCGGAAGATGCCCGCATAGGTGAGTTCGAAGGCGAACAGCACCTCGCCATTGGTCTTGGCGTCGCCTTCCAGGGTCAGCTCGACCTCGAAATCCTCCTCGGCGACCTGCCGGGCGTTGACGTTGACCTGGATGTTGATCTGCGGCGCCGTCTCCTGGGGCTGGAGCGAGCGCGGGGCGTTCGGATTCTCGAAGGAGAGATCCTTGGCGTATTGCCCGAGGGCGTTGATGGCGGGGAGCTGGTCCTCGGTCTGCGCCGTGGCGCCACCGTTCCCGTTCGGTGCTGAGCTGTTGGCCATGGCGTTCTCGTCCTTCTCAAGTGCCCCGGGGCCATGCTCCCGTCGGGAGCACGATCCGCAAGCGGGGCACGATCCTCGGGGGCGTGCGGGGGCGGTCGTTCGTCGGCGATGGCCGGACCACCCGTCCGGTGCGAGAGCGCGCTATCATGCCCGCCGGGTGCGAACAAGCGCGCCTGGAACCGGCGCGGGACACGCACCATATCCCGACTCTCGAGAGCCACCGCGGCGGACGGACGGGATCGATGCTTTCGGGCGAGCCGGCTCGCCCCCGGCGCGGGGCTCGGCTAAAGCACGTTCGACAGGGTTGTTCGGCCCCCTCGAATTGCAGCCGCCGTACGACGGCCACGATCAGGATCGGTGATGCAGGATTCCTTCGACTTGACGACCTTGATCTTCCTCGCCCTGGCGGTGTTCGTGATCTGGCGCCTGCGCTCGGTGCTCGGCCAGAAGACCGGAACGGAACGCTCGCCCTTCAAGCCGGTGGACCGCAGCCGTACGGAGCCGTCGGCCGGCCGACCGGAGGGCGACAACGTGGTGCGCCTGCCGGGCGCCGACCGCGTCGCCGCCGACCGGACGCAGACGCCGCCCCGCGTCGAGGCGCGCGACTGGCGCGGCATCGCCGAGCCCGGTTCGGCCATCGCCAACGGCCTCGAAGCGATGGTGCAGGTGGAGCCCGGCTTCGATCCGCGCAGCTTCCTCGAAGGCGCCAAATCGGCCTACGAAGCCATCGTGATCGCCTTCGCCAAGGGCGACCGCAAGACCCTGCGCAGCCTGCTCTCCCGCGAGGTCTGCGAGGGCTTCGAGCGCGAGATCGACGCCCGCGAGGCCCGCAAGGAGGTGGTGGAGACCACCTTCGTGTCCCTCGACAAGGCCGAGATCGTCGCCGTCGACGTCAAGAACCGCGTCGCCCAGGTGACGGTGCGGTTCCTGTCCCATCTCATCACCGCGACCCGCAACGCCCAGGGCCAGGTGGTGGATGGCAGCGCCGAGACCGTGGTCGAGGTTCCCGACGTCTGGACCTTCGCGCGGACACTGGGCACCCGCGATCCGAACTGGCAGCTCGTCGCCACCGAAGCCGGCGCCTGACCCGGCCCGCCCGGCGCCGGTCCGGCCGCGCGATGCAGCGGATCCTGCCCCCCCTGACGGCCCTGGCGGCCTGTCTCGGTGCCCTCTCCGCCGGCTCGGTCGCCCACGCGGCCGAGCCGTTGCGCGTGGGCGGGGCCGTGCTGGAGGCGGTGGACGTGGCGCGGCTTCCGGGCTTTCCCGGCCCCGACCCGGACAAGGCCCTCGACGCCTTCCGCCGGACCTGCGCCGCCCCGCCCGTGACCCTGGCGCCGACGGTCACGGGGGACGCGGCCGCGCTCTCCGCCGCCTGCACCCGAGCCGCCGCCGTCCCGCCGGGCGGTGCGGCCACTTTCTTCGCCACGGCCTTTCAGGCCTACCGGGTCGTCCGGCCGGCGGCCGAGGGCCATCCGGAGCGCCGCGCGGGCTTCCTCACGGGCTATTTCGAACCCGAACTCACGGGCTCGCCCGAGAGGGCGCCGGGCTACACCGCGCCGGTCCTCGCCCGCCCCCCCGACCTCGTCAGCCTGGAGCCCGGCGAGACCCGCCCCGGCCTCGACCCGGCGCTGCGGGCCGCGCGGCGGACGGAGACCGGCCTCGCCCCCTATCCCGACCGGGCCGCCATCGAGGACGGCGCCCTCGGGGACTCGGAAATCCCCCTGCTCTGGCTTCACCCCGTCGATCTGTTCGTGCTGCAGGTCCAGGGTTCCGGGCGGGTACGCCTCACCGATGGACGAACCGTGCGGGTGCTCTATGACGGGCGCAACGGCCGGCCCTATACCGCCATCGGCAAGCTCATCGTGGCCGAAGGGAATCTGCCGCTCGAGGGCCTGACCCTGGCGCGCTGGACCGGCTGGCTGCGCGACAATCCCGAGACCGCCCGCCGCCTGATGCGCCGCAACGAATCCTACATTTTCTTCAAGCTCGCCGCGATCGAGGATCCCGCCCTGGGGCCGCCCGGCGCGGCCGGCGTGCCCTTGAGCCCCGGCCATAGCCTCGCCGTCGATTCGAACCTGTGGCGCTACGGTCTGCCGTTCTGGATCGAGGCCGCGAACGATCCCGCCACGGGACGGCTCGCCGTCGCGGCCGATACCGGCTCGGCGATTCTCGGCCCGGCGCGGGGCGACCTCTATCTCGGCACCGGCGACGCGGCCGGCGTCGCGGCCGGCAATCTTCGCGCCCCCGCCGGCTTCGTGGTGCTGCTGCCGCGCGCCGCCGCATCGGCCGCGCCGTGAGGCCCCCGCGACGGCCGCGCGGCCTCTCGGGCGAGGATGCCTATCTCTGGGGCGAGATCGCCCGGCTGATCACGCCCCTGCGCAACCACCTCCGCCCGTCAAAGCCGAAACCGGCGGCCGCGCCCCCCTCGGCGAGCGCGTCCGCGAAACCCGTCGCGAAGCCGGCTCACAAATCGTCGCTCCCGCCCACCGTGCCGTCGCCCGCGACGGTGGCCAAGCCGCCGCCCGGGGTGAAGCCGTTGCCCGGGGTGAAACCGCCCCCGCCTGCACCCAAGCCACCGACGAAACCGCCGGCCAAGCGGGTCGTGCTGAAACCGAATCCCCCGCCCGCCACGCCGACCCCCGTGGCCCCCTCCCCTCCCCCGGCCGCGGGGCTGGAGCGGCGCGTCCGCCTCGCCCTCCGGCGCGGCGCCCTGACGGTCGATGCCCGGATCGATCTCCACGGGATGTATCAGGCCCAGGCCCATGGCGCACTGACGGGCTTCCTCATGCGGGCCCGGGCGGCGGGCCACACCCACGTCCTCGTCGTGACCGGCAAGGGCGGAATGGACTATGACGACGCCTTCTCGGAGCGCGGCGTCCTGCGCCGCAGCGTGCCGCACTGGCTGCGGGCGCCGGAGCTGCGCAGCATCGTCCTCGGCTTCGAGGAAGCGGCCCGCCACCACGGCGGGGCCGGCGCCCTCTATGTCCGCCTGCGCCGCCGTTGATTCCGGGCTTGAGAATGGGGCGAAATCTCGATAGACCTGAGTTCCCTCCTGTTACGCCATGCTGCATCCCGTGAGCCCTTGGCTCCCCTAAGACGATGCGCGGAGCCGTCCCCGTCGACGGTCCGACCACAGGCGCTGAGAAAGCGCCCGGCGATTCCCTTCAGACGATCCCGCCCTTCCGTCCTCCACAATCCAGAATTCCCATGACAGCCTCCTACGACGCCCTTGAACCCGTGGACGCCCCGGCCGAGGACGGCCTCGTCGCCGCCGATCTCGACGGCAAGCGCGAGGTCAAGCTCCAGGACCTCAAGTCCAAGACGCCCACCGATCTCATCGCCTTCGCGGAAGAGGTCGAGGTCGAGAACGCCTCGACCATGCGCAAGCAGGAGCTGATGTTCGCGATCCTGAAGCAGCTCGCTGCCAAGGAGGTGGAGATCATCGGCGCCGGCACCGTGGAAGTGCTGCAGGACGGCTTCGGCTTCCTGCGCTCCTCGGATTCGAACTACCTCCCCGGCCCCGACGACATCTACATCTCGCCCACGCAAATTCGCCGCTTCGGCCTGCGCACGGGCGACACGGTGGAGGGTCCGATCCGGGGGCCGAAGGACGGCGAGCGCTACTTCGCGCTCCTGAAGGTGAACACGATCAACTTCGAGAGCCCGGAGAAGATCAAGCACAAGGTTCACTTCGACAACCTGACGCCGCTGTTCCCGACGCAGCGTTTCAAGCTCGAACTCGACAATCCGCCGAAGAAGGATTTCTCCCCGCGGATCATCGATATCGTCGCCCCCATCGGTAAGGGCCAGCGCGCCCTCATCGTGGCGCCGCCGCGCACGGGTAAGACCGTGCTGATGCAGAACATCGCCCAGTCGATCACCCTCAACCACCCGGAATGCTACCTCATCGTGCTGCTCATCGACGAGCGCCCCGAGGAAGTCACCGACATGATCCGCTCGGTGAAGGGCGAGGTCATCGCCTCCACCTTCGACGAGCCGGCGACCCGCCACGTCCAGGTCGCCGAGATGGTGATCGAGAAGGCGAAACGCCTCGTCGAGCATGGTCGCGACGTCGTCATCCTCCTCGATTCGATCACCCGTCTCGGCCGCGCCTACAACACCGTGGTGCCGTCCTCCGGCAAGGTGCTGACGGGCGGCGTCGACGCCAACGCCCTGCAGCGCCCGAAGCGCTTCTTCGGTGCCGCCCGCAACATCGAGGAAGGCGGCTCGCTCTCCATCATCGCCACGGCGCTCATCGACACCGGCTCGCGCATGGACGAGGTGATCTTCGAAGAGTTCAAGGGCACCGGCAACTCGGAAATCATCCTCGACCGCAAGGTCTCGGACAAGCGCATCTTCCCGGCCATCGACATCACCCGGTCGGGCACCCGCAAGGAAGAGCTGCTG
The DNA here is from genome assembly GCF_900113485.1 of Methylobacterium gossipiicola. Taxonomy (GTDB): domain Bacteria; phylum Pseudomonadota; class Alphaproteobacteria; order Rhizobiales; family Beijerinckiaceae; genus Methylobacterium; species Methylobacterium gossipiicola. The sequence goes on from NZ_FOPM01000009.1 coordinate 32,278, forward strand.
GTCCCGCCGGATTCCCTCAAGAAGACCTACGTGCTGCGCCGCATCCTCAATCCGATGGGCGTCACCGACGCCATCGAGTTCCTCATGGACAAGCTGCGCCAGACCAAGAGCAACAGCGACTTCTTCGACTCCATGAATACCTGAGACGGCTTTCGGGCGGGTCCGTTGCGAAACGGGGTCGCCTCCTAAGAAGAGTGGCCGCAGCGTTGATCGGGGCCATCGAAGGGCCTCGATCCCCCCGTCATCCCGGGGTCGCAGCGGGGATACCCAGGCACCAGAAACGCAGACGGTCGAGCTCTCACGCCGTCGGTGGTTCTGCATTGCCGCCTCGCTGATCGCGTCCCGGCACGACAGGGGGGGTCGAATGCGACTCTGTGCCTTTCGGGAAAAAGCCCTTCGCAGCCGATGGAGTCAGTCCGATCGATCCGAGGCGTCGTACCGCCTCCGATTGCCGTCTTCCGTTCTGGCAAACTGGAGCTTTCTTGCAAGGCCGAGCCTCTCTTTGAGGCGCCATAAACGTCTCATCAACATCAAGAAATTCCGTCGGAAAATAGATTTCTTGCCGGCTCAATAATCTCCACGCCCTGGCGTTCGATGGATCACCACACCACCCTCTTCGCCCCCGCCAGCGGGTTCGGTCGGTCCGCCGTCGCGGTCATCCGGATCAGCGGCCCGCTCGCCGCCGATGCCCTGCGGCGGCTCACGCACCGTCCCCTCCCCCCGCCGCGCCGGCTGGTGCTGCGCCCCCTCCGTGACGCGGCCGGTGACGCCCTCGATCAGGCTCTCGTCGTGTGGTTGCCCGGCCCCGGCACCTTCACAGGGGAAGACATGGCGGAACTCCACCTCCATGGCGGCCCGGCCATCCGCGCCGCCATCCTGAAGGCCCTCGCCGCCTGTCCGGGATGCAGTCCGGCCAAAGCCGGCGAATTTACCCGGCGCGCCTTCCTCAACGGCCGAATCGGTCTGACGGAAGCCGAGGGCATCGCCGACCTCATCGACGCAGAGACGGAAGCCCAGCGCCGCCAAGCCCTGCGGCAACTCGATGGCGCCCTCGGACGTCAGGTCGCCGAATGGCGGGACCGCATCATCGATCTTCTCGCCGGCGTCGAAGCCGCCCTCGATTTCTCCGACGAAGGCGATGTCGATGACGAGGCCCTGGACGCGGCCCTGTTCGCGAAGGCACGGGCCCTGCGCGATGCCATCGCGACGGTGCTGGACGATGGGCGCTGCGGCGAGCGCCTGCGCGACGGTTTCACCGTCGTGCTGGCGGGGCCGCCCAATGCCGGCAAGTCCACGCTCCTGAATGCCCTGAGCCGGCGCGAGGCCGCCATCGTGTCGCCCGTCGCCGGGACCACCCGCGATGTCATCGAAGTGCGATGCGACCTGCACGGCCTGCCCGTCATCCTCGTCGACACCGCCGGCCTGCGCGAGGCCGCCGACCCCATTGAGGCGGAAGGGATTCGGCGCACCCGGTCGCGCATGGACCAAGCCGATCTCGTGCTGCTGCTGGACGACGGCGCGACGACGGACGCCGAAACCGCCCCGTCGGCCCCCTCCCCCATCCTCCGAGTCCGTACCAAGTCCGACCTGTCTGCCTCCTCCATGACGGGCGCCGGTCTCGCCGTGTCCGCCGTGACCGGCGACGGTCTCGGGGCTCTGCTGGAGGCCATCGCGCAACGGGCCGCGCACGCCATCGGCGGCGACACGGCGCTCATCACCCGCGAACGCCACCGCGATGGCCTGACCCGCTGTCGCGATCATCTTGATCGCCTCTTGCAGGGTACCGCCCTCCCCGAACTGGCGGCGGAAGACCTGCGTCTCGCGGTCCGCGCCCTGGGCGAAGTCGCCGGGCATGTCGGGGTCGAGGACATGCTGGATCGGCTGTTCTCCGGCTTCTGTATCGGGAAATAGACACGCCGACGGTTTCACGTGAAAATCGGCGGGATGCGTTGACGCTGCCGCGCCCGTCCGCGTACTCCGATCCCATGCAACCTTCCGCGCAAGCCTATGATGTGATCGTCGTCGGAGGCGGTCACGCGGGCACCGAAGCCGCCGCCGCCGCCGCGCGTTTCGGCGCCCGCACCGCCCTCGTCACCCACCGGGCGGCGACCATCGGTGCCATGTCCTGCAACCCCGCCATCGGCGGCCTCGGCAAGGGCCATCTCGTGCGCGAGGTCGATGCCCTCGACGGTCTCATGGGCCGCGCCGCCGATGCCGCCGGCATCCAGTTTCGCCTCCTCAATCGCCGCAAAGGCCCCGCCGTTCGCGGACCGCGGACGCAGGCCGACCGCAAACTCTACGCCCAAGCCGTGCAGCAGGCCGTGGCCGAGACGGCCAATCTGATGGTCATCGAAGGCGAGGTCGCCGATCTCCTGACCCGGGCGGACCGCGTCGCGGGCGTCGTGCTCGGTGACGGGCGTAGCCTGTCCTGCGGCGCCGTCGTCCTCACCACCGGCACCTTCCTGCGCGGCCTGATCCATATCGGCGAGCGTCGGACGCCGGCCGGGCGGGTCGGCGAAGGCCCCTCCATCGGCTTGGCCGAGACCCTGGATCGCTACGGCTTCGGCCTCGGTCGCCTGAAGACCGGAACTCCGGCACGCCTCGATGGGCGCACCATCGATTGGGCGAGCCTGGAGATGCAATCGGCCGACGACGATCCGGTGCCGTTCTCGACCCTGACGGATCGGATCACCACGCCGCAGATTCAATGCGGTATCACCCGCACCACCCAGGCCGTGCACGACCTGATCCGGGCCAATCTGCACCGTTCGCCGATGTATTCCGGCGGCATCGCCAGCCGCGGCCCCCGCTACTGCCCCTCCATCGAGGACAAGGTGGTGCGGTTCGGCGATCGCGAGGGGCATCAGATCTTCCTCGAACCGGAGGGGCTGGACGACCCGACGGTCTATCCGAACGGCATTTCGACCGCCCTCCCCGAGGAGGTCCAGCGGGCGGTGATCGCCCTGATTCCGGGCCTGGAACGGGCCGCCATCGTGCGGCCGGGCTACGCCATCGAATACGATTACGTCGATCCCCGCGAACTCGACACCACCCTCCAGACCCGCCGCCTGCCCGGCCTGTTTCTCGCCGGCCAGATCAACGGCACCACCGGCTACGAGGAGGCGGCTGGGCAAGGTCTCGTCGCCGGGCTCAATGCCGCGCGCCTGGTCGGCGACAGTCCCCTGGCGGTGTTCGACCGGGCCGAATCCTATCTCGGGGTGATGATCGACGACCTCGTCACCCATGGGGTATCCGAGCCCTATCGCATGTTCACCTCGCGCTCGGAGTATCGCCTGTCCCTTCGCGTGGACAATGCCGACGAGCGTTTGACGCCGCGCGGCCTTGCCCTGGGTTGCGTCGGAACGCGGCGGGCCGCGCATTTCGCGGATTCGCAGGGCGCCCTGCAGGCGGCGCGGGCGCGCCTCGATGCCGTCAGCCTGACCCCGGACGCGGCGGCGGCCCATGGGATTCCCCTGAACCGCGACGGGATACGCCGCACGGCGTTCCAGCTCCTCTCCTACCCGACCATCGACTGGTCCCATCTCGTCACCGTATGGCCGGACCTCGCCGATGTGCCGCAGCGCATCGCCGAGCGGCTGCGGACGGATGCGACCTACGCGGTCTATCTCGATCGGCAGCAGGCCGACATCGCGTCCTTCCGCCGTGACGAGGCCGTCGCCCTCCCCGTCCGCCTCGACTATGGCGCCATTCCGGGCCTGTCCAACGAGATGCGGGCGAAGCTCGAAACCGTGCGGCCCGGGACCCTGGGGCAGGCCGCCCGCATCGAGGGGGTCACGCCCGCCGCCCTGACCCTCCTCGCCGCCCATGCCCGGCGCGGCGACCGGATGGGGGCGAACCATGCCGGTTGAGGCTGGGCGCGACCGCGTCCTCGCCGAGGCCGGTGTTTCACGTGAAACAGGCGCGTGCCTCGATACCTACGTCGCGCAATTGCGGCGTTGGCAGACGGTCAAGAACCTCGTCGGGCCGGCGACCTTGAGGGAAGTCTGGACCCGTCACGTCGCCGATGCCCTGCAACTCATTGCCCTTGCGCCGGAGGCCACGCGCTGGCTCGATCTCGGATCGGGCGCCGGCATTCCCGGCCTGCTCCTCGCCATCGCGGGCCGGGAGCGGCCGGATTTCACCGTCGATCTGGTGGAGAGCAACGCGCGCAAATGCGCGTTCCTCATGGAGACCGCCCGACTGACGCAGGCTCCGGCCCGCGTCCACAACAGCCGGATCGAAGACATCATCGACACCCGAATCGGCGCCGAGATCGTCTGCGCTCGGGCACTGGCTCCCCTCACTCAGCTCCTCGCCTGGACCGAGCCCCTGTTGAAAACCGGAACCGTCGCGCTTTTTCCCAAGGGGCGTGACGTGCAATCCGAATTGACCGAGGCGGCGCAACGGTGGAAATTCGTTTACGATCTCCTGCCGAGCCGTACCGATTCTGACGCGCGGATCGTCCGCGTCACGGCCCTTTCCCGCGTGGATTCATGACGAGCGCTTCTCCCGACGATTCAGTGGCCGGCGGCAAGTCAGCCCAACCCCTGCGCATTCTCGCCCTCGCCAACCAGAAGGGCGGCGTCGGCAAGACGACGACGGCCATCAACCTCGGCACGGCGCTGGCGGCCATCGGCGAATCCGTCCTGGTGATCGACCTCGATCCGCAGGGCAACGCCTCGACGGGTTTGGGCATCGACCGTCGCAACCGCAAGGTCTCGACCTATCACGTGCTGGCGGGCGAGGCCGAACTCGGCGCCGCCTGTGTCGCCACCGCCGTGCCCCGCCTCATGGTCGCGCCTTCGACCATGGATCTGCTCGGCCTGGAACTGGAAATGGCCAGCGCACAGGACCGCGCGCACCGCCTGCGCAACGTCCTCAGGAATGTCGGCAAGGACGAGGCGACGCGCGGCGTGACCTACGTCCTCATCGATTGCCCGCCCTCCCTCAATCTCCTGACCATCAACGCCCTGGCGGCGGCCGATGCCGTGCTGGTGCCGCTGCAATGCGAGTTCTTCGCCCTGGAGGGCTTGAGCCAGTTGCTGCGCACCGTCGAACAGGTTCGCGGCGCCCTCAACACCCGCCTGACCATCCAGGGCATCGTCCTGACGATGTTCGATCCGCGCAACAATCTCTCGGCCCAGGTCGAGGCGGATGTGCGCAGTTTCATGGGCGAGAAGGTCTACGAGACCATGATTCCGCGCAACGTACGGGTGTCGGAGGCGCCGTCGCATGGCAAGCCGGTGCTGCTCTACGACCTCAAATGTGCCGGCAGCCAGGCGTATCTGCGCCTCGCCTCCGAGATCATCCAGCGCGAGGGGCGTTTGCCCGTCGCGGCCTAATCAGTGAAGCCAATGCGTAACGGAGTCGAGCGGGTGGCGATGGCGGAAGATGTGGTGCGGCCCCGGCTCGGGCGTGGCCTCGCGGCCCTGATCGGCGATTTCGGCGACGAGGGCGGGGACGCCAACAAGGCGCAGGCGCCCCAGCGCAAGGTGGCGGTGGAGTTCCTGCGACCGAACCCGCGCAACCCGCGCCGGCGCTTCAGCGAGACCGATCTCGAAGAACTCGCCGCCTCGATCAAGGTTCGGGGGATCATCCAGCCCATCGTGGTCCGCGCCCTCACGGGTGTCCCGGACACGTTCGAGATCGTGGCCGGGGAGCGCCGGTGGCGGGCCGCCCAGCGCGCCGGGCTGACCGAGGTGCCGGTGGTGACCGTCGAGATCGACGATCGCACCTCCCTCGAATTCGCGATCCTCGAGAACGTCCAGCGCACGGATCTCAACGCCATCGAGGAAGCGGCTGGCTATGAGCGGCTGATGAGCGAGTTTCAATACAACCAGAGCGAGCTTGCCGAGATCATCGGCAAGAGCCGCAGCCACCTCGCCAACACCCTGCGCCTGTTGCAGCTGTCGCCGTCGATCCAGGATCGCGTCGTGGCCGGCGAGATCACGGCGGGACACGCGCGGGCCCTGCTCGCCGTGAAGGACCCCGAGGCCGTCGCCCGCCGCATCGTCGAGGAGGGATTGTCCGTCCGCGAGGTCGAGGCCCTGGCCTCTGCCGAAGTTCCGGACAGCGACGCGCCCCGCCCCGGCCGCCCCCGCCGTGGCGCCGAGAAGGACGCGACCTTGCGTTCCCTCGAACAGGCCATGGGCCGGGCGCTCGGCGTCCCCGTCTCCGTGAAGACCAAGACCGCCGGGACCGGCGAGATCCGGATTCGCTACGAGACGGCGGAGGAACTCGACGGGCTCTGCCGACTGCTCCAGGTCCCGCCCCAGGGCTGAACGCGGCGATGCCCCCGGCGTCAGCGCCGCCGGGCGGCTTCCGAGGCGATGCGCAGGAGCACGCTCGACGCGCTGGCATGGGAGAGATCGGGCGGCGAGCGGCGGCAGGCCAGGACGGCGTCCTGCAACAGTTGGATCGCGTGCCGGAGGGCAGGGGGCGTCCAGCGGGCGAGCTGGGTCTCCACGGTGGCCTTGCGCCGAAAATGCAGGCCGCGCCAATTGCCGACCATCATGCTGGCGCTCTGTCCCTCCCCGGCGAGCCGCGTGCTCAGCAGCGTCAGGGCGTGGCGCAGGGCCGAGCCGAGCATCACCGAGGGGTCCATGCCCTCGTGGCGGAAGCGCCGATAATCGTGTTCGACATCGGCGCTGCGCCCCGAGAAGGCGGCGTCGATGAGGGTGTTGAGCACGCTCGCGGCCACATCGCTGCCGATGGCCTCGACATCGTCGAGGCTCACCATGTCCTGCCCCCGGGCATAGAGGGCCAGCTTCTCGATCTCGGACAGGCTGGCGCCCCGGTCGCCTCCGAGGCTGGCGGCGAGGACGTCGCGGGCCTCGCGGGCGATACGCAGGCCGTGCTCCTGGAGCGTACGCTCGATGAGGTCGGCCAGCGCCCGCTCGTCATCCGGGTAGCAGGGAATCGCCAGGGCCTTCGGAGACTTTTCGCACAGGGTCCGCAGGGGTGCGGATTTAGCCAGATCCCCGGCCTCCACGACGATGCGGGCCTGGGTGATGTCCAGCTTCAGGGCGGCGTCCACGGCCGGGGCGTAGTTGCGGCTGCCGGCTCGCACCCAAATCGTGCGGTTGCCGCCGAACAGGCCGACGGTGCCGGCCTCGTCGGCGAGGCGGCCGGGATCGCCCGCTAGCGTATCCCCGTCGATCTTCACCATGGCGAAGGGATCGTTCGGATCGGAAACGAACGCCTCGGCCAGGCGCTTGGCCCGCTCGAACACGAGGCCGGTATCCGGGCCATAGAGCAGCAGGACGGCGATGCGGGGATCGGGTCCGCGCCGGATCAGCGCCTCGACATCCCCGGCCTTGACGGCGGTCATGGCTGTCGCCCCGTCAGGGCTTCGTCACCAGAACGGATGCGATGCGGGTCTTGATCTGCTCGGCCAGCACCTTGGCGAGGCGGATCTCGGCATCGCGGGCGGCGCGGAGCGACGCGAAGCGCTGCACCGAGCGGTCGTAAGTCGCCGTGGAGGTGGCGACGCCCTCGCTGATGATCTTGGTGCCGTCGAGGTTCTCCAACGAGTACTTCACGTTGGCGATGATGGTGCCGGCCTCGGCCCGGCCGGTCTGGGACGACACGATGGGGGTCTGTACCGTCTCGCTGCCCTGCATCTTGAGCCGGTAGCGCTTGGTCGAGGGTTGGCCCGAACCGTCGAGGTCGAAGATCAACTCGCTACGCAAGTAATGTCCGATGCGCTCCTGGCCCTGGGCCATGTTGATGTCGTCCACCTGCACGGAGGCGAGGAGGGCGGCCATGGGCTCGCCCGACGCCGTGGGGCCGTAGAGGGGCCGGAAACAGGCCGACAGATCGAGGGCGAGGGCGGCGACGAGGGCCACCCGCACCGCCCGGCGTGCGAGGCCGCCGCGCTCCGTCCCGTTGGTCAAACGCATCATTCCGCCGTCCCGATGGTCGAGGCCGTTGTACGGCGAACCGAGCGCCGCCGTCACCCTAAATGCAGTGGCCTTACCGCTCCGTTTCCCCGGTCTTCACCCTATACAACGAGGTTCACGATCCGGCCCGGCACCACGATCACCTTCTTCGGCGCCCGGCCTTCGAGGGCCTTCTGCACGGCCTCGTCGGCCAGCGTCAGGCGCTCGACCTCGGCCTTGTCGGCCTCGCGCGGCACGGTCACGTCCGCGCGCTTCTTGCCGTTGAGCTGGACGGGGAGGGTGATGGAATCCTCCACCAGTAAGGCCCGGTCCGCCACGGGCCATGCGGCCTGAGCGGCCAGCCCCTCGCGGCCCAAGGCCTGCCAGCATTCCTCGGCGAGGTGCGGCATCATCGGGGCCACGAGCTGGGTGAGGATCCCGGCGGCTTCGCGGGCAACCCCCGCCTCGACGCCGCCCCGCAGGGCTTCGTCGAGGGCGTTGGCGAGGGTGTAGATGTGGGCGACGCAGCGGTTGAAGCGCAGGCGCTCGACATCCTCCTCGACAGAGGCCAGGGCCTTGTGAGCGGCCTTACGCAAGCCGGCATCGTGGGCGCCGGCCCCGCCCGTCGCCGTGGCCGCGAGGGAGACGAGGCGCCAGACCCGCTGGACGAAGCGCGCGGCCCCCTGGACGCCATCCTCGGTCCAGATCACGTCGCGCTCAGGGGGAGAGTCGGAGAGCATGAACCAGCGGGCTGTATCGGCGCCGTAGCTCGCGATGATGTCGTCGGGATCGACGACGTTCTTCTTCGACTTCGACATCTTCTCGATGGCGCCGATGCCGATCGGCTCACCCGTTTTCACGTGGAACGCCTGCCGCTCGCCGGCCTCGGTGCCGATGCGGATATCCGCCGGCTGCACCCAGGCGCCCGCCGCATCCTTGTAGGTCTCGTGGACCACCATGCCCTGCGTGAACAGGCCGTCGAAGGGCTCGGACACGCCGGACCACCCCGTCGCCTGCATCGCCCGCGTGAAGAACCGGGCGTAGAGCAAGTGCAGGATCGCGTGCTCGATGCCGCCGATGTACTGATCCACGGCAAGCCACTGATCGACGGCCTTGCGGTCCGTCGGCGCATCCTGAAGCCAGGGCGCCGTGAAGCGGGCGTAGTACCAGGACGAATCCACGAAGGTGTCCATGGTGTCGGTCTCGCGCCGGGCCGGGGCGCCGCATTGGGGGCAGGGGACGTTGCGCCAGGCGTGGTCGCGCTCCAGGGGATTGCCCGGCACGTCGAACGACACCTCCTCGGGCAGCTTCACCGGCAGGTCGGCGACGGGCACGGGCACCGGGCCGCAGGCGTCGCAATGGATGATCGGGATCGGGCAGCCCCAATAGCGCTGGCGCGAGACGCCCCAATCGCGCAGCCGGAACTGCACCTTGCGGGCCGCCACCGGGGCGCCGGCGAGCACCTCGCCTTCGAGGCGGTTCGCCACGGCGTCGAACGCTTCGGCCGGGGTCATGTCGTCGAGGAAGCGCGAATTGATCATCCGCCCGTCGCCGTCATAGGCCGTGTCGGTGATGACGAAGTTGGCGGCGTTCTCCGTCTCGGGGCAGACCACCGGGGTGTTGCCGAGGCCGTACTTGTTGGCGAAGTCGAGGTCGCGCTGGTCGTGGGCCGGGCAGCCGAACACCGCGCCGGTGCCGTAATCCATGAGCACGAAGTTCGCGACGTAGACCGGCAGCAGCCAGGACGGATCGAGGGGGTGGCGCACCTTCAGGCCGGTGTCGAATCCGAGTTTTTCGGCCGTGTCGATGGCGGCCTGGGCCGTGCCGGTGCGGCGGCATTCCTCGATGAAGCTCTGCAATCCCGGACGCGACGGCATCAGGCTCGTCGCGATGGGATGGTCGGCCGCGATGGCGAGGAACTTGGCGCCGAACAGGGTGTCGGGCCGGGTGGTGTAGACGGTGACATCCGACGCGACGCCGGGGGGAGGGGTCTCCACGACGAAGCGGACTTCGAGCCCTTCCGAGCGCCCGATCCAGTTCTTCTGCATCACCCGGACTTTTTCCGGCCAGCGCTCCAGGCCGTCGAGGGCGTCGTAGAGGTCCTGGGCGAAGTCGGTGATCTTGAAGAACCACTGGGTCAGCTCGCGCTGCTCCACGAGGGCGCCGGAACGCCAGCCGCGCCCGTCGATGACCTGCTCGTTGGCCAGCACCGTGTGATCCACGGGGTCCCAGTTCACCTTCGCGGTGCGGCGGGTGACGAGGCCCTTGGACAGGAAATCCAGGAACATGCGCTGCTGGTGCTTGTAATAGTCGGGATCGCAGGTCGCGATCTCGCGGCTCCAGTCCAGGGACAGGCCCATACTCTGGAGCTGGCCCCGCATGGTGGCGATGTTGGCGTAGGTCCAGTCGCGCGGATTGACCTTGCGCTCCATGGCGGCATTCTCGGCCGGCAGGCCGAAGGCGTCCCAGCCCATGGGATGCAGCACGTTGAAACCCCGGGCCCGCTTGTAGCGGGCCACCACGTCGCCCATGGCGTAGTTGCGCACGTGGCCCATATGGATGCGCCCCGACGGATAGGGGAACATCTCCAGCACGTAGTATTTCGGCCGCGCATCGTCGTTCTGGGTGGCGTAGATGCCGGCGGCGTCCCAGGCCTGCTGCCAGCGCGGCTCCGTCTCCTTGGCGTTGTAGCGCTCGGGAGCGACGGGACGGACGGGGGAGGTCGGGTTCTCGGGGGAAGTCATGGCTGGGCGCCGTCCAGGTGAGGAACGGGCGGCGTCGCGGCACGCCCGGAAGGGGTTGGTGGTCGGACTACCACGCGGCGCCCCCCCGTCAACACGAACGGTCATGCCGGGCACCACGCCTTGCGGCGCGCGTTCGGGATGGTAGTCGGAGCCCACCTTCCGTCCCCTTCGCGAGATCCCCATGGCCGACGCCCCCGACGACTACGCCCACCCCAAGCCCGCCGATGTCGTCGCCGGCCTCGGCGCCGTGCAGGCCAAGATCCGGCAGGCCGCCGAGGATTCGGAGCGCGACCCGGCCGAGATCGCCCTCGTGGCGGTCTCGAAGCGCATCGCCCCCGAAGGCATCCTGGCGGCCCTGAAGGCCGGCCACCGGGTGTTCGGCGAGAATTACGTGCAGGAGGCCAAGGCGAAGTGGCCCGCCCTGCGCGAGCGCTTCCCGGATGCGGAACTGCACCTCGTCGGGCCGCTCCAATCGAACAAGGCCCGCGAGGCGGTTGAGTTGTTCGACGTGATCCACGGCCTCGACCGCCTGTCCCTGGCGGCCGCCCTCGCCAAGGAGATCGACCGGACCGGGCGCGCGCCGAAGCTGCTGATCCAGGTCAACACCGGCGACGAATCGCAGAAGGCCGGCATCGCGCCGTCGCACGTGGATGCCCTGCTCTCCGAGTGTCGCGAGACCCATGGGCTCGCCATCAACGGCCTGATGTGCATCCCGCCGGTGAACGATCCGCCCTCGGCGCATTTCGCCCTGCTCGCGGCGATCGCCGCGCGCCACAACCTGCCGATCCTGTCCATGGGCATGAGCGCCGACTTCCCGGCGGCGATCCAGATGGGCGCCACCCATGTCCGCGTCGGCACCGCCATCTTCGGCGAGCGTCCGCCCGCGCGACCCTGACGGCCCGGCGTCAGGCGATGTTTGCCGTCGAGGTCATCTCGGCCACGCGGGAGGTCTCGACGACACGCGCCATGGTCACGCGCAGGGCGGCGGCCTCCTCGACCCCGTAACCCTTCTCGAAGGCCGCCTGGGCGTCGCGCCAGAGCGGCCTCGCCACGGCGAGCCGTTCCCCGCCCCGGGGGGTCAGGGAGAGGTCCCGCATGCGGGCGTCCCGCCCCACGTCGAGGGTCACCAGCCCCTCCCGTTCGAGGGGACGCAGCGCCCGCCCGAGGGTGGTCCGGTCCATCACGAGCGCCGCCGCGAGGGCGCCGATGGGCATCGGCCCGCTCCGGTGAAGACAGGCGAGAATCGGGTATTGCGTCGCCCGCAGACCGGCCGGCGCGAGGTGACGGTCGTAGAGTTGGGTGAGTTGCCGCGCCCCCTGCCGAACCGCCAGGCAGGTGCAGAGGGCGCCCGGTGTCGGTTTCGTCATCCCAGCCCTCCACACCCCACGCCGGAGCGCGACGCCGTGCCCCTTGAATAAAGCGCGTGTATACCCCTATTCAACCGCACAATGACGAGCGGTTCCAACGGAAAACGCGAGCGAGCCATGGGCGGAGCGGCCTCCTTCCGCGCCGTCGTGTCGCGGCGGGCTCACGCCGCGGCGAAGCGGTCAGCCGATCCGCATCCGCGTGCGGGGTCCGAGCCGCCGCAGGAGCCGGGCCAGATCCGCGCGTTTGAGCGCCACGCAGCCCTCCGTCGGCGTGTAGCCCGGGCGGGCGCAGTGGAAGAAGATCGCCGAACCGAGACGCGGACGGATCGGTCCGCGATTGTAGTCGAGGTCGATCACCAGATCGTAGAGGCCGTCGTCGCGCCACATCCGCTCCGTGCTGACGGGGCAGGGCAGGGTGACGGGGCGGTTGTAACGCCGGTCGTCCGACGCGTCGCACCAGCCATCGTTCGGCCGCGTCGGGCGCAGGGGAAGCAGGCTGCGGGGCCGGACCGCGAACACATCCGGGCGATAGGCACCGCCGCGCAGGCGGAACGCGCCCAGGGGCGATCCCCCATCCCCCTCGCGCTTGCGCCGAACCATCCCGCTCCGGCCCAGGGCGCAGGGCATGACGACGGCTCCGGCCAGCACCTGTCCGCGCGTGCGGTCGCCCACGAGGGAGCGGACCCGAAGGCGCGACAGCGTGGTGGGCTTGGTCGGTCGTTTCACCGGTCGTTTCATGGCGCCCCTTATCCTCCGGGGCTGCGCGGGACACCAGCGAAGACATTTCCGGGACGTTCCGGTGCCCCATCACACACGGGGCGTGAAACCTTAAGCCCTCGTCATCCGTTCGAGGTCATCATACATCGGCATCATGTCTCTGGTTCAGATGAACCCCCGTTTTGAGAGATCACACTGACGCCGGCTCACCTGCTCGAGAGGCTCCCTTCCGGCATGCATCTCGATCCTGCTCTTCCCCCGGACACCCCGCGACAGACGAGGGTCCGGTCCTTGCCCGAAAGTCGCCCGGTCGATGCCCAATACCCATCGCCTGCTCATCTGTGACGACGACGTCTCACTGCGGGAAACCTTGGCCGAGCAGCTCGATCTCTACGACGAGTTCCGGGTCGTCGGCATCGGCGACGGCAGCGGCGCCATCGCCTGCGTGAACGAGGACCGGATCGACCTCGCGGTCATGGATGTCGGCCTGCCGGACATGGATGGTCGCGAGGCCGTGCGCGCCATGCGCCGCAACGGCTATCGCGGGCCGGTCATCATGCTCACGGGCCAGGATTCGGAGGACGACACCGTCGAGGGGCTGGAGGCCGGCGCCAACGACTACGTGACGAAGCCGTTCAAATTCGCCGTGCTCCTCGCCCGCATCCGCGCGCACCTGCGCAGCCACGAGGCCAGCGAGGACGCGGTCTTCCAGATCGGACCCTACACCTTCCGGCCCGGCGCGAAGCTCCTCGTGGACGCGCGCGGCTCGAAGCTGAAGCTCACCGAGAAGGAGACGGCGATCCTGCGCTTCCTCTACCGCGCCGGCGCCGCCGTGGTCGGCCGCGACACGCTGCTCGCCGAGGTCTGGGGCTACAACGCCCAGGTGACCACCCATACCCTCGAAACGCACATCTACCGCCTGCGCCAGAAGATCGAGCCGAACCCCGCCCTCGCGGCGATCCTGGTCACGGAGGGCGGCGGCTACAAGCTCCTGCCCTAGGGCATCGATCCAGACGGAGGCTTCAGCCGTGTCTGGGAAACTTGATGCCAAAACAAAAGCCTCGTGCTCTGGCACAGGAACGAAGTGATTGCGTCACAGCACGAGGGTCTCGCCCCGAAAGGTCGCCCGCCGGCTTTCGGGGGACGACGAGGCCCCCGATCGTTTCACCGCCGCCGCGCTTGCGCTAGGTTCGCGCGGGACACGCGGGAGGCGGGGCGGTTGGGGCTCGACGACGACATCGCGATCCTGGCCGGCGCGCCGCTCCTCGGCTTCCTCGGCGCCGATGTGCTGCGCCTTCTCTCGTTCGCGGCCGAGCGGCGCAGCCTCGCGCCCGGTGAGCGGCTGTTCGCCCGGGGCGAGGCGGCGAATGGCGGTTTCGTCGTCCTGTCGGGAACCCTGGTCCTCGCGCCCCGGATCGCCGGGGACGAGCCCCTGACCGTCGGCCCCTCGTCCGTCATCGGCCGGCTCGCCCTGCTCCTACCCGGCGAGCGCCCGACGGACGCCCATGCGGCGACGGCGGCGGAGGTGCTGCGCATTCCGCCCGTGGTCCTGCGCCGCATTCTGGCGGAATTCCCCCAGGCCGCGCAGGCGATCCACGACGAACTCGCGGCCGATCTCGCCGACCTCCAGCACGACCTCGACGGCGTCGGCCTGCGCCTGTCCGCCGAGGTTCCGGTGACGTCCCCCGACACCGCAGGCGAGACCATCCGTTCAGGGTGACAGGGCAGGCGGGCTTTTGTAAGCACGGGACCTTCGTTCACGCCGGAAGATCGCCATGTCCCACGCCGCCTCCCACGCCGATCTGGCCACCACCATCGAGACCGCCTGGGAGGAGCGCGCCGGCATCGACACCGGCACCAAGGGTGCCGTGCGCGACGCCGTCGAGCACGCCCTCGACCTCCTCGATTCCGGCAAGGCCCGCGTCGCCGAGAAGGTCGGCGACGACTGGCAGGTCAACCAGTGGCTCAAGAAGGCGGTGCTGCTGTCCTTCCGCCTCAACGACATGGAGATCATCCATGGCGGCCCCGAGGGCGCGACGTGGTGGGACAAGGTCCCGTCCAAGTTCGAGGGCTGGAAGAAGAAGCATTTTCGCGAGGCCGGCTTCCGGGCGGTGCCCGGCTGCGTCGTGCGGCGCGGCTCCTACATCGCGCCCGGCGCGGTGCTGATGCCGTCCTTCATCAACCTCGGCGCCCATGTGGGCGAGGGCACCATGGTGGACACCTGGGTCACCATCGGCTCCTGCGCGCAGGTCGGCAAGAACTGTCACATCTCCGGCGGCGCCGGCATCGCGGGCGTGCTGGAGCCGCTCCAGGCCAACCCGGTGATCATCGAGGACAATTGCTTCATCGGCGCCCGCGCCGAAGTCGCCGAGGGCGTGATCGTCGGCGAGGGCAGCGTGCTCTCCATGGGCGTCTATATCGGCGCCTCGACCAAGATCATCGACCGCACCACCGGCGAGGTCATGTACGGCCGGGTGCCGCCCTATTCCGTCGTGGTCTCGGGCACCACGCCCGGCAAGAACCTGCCGGACGGCACGCCGGGTCCGGGCCTGTACTGCGCCGTCATCGTCAAGCGCGTCGATGCCGGCACCCGCTCGAAGACCGCCATCAACGAGCTGCTGCGCACCTGAGGCTCAACCCTTGTCACCGTCGGGGCCGGGCACATGTCCCTGGCCCCGACCCCGCCCGAGAATCGCGATGATCGAGCCGGCCTGTTCCGCCCGTAGCCTGCCCCTGACCGTCGCGGGCCGGCCGATGCCGACGCCGTGCGATGTGATCGGCAACGGCCCCGACGCCCTGCTGCTGCCGGCCCTGTCGTCGATCTCGGCCCGGGTCGAGATGCGGCCCCTCGCCCGGGATCTGGGCCACGATTTTCGCTGCCACGTGCCGGATTGGCCGGGCTTCGGCGACCGGGCCCGGCCGCGGATGCCCCTGAACCCCGCCACGATGCACGCCTTCCTCGACGCCCTCCTGGCGGTGGAGCGCGGCCCCTATGCCCTGGGCGTCGCGGCGGGCCATGCGGCGCCCTACCTCGTGGCCGCCGCCCGGCGCCATCCCGGCCTGTTCGGCCGCCTCGTCCTCGTGGCGCCGACCTGGCGCGGCCCCCTGCCCACGGTGATGGGGCCGGAGCGGCGCGGCCTCATCGCGGGCATCCGCCGGGCCATCGAGGCGCCCCTCCTCGGCGAAGCCCTGTACCGGCTCAACATCAGCCCGCCGGTGATCGGCCGGATGATGCGCGCGCATGTCTATGCCGATCCGGCCCATGTCACCCCGGGGGTGATCGCCGACAAGCACGCCGTCACCCGCCATCCGGGTGGCCGCTTCGGCACCGCCGCCTTCGTCACCGGGGGCCTCGACCCCTGCGAGAGCCGCAAGGACTTTCTGGACCTGTTCACGGACGACGCCCTGCCGTCGATCCTCGTCCTGCGCCCGGAGCGGGCGCCGCGCCGGTCCGGCGCCGAGATGGACGCCCTCGTCGCCACGGGCCATGTTGGGCGCGCGTCGATTCCCGGCGCCCTCAGCCCGCACGAGGAATATCCCGGCGAAGTGGCGGCGGCGATCCGCGCCGGCTGAGCCGCGCGTCGGCTTTCGTTCAGGCCGGGTGTGGATAAGATGCGGCTTACGCCATGGGACCGTCGCACGGGAACCCTATAGCGTGAGGCTTGCTTTGTTTTCGCACGCGCCGCCCCACCTTGGCGCCGCACACCGGACCCGAGAGACGCCGATGGCCCGCCTGCCCCTCGCCCTCGCCCTGCTCGTCGGGATCGCCCCCGCCCGCGCCGAGGAAGCCCCGAAGGCCCCCGCCGCCGCCCCCTCCGTGGCGGTGACGCCGGTGGTTCCGGGCAAGCCCGCGCGCCAGCCCTACCTGTCGGACGCCATGGCGCCCGACACCACGGCGATCCTGCCGCCGCCGCCCCGGGGGCAATCGGCGGCCGAGACGGCCGACAAGGCGGCGTTCACCGCCACCCGGTCGCTCAAGGGCAGCCCCCGCTGGGATCTCGCGGCCACCGACGTCGCCGATGGCGCCTCGGCGATCCTCGACGATTTCGCCTGCGTCATCGGCCAGCGCATCGACCAGACCCGTGCGCCGGCCCTCATGACCCTCCTCGAACGCAGCCGCCTCGACATCGCCCACGCGGTCCGGGGACCGAAAGACCATTACCGCCGCATCCGTCCCTTCGTCGGCAACGAGGCCGAGATCTGCGTCGTCCGCTCGGCGGAGATCGGCAACGCCTTCAGCTTCCCGTCGAGCCACGCGGCGCAGGGTTGGGCCTATGCGGCGATCATGGCGGCGATCATGCCCGCGAAGGCGACGGACTTCTTCCAGCGCGCGCGGTCCTACGGCGAGAGCCGCGTGGTGTGCGGCCTTCACTGGATGAGCGATGTCCAGGCCGGTGCCATCGCGGGCGGCATCGTGTTCGGTGCGCTGCAGGGCGATGCCGGCTTTCGCGCGGATCTGGAGCGCGCCCGGGTGGAAGTGACCAAGCTCATCGCCAGCGGCGGCACAGCCCCCGATCAGGCGATCTGCGCCCGCGAGGCCGTGGGACGCGCCCCGATCCTGTAGCGCGTGCCGAGAGCCGTCGAATACGACAAGGCCCGCCGGATCGCTCCGGCGGGCCTTCGTGTTTCCCGTGAAATCGGGTCTCGGTCTCAGAGCCGCGTGGCGGTGGCCTGCTTCGTCCGGCGCCGCCTGGCCAGGATGTTCAGACCCTCGACACCGGCCGAGAACGCCATGGCGGTGTAGATGTAGCCCTTGGAGACATGGGCGCCGAAGCCTTCGGCGATCAGCGTCATGCCGATCATGATGAGGAAGCCGAGGGCCAGCATCACCACCGTGGGGTTGGCGGCGATGAAGCGCGAGAGCGGGTCGGCGGCGAGCAGCATCACGGTGACGGCCGTCACCACGGCCACCACCATGATCGGGACGTGCTCGGTCATGCCGACGGCGGTGATGATGCTGTCGATGGAGAACACGAGGTCGAGGACGAGGATCTGGCCGATGGCGGCGGCGAAGCCGAGGGTGGCCGCCTTGCCGACGCCGCCCGCCTTGTCCTCCGGCTCCATGGTGTGGTGGATCTCCTTCGTGGCTTTCCACAGGAGGAACAGGCCGCCGCCGATGAGGATGAGATCGCGCCAGGAGAACGCCTTGTCGAACACCGTGAAGACCGGCTGCGTCAGGGCGACGATGTAGGCGACGGTTCCGAGGAGGCCGAGGCGCAGGATGAGGGCGAGGCCGATGCCGATCCGCCGCGCCCGCGTCTGCTGATCGGGCGGCAGCTTGTTGGTGATGATCGAGATGAAGATCAGGTTGTCGATGCCGAGCACCACCTCCATGACGACGAGGGTGGCGAGGGCCGCCCAGGCGGTGGGATCGCTGAGAAGGGGAAGAATGCTGTCCACGGGAAGTCCGACTTTCGAAGGTCTCAGAAGGGCAGGGTGAAGCCGGGGCGCGCGACGCCGGGGCGCTGCGACGCCTCGGGCGCGAAGATGCGCACCGCCCTGGGGCAGACCTTGAAGTGGGCGGGTGTGTAGGTGGACAGCTCGCCGTCCGTGTTCACCGGCCGGGGCTTCTTCGTCTTCACCACGATCTCGGTGGTGTCGAAGGCCCGCACATCCGCCGCCTTGCCTTGCGTGCCGCGCCGCAGGGCCGGCAGCAGGGCCAGCAGCCGCCACCAGTGCTTCACCTCCAGGCTGTAGAAATCGAGCTTGCCGTCGTCGACGGTGGCCGTCTCCTCCACGGTCATGCCGCCGCCATAGTGACGGCCGTTGCCGACGGAAACCTGGATGGTCGTGATGGTCTCGGTCTGGCCGTCGTGTTCGAGGTAGACCGTGAACGGTCTCACCCGGCGCAGGACCCGGATGGCGGCGATGGCGTAGCCGAGGGTGCCCCACTTCTTCTTCGATTCCGCCGTGAGGTCGCCGGCGAGTTCCGCCGAGAAGCCGATGCTGGCCACGTTGAAATAATAGTGTCCGTTGACCCGGCCGAGGTCGACGGGCCGGGCCTCCTCCGTGGTGATGAGGCCGGCGGCGGCCACGGGGTCGGTGGGCAGGCCGAGCGACCGGGCGAGATCGTTGGCGGTGCCCAGCGGCAGGATGCCGAGCGGCAGGCCGGTCTCCACCAGGGCGGGGGCCGCCGCGTTCAGGGTGCCGTCGCCGCCGCCGAGGATCACGAGGTCGCTCGCGCCGGCATGGCGCTTGATCACCGCCGTGCAATCGGGATCGCCCGGCGGCTCGAACGGCTCGATGCCGCCCTGGCGCAGGGTGTCGCGCACGGCGTCGAGGGAAAAGCCGCCGTTGCGGGCCTTGGGGTTGACGAGGAGGAGGGCCCGCCGGGCCTGACCGCCGCCGCTCATGCGACGGCCCCGGAGGCGAAGGGGCTACGGTACGGTATCGTCATGAGGTCTCGAACCCTCCGGTGCGTTCGCGCCGCGTGAGCGCAAAGGCAGAGAAGGGGTCCGACATCACGGTCAACGCCTCGACCGCCAGAGGGGCCCGGACCCAGTCCGGTCAAGGTGGGTTGCAGCGCGACAATGGCAAGACCGGACCACCCGGGAAACCGTTGGCTTTCGCGTCCGGAGTGAAGCGCACGTCAATTCCGGGGAGCGAATGCCCTGTGGGCAAATGGCCTGTGGGAATGATGCGAAACCGAGCGTGCTCAGGAAACGTTCATGCTTCGGTGACCGGTCCCACCACACTCCTCCGAACTGGTCGCGATTTCGGTGATGATTGCCATGCGTTACGGCTCCTGCTCCGTCTGCTCCGCCGCGCTGATCGGCGCCCTTCTGGTGGCCGGGCCGGCCCTGGCCCAATCCCGTCCGGGCTGGGTCGATCCGCCGGCCAAGAGTGAGGGCAAGGGCGCGGTCGAGGCTGCCCCGAAGGCCGAGACAAGCCCGATGCCCGAAGCCGCACCGTCTCAGGCGGCGTCCCCGAGCCCGGCCGCCCGGACCGAGTCGCCGCGGCGCGTGACCCGGGCGGAGCGGAGGCCGGAGGCCGCCCCCCGTCGCGGTGCCCGGCCGGTCGCTCGGCCGCGTCGCCTCGCCGAGCCGGCGCCCCGGCGCCTCTCCGAGGTGCCCGTCCGCCCGCCCCTGCCCATGGCCTCGTCCGAGCGTTTCCCCGAATGGGCCGCCGCCGCGACGCGCCTCACCGACGATTACCTCGACAGCGTGTCGGCGCCGGGCCTCGGGATCGTCACGGCGGCGCCGCGCTTCTACGGCGAGACGGTGCGGTTCCACGGTCGGACCCTGTCGTTGGCGGCGCTGATGGCCGAGAAGCGCAGCTTCGCCGCCCGCTGGCCGGTGCGGACCTATCAGGCGCAGGGCGGCGCGACCCACGTCGCCTGCCATGCCGCCACCGCCACCTGCATCGTGCGGACCACCTTCGATTACCGGGCCGAGAACCCGGCGCGCGGCGCCCGCGCCCAGGGCGTGTCGGAACTCGTCCTCACCGTCGACCTGTCCGGTGACCGGCCGGTCATCGTGTCGGAAACCAGCCGCGTCCTGCGCCGCTATGGTCCTGGGCCGCTCGGCGCTATAGCGGGACGCACGCGCGGGGCCTGAGCGCCGCGCCGAGAGCCCTGGAAGTGGTCACCGCCTTGGAAGCGAGCGCCTTGAACCCCCGCGATCCGGACTCCGCGAACGCGCCCGACGGGGCGCGTGCCGCCCTGCGGGCGCGGATCGCCGAGGAAGTCGAACGCCAGGGGGGGCATCCCCTGGCGCGGCGGACCCTCGCGTTGCTGGTGGAATCGGCCCTGGCGCCCGAGGAATCCGCGAACGGCGAACGCTTCCGTGACCGGCGTGCGCAACCACGCGGCGGCGATCCCGTCACCTCGCCCGAAGGCACCGTCGCCCCCGAGGCGACGCCCGACCTGCCCCTGACCCTGACCGCGTATGTGAGCCTGCTGCGCGAGCGGCACCCGACCCTGTTCGCCCCGCCGGCGCCCGAACCCGCGCCGGTGGAGGCCGGCCCCCCGCCCGCCGGGGAATCGCCCGCGCCGGGGGCACCGGCCCGCTTGATCGCCGCCCAGACCGTTCTCGCCCGAACCCTCCTCAACCGCGCCGCCGCCCGGGGCCGCGCCGTATCCGTTCGAACCGCCGCGCGCTGGCAGGATCTGCGTCGGCGCTACGAAGCCCGACGCGCCGAGACGCCGACGCAGACGCCCGCCGGGACGGCTTCCATCTTGGAGGCGCCGCGCGGCCCCGGTGCGTTCGTGCGCGGGGCGGCCGGGGGCCTGCGGGGCCGGATCGCCGATGCGGGGGCGCGCCTTCAGGGTGCCGGCCGCGAGGGCGGTATCCTGCGCGACCGCCGGGTCCTCGTCGTCGGCGCGGGCCTCCTCGGCCTCCTCGCCGTGGTGGTCCTGATTCCCCCCGTCGCGGAGGGCACCAGACCCGCCCCGGCGACGGCGCCCCAGGCCGAAGCCATCCCGACCCCGCCGACCCGGGCGGAGACGCCGCCCGCCGACGAGGCGGCCAAGGCCGGCGGCACGGCCCTCACCGGCTCCGCCGAGGTGATCGACACCGCAACCCTGCGCGTGGCCGGCAAGCTCGTGCGCCTGTTCGGCGTCGAATGGGTGCGCGGCGGCCAGGCCGACGAGCTGACGCGCTACCTCGCCGGGCGGACCGTGACCTGCCAGCCCGTGGCCGGCAGTGAAGCGCGCCAGTGCGAGGTCGACGGCCGCGACCTCTCGGAGGTGGTGCTGTTCAACGGCGGCGGCCGGGCCTCGGCCGAGGCGACGCCCGACCTCGTGGCCGCCGAGGATCGCGCCCGCACGGAACGGCTCGGCGTCTGGGCCCGGTAGGGCGGGTCGGAGAATCGGGGCGCGGCCCGGTCGCACAAATCTTAAGCGACCTTTGCTCAAACCATGCCCATGGGGCATGGGTGGTCTACGGGCGCTCCCCCTCCCGTCCCCCGGGGCGGGAGCCTATTTGTCTTTTGTGCGCTGCAAAATTTTGCGGCAGATGACAAATCCGGAAAGCCAAGCCCGTGACCCTCTCCCTCCTCGCCACCCTCAAGTCTCACTGGAAGGACAACGAAACCGCCCGCCAGATCGCCCTGCTGACGGACCGCGAACTCGCGGATATCGGTGCCGACCGCATCGGCGGCCGCATCCTGACGAAGGTGCAGAACTACCGCGTCGCCGATGGCCTACGCCGGACGCCGACGCCCCTGCGCTACGCCTCGTTCCCCTCGGGCTGAGCGCCCCCTCCGTTTCGCGCGCCTGAACACGCCGGCCCCTGGGCCGGCGTTTCCATGTGCGCTGCAACACAGAGCGGTGGGGTTACCCGAACGCCCCGACCTCGTGCTGGATCATGCCCGAGAGTTCGCGCACCCGGGCGAACGAGCGGCGGATGGGCTCGAACAGGGTGCCGTGCTCGGCCTCGTAAGTGCCGACGTCGCGCGGCCCCGCCGGTTCGCCGAAGTTGAGGCCCAACGTCGGGTCCGGCGTCACCGGGAAGATATCCTCCAGGAGGGTCAGGCAGCCGTCGATGTCGAGGCGCAGGAAGCGCTCGATGAGGGCCTCGCGGCTGATCCCCGATTGCGGCCGGAAGCCCGGAATGTGCACGGCCAGGAACCAGATCCGGTGGATCAGGGCGAGGCGGATGGCGTGCAGCAGGGTGAGGCGCGGCGACATTGTGCCGAGATCCGGCGCCGCCGTCCGCAGGCTGAGCCAGTCGCGGGTGAGTTGGCCGAACAGCCGGCGGAGATCGGGGGCGAGGCGCAGGCGGTCGAGGGCTGTGGCGATGACCACGAGTTCGTCGCGCCGGTCGTCGCGCTGGGTGCGGCGCGCGCGCTCCAGCCACACCGCCGGATCGAGGGTGTCGATATAGGCGCGCAGCACGTCGAGATCGCCGACGCTCGCCGCGTGCTGCACGAGGCGGAAAGCCCGCGAGAACCGCGCGGAATCGCGGCGCATGTCGCGGAACAGGTCCGGCGCCCGGCCCGCCGCCCGGCCGACGCCGTGCAGGGAATTCGCCAGGAACCCGAGTTGCTGCAGGATGGCGTTGTTCGGGATCGCCCGCATCTGGCGCGGATGGGTGATCGTCGCCGGACCGCCGCCATCGGATTGGCGCGCCACCGGGCGCGAGCCCGTGCGGTCGAGGAGGCTCGGGCCGAAGGTGCCCAGCAGGGCCGCGTAGCCCGGATCGTCCACCAGGGCCTCCATGTCCTGGCGCACCACCGTAAAGAACTCGGCGGAGAAATCGGACTCGGCGTAGATGGGATCGTCGGCCTCGTCGGCCCCGCTCGCCGCATCGGATAGAACATAGTCGGCAAATGAATCGTCGTCCGCGACGTCGAGGGCGAAGACGTGCTCGGCGATGCGCTCCACCGTGGCCTGGGCCAGGGGCAGGGTGCCGAACATGAGGTAGCCGTCCGAGCCCTGGAAGCTCGATTCGAGGCGAACCCGGATGCCCGCCGCCCGGTTGCGCCGCCGGGCATCCTCGGGCGCCAGATAGGCGAGGCGGTCGCGCAGGCTTGTCGGATGCGCGCCGCGGCCGATGGATTCGCCGTGGGTGTCGAAGATCGCGAGCTCGACCCCCGTGAGGTCGTTCTGCGTCATGAGTTCGGTGATGCGCAGGCGCAGGCGCTCGATCCAGAAGCTCGCCGCCAGCTGGCCGACGTAGCGCCCGGAATCCGAGTAGCCGAACTGCACCGTGAGGCGGCCGATGCGCTTGAGATATTGCCGCCAATGCGGATTGCGCAGGGCGTCGTCGAGGACGCGGATGCCCTGTTCCAGGGCCGAGGCCGTCTCGAACAGGGGCGTGATCTCGACCTTGTCGGCGATCCCGTAATGCCGGGCGAGCCACAGGGCGGCGAGGAGGGTGTAGCCCGTCTCCGTCTCGGCGATGAGGAACCGCACGGGGTGGGTTCCGTCCACGTGCTTCAGGATCTGCGTGATGGTCATCATCAGCCGGGCGGCCGAGGCCCGTTCGGCGGCGAGGGCGCCGAAATCCACGTCCACGGCCTGAACGTCGTTGAGCAGGGCGTGGATGGTGGCGAGGTGCGAGCGGCGCTGGGCGGCATCCGTCGGCTCGCCCTCGAGGTCGGTCACCCGGCGCACGGCGTTGTGGATCTGGCTGGCGTTGAGCCGGAAATGCGGCAGGGCATTCGAGAGCCCGTGGGTGGCGATGCCCGCGCGCAGGATCGCGATGGTGCGCCGCTCCTCGTCCGTCGTGACCCCGCCCATGGCCCCGGCGAGACCGGCCAGGATCGCGGTGGCATCGGTCTGGGCGCGCTCGCGCTCGATGATGAGGGCGAGGGCGAAGCGGTGCACCGCCTCCAGGGACGGCTTGGTGCCGAGGCGCGGCGCCACGGCGAGCTGGCGGTTGACGGCGGCGAGGGCCCCGGCGGTGAGATCGCGCACCACCTGGGTCGCGGGCACGCCCGGCAGTTCGCGGTTGAGGCGGTCGAGCTGCATCCGCTTGGATTCGAGGCGGTAGCGCAGGGTGTCCCACCAACCGATATCCGTGCGCCCGTCGGTGTCGCAGCCGACCCAGCTCGCGATGGCGAAGGGTTTCGGCACGAGTTCGGTCCAGCGGTCGGGCCAGCGCTCCCGCGCCGCCATCAGCAGGGCGTCGTTGAAGGCGTCGACGGCGGCCCGGCCGTGATTGGCGGCGATGCAGGCCTGATCGAACTCGTCGTCGAGGGAAATGGCCGGATCGGGGCGGGTCGAGAGGGCGGCGGCCTTGTCCGTCAGGGGTCGGCGGGCCGCCGCGTCCGATGCCGTCGCGGCCTGGGCGATGAGGCCGGCCACGGCCCGGGGCATGCCGAAGGTCGGATGCGCGGTGAACACCACGGCGAACCCGGTGCGGCCGACGAGATCGCGAAACGCCTCGAAATCGCCCTGGCGCCGGGGAACCGCCGCGACGAGGCGGGCCGGCATGGCGTTCTCCCGCGTGTCATGGCCATCGAGGCCGACATAGGCACGCAGGCGCTCGGCGCGGGCGGCGAGGGACTGGCCCCGCAGCCGCGCGAACAGGGCGTCGAGGTCCGCTTCGCCGATCTCACCCCGGTCGAACCGGCGGGTGATGGCCAGGGTCACCGCCAGCACGGGATTGCGGAACGGGTCTTCCGCCGCCTGCTCGCGCGAGTCCTCGATCAGCCCGAGGAGATCGGCCTCCAGGGTCTCGGGGTTCGCACTCGTCGCGTGATCCGGGCTGCGGTCCTGCCTGCGCATCGATCGACCTTGGTACGGGGTGGATGGCTGTCGCCATAGGACAGCCCGACGTGGGGGGAGCAAGGCCCGGCGATGCATACCGCGTGGACAGGATGGCCGCGTGGACAGGATGGCCGCACCGAAGCCCCGCGCGCTTCACGCAAGGACC
This sequence comes from Methylobacterium gossipiicola, assembly GCF_900113485.1. Taxonomy (GTDB): domain Bacteria; phylum Pseudomonadota; class Alphaproteobacteria; order Rhizobiales; family Beijerinckiaceae; genus Methylobacterium; species Methylobacterium gossipiicola. Next base: position 57,306 of record NZ_FOPM01000009.1, read on the forward strand.
GTTCCGGCCCCGATGTTCGAGCCCGGCGGCGGATGCATCGCGGATCATCCTGGGGTAACGCTGGTAACCGCATGGAAACCACCTTGATCCTGGCGGCGCTCGCGGCCTTCACCCTCTCGTGCCTCGTGGTGATGGCGATGATGGCGCGCGCGCGGCGCCCCGAACTGCGCATGGAACGCGAAGAGGACCTGATGGAGGACGGGGAAGAGACCCTGATGCGCAGCGTCGAGCCGCCCCGGGCCAGCCCCATCGACCGGTCGGCGACGATCCTGCCCATCGAACCGGACACCCGCCCCCCCGGCGACGGACCGCGTCGATGAGCCCCCCCATGCGCCCGTCGGCCCTCGCCCTCGCCGCCGCCCTCGCCCTGTGGGGACCGATGGCCGCGGCTCAGGACGCGCCCGCCATCGAGGCTCCCGCCGATCCCGCTCCCCCGCCGCGCAAGGCCCCGCCCCGGAAGGCCAAGCCGAAGCCGAAGGCCACCGCGCCGGCGCCGGAGGAGGCCAAGCCGGCGCCCGACGAGACCAAGCCCGCCCCGGAGCCCGTGACGCCCGCCGCCGCGCCGCCGCCTGAGCCGCGCCCGGACCTCACCGTCGCCTGCGCCGACAAGGCCGCGCTCTACGAAGGCTCGAACAACTTTTCCGTCTGGGTGACGCGCACGGGCTTCGTGGTCATCGAGAATCCCCTTCGGCCCCTCACCCCGGAAAGCGCGCGGGTGCTCCAGGTCGTGATCGCCGGCAAGGTCGCCACGGCGTATGGCCCGGACCTGTTCGCCCTGCGCCGGGGCGGGGCCCCCGCCGCCCTGGAAGCCGCGACGGGCGGAACCCTGCGCTGGGACGCGACGCCGACGCCCCTGCCCGACACCTTGAACATCGTCTCCGAAGCCGGCCAACCCCTGGCGCAACTGGCCTTCCAATCCTGCGGCGACGCGCCGGCGGTCAAGGCAGCCCCGGTCGCCAAGGCCAGGGGCGCCAGCAAGGCCAAGGCCGCCGCGCGGCCGAAGGCTCCCAAGGCGGCGCCGGCGGGTCCGCCCGGCATCCCGCTGCCGGCTTCGGCCCTTTGAGAGCCCTCACGCAACGCTCCTCTCCGAACGGTCCTCGCCCCGAAGGCGACGGTGCGGCGGGAGTTTTGTGAGAGACACCGAGCCTGACACGGGCGCCTGTAACGCCCTAAGAGTGCCTCACGAAACTCCCGATCACGGTCGGCTCTTGCCTTGGGCTCGACGGCGCCACGGGAGTTTCGTGAGAGACACTAAGCCGGAGATGCCCATGGATACGGGACCGGGCGGAGCGACCGCCGCCGACATCATCGCCCGCCTCGGGCTGATCCCGCACCCCGAGGGCGGCCATTACCGCGAGACGTTCCGCGATCCCCGGACCGTCGATGGGCGCTCCGTCGGCAGCGCGATCTACTATCTGCTCGATACGGGCGAGGTGTCCGAATGGCACCGGGTCGATGCCGCCGAGATCTGGCACTGGCATGCCGGCGCGCCCCTGGTGCTCACCACGAGCCCCAACGGCCACGACGCGGCCGCCACCCATCTCGGCCCCGATCTCGCGCGGGGGCAGCGGCCGCAGATCGTGGTTCCGGCCGGGCATTGGCAGACGGCGACGAGCCTGGGCGCCTGGACCCTCGTCGGCTGCACGGTCTCACCGGCCTTCACCTTCAAGGGATTCGAGATGGCCCCGGCGAACTGGCGGCCCACGCCGCGGGCGCCGAAATAATCCCCCATCACGGAAATAAAAGTTTCCGCTGCCGCTTGTCGCAAACGGGTGCAACATAAATTCATGGGTCTCCGCCACCTCCTGGGAGCCCCCGACGTGCGTCGCCCCGTTACCGCCGCCATGATCCCCCTGGCCGTGTTCCTCGCCGGCTCACCCCATGCCCGGGCCGACCCGGCGCCGGGTTCCACCGCCGATGCGTCGCTCAAGAGCGAGGGGCCGTCACAGCCGGTGAAGGTCGAGGAGGGAACCTACAAGGACAAGGACGGCACGCCGACCTACCACGTCACCCAGGGCGGCAAGATGGTCGATTGGCCGACCATGGCGGGCTACCTGCGCTACAATTCGAATTGCATCGTCTGCCACGGGCCGGACGGGGCCGGATCGACCTACGCGCCGTCCCTCGTCGATGCCCTCAAGCACGACGATTACGCCACCTTCGTGGGCATCGTGGCGGGCGGCAAGAAAGACATCAGCTCCTCGCAGGAACTGGTGATGCCGGCCTTCGGCGAGAACCGGAACGTGATGTGCTATATCGACGACATCTACGTCTATCTGCGGGCCCGGTCCGAGGGGGTCGTCGGTCGCGGGCGGCCCGCGGAGCACGAGCCGAAATCCGACGCGTACAAGAAGCGCGAGGATGCCTGCATGGGCTGAGGCGCCCAAACCAAAGCAACGGCGGCCGTGCGGCCGCCGTCGCGAGCGATCAGGCGATGTACTGGCCGCCGTTGATGGTGATGGTCGAGCCGGTGACGAAGCCCGAATCTTCGGCCGCGAGGTACTCGACGGCGCGGGCGATCTCCTCGGCCTCGCCGAGGCGGCCGACGGGGATGGTGCCGATGATCTTGTTGCGGATGTCCTCCGGCACCGCCATCACCATCTCGGTGGCGACGTAGCCGGGCGCGATCACGTTGACGGTGATGCCCTTGCCGGCACTCTCCTGGGCGAGGGCCTTGGCGAAGCCGATGACGCCGGCCTTGGCCGCCGAATAGTTGGTCTGGCCGGCCTGGCCCTTCTGGCCGTTGATCGATGAGATCAGGATGATGCGGCCGAAATTGCGCGAGCGCATGCCTTCGATCAGCGGACGCGTGCAGGTGAACATCGAGTCGAGGTTGGTCTTGATGACCGCCTGCCACTTGTCGAAGGTCATCTTGTGGAACGCGCCGTCGCGGGTGATGCCGGCGTTGTTCACCAGGATGTCGATGGGGCCGACTTCCGCCTCGATCTGCTTGATGCCGGCCTCGCAGGCGGCATAATCACCGACGTCGAACTTGAAGACCGGGATGCCGGTCTCGGCCTTGAAAGCGTTGGCGGCCTCGTCGTTGCCACCGTAATTGGCGGCGACCTTGTAGCCCTTGGCCTTGAGGCCCTTCGAGATGGCGGCACCGATGCCGCGCGTTCCGCCGGTGACGAGGGCGACGCGTTCCTGAGCCATGATTTCCTCCGGTTTTTCGATTTTTGCAGGCTTCTGAAGGGGTGTCGCGTGCGGCTTTAGCTGGCGAGGCCACCGGCACGCGACCCATTTAAATTTGCGGCGCCGTCAAGAATTCCCGAACCGGCGCCGCGACTTCGCGCGCGGTCAGACGCGCTCGACACACATGGCGACGCCCATGCCGCCGCCGATGCAGAGGGTGGCGAGACCCTTCTTGGCGTCGCGGCGCTTCAGCTCGTGCAGCAGGGTGACGAGGACGCGGGCACCGGAGGCGCCGATGGGGTGGCCGATGGCGATGGCGCCGCCATTGACGTTCACCTTGTCGGTGTCCCAACCCATGTCCTTGTTCACGGCGAGCGCCTGGGCGGCGAACGCCTCGTTGGCCTCGACGAGATCGAGGTCGGACGGCTTCCAGCCGGCCTTGTCGAGGGCCTTGCGCGAGGCCGGGATCGGGCCGGTGCCCATGATCTTCGGATCGACGCCGGCGGTGGCCCAGGACACGATCTTGGCGAGCGGCTTGATGCCCCGACGCTCGGCCTCGGAGGCCGACATCAGCACGATGGCGGCGGCGCCGTCGTTGAGGCCGGAGGCGTTGGCGGCCGTCACGGTGCCGTCCTTCGAGAAGGCGGGCTTGAGCTTGGCCATCGCCTCGACGGTGGCGCCGTCACGGATGTACTCGTCCGTGTCGACGATCGTGTCGCCCTTGCGGCCCGACACGGTGACGGGGGCGATCTCCTCCTTGAAGCGGCCTTCCTTGCGGGCGGCCTCGGCCTTGTTCTGCGACTTGGCCGCGAAGGCGTCCTGCTCCTCGCGGGTGAGCTGGAACGCCTGGGCCACGTTCTCGGCGGTGGTGCCCATGTGGTAGCCGTTGAAGGCGTCCCACAGGCCGTCCTTGATCATGGTGTCGACGAGCTTGACGTCGCCCATCTTCTGGCCGCCGCGCAGGTACTGCGCGTGGGGGGAGAGGGACATGGATTCCTGGCCGCCGGCCACGATGACGGTGGCGTCGCCGTTGGCGATCTGCTGCATGCCGATGGCCACCGTGCGCAGGCCGGAGCCGCAGACCTGGTTGAGGCCCCAGGCCGTCGCCTTCTCGGGGATGCCGGCCTTGATGGCTGCCTGGCGGGCCGGGTTCTGGCCGGCGCCGGCGGTGAGCACTTGGCCGAAGATCACCTCGTCCACGTCGTCGGGCGAGACGCCGGCGCGCTCCAGGGCGGCCTTGATCGCCACGGCGCCGAGTTCGTGGGCCGGTACGGTGTTGAAGGCCCCGCCGAACGAGCCGACGGCGGTGCGGGCCGCCCCGACGATGACGATGTCTTCTGCTGCCATGGATGGTCTCCTCATGCCGGCCGGCGCTCCGTTATCGCCCTCGAGCGGGCGCGCCTTGTGCCTTCGCCCCCGGATGAAAGCCGACGACCTTGCGAAGTCAAGGCGGTTTGACGCGGACACCGCCGCCCTGTCACCACCGGATCGGCACTCTTCCGCGTGGACTGTGGCGAGATAGGTGTTTTCGTCGGCGGGCGAACGCCTTAAGGTGGACCAGGCGGATCGGGAACACTCTCGTCCCCGCATGCGTCGTCGGACAATCGAGCGGCCAGCATGATCGCGTCGGGAGAGGCCCCCAGAAATGGCGGACAACGGTAAGTCCAACCACACCGTCATCAAGAAATATGCCAATCGCCGTCTCTATCACACCGGCACCTCGACCTACGTCACCCTCGACGACCTCGCGACGATGGTCCAGAACGGCGAGGATTTCCTCGTCTACGACGCGCGCTCGGGCGACGACATCACCCGCTCGGTGCTGACGCAGATCATCTTCGAGCAGGAGAACAAGGCCGGGGACGACAACCTGCTGCCCGTCGCCTTCCTGCGCCAGCTCATCCGCTTCTACGGCGACAGCATGCGCACCATGGTGCCGAGCTTCCTCGAATTCTCCATGGCCAACTTCGCCCGCGATCAGGACGGCCTGCGCGAAAAGATGAGCCAGAGCTTCGCCCCGACGGTGTTCCAGAACGCCATGGAGGAGCAGGTGCGCGCCAACATGAGCTTCTTCGGCGATGCCATGAAGATGTTCACCACCTTCGGCACCGGGCCGCTCTCCGGCATGGGCGCGCATCCCTCGGCCGCCGCCCCGGCGCAGCCGCCCGCTCCGGCCCCCAGCGGCAACGACCTCGACGACCTGAAACGGCAGATGGCCGAGATGCAATCGCGCCTCGAGAATCTGGCGAAGAAGTAGGCCGCCCGGCGCCCCGGCCAAAGATTGACGAACCGTTAAGCGCGCCCCACTTCTTGCATCCTACACCCCGACTCCAGACGGGACCGGATGCCATGGCGCGATTTGAGACGAGCGATCATCCCGAAACGGAACGGACTCCGGCCTACGATCTCGTGGTGATCCCGGGGGGCGAGGCTTACGGCACGCGCCGGCCCGCGCCGCCGCGCCCGGATTCGGGCTTCCTCACCCAACTGCTCCTCGGCGCCAATCCGGTGTTGCGGCCGACCCGCCTCGATCGGACACGCAATGCCGCCGCCACCTACGCCGCCATGGCCCGCCAGACGGCGTGAACCAGTCCGGAAACGGCAAAAAGGCCGTGACCGCCCGGGCGGATCACGACCTTGTCGCGACAATCCTAGAACGGCCGCCGGAGCGGCCCGCCTCACCGAAGGGCGAGGCGTGAAGGCTCAGGCCTCGGCCGACTTCACCTTCAGCACCTGACGACCGCGGTACATGCCGGTCTTCAGGTCGATGTGGTGGGGACGGCGCAGCTCGCCCGAATCCTTGTCGGCGACATAGGTCGGGGCCTTGAGGGCGTCGGCGGACCGGCGCATGCCGCGCCGCGAGGGGGAGGTCTTGCGCTTCGGAACGGCCATGGGATGATCCTGTCGATGGCAAAAGGGTGCCTCAAGACGACCTCCTCCGGGAGAATCGCCTCGGCACCGTGTTCAAACGGAGATTCGAGGCGGGCTTATAACCGCGCCGGATCGCCATGGCTAGGGGTGTCGCGCGCCTGATCGAACGGCGCCCATCCCCAGCGACATCCCCGGCCGCATCCGCCCCGTTCGAGGAAACCGGATCCTCCGCCCGATCGGCGCGCGACCGGACGACGGGGTCGTACCGTTAAGCCGCGGTTCAAGCGCGCTTTCCCAGATTGTCCGGTGTCGGCGCGGCATCGCGACCGCGTCACGATCCGGGAGATTCCCATGTCGTCATCCCTTCTGCGCAGCCTCGCCGTCCTGGCTTGCTTCGCCACGGCGCCCGCCCTCGCACAATCCCCGAGCCCCGCGACCCCGGCGACGAAGCCCGCCCCCGCCGTGCCGGCGCCCGCGAACCCGACGCCCCCCACCGTGGCGGCGCCGAAGGCTCCCACGACCGGCAAGCCCGAGGCCAAGACGGAGACGAAGACGGAGGCCAAATCCGAAAAGGCCGCGCTGATCGACCTCAACAGCGCCACCCCGGCCGAACTCGATGCCCTGCCGGGCATCGGCACCGCCCGCGCGGCGGCCATCGTCAAGGGCCGGCCCTATCACGGCAAGGACGAACTCGTGTCGAAGAAGATCATCCCGCAGGGCGTCTACGACGGCATCAAGGACCGGGTGATCGCCAAGCAGAAGTAGCGCGGTGCGTGCCGAGGGCGGGAGCGCCTTCGGCACGCCCGGATCGGCCCGGGCTTGTCGGGCCGGAGGGTGGATGATAGGCGCGGATCTTTCCGACCGGCAGCGAAATCCCCCATGGCCCCCCAGCCCCTCGTGCGCGTCCATCGCGGCGACCTTCCGGCCGATTACGTCGCCGGCCCCGCCCTCGCCATCGACACCGAGACCCTCGGGCTGAACCCGCATCGGGACCGGCTGTGCGTGGTGCAGATCTCCCGCGGCGACGGCAGCGCCGACGTGGTGCAGATCGTCCCCGGCGGACCGGCGCCGGCGATGCTGCAGCGGGTGATGGGCGATCCCGAGATCCTGAAGATCTTCCACTTCGCCCGGTTCGATCTCGCGGTGCTGTTCAAGGCCCTCGGGGTGATGCCCGGCCCGGTCTACTGCACCAAGATCGCCTCGAAGCTCGCCCGCACCTACACCGACCGTCACGGCCTCAAGGACGTGGTCCGCGAACTCGTCGGCGTCGATCTGTCGAAGCAGCAGCAATCCTCCGATTGGGGCGCCGAGACCCTGAGCCAGGCCCAGGTCGATTACGCGGCCTCCGACGTGCTCTATCTCCACGCCGCCCGCGCCCGCCTCGACACGATGCTGGCCCGCGAGGGCCGCACCGACATGGCCCAGGCCTGCTTCGACTTCCTGCCGACCCGCGCCCGCCTCGATCTCGCCGGCTGGCCCGAGACCGACATCTTCGCGCATACTTGAGGGAGCGCCCGGACGGGCGGGTGTGCCGTCGCACACGGGCACCGCATCGACCTTGATGATTTCGCAAGGCGATGGTCATAACTTCGCCATGGCCCGCACGCATCCGGCGGCATGTTTGGGACGATCATGCAGGTGGACGAGTCCAGCCAGACCGGGGCCGTCCCCATCCGCGTCGATGCACGCCGGACCCGCGCCCACGCGCGGGCCCGCAGCCACAGCACGCGGGTGCACGCCCTGCGGCGGCTCATCCCCGTCGTGGCCGGCGGTTCGGTGCTGGCGCTGGCCGCCGTTCTGTTCAACCCCTTCGGCACCACCCTGCCGAGCGTCGGCATCGGCCCGGTGAGCCTGTCGGGCACCAAGGTGAAGATGGAGAGCCCGCGCCTGTCCGGCTTCCGGCAGGGCGAGCGCGGCTACGAGGTCACCGCCACCGCCGCGTTTCAGGACGTGCGCAAGCCGACCCTCATCGAATTGCAGGCCATGAAGGGACACCTCGCCACCGACGACAAGGGCGGCGTCGCCCACCTCGAAGCGGCGGCGGGCCTGTTCGACACGGCGCGGGAATCCCTGACCCTGAACCAGGACATCCGCATCTGGACGGACAAGGGCGAGGAGATTCGCCTCTCGACGGCGGCGGTGGATTTCAAGGCCGGCACGGTGAAGTCGAACGAACCCGTGACCGTGACGATCCCGAGCGGAACCGTGGGGGCCGACACCCTCGACGTGAGCGACAGCGGCCATGTGATCTCCTTCGTGGGCAACGTCCATACGGTGCTGCACGAGACCGACAGGGCCGGAAAGCCGGGCAAGCCCGCGCGGGTCCTGACCTCGTCCGCCGAACCGACGGACGGCGAGGCCCGGCCGTGACGCCCGTCCGCTCCCTGATCGTGGCGGCCCTCGCGGCCGGACTGACGCTCGCCGCACCGGCCGTGGCGCAGACGCCCGCCAAGAAAGACAAGCCGGCCGGTCTCGGCAATCTCGGCGGCGGCGGCAAGGAGCCGATCAAGATCGACGCCGACCGCCTCGATGTGTTCGACCGCGAGAACAAGGCGGTCTTCGCCGGCAACGTCGTGGCGGTCCAGGGGGACAGCACCATCCGCTGCTCCAGCATGACCGTGCGCTACAAGCGCGCCAAGAAGGACGACAAGAAGACCGGCGCCGCCAAGGAGTCCGTTGAGACGGCCGAGGCGAGCGAGAAGCCCGCCGGCGGCTCCGAGAAGGCCGCCGGCGGCATGGGCGAAAACGGCATCCAGCGGGTGGAATGCGCCGGCCCCGTCACGGTGGTGCAGAAGGATCAGGTCGCCACCGGCGACAACGCCGTCTTCGATCAGGAGGCCAAGCGCATCGTGCTCACGGGCAACGTCGTGCTGAGCCAGTGCCAGAACGTGACCCGCGGCTCGCGCCTCGTCTACGACATGAACACCGGCCGGGCGAACATGGACCCCGTGGCCGGCGGCCGGGTCTCGGCCCTGTTCGTGCCGCAGAAGGACGAGGGCGCCAAGGGCGCCAAGGGCTGCGCCCAACCGGCCGCCGCCGCGAAGGCCGCGCCGAAGCCGGCTGAACCCGTCACGACCGACCCCACGAAGCCCCGGGCGCAGACCAATTGAGCGACGCAGCGCCGGCGGCCGCTCCGGCTGGCCGCCCCTCCCTGTTCGGCCGCCTGTTCGGCCGCGGCCATCGCGAGGCGGCCGCGCGGGAAGCCGCGATCCTCGCCGAGGGCGGCGGGCCGGGCATCCTCCACGTGCGCGGCCTGCGCAAGAGCTACGGCTCCCGCACGGTGGTGCACGAAGCCGGCCTGACCGTCCGCAACGGCGAGGCCGTGGGGTTGCTCGGCCCCAACGGCGCCGGCAAGACCACGATCTTCTACATGATCACCGGCCTGGTCTCGGCCGATCGCGGCGCGATCAGTCTCGATGGGCTGCCGATCACCCATCTGCCGATGTATCAGCGCGCCCGCCTCGGCATCGGCTACCTGCCGCAGGAAGCCTCGATCTTTCGCGGCCTCACGGTGGAGGACAACATCCGGGCGGTCCTCGAAGTCGCCGAACCGGACCGCAAGGAGCGCGCGCGAAAACTCGAATCCCTGCTGGAGGAATTCGACATCGCGCGCCTGCGCAAATCCCCCTCCATCGCCCTGTCGGGCGGCGAGCGCCGCCGCTGCGAGATCGCCCGGGCACTCGCCTCGTCCCCGAGCTTCATGCTCCTCGACGAGCCCTTCGCGGGCATCGATCCCATCGCGGTGGGTGACATCCAGGATCTGGTGAAGCACCTGAAGCAGCGCGGCATCGGCGTGCTCATCACCGACCACAACGTGCGCGAGACCCTCGGTCTCATCGACCGGGCCTACATCGCCCATTCGGGCCGCATCCTCACGGAGGGCACGCCCGAGGAGATCGTCGCCAACGCCGATGCGCGCCGTCTCTACCTCGGCGAAGATTTTCGCCTGTAAGGCTTCGCCTTACCCCCGCCACCGCCCCGTCCCGATCTCCTTCGACGACCGCTGGCGCTCGGCCCCGAGACCGTGCCCCCTGTGGTGCCGAGACCACGCCCCGCCGACAACCAGCGGTCGTCGACGCATTTCGCCAAAACTCGCCCGCCACGCTTTGACGAGCGGGTCGGTTGGCGCTAAACCTTGGAATGTCAAAAAAGAAGCAAGATTGATGCCGAGACTCGGCTCACGGTGACGTGCGCCGTCGAGTTCCGGGGGCAACTCGGGGGTTAAATCCACCATGAGTCTGATGCAACGACTCGAGATGCGCCAGGGCCAGGCCCTGGTGATGACGCCACAGCTCCTGCAGGCGATCAAGCTTCTCCAACTTTCGCATCTCGATCTCACGGCCTACGTGGATGCCGAACTCGAGCGCAATCCGCTCCTCGAACGCGTCGAGGCCGAGGGCGACGTCGAGCGCACGCCCGGCGAGACCCCGTCCGAATCCTCCGTCGACCGCCAAGGTGACGGTCCCGGCGACGAGGGGGGCGACTTCGAGGGCAGCGATTTCGACGGGGGCGAGGAGCCCTGGATCTCCAGCACCCTGACGGCGAGCAGCGCCGACATCGAGAGCACCCTCGACAGCCGCCTCGACAACGTCTTCGCCGACGAGAACCCCACCCATGCCCGCGAGGCGGGGTCCGGGGACATGCTCTCCCTGACGCCCGCCCCCTACGGCAACACCGGCGGCAGCTTCGACGGCGAGGCACCGGATTTCGAAGCGACGCTCACCGCCGAGCTGTCGCTGCGCGAGCACCTCGCCGCCCAGCTCGATCTGGCGACCCGCGACCCCATCGACCGTCTCATCGGCGGCTTCCTCATCGACGCCGTGGACGATGCCGGCTACCTCCGGGAATCCCTCGACGACGTCGCCGAGCGCCTTGGCACCTCCCTCGACACCGTCGCGCGTGTCCTGAAGCTCGTGCAGAGCTTCGAGCCGGCCGGCATCGCCGCCCGTGATCTGGCCGAATGTCTCGCCCTGCAATTGCGCGACCGCGACCGGTTCGATCCGGCCATGCAGGCCCTGGTCTCGCGCCTCGATCTCGTGGCCAAGCGCGATTTCCCGGCGCTCCGCCGCCTCTGCGGCGTCGACGATGAGGACCTCGTCGAGATGCTGGCCGAGCTGCGCCGCCTCGACCCGAAGCCCGGTCGCGCCTTCGGGGCGAGCGCCGTGGAAGTGCTGATCCCCGACGTGTTCGTCCGCGCCGCCGCCGATGGGTCGTGGCTGGTGGAGCTCAACGGCGAGGCCCTGCCACGGGTGCTGGTGAACCAGAGCTACTACGCCCGCGTCGCGCGCGGGGCGGTGGCCGAGGGCGACAAGGCGTTCCTATCCGAATGCCTGCAGACGGCGAACTGGCTCACCCGCAGCCTGGAGCAGCGGGCCCGCACGATCCTGAAGGTCGCCTCCGAGATCGTGCGCCAGCAGGACGGGTTCTTCCTGCACGGGGTGTCGCACCTGCGCCCCCTCAACCTCAAGACCGTAGCCGAGGCCATCGGCATGCACGAATCCACCGTCTCGCGGGTGACCTCCAACAAATCCATCGGCACGAGCCGGGGCACCCTGGAGATGAAATACTTCTTCACCGCCGCGATTCCCGGGGCGGCCGGCGCCGCCGCGCACTCGTCGGAAGCCGTGCGCCACCGGATCAAGCAGCTCGTCGACGGCGAGACGGCCAAGGACGTGCTCTCCGACGACGCCCTGGTGCAGAAATTGCGCGACGAGGGCATCGACATCGCCCGCCGCACCGTGGCGAAGTACCGGGAATCCCTGCGGATTCCCTCCTCCATCGAGCGCCGCCGCGCCCATCTGGCGTCAGCGCGCTGAGAAGGGCACCCGTCCCGGACGCCTGAAGCGCAGCGGAAGGCGATCCGGGACCCAGCACAAGAAGCGCCGCGGCAGCGGCACGATGTTTCGACGCTGCGCGACTTCCTATGCTGGACCCCGGATCGGGCTCCGCTGCGCGGCATCCGTCCGGGGAAGGGCGCCCCCGTCAGTGCCCTTCCGCGAGAGTCCCGCGCTGGCGCGGGTCGGCGGCCCCGGCCTTGAGTCCGTCGAGGGCCATGACGGAATTGGCCGAGCCCGAGGCCGGTGCCACCACCACCCTGTGGCCGCGCGCCCGCAACAGCCGGATGGTGTCGGGGGAGACGCCCTCCTCGAGGGTGAGGACATCGGGCCGCCATTGGTGGTGGATGCGCGGCGCCGCCACCGCCTGCAGGAGGTTCATGCGGAAATCGACGACGTTGACGATGGTCTGCAGCACCGTCGAGATGATGCGGCTGCCGCCGGGGCTGCCCGTGACCAGGAGCAGCTTGCCGTCCCGGAACACGAAGGCGGGGGTCATGGAGGAGAGGGGCCGGGCGCTGGGCGCCACGGCGTTGGCCTTGCCGCCGACGAGGCCGTAGGCGTTGAGCGCCCCGGTCTTCGCCGAGAAATCGTCCATCTCGTTGTTGAGCAGAACCCCGGTGCCGGGGGCGACGAGGCCCATGCCGTAGGAGAAGTTGAGGGTGGTGGTGTTCGACACCGCGTTGCCCTCGGCGTCGATCACCGAGAAATGCGTTGTCTGGTCGGATTCATGGGGCAGGGGATCGCCGGCCTTGATCTCCGAGGCCGGGCGGGCGCGGGCCGGATCGATGGCGGCCCGCAGGGTATCGGCGTAGCTCTTGGCCGTCAGCCCCTCCACGGGGATCTGCGAGCGGGTCGGATCGCCGAGCCAGGTGGCGCGATCGGCGTAAGCGGGCTTCATCGCCTCCGCGAGGGTGTGGATGGCGTCGGCACTACCGGCCCCCATGGCCGCGAGGTCGAACCCCTCCAGCACGTTGAGGATCTCGACGAGGTGGATGCCGCCCGAGCTCGGCGGCGGCATCGACGCGATGGCGAGACCGCGATAGGTGCCGCGCACGGGTGGGCGGACCACCGGTTTGTAGTCGGCTAAATCACCGAGTGTCATGACCCCGCCGGCATCCCGAACGGCGTCGACGATACGGGCCGCGATGGGGCCGGTGTGGAACGCATCCGGCCCGCCCGTCGCGATTGCCGCGAGGGTCGCGGCGAGGTCGGTCTGAACGAGGCGTTCGCCCCGCTGAAGCGGCCTGTTGCCGGCAAAGAAAATGGCGCGGCTCGACGGCCAGGGTTCGAGGAGGCTCCTGGCCCGGGGCAGGGAATCGGCGAGGCCCGCCTCGACGGAAATGCCGTCGCGCGCCAAGCGGGACGCCGGCGCGATCAGCGCGGCCAGAGTAAAGCGGCCGGAGCCGTAGAGGCGGTGCGCTTCGGCTAGGCCCCGCACGGTGCCGGGCACGCCCACGGCCTTGCCGCTGCGGGTGGAGGCGTCGCGGTCGGGCTCGCCCTGCGCGTCCAGAAACATATCGGCCCGGGCCGCGGCCGGTGCGGTCTCGCGGTAGTCGATGGCCACCGTCTCACCGGTTTTCGCCACATGCACCAGCATGAAGCCGCCGCCGCCGAGATTGCCCGCCCGTGGAAGCGTGACGGCGAGGGCAAAGCCCACGGCCACCGCCGCATCGACGGCGTTGCCGCCCGCCTTCAGGATCGCGACGCCGACCTGTGTCGCTTGCGCCTCCTGCGACGAGACCATGCCGTGGGCGGCGAGCACCGGCAGCATCCGCGCCGTATCCGCCTGGATCGGCGAGGAATCCGCCTGCGCCCAGGCCCGTTGGGGCGGGGCGAGCAGAAGCGAGAGGGCGAGGCCGGAGGCGAGGGCTTGGCGGCGCATTCAGACGGCTCCGTCGCGCGGGCCGAACCGGCCCGCCACCAGCCAGTAGACGAGGCCCGAGGCTGCGCCCGTGAGGAACAGGATCGCGGTGATGCGGCCTTCCAACGCCAGGACCTGCGGATCGCCCATACGGACGGCGCCCCGGGCGAGCCAGGGCACCAGGGCCGTGAGCAGGCCGGTGCCGGCACCGTACCCGATGGCGCCGCGCCAATTCAGGGTCTCGCCCAAGACGGCCACGAGAACGGGCGGCACCACGAGGAGGAGGAACAGGGCGCGGGCGAAGGCGGCGAGGGCGAACAGGATCGTCTCAGGTCCGACGCCGGAGGCGAGGTCGTTCAACCCCGCGAACAGGCCGACGAGGCCGAGGCTCCCCAGGACCTCGCGCGAGACCGGATCGAGCATCGCCCCGAGGCCGAGGACGAGGGCGCCACAGGGAATCGCCAGGACGAGGGCAAGGCTCCCGACGAACAGGCGGCCGAGGAACCGCATGGGCTACGGCCGCCGCGCCGGCATCACTCGTCGTCGCCGTCGTCGGCGCCCGCATAGACGCCCTCCGCCCCGATGCCGTCCTCCAGCATCATCCGGGCACGGGCGCGCAGCTTCTCGGTCTCGCTCTTGAGCTGGCCGCAGGCGGCGAGGATGTCGCGGCCGCGCGGCGTGCGCACGGGCGAAGCGTAGCCGGCCTCGTACACGATCTCGGAGAAGCGCTCGATACGCTCCCAATCCGAACATTCGTAGGCGCTGCCGGGCCAGGGGTTGAACGGAATGAGGTTGATCTTGGCCGGGATGCCCTTGAGCAGGCGCACGAGTTCGCGGGCATCGGCGTCGGTGTCGTTGACGCCCTTCAGCATCACGTACTCGAAGGTGATGCGCCGGGCGTTGTTGAGGCCCGGATAGTTGCGGCAGGCGGCGATGAGTTCGGCGAGCGGATACTTGCGGTTCAAGGGCACCAGCGTATCGCGAAGATCGTCGCGCACGGCGTGGAGCGAGATCGCCAGCATGGCGTGGGATTCGTCGCCGAGGCGCTGCATCTGCGGCACCACGCCGGAGGTCGAGACGGTGATGCGCCGGCGCGACAGGCCCAAGCCCTCCTGATCGGCCATGACGCCGACGGAATCGACGACGTTGTCGAGGTTGTAGAGGGGCTCGCCCATGCCCATGAACACGATGTTGGTCACGGCGCGGCGAACCTCGTCGGCCCCCGGCGGGGTCGGGTTCTGGCCGGCCCAGTCGTTGAGGTGGTCGCGCGCCACCACGAGCTGCGACACGATCTCGGCCGTCGTGAGGTTGCGCACGAGGCGCTGCGTGCCCGTGTGGCAGAACGAGCAGGTGAGGGTGCAGCCGACCTGACTCGAGACGCAGAGCGTGCCCCGGCCGCGTCCGGGAATGTACACGCACTCGATCTCGGCGCCGCGATTGTGGTCGTGCTTGCCCGTGGGCGCCATGCGCAGGAGCCACTTGCGGGTGCCGTCCCGCGAGATCTGCTCGGTGACCACCTCCGGCCGGTCGAGGGTGTAGGCCTGGGCCAGATCGGCCTTCAGGCCCTTGCCGACATTGGTCATCTCGTCGAAGCTCTTGGCGCCCCGCACGTTGACCCAGTGCCAGATCTGGCCCGACCGCATGCGCTGCTCGCGCTCTGACACGCCGATGGCGCCGAGCCGCGCCTTGAGGTCGTCCCGCGTCAGGCCGACGAGGGACGAACGGCCGAGGGGGCCACCGACCGGCACCGCCGCCGGCTCGAACTCGGGCAGCTTCTCGATTGCGGGGAGGGCGCTCGCGTCGCGCCGGGCGGTGTCGAACGACGCCGTCGCCATGGTATCAAGACCTTAAGATTTGGAATCGGTCCGGTATAGGCGATTCGAATCCCGAACGCGAATGCGCCCGCGCAGGGTTGGGCTGCGCCCATGCATGGAGGGCGCGCGCGGGCTGTGATACCCGGCAGGTCCTTCTTCCCGCGCGAGGTTCCGCCGTGACGCCCTGGGTCGTCCTCGACACCGCCCCCATTCCCGGCACGGACGGCGAGCGCTTACGCCTGCTGCAGCGCGGCCACGAATTCTCGATCCAGCTCGGCCACAACGAACTCATGAACAGCCGCCTCAGCGGCTCGGAGGAGGCGCTGGCGACCTTGAGCGCCGCGCGGATCGGCGGGCGGGCACGGGCGCGCGTTCTCGTCGGCGGCTACGGCATGGGCTTCACCCTGCGGGCGGGGCTCGACGCCCTCGGGCCCGACGCCACCCTGGTGGTGGCCGAACTGGTGCCGGCCGTGCTCGCCTGGGGGCGCGGCCCCCTGGCCCATATCGCGAAGGAGGCCCTGTCCGATCCACGGGTCGAGGCGCGGGAGGGCGACGTCGCGGCCCTGATCCGGTCGGCGTCGGGGGCCTACGACGCGATCCTTCTCGATGTCGACAACGGCCCGGACGGCCTGACGCGGGCGGGCAACGATCGGCTCTACGAGGCCGCCGGCCTCGCGGCGGCGCGGGGCGCCTTGCGTCCCGGCGGCGTGCTCGCGGTGTGGTCGGCCCATCCCGACGAGGCCTTCACCCAGCGCCTGGGCCGCGCCGGATTTGCCGTGGAGACCGTGCCCGTGCGGGCCGGGCGGGGGCGAGGCGCCCGCCACACGATCTGGCTCGCCACGCGGCCGGAGCGGGGTCGCTAGAGGTTTGACTGAGAAATCATACGGGCTCCAGTTGATTGCCTCGGATTGATCGGACGCAAGGGTGCTCCCTCTCCTGAAAGGAGAGGGCTGGGGTGAGGTGTAGTCCATCTCCGGAAAGGTTACACACCTCACCCTGTCCCTCTCCTTACAGGAGAGGGGACCTGCGCTTGTCAAACGCCGGAGCGATCAACCGGAAATCGCATCAGCCTGTGGCCCGGAGCCGGTCGCGGCGGCGGCTGAGGCGGGTGGCGCCGTAGATCGCCGCGAGTTCCTGCCGGGCCGCCTTGACCGGCGGCGCCTCGCGCTCGGCGCAGGCGGCGGCGATGACCCGCAGGGTGTCGGCGACGGACCGTTGCAAGCGCAGGTCGCCGGTGTGCCGTGCGGTCGGGTCGGTCCTGTCCATGACGGTGGCCCCTCGTGCGCGCCCCCTCGTCGGGCGCAAAGGCCAGCATCGGCATGGGCTTGGCCGCAACAAGGCAGCTTGGCCGTAGGCATTTTGGCCGTGGGACGCTACTCGCGCCCTTCGCCCTCGGTGAAGCGGTCGTGGCAGGTGTAGCCGACGAAGCAGCGCGGCACGTCGCGGGTCACCTCGAAGGCGGGCCGGGTGGTTTCGGGCAGGGGGCAGAAGCCGCCGTCGCGCACGAAGCGCGCATAGGTGAAGGGCCCGGTGGTGAGCACGATGGCCCCGGCCCGGGCGACGAGGTCGGCCGCCTCGGCGCAGGCCATGTCGGGGGTGGCCAGGCGCGGTTGCGCCGCCACCGGACCGGCGGACACGCTCACGACGAGGATGGCGAACAGGCTTGCACGCATGAGGAGGGTCCTCTCGACGGCGTGTCCTCTCCATAGGGCTCACGCGGCGGTGAGCGCCAGGGTGAAATCGAACGCCTCGGCGACGCTCTCCCGCCAGAGGGAGACCGGGGTCGGACGCGGCAGGTGCAGGGCGCCCTCGGCCTCGCCCCCCACCATGCGCAGGTCGGCCCCGACGCGGGCGGCGAGCCCCTGCATCGGTCGGTTGCGGCTGAGACAGCGCACCCGCAGATCCCGCACCCCGCGATGGCG
Organism: Methylobacterium gossipiicola; assembly: GCF_900113485.1. GTDB lineage: Bacteria > Pseudomonadota > Alphaproteobacteria > Rhizobiales > Beijerinckiaceae > Methylobacterium > Methylobacterium gossipiicola. Next base: position 74,746 of record NZ_FOPM01000009.1, read on the forward strand.
CGCGGCCCCGGCGATGCGGGCAAACAGCGCCTGCCCGAGGCCGTTGCGGCGATACCCCCGCTCCACCGCGAAGGCGGCCTCCGCCTCGGGACCGAGAATGTAGGGCGCGGGCGGCATATGGGTCGGGCGCAGTTCGCCCAAAGCCCGCAGGGTGCCGTCGACGAAACCGCCGAACACGACACCCTCGACCTTCAGGGCCTGCCGGGCATAGGCGAGGGCCGCCGCGTCCCCGAGGGTGCCCATGAAGCGGCTGGCGCGGGTCTCGGGGTCGAGGCGCAGGAAATACGCCTCCACCGCGGCGGCGTCTGTGGGCCAGAGGCGGCGGATGATGGGATGCAGGGGTTGGGATTCGGGCATGGTTCACTCCGGGATCGTGGCACGCTGCGCGTGCCGGGACCGGACGTTGCCTCCCTCAAGGCTCCGTGGATGTGGCATCCCAGATCGATTTGTGCAATGCAGCAGAACGCAATGCCGCCCCTGTCTCTCCTGCGGCCCGAACCGGGCTTGAACCCCTCCGGGGTGCGCGGCAGATCGACGGGACACCCGTCCGCCGCCCACGCGCCGAGGCCGTTTCGTCGTGAGTTCATTCATTTCTCCGGGGCCGCACGAGCATGTCCGCGCGGGCGCGGAGCCCCATGGCCCGGTCCTGGAACGCTATGAAACCCTGGTGGCCTCGGGCACCATCGAGCGCGACCCGGCCCAGATCCGGCTGGTGCAGGCCCTGGACGGCCTGGCACAGGAACTCGGCCGCCGCCGCCGCGCCCGCAAGGGCAGCGCCCTGGGCTGGCTGTTCGGCCGCAAGGAAGATCCGGCGGCGGTGCCGAAGGGGCTCTACATCTGGGGCTCCGTCGGGCGCGGCAAGACCATGCTCATGGACCTGTTCCACGAGGCGGCACCGGCTCCGAAGCGCCGGGTGCATTTCCACGGCTTCCTGGCGGACGCGCACGAGCGCATCCACGCCCACCGTCAGGCCCTCAAGGCCGGCACCGCCAAGGGTGACGATCCGATCCCCGTGGTGGCCGATGCGCTGGCCGACGAAGCCACCCTCCTGTGCTTCGACGAATTCACCGTGACGGACATCGCCGACGCGATGATCCTGGGGCGCCTGTTCGACGCCCTGTTCAAGCGCGGCGTCACCGTGGTGGCGACCTCCAACGTCGAGCCCGATCGGCTCTACGAGGGCGGTCTCAACCGCGCCCTGTTCCTGCCCTTCGTCGCCGAACTGAAGAGCCGGGTCACGGTCCTGCGCCTCGATTCGCGCACGGATTTCCGCCTGGAGAAGCTCGGGGGCGCCGCCGTCTACCACGTGCCCGCCGGGCCGGAGGCCGACGCGGCCCTCGCCCTGGCCTTCAAGGGCCTCACCGGCAAGGGCCGGGGCAAACCCACCACCGTGCGGGTGAAGGGACGCGAGGTCGCCGTGCCGGAAGCGGCGGCCGGGGTGGCGCGCTTCACGTTCCACGATCTCTGCGCGCAGCCGCTCGGCGCCTCGGACTACATGGCCGTCGCCCGGTCCTTCCACACGGTGATCCTCGCCGACATCCCGGTGATGGGGCCTGAGACCCGCAACGAGGCCAAACGCTTCATCACCCTGGTCGACACGCTCTACGATGCCCACGTGAAGCTCGTGGCCTCGGCGGCGGCCGAGCCGCAAGGGCTGTACACCGCCACGGAAGGTCGCGAGGCCTTCGAGTTCGACCGCACGGTCTCGCGCCTCATCGAGATGCAATCCGCCGCGTATCTCGGCCTGCCGCACGGCGCGGGGGATTCGGAGGCGTCGGGATCGAGCACGGGTCTCGTCGAGACCTGAGCGGCGTCAGGCGGTCGCAGCGAACGCCTGGTCGCTGGTGTGCCACCGCACAGACACCATGCCGAAAGCTCCCGTGCGGGGAGCTTGTTTTGACCGGCGGCGTTGAAGTGCGGCGGGCGCTTCGTTTAATTGGTCTCATTCCCAAGAACGATGCCGAAGCACGACGGTGCCGCGATGCACCCTGCTTGCCGCCTCCGGGCGGCGATGGCCGTTCCCACGGAAGACCGGGGCTCTCCGCGCGAGCGATCGATGCGGGACCGCGACACGGATCGCGTGCCCGGACGCCGACCACGCGACTCGAAAACGGACGGCGCGCGCCGAGGCGCGGGCCCTGTCCGATCCATGACAGGATGGACCGATGATCAAACTCACCGTGAACGGGGCTGAACGCAGCTTCGACGGCGACCCCGACATGCCGCTGCTCTGGTACCTGCGCGACGAGGTCGGGCTCACCGGAACCAAGTTCGGCTGCGGCGCCGCCCTGTGCGGCGCCTGCACGATTCACGTCGGCGACACTGCCGTGCGCGGCTGTGTCACCCCGGTCTCGGCGGCCGAGGGGCAGGCGGTGGTGACCATCGAGGGGCTTTCGCCCGACGGCAACCACCCCGTCCAGGCGGCGTGGCGCGACCTCAACGTCTCGCAATGCGGCTACTGCCAGTGCGGGCAGATGATGCAGGCCGCTTCGCTCCTGAAGGACACGCCCAAGCCCACGGACGCGCAGATCGACGAGGCCATGAGCGGAAACCTGTGCCGCTGCGGCACCTATCCGCGCATCCGCGCCGCCATCCATCAGGCCGCCGGTCAGGCTGCCCCCGCCACCAAGGGAGAGCGCCTGTGATCCACGAATCCCAGATGATGTCCGACACGCCCGTCTCCGAGCCCACCCCGGCGGCTCCCACGGCGCTGGCCAATGTCAGCCGCCGCGCCATGCTGGGCGGCATGGGCGCCCTGGTGCTCGCCCTGTCGTGGCGTGAGCCGGCGCTCGCCGAAGACAAGAAAGAGGAGCCGAAGAAGTTCGGCGCCGACGCCATGCCGCATGGCTGGCAGGACGACCCGAAGGTGTTCGTCGCGATTGCGCCCGACGGCACCGTGACGGTGACCTGTCACCGCGCCGAGATGGGCCAGGGGGTTCGCACCTCCATCGCCTTCGTCATCGCCGACGAACTCGAAGCCATCTGGGATAAGGTGAAGGTCACCCAGGCCTGGGGCGACGAGACCCGCTTCGGCAACCAGGACACGGACGGCTCGCGGTCGCTCCGCCACTTCTTCCAGCACCTGCGCCATGCGGGTGCGGCCGCCCGGCTCATGCTGGTCCAGGCCGCCGCCAAGCAGTGGAACGTGCCGGTCTCGGAGGTGAAGGCCGAGAACCACGTGGTCACCCACGCGAAATCGAAGCGCAGCCTCGGCTACGGCGAGATCGCCGCCGCCGCCGCGGCCCTGCCAGTGCCCGCCCGCGAGAGCGTTGCCCTGAAGGACGCGAAGGACTTCAAGTATATCGGCAAGGGCAAGATCGGCCTCGTCGACAACCGCGACATCACCACGGGCAAGGCGATCTACGGTCTCGACACCCGCATCGACGGGATGCTCTACGCCGTCGTCGCCCGTCCGCCGGTCTTCGGCGGCAAGGTGACGAGCTTCGACGACGCGGACGCGAAGAAGATCCCCGGCGTCGTGAAGATCTTCCAAATCGACGCGCCGGAAGCCCCCGTCGAGTTCCAGCCGCTCGGCGGCGTCGCGGTCATCGCCAAGAACACCTGGGCGGCCATGAAGGCCCGCGATGCCCTGAAGGTGACCTGGGACGACGGCCCGAACGCGACTTACGATTCCGTCGCCTTCCGGGGCGAGCTGGAGAAGGCGGCGCGCGCGCCCGGCAAGGTCGTGCGCAACCAGGGCGACGTCGACGGCGCCATGGCGAAGGCCAAGAAGAAGATCGAGGCCGAATACTTCGTGCCCCACCTCGTCCAGGCCCCCATGGAGCCGCCGGCCGCCGTGGTGCGGATCAAGGACGGGTTCTGCGAGGCCTGGGCCTGTACCCAGGCGCCGCAGGCGACGCACGATCGCCTGGCCAAGAAGCTGAACCTCGCGGCCGACAAGGTGCGGGTCAACCAGACCCTCCTCGGCGGCGGGTTCGGCCGCAAGTCGAAGCCCGATTACGTGGTGGAAGCGGCCCTGTGCTCGCAGGCCGTGGACGGCGCGCCGGTGAAGCTCGTCTGGACCCGTGAGGACGACATCCACCACGGCTACTACCACACCATCTCGGTGGAGCGCCTGGAAGCCGGCCTCGACGACAAGGGCATGCCGGTCGCTTGGCTCCACCGCTCGGCGGCCCCCACCATCGGGTCGATCTTCGCGGCGGGCGCCAAGAACGAGTTGCCGTTCGAGCTCGGCATGGGCCTGACCAACACGCCGTTCAACGTGCCGAACATCCGCCTCGAAAACCCGGAGGCCGACGCGCATGTGCGCATCGGCTGGTTCCGCTCGGTCTCGAACATCCCGCACGCCTTCGCGATCCAATCGTTCGTGAACGAGTTGGCGCACGCGGCGGGCAAGGACCCGAAGGACTACCTGCTCGCCCTCATCGGCCCCGATCGCAAGATCGACCCGACCACCCTCGGCGACGTGTGGAACTACGGCGAGGACCCGTCGCGCTATCCCATCGACACGGGGCGCCTGCGCGGCGTCATCGAGGCGGCGGCCAAGGGCATCGGCTGGGGCCGCAAGATGGCGAAGAACACGGGGCTCGGCATCGCCGGCCACTACAGCTTCGTCACCCACACGGCGGTGGCGGCCGAGGTGGAGGTCGGGGACAAGGGCGAGGTCCGGGTCAAGCGCGTCGACATCGCCATCGATTGCGGGCCGCAGGTGAACCCGGAGCGCATCCGCTCGCAGATGGAAGGCGCCGTGGTCATGGGCATGGGCCTCGCCCTGTCGTCCGAGATCACCTTCAAGGACGGGCGCGCCCAGCAGAACAACTTCGACGGCTACGAGATCACCCGCATCGACGCCGCCCCGAAGGAGATCCACGTCCACCTGCTGCCGAACCCGAACTATTCGGGACCCCTGGGCGGCGTCGGCGAACCCGGCGTGCCGCCGGTGGCCCCGGCCATCGCCAACGCGATCTTCGCCGCCACGGGCCGTCGCATCCGGCAATTGCCGATCCGCGATCAGCTCAGCGCCTGAGCCCGAAGTCTTTCGAGACGACGATGACGAAGGGGTGCCGCGTCCTGCGGCACCCCTTTTTCGTGATTGCAAGGTTTTGAAACGTCTCGTGCCGACGCACCACCGAAAACCGAAGGGATTCGACCTCCGATCCGGAGCCCTCCGCCGCCCGGCGGGTTGATGGAAGGAAGAGATCGCCGTGTCGGCGGTCTCCGATTGTTTCAGGACGGATCGACGATGCGATCAAACATCTGGCCCCGCGCGGGCCTCGCCGCCGGCCTTCTCGCCAGCGCCCTCGCGGGCGCCATCGGTCAAGCCCAGGCTTCGCCCTGCGGCGACGGCATCAAGGCCCTCGAAGGCAAGGTGAAGGATCAGGCGCGGGAATCGATCTCGGCCTCCACGAGCGGCAAGGCCGATGCGGGCGCCCGCGAGGGTGAGGGCGGGGCGGCCGGGGGCAAGCCCGACACGCCCACGGCCCCGCCCGGCAAATCGGCCGAGGCCGGCCAGGGCAGCGAGAAGGCGATTCAAGCCAAGGTCGCCCTCGACGAGGCACGCACCGCCGACGGGAAGGGCGATGCGAAGGGCTGCGAAGCGGCCCTCGGGCGGGCCAAGCAGCAGCTCGACGCAGCGCCCTGACGGTGTGGTCCCGGCGTCGTCGCCCTCAGGCGGCGGCGCTGAGGGCGTGTTTGTTGCCGCCGAGTCCGGCGCAAAGATCGTCGATGGCAGCAAGATCCAGGGCCTCGCCGGATTGACCGGCAATGGCGTCGATCAAATGGTCATGCTGCGGATTGAACGGATTTCCCTGCAAACGGTAAAATTGATAATACCGCAGTGCAGCAATCATCGTATCCCGCTCACGTTCTGTTACTGATATACTTTGTTTTCCGTTCAACGCAACCTCATTCCACTTCCCTGTGATGAGGCAATAGGTATCCAAGCGCCTCAAAGAAGGATGTAGACCGGCACCGATCCCGGCGTCCATGGCTTGACAGCGGATCGAAAACGGACAGGGGCGAGGGCCGTGAGGGGGCATCGGACGCAAGTCTCTGCCGCTGCGCTCTTTCCTGGAAATCACCCCGTTCATTAAAATTTTCTTCGCGCTGGTCGGTCGCTCTTCGAACCGCGCCCGGAGGCGCGACACCTGTCCTTAACCCTACCCGTGTGAGCCTGCTGATCCGCCGCCGCTCGCGTTCGGTGCCGTCGTGACGGTGCGGTGGAAGGGAGCCGCCCGGATGCCCGAAACGCATGGCGAATCACCCCGGAGTGCCGAGGGCGTCTCGGGACCGAACGACGGACGGCCCGGCCCGCCCCTCACCCCCAACATCCGGCGCCATCTCGGGGGGGCGCTGCGCGCCGCCTACGCCGCCCGCCCCGCCGATCCCCCGGGCGAACGCATCGCGGGGCTGCTGAACCGCCTCGACGACACCACACCGGACCGTGCGGCGGACTGATCGGCGCCCGTGCGATCGAACGGGTCGCCGAATCACGCGGATTGGAGCATCGGCTCGAAAGGTGGGAACCGGCTTTCGCAAAAAAGCCGATGCGGCCCGAGCGCGTCGAGCATCGTCCTGGATCTCATATCCAGAACGATGCTCTAGCCGGGCGGTCCCGAAGGCGGGCGAATCGACGGAGCGGGGAATTTGTGCTCCGTGCGGGTTCGACCGTCCCGGCCCCGGGACGGAGTTCCGGAGTACGACACCGTATGAATCTCACCGCCCTCGCCGCCAGCTGGTCTCCCCGTCTCCTCAGCGTCCTGCGCATCATGACGGGCCTGCTGTTCCTCGCCCACGGCTCGCAGAAGCTGCTCGGGTTTCCGCCGCGTGCCGGTGGCGCGCCGGAATTGCTCTCCCTGATCGGCTTTGCCGGCGTCCTCGAACTCGTCGGCGGCGCGCTCATCGTGCTCGGCCTGTTCACCCGGCCGGTGGCGTTCCTCCTGTCGGGCCAGATGGCCGTGGCCTACTTCATGGCTCACGCGCCCAAGAGCCCGTTCCCCGCCCTGAACGGCGGCGACGCCGCGATCCTGTTCTGCTTCGTCTTCCTCTACCTCGCCGCCGCCGGAGCTGGCCCGTGGAGCCTCGACGCCGGACGCCGCGGCCGGTTCTGAGCGCCCGGCGCCAAGCTGTGCCGTTCATCACCGCGTTCGGGGCGACGGCACGGCAACCTGACGATCCGAGGGCCAAGCGAAGCGTGGCGGACGGGAGTTCCTGAAGATGAGCGCATCCCTGTCACCGATCTCCTGGGATGCGCCGCGACCGGCGACCCGCCGGCAGCGTCTGCCCCTCGGCTTGAAGCTCGCCTACACGGCCTTCATGGCGGTGCTGGTGCCGACCTACACGTATTACTACGGGCCGACGAACTTCCTCTACTTCTGCGACATCGCCCTCATCCTGACCCTCATCGGGCTCTGGACGGAGAGCGCGCTCCTCATCTCCCTATGCGCCGTCGGCATCGTGGTGCCGCAGGTGGTCTGGGTCGTGGATTTCGCGGCCGGGCTGTTCGGCCGGCGCCTCACCGGCATGACCGACTACATGTTCAAGTCCGAGAACTCGGCCTTCCTGCGCGGCCTGTCGCTGTTTCACGGCTGGCTGCCGTTCCTCCTCGTCTATCTCGTCCGGCGCCTCGGCTACGACCGCCGCGCCTGGGCGGCGTGGTCGGGCCTCGCCGTGGCCGTGCTCACCGTGTGCTTCCTCGCCATGCCGGCGCCCCGGCCCGATCCGGGCCTCGTCCCGGTCAACATCAACTACGTCTGGGGCCTGAGCGACACCGCCGCCCAGACCTGGATGCCGCCGCTCGCGTGGTTCGGCCTCCTCGTCGTCGGCATCCCCCTCGCCCTGTGCGGGCCGACGCACCTGATCCTGCGGGCCGTGATGCCGCCCGCGATCAGGCCGTGAAGCGCCAGACGCTGCTGCGCTTGATCTCGGCGTCTTCGAGAGACCGGCTCACGGGCACCTCGTAGGTGGCGAGCTGTTCGAGCCGGTCGCGCGGCAGGTAGGAGCGGCCGGGATCGCCCACCAGCACGGTGGCGCCCCGGGCATGCAATCCGGCGAGCCACGCCGTGACGCGCTCCGCGAGGTCGCGCTCGTAGAAGATGTCGGCGGCCAGCACCACGGCGCTGCCGGGGTCGGAACCGATGAGGTCGTCCCGCACGGCCGTGATCCGGTCGGCGACGCCGTTGGCCGCCGCGTTGAGGCCGATGGCGGGAATGGCGAAGCCGTCGAGGTCGCTCGCCGTGACGTGGACCGCCCCGGCCTTCGCCGCCGCGATGGCGACGAGGCCGGAGCCCGACGCGAAATCGAGGACCCGGCGCCCGGCCACCACGGGCGGATGGTCGAGGACGTAGCGGGCAAGCGCCTGGCCCCCCGCCCAAGCGAAGGCCCAGAACGGCGGCGGCAGGCCGATGGCCTCGAGTTCCTCCTCGGTCTTCTGCCACAGGTCCGTGGCCTCGTCGGCCACATGCAGCACGATCTCGGGGGCGTGCGGCACGGGCAGCAGCCGGGTGTTCTGGCGGATGAACGCCAGGGGATCGGATGACGCGATCATGCCGCGAGCTCCCGGTAGACGGCGCCGAGCGCCCGCGCCACGGCCGCTTCCGTGAAACCGCCGGTTTCGATGCGCGTCCGCGCCGCCGCTCCCATCCGTGCCACGCGATCCGGATCGGCGGCGAGGCGCGCCAGGGCGGCGGCCAGGGCGGCGGGATCGTCCGGGGGCACGACGCAGCCCTCGATCCCGTCCCGCACCAGGGTGCGGCAGCCCGGCACGTCGGTGGTGAGGAGCGCCCGCCCGCAGGCGGCCGCCTCCAGCAGGGTGCGGGGCAGGCCCTCGCCGCCGCGCGAGGGCAGGCAGGCGACGTGATGGGCGGCATAGGCCCCCGCCACATCCGTGGTGGGTCCGTGCCAAGTCACGCCGTCGTGCGACCAGTCGCGCAGGGTCGCCTCGGGGATCGCCCGGCGGTTCGAGGGATCGGGCGCGCCGTAGAGGGAGAGCTCGACGGCCACTCCGTCGGCGCGGGCGCGGCGGACGGCCTCCACCGCCGTGTCGACGCCCTTCGACCACAGCATTCGCGCCACCAGGGCGACCCGCAGGGGCGGGGCCGGCGGCAGGGGGCGGGGGACGAAGACCGCCGGATCGACGCCCGCGCCGCCCACGAGGGTCACCGCCGTCTCGGCCGGGTCGAGGCCGAGGGCCCGGGCATCGTCGGGATTCTCGAACACGAACCGGGTTTTTCGCGATGACAGCGGCCCGCGAATCAGGCTGCGCAGGGCCACGCGGGACACCCGTCCGGTGGCATCGCCGCGGGCGCCGAGCAGACCGAGGCCGGTGAGGGCATAGACCCGGGCCGGGATGCCCGCCATGGCGGCGGCGGTGCCGCCGACGAGGATCGCCCGCAGGGCGATGCAGTGGACGATGTCGGCCTTCAGCGCCTTGAGGATGCCTGCGAGTTGCCCCGCGGCGTAGCCCGCCGCCATGGGGTTGAGGCTGGAGCGCTCGGCCTCGAACGGGATCACCCGCGCGCCCGTGGCCTCGATGACGGCGCGGTGGGCCCGCACCCGCGTCACCACCGCCACGGCGAGATCCATGGCGACGGCGGCCCGCGCCAGGGGCAGGAAGTGGGAGGCGAAGAACCAATCCTCGGTGACGATGAAGACCAGGGTTTTTCGCGCAGGCGAGGGGGGAGGCGACGTGTCCATCGTTTCGCCTGTAGCATGTCCCACCGCAGGGGAGGCGAGAGGGAATGACGGACGGCCTTACCATCCGGACCTATCGATCCGACGACCGGGCGGCGGTCACGGCCCTGTGGCGGGCCTGCGGCCTCGTGGTCCCGCACAACGATCCGGAGGCGGACATCGCCCGCGCCGCCGGTCAGCCGAATTCCGACATCCTCCTTGGCCTCCTGGCGGACGACGGCATCGCCGCGAGCGTGATGGTCGGTCACGACGGCCATCGCGGGTGGCTCTACTATGTCGCCGTCTCCCCCGAAGCGCGGGGCCGGGGCCACGGCCGGGCCATGGTGGCGGCGGCGGAAGACTGGCTGCGGGCCCGCGGCATCCCCAAGGCCCAGCTCATGATCCGCGACACCAACGCGGCCGTGCGCGACTTCTATGCCGGTCTCGGGTGGAACGAGAGCCCCCGCATCGTCATGGAGCGCTGGCTGTAGCGGGACGACGCGCCGGGAACGCCGCCCGGCCGCCGGTTGTTTCTCCGCGATAATATCCGGAGGGGCGAACCATGGCGGCGGCGGCGGAGCGGGCTGGTGACGAGGACGGCACCGTCGCCGATCCCCGCGATGCGGCCGAGGAAGCGGGCCTCGCCTATGTCGACGAGGCGACGCCCGGTTTGACCCGGCGCAGGAGCGGCACGGGCTTCTCCTACCGCGATCCGAAGGGCGCCCCCGTCCGCGACGCGAAGACCCTGGCCCGCATCCGGACGCTGGCGATCCCGCCCGCCTATACCGACGTGTGGATCTGTGCCCGCGCCAACGGCCACATCCAGGCGACGGGCCGCGACGCCAAGGGGCGCAAGCAATACCGCTATCACGCCGATTTCCGGGCGGCCCGCGACCAGACCAAGTTCGAGCACATCATCGCCTTCGCGGATGTGCTGCCGGCCCTGCGCGCCCGCGTCGATGCCGATATGGGCAAGCCCGGCCTGCCGCGCGAAAAGGTGCTGGCGACGGTGGTGCACCTCCTGGAGACCACCCTCATCCGCGTCGGCAACGACGATTACGCCCGCACCAACAAGAGCTTCGGCCTCACCACCCTGCGCGACCGCCACGCCACCATCGCGGGAAAAAGCCTCACCTTCCGGTTCAAGGGCAAGAGCGGCAAGACCTGGGATCTCGGTGTCGAGGATCGGCGGGTGGCCCGGATCGTCAAGGCCTGCCAGGATCTGCCGGGCCAGGAGCTGTTCCAGTACCGCGACGGGGACGGCGCCATCCGCGACGTCACCTCGGCCGACGTGAACGCCTATCTGCGCGAGGTCACGGGCCAGCCCATCACCGCGAAGGACTTCCGGACCTGGGCCGGCACGGTGCTGGCCGCCCTGGCGCTCCAGGAATTCGAGGCCTTCGACAGCCAGGCCGTCGCCAAGAAGAACCTGCGGGCCGCCATCGAGAGCGTGGCCTCCCGTCTGGGCAACACCCCGACCATCTGCCGCAAATGCTACATCCACCCGCAGGTGCTCGATTGTTATCTCGAAGGCGATCTCCTTCTCCAAGTGAAGGACGCCGTCGAGGACGAGTTACGCCACGACCTGACGCGCCTGAAGCCGGAGGAAGCGGCGGTGCTCGGCCTGCTCCAGGCCCGTCTCGCCAAAGCCACCGCCAAGGGAAAGGGCGGTCGGAAGCGCAAGGCCGGCAAGCGGGCCCCATCGGCGAAGACCAAGGCTCGAACGGGCACCAAGCCCCGCGCGACGGCAGGGGAGGGGGCTTCGGACGACAGGCAGGCCGCCTGATCCGGCAAGCCCGGCGGCACCCCGGGCGCTCGATCGCGGCCGTGAACGAGGCGCGTCGCCCGGCCCGATCCTCAGGCGGCCAGGGTGACGGGGTTCGGGGCCGTTCCCGGATAGGCGCCCGTGGCGCGCCGGGCCGGCACGGCGCTGCCGGTCTCCGTCACGGGGGCGAGGCCGAGGCGGCGGGCGAGGGCGACGAGATCCTTGAGGCGGCCGGTCTGGGTCTTGCGCCGCAGGTTGAGGCGGTGGGTCTCGACGGTGCGGACACTGAGATTGAGGCGGCGCGCCACCTCCTTGTTGCTGAAGCCGGCGCTGAGGAACCGTAGGATTTCCGCCTCGCGGGGGGTGAGCCCATCGACGGCGTCGACGGGCTTCGGGGTCATCTCCGGACCTTGCGCCAGGGTGAGGAGCGTGGCGCGGACCAGTCCGGCGCAGGCCGTGCGGGCCACGAAGACGTCCACCCCGGACAATCGGCCGAGGGACGCGGCATCGAGCCTCTCGAACGCGGCGGCGACCTTGAGGCTGGGATACCGGGCTCGCAAATCTCCGATCCGGTCGGCGACGGCTTGGACGTTCCCGTCGCCGACGGTCACCAGGGCGACGACGACCTCCGGCAGGGCCGCTCCCACGCCGACCAGATCGGCTTCGCTCAAGGTCCGCACCATCGGGTCGTGGTTCAGAGCCGCCCGCAAGGTCGGATCGAGCCCGCATGGCTCGTCGATCGTCAACACACCCACGGCCCGAGGCATCCTGCACTCCCCCCCTGTGCCATCGCGGGACACCGCGACAAGACCCGAGGGTGGGATTTCAAGATCTGTTCCAGGCGCCCCTGTGCCGCGTCTCGCACGCTGTTCCGATCCCCGAGAACCGGAACGACCTGCCGCTCCGCAAGTCTCACCGATTTCCATCGTCCAAGTCGGCGAACGGCGTCCCGAGGGGCCGTTCGGTCCTTGCCCAGGCTCTCACCCGGCGCGGTTGAGCATGAGGTCGGAGATGGCGGTGACGATCCGGTTGCGGCCCGTCGCCTTGGCTTCGTACAGGGCGATGTCGGCGCGCTTGACCAGACCCTCCACCGTATCGCCCTCGATCCACTCGCTGACGCCGAAGCTGCAGGTGATCCGGATGGGGGCTTTTCCGCCCCGGAGGCGCAGGGCCTCGATGCCCCGGCGCAGGCGCCCGGCCAAGGCTTCCGCATCGGTGCCCGGACGATGCGGCAGGATCACGCCGAATTCCTCGCCGCCGAGACGGCCGACGATGCCGTCCGTGCCGAGTTCCCGCGCGACGGCCTGGATCGTGGCATCGCCGACATCGTGGCCATACTCGTCGTTGATTCGTTTGAAGTTGTCGATGTCGAGGAGGACCGCCGACATCTTGCCGTGATTGCCGACCCGCTCGGCCGCCTCTTGCGAACGGCTGAGGAAGGCGCGGCGATTGAGGAGACCCGTCAAGGGATCGGTCTGGGCGAGACGGATCAACTCGCTCTGCATGTTGGTGAGCCGGTCGGCGGCGCGCAGGCGGGCGTGCAGTTCCTCGGGGCTCGGCGGCTTCTCGATGAAGTCGTCGGCGCCGCTGTCGAGGGCTTCGGCGAGATTGCGTTCGCTGCGGGCCGACGACATGGTGATGACGTAGAGGGGTCGGTTGGACTCGGCGAGCAACCGGGCCGACCAGCACAGTTCCAGACCGCTCAAGGGCCGGACTTCGAGGCTGGTGATCAGCACACGCACGGACGCCGTGGTCTCGATGAAATCGAGCGCTTCGGTCGAATTCGTGAAGACCGTCACCGTGTGCCCGTGGGGTTCGAGCAACGCGGCGATCATCTTGAGGACCACGCGACTGGTATCGACGAGAACAATGTGCATGGCGCGGCGGCCCCCCTGTAGTCCAGGAAAGATGCCGCCAAGAGATTAAATTGTTGCCAAAGGCTCCCCATCGCCGGGGCGTTCGATGCACGGCGTCGCGCCGCAATCGAGGGAAAGGCCCTTATCCCGTTGGAAACCAGCGGATTTTCACGCCGGGGCCATGTGCAAGGCCCGAGGGCGCGTCACATCATCCAGGGATCACACGAAACCCGCTATCGCGTTGATCGCACGCTTTTTCTCGTTGAACCGGCCTCGCTTCAGCGGGACGCGATCGCCCGCAAGGAAGCCCGTCGCGGTGGAACGGTCACCGAAATGATACGGGCGCCCCCCGCCACGGGCGGCGCTTCGGCCCATGAATCCGGGCGGAACGACGCCTGCGGCCGCGGGCGCGACGACGCTTGGGCGCGGGTACGCAGGGGCTTCGTCCGCGCCAGGGCCGAGGGCGAATCGATCACGTAGACCGTCGGCGTGCCGATGGGGGCCGGCGCGATGCCCGAGACCGTGGGCACGCCGTAGGTTCCGTAGCCCCAAGCGCTCGGTACGAGTCGATCGGGGCGCGGAAAACGGGTGAAGGGAGCACCGACGTAATCCCCCCGAATCGCCGGTCCGGCATAGGCGTAGGTCGGGGCCGCGCCGTAGATCACCTGGGCCTGCGCGCCGCCGAGCACCGCACAGGAGAGGGCGGCCCCCAGGAGAGAGGTCGGGAGGACTCGGTTCATCGGCTGCGCACTCCCGGATTGGGCCTCGTTCCACGACGGTACCATGCAGGACAATCGAGGGACCCGCGCGGGCGTTCCCTTCGCGGACGACGCGGAAGACTACGCAGACGGGGCGGCCCACGGAAAAACCCGCCTTCCGGCGGGTTCGGGCCTCTTCGATTGTGGCCTTGCGGGTCTTGCTTTGCCCACCCGACCGCCCCTGCGGCGGAAGCCGCCCTAGCGGCAGGTGGTGACGCGGCGGACGATCCAACCCTCGCCGTCGACCCACAGGCGACGCCGGGTCCGGCTGCAATTGGTCAGGTCGTCGTCGCCCTCGGTCATGGCCGCCACGGCGCTGACGGCGCGAACGGGGAGCTTCGACACCTCCGAAGAGCCCTGGCTCGCGGCCGGACCCGCCAGGGCTCCCGAGCAAACGAGGACCAGGAGACCTGCCGCGAGGGGAAGACGCGTGAGGGAACCCGACATTCCGAAATCCTGACCGGTGCCGTCTCGGCACATCCAACCACCGCCCGAACCGGCCTCGAGGTGCCGATCCGTTGATGACGGGTTAAGTCGCGGCAGGCCCGAAGGGTTGCAGGAATTCTGGCGCCGGGATGGCGAAACCGTGTCGCTCGGCCGAAGTCCGGGCGGGCCGGATCAGGGCTCCGCCGTCACGGTGATCATCGGTAGGCTCACGGCGAACGGCGCCGCGCGCGTCTCCAGCGAGACGGGCGCCCCCGGCAGGGTCGGGAGCAGGACCGCACCGAGACCGAGGAGGAACGTGAGGCCCAGCAAGGACGCCTCGATGCCGCGATAGAACCCGTCCATGCCCTGCCTCCCGTCCGGTGGTGGAGCGCATGATCCACCCCAAATCTTGACGAAACGGTAACCGTTCCGATCCGGGAGGCCCGCCCCGTCAGGCGGTGCCGACGGCCGGCATCCGGAACAGATCCGCCTGCGGCGGATGAAGCAGGGCGGCGGCGAGGTTGGCTTCGAGGACGATGAGATCGCAATCGGGATCGGGGTCCCAGCCGCAGCCGCAGCCGCCGGGCCCCTCATGGGCCTGCGCCACCTGACGGTAGAGGAGGCCGAGGGTTCGGGCCGCGATTTCGAGGGCCTGCATGGCCGGAAGGGGGCGGCGGTTGAGGCTTTGCCAGAAGGCCCGGCGCAGGGCCTCGCCGAGGGCGTCTTCGGCCGAGACCGTCTCGGTGCAGGCATGGACCGTGGGACGGGCGTTCATGCGGCGGTCCCCCGGCGAGAATGGGCGCCCGCCGGCTCCGGGGCGGTGGCGACGAAATCGAGGAAATCCGTGAGGCGATGCAGGCGCAGGTCGACGCAGGAGCCGTCCCACCACGTGAGCTGCGCGTATCCCCGAACCCAATCCAGTGCGCGTTCCATCATGACTGCCTCCCTGCGCGTCGCCGAATCGACGACAACAGCAATGCAGTGCAGCAATTTGGATTTCAACCGTATTAGAAAAGATTAGAATGCGTATAAATCGATGTCCTGATCGTAAAACGGTGATCTTAAATTTGGATCAGTTCCAAATTCTCTGCAAAATGCGAGTTCGCGCCTCGACTTGCGCCGCCGGTCTGCAAGCTTGACGATGGGGAAAAACGAACAACGCAGCGGCCGAATAAAAAAATCGGCGGCCGGGCGGGCGTGGCCTAAAGGAGCGTGCGCATCGCCATGAGGCCGAGGAGCAAGCCGCCGAGGCCCAGCCCGATGGAGCCGAAGATGTAGGCGAGCGCCGCGCCGGTCTCGCCGCGCTCGAGGAGCACGATCCCGTCGAGGGCGTAGGTCGAGAAGGTGGTGAAGCCGCCGAGCACCCCGGTGGCGAGGAACAGGCGCAGGGGCTGGCTGCCGCTGCGCATGGCGTACCAGCCCACCAGCACGCCCATTAGGATCGAGCCGAGGACGTTGATGGCCAGCGTTCCGAACGGGAAATCCGATCCGAGGCGCACGGACGCGAGGCCGATGCCGTGGCGTACCATGCCGCCGAGCCCCGCTCCGACAAAGACGAGGAGGAACCCCATCGCACCGCTCATGGCGTCCTCAGCCGCGCGTACCCCAGCGGGTGCCCATCCGGCTCGGCTGGCTGGCATCGGGACCCAGGGCCGGCCCGCTCGGCTTCACCGGCGCGTACGGCACCGGGCTCAGGGTTTCGGGAACGGCCGACTCCACGGCGACGCGGGGCTTGGCGAACTGGCCGGCCTTGCGGAAGCGCCAGAGATAGCCCGGCACCACGGCTTCCATGGTGGTGGGCTGGAGGCCGATGCCCTCCAGGGTGCGCCCCTCCGCCTTGGCGGCCTCGGACACGACGTTGTCGGACTGGAGCAGCGTCACCTGATCGCGGGTGAGCTTCAGGGCATCCGGCAGGAGGCCGAGGGACAGGGTGTCGACGATCTCCAGGGCCTTCGCCTGAAGGCGCGCCACGGGCAGGGGCAGGTCGAGGACCTTGCGGCGGCGCATGATGACCGTGAGCATGTAGCGCACGATGGCCTCGAGGGTGGCGACCTCCGGTCCGCCGAGTTCGTAGACCCGGCCGGCGGGAACACGGCCCTCCACGGCGCGGGTCACCGCCTCGGCGACGTCGCCGACATAGACCGGCTGGAACCGGCTCTGGGCACCGGCCAACGGCAGCACCGGCAGGGCACGGGCGAGGGCGGCGAAGCGGTTGAAGAAGCTGTCGCCGGGGCCGAACACCAGGGACGGTCGCAGGATGACGTAGTCCCCGCCCGCGTCGCGGATGCGGGCCTCGCCCAGCGCCTTGGTGCGGGCATAGGCGGAAGGGGAGGCGGCGTCGGCTCCGATGGCCGAGACGTGGACGAGGGGCGCGCCGATGGCGGCCGCCGCGCGGGCGATCTCGCCGGCCCCTTCCGCCTGCAACCGCGAAAAGCTCTGGCGGCCGGTCTCCTGCAGGATGCCGACGAGGTTCACCACCACGTCGGAGCCCTGGACCGCCGCCACGATGGAGTCGGGATAGCGCAGGTTCGCCTGCACGGCGACGATCTGGCCGACCTTGCCGAGGGGCTGGAGGAACAGGGCGAGGTCGGGCCTGCGCACGGCGACGCGGACACGGTAGCCGCGCTTGGCCAGGACCCGGACCACGTGGCGGCCGAGGAAGCCGGAGCCGCCGAACACCGTGACGAGCTGGGCGTCGGGGCGGGTGAGGGGAAGGGTCTCGAAGCCGGTCATCGCTCTCAAACGTCTCGAACAGCATCCCCGGCGCGCCCGGCCGCCCCGTTTGGGGCCTGAGGGGCCGTGCCGATCCTGGACGGGTGCCGAAACCGGCGGGCTTCGACGGGGACTATCTAGAACAGTTCCGGCCCCTGGGGGAGCCGTGGCCGCCATGAAAAGCGTTCCGCTGTCAGGGGAAGATTCAGCGCAGGCGCGCGGAGGTCTCGGGCGGGGCGAGGGGGGTTTTCCGGCTCAGGCCCTTGTGGACATGGACCATGAGGGCGATGCCGAAGAGCGGGGTGAGCAGGTTGAGCACCGGCACCACCATGAGGCCCGCGAGCAGGGCGCCAGCCGAGAGCGTGGTCAGCCCGAAATGCCGACGCATGGCCCCGGCTTCGTCGAGGGGCCGGAAACGCCCGGCGGCGAGTTCGAAATACTCCCGCGACAGCAAGTAGGCGTTGGCACCGAAGAAGGCGACGAGGTTCACCCCCGGCACGAAGAACAGGATCAGGGCGACGAGGTTCACGAGCAAGGCGAGGCCGGCGAAGCGCACGGCGTAGAGCATCGCTTGGGCCAGCGGCAGGGCCACCCCCGGCGGATCGCCCGGAAAGTCCGTGCGCTCGACGATGGCGGCGGCATCGTCGAGGAAGAAGCCCGCCACCAGGATCGAGATGGCCGGCATCACGTAGGCGAGGCCGACGAACAGGCCGGCACCCGCGAAGAACACCGCCAGGGTGTCGAGGAAGGGATACTCCACCGAGAGGTGATGGTTCGACAGGAACCAGTTGATCGCCCGGGTCAACCCGGCCCAGACCACCACGAGGAGCCCGACGGTGAGCCCGAGGGACTTCCACAGGATCGCCCGCAGCGGCGGGGAGAACACCTGTCGGAGGGCAGCGAACGCAGCCTTGACCAGCATGAACGTTGGAAATCCCGTGATCGGATCTGACTGACCGCGCCCGGCCCCCGCCGCCCGGTCGTGGGAGGTTTTGGCGATGCGCGCGGGCGGGCGCAAGGGTGTGGTCCGACGCGGGCGGCGGGGAGGCGCGAGGCCGGTGCAGCCCGCCCCGGGATGACCGGACCGCGGATCCGCCCCCGTCGATGCCGCGCCATGGGTTCGATCCGCGACTTTGGACCGTTAAGTCTGTCTGACAAAACTCCCGCTGCACCGTCGCCTTCAGGGCGAGAACCGTCCAGGGGCGGGCGTTTCGTGAAGCACGCCAAGACAAGTCCCAGCCCGAGCCCCGGAGCCCCCATGCGCCCGACGCGACCCGAGCACGCGTGCCTGCCGCCCAGCATCGCGCCGCGCCGCGCGCCCCTGCCGGCCGAGCCGGAGGTGATCGTCGTCGGCGCGGGGGCGGCGGGCATCGCGGCGGCGCGGGATCTGCGCGCCGCCGGCCTCCGGGTCGCCGTGCTGGAGGCGCGGAGCCGGGTCGGGGGGCGCGTGGCGACCACGACCCTGCGCGGCCACCCCATCGATCTCGGCGCCCATTGGCTCCATGCGGGGCCGATCAACCCCCTGGTCCGCCTCGGCGAGGCCCGGGGCGAGCCCCTGCGGATCGCCGCGCAGGAGAGCCACGTCCGGGTCGGGCGCAGGATGGGCCGGCCCTCGGACGTCGCCGCCCTCGACCGGGCCTTCGCGAGGGCGGACCGGGCCATGAGCGAGGGCGCCGCGCGGGGCGGCCCGGACCGGCCCGCCGCCAGCGCCCTTCCGCCGGGGCTCGGCCCCTCCGGGCGGCTGGTGGAACGGGTCCACGGTCTCGTCTCGGGCCAGCCCCTGGGGCAAGTCTCCCTGCACGATTTTCCCAGCCTGGAATACGGCGACAACCGCTTCATCGCGGGCGGCTACGGCGGCTACCTCGCCCGCCTCGCGCAGGGGCTGCCCATCGTCCTGAACGATCCGGTGACGGGGATCGACTGGACCGGAGACGGGGTCCGCGTGACCCGCGAAAACGGCCCGGCCCTCACGGCGAAGGCCGTGATCGTGACGATCCCCATGATGGTCCTGGCGCGCGCCAGCCTGTTCACCCCGGCGCTCCCGGCGGCGGTGGCGGCGGCCATCGCGGGCTTCTCGACGGGCATCTACGAGCACGCCGTGCTGCACTGGCCGTCCTGCCCGTTCCGGGGGGCGGACCGCCTCGCGAGCTTCCTCGGCGGCCATCATCCGTTGCCGGGGCTCCTCACCCGCATCGACGGCACGCCGTTCCACTACTTCGAGCTCGACGCTCCGATGGCCGCGTCCCTCGATGCCCGGCGGGCCGGCCCCGACGGGGTGCGGCGCCTCGTCCGCCGGGCTCTGGCGCAGCATTTCGGCGCCCGCGCCCTGCACGACCTGTCGATTCCGGTGGTGAGCGAATGGCGCCACGATCCCTGGTCGCGCGGCTCCTGGGCCGTGGTGCCGCCCGGCCATGCCGGCGCCCGCCTGGCCTTGCGCGCGCCCGTGGGCGAGCGGATCTGGTTCGCCGGCGAGGCCCTGTCGCGCCTGCAATGGGGCACGGCCGGAGGCGCCTACGCGGAGGGGATGCGAGCGGCGGCGGAGGTGGCCGCCCGCCTGCGGGGCCGGACGGTCGAGGACGCCTAGGCGCGAGGGCCATCGGATCTCCGACGGCGGGCCTGTCCGGAACCGAGCGGCAGGATCCGACGAAAAAATGTTCTTCCTGAAGAACGGTTCGAGAGAGAAGAGTTCTATCCCCGAGGCCGTAAACTGGAAAACATCGTTCTCGTCACCCTGGTATTCCGAGGGCTGTAACCAGAAATTTCCTCCAGGGTGAGCATCTCCGGGCTGAAGCCAGCATCGTCTCGGTTGACAACGTTCGTTATATCGAACGAAAACGAGGCCGCAGGATCGCGGAACCGTGATCGGATCGACGACCCTGCGGCCCGTTCTCGAAAGGTGACAGATGCAGCGCGAGACCCATCCGACCCCGACCCGGCGGAGCCTGAGCCTGTCCGTGTGCCTCGCCGCCCTCGTGCTCGCGGGACCCGTTCACTGGGCGGGGCCTGCCCGGGCCGACAGCGAGTTGCTCAACGTCTCGTACGATCCGACGCGCGAGCTCTACAAGGACATCAACGCCGCCTTCAGCGCGGACTGGAAGGCCAAGACCGGCGAGACCGTGACCGTGCGCGCCTCCCATGGCGGCTCGGGCTCCCAGGCCCGCACGGTGATCGACGGCATCCCGGCCGATGTCGTGACCCTCGGCATCCCGTCCGACATCGACGCGATCAGCCGGCTCTCGAAGAAGATCCCGGCCGACTGGCGCTCGAAGCTTCCCAACGAGGGCCTGCCCTACACCTCGACCGTCGTGTTCCTCGTCCGCAAGGGCAACCCGAAGGGCGTCAAGGACTGGGGCGACCTCGTCAAGCCCGACGTCAAGGTCATCACCCCGAACCCGAAGACCTCGGCGGGCGGGCGCTGGAACTTCCTCGCCGCCTGGGGCTACGCCTTCGAGAAGGAGGGCAAGAACGCCGACAAGGCCAACGCCTTCGTGGGCGACCTCTACAAGAACGTCCCGGTCCTCGACACCGGCGCGCGCGGCTCGACGGTGACCTTCGCCCAGCGGGGCCTCGGCGACGTGCTGCCGACCTGGGAGAACGAGGCCTATCTCGTGTTCGACGAGTTCGGCCGCGACAAGTTCGACGTGGTGGTGCCGCCGACCTCCATCTACGCCGAGCCGCCCGTCGCCCTGGTGGAGGCGAACGTCGACAAGAAGGGAACCCGCCGCCAAGCGGAGGCTTATCTGCAGTTCCTCTACTCGGACGCCGCTCAGGCGATCTTCGCCAAGCACCATTACCGCCCCCTCAAGCGTGCCGCGGCCAAGCCCGAGGATCTGGCGCAGCTGCCCGAGGTGAAGCTGTTCAAGATCGAAGATCTCCAGGGTAGCTGGGACGACATCCAGAAGAAGAATTTCGACAATGGCGGCCTGTTCGACCAGCTGAGCAAGGCCGGGCGATAGCCGCTCGACCCTCCCCCCAGAGGGGGAGGGTTGAAAGAACCACCCAGGACGAACCCCATGCCCCCACCCCTTCGCCCGAGACGTCGGTTTCGTCAGCCGAGCGTCATTCCCGGCTTCGGCCTGACGCTCGGCTACACCCTGACTTGCCTCGGCCTCATCGTGCTCCTGCCCCTCGCCGCCCTCGTGGTGCGCGCCTCGGGCCTCGGCCTTTCCGGCATCTGGGAGGTCGCCACCGATCCGCGCGTGGCCTCGGCCCTGCGCGTGAGCTTCGGCGTCTCGGCGCTCGCGGCGCTCACCGCGTCGGTCTTCGGCTTCCTCGTCGCCTGGGTGCTGACCCGCTACGAGTTCCCCGGCCGCCGCATCGTCGACGCCGTGGTCGACCTGCCCTTCGCCCTGCCCACCGCCGTCGCGGGCATCGCGCTCGCCTCGCTCTACGCGCCGAACGGCCTCGTCGGCGCGCAGCTGGCGAAGCTCGGCATCGAGGCCGCCTACACGCCGCTCGGCATCTTCATCGCCATGGTGTTCATCGGCCTGCCCTTCGCCGTGCGGACCGTGCAGCCCCTCATCGTCGAGATCGACCGGGAGATCGAGGAGGCCTCCGCCACCCTCGGGGCCGGGCGCATCCAGACCCTGACGCGGGTGGTGCTGCCGCCCCTGATCCCCGCCGTGCTCACGGGCTTCGCCCTGGCCTTCGCGCGCGGGGTCGGCGAGTACGGCTCGATCATCTTCATCGCCGGCAACCTGCCCTACGTCTCCGAGATCGCGCCGCTCCTCATCGTCATCAAGCTCTCCGAGTTCGATTATGGCGGCGCCTGCGCCATCGCGACCATCATGCTCGGCATCTCGTTCGTCACCCTGCTCGTCATCAACCTGATCCAGGCCTGGAGCCGCAGGAGATTCGGCTATGTCTGAGATCGCCACCGACCTGCCCCGGCCGCAAGCGGCCAGCGTCGTCACCGAGGGGGGCCTCGTGCGCGGCCTCCTCGTCACGGTGGCCATCGTCTTCCTCGCCCTGTTCCTCGTCCTGCCCCTGGTGACGGTGTTCGTTCAGGCCTTCGCCAAGGGCTGGGACGCCTACCTCGCCGCCTTCCGCGAGCCCGACGCCCTCTCGGCCATCCGCCTCACCCTGATCACGGCGGCCATCGCCGTGCCGTTCAACCTCGTCTTCGGCATCGCGGCGTCCTGGGCCATCGCCAAGTTCGAGTTCACGGGCAAGAACCTCCTCGTCACGCTCATCGACCTGCCGTTCTCGGTCTCGCCGGTGGTCTCGGGCCTGATCTACGTCCTCGTGTTCGGCTCGCAGGGGCTGCTCGGCCCCTGGCTCATCGAGCACGACATCCAGATCATCTTCGCGCTGCCCGGCATCGTGCTCGCGACGATCTTCGTCACCTTCCCGTTCGTCGCCCGCCAGCTCATCCCCTTGATGCAGGAGCAGGGCACCGCCGAGGAGGAGGCCGCGTTGACCCTCGGGGCATCGGGCTGGCACGCCTTCCGGACGGTGACGCTGCCCAACATCCGCTGGGGGCTCCTCTACAGCGTGCTCCTCTGCAACGCCCGCGCGATGGGTGAATTCGGCGCGGTCTCCGTGGTCTCGGGCCACATCCGCGGCTTGACCAACACGCTGCCGCTCCACGTGGAGATTCTCTACAATGAGTACAACTTCGTTGCCTCTTTCGCCGTCGCCTCCCTCCTTGCCGGCCTCGCTCTCGTCACCCTCGGCCTCAAGTCTCTCCTCGAATGGCGCTACGCCGGCGACCTCGCGGCGTCCGGCCGGCGGCATTGATCCCGTGACCGGCTCCACCGCCATCCGGGTCGAGACCCTGTCGAAGACCTTCGACACGGCCGCGGTCCTGCACGACCTGTCCCTCGACGTGCGGGCGGGCGAGCTGCTGGCGCTGCTCGGCCCCTCGGGCTCGGGCAAGACCACGCTCCTGCGCATCATCGCGGGCCTCGATTTTCCGGATCGCGGCCGCATCGTGTTCGGTGCAGAGGATGCGACGCGGCTCCCCGTGCAGCAGCGCGCCGTGGGCTTCGTGTTCCAGCACTACGCCCTGTTCAAGCACATGACCGTCGCCGACAACATCGCGTACGGGTTGAACGCCCGCAAACGCGCCGATCGGCCCGGCAAGAGCGAGATCAAGCGCCGGGTCGGCGACCTCCTCGACCTCATCAAGCTGTCAGGCTTCGCCGACCGTTATCCGAGCCAGCTCTCGGGCGGCCAGCGCCAGCGCATCGCCCTCGCCCGCGCCCTCGCCGTCGAACCGCGCGTGCTCCTCCTCGACGAGCCGTTCGGCGCCCTCGACGCCCAGGTGCGCAAGGACCTGCGCCGCTGGCTGCGCGAGATCCACGACCGCACCGGCCAGACCACGATCTTCGTCACCCACGACCAGGACGAGGCCCTGGAACTCTCCGACCGCGTGGCGGTGCTGGCCAAGGGCCGCCTCGAACAGATCGGCACGCCCGACGAGGTGCAGGAAGCCCCGGTCTCGTCCACGGTGCTGAAGTTCCTCGGCGACACCATCGAGGTCGAGGCCATCGCGCAGGGCGGCGAGGTCCGGGTCGAGGGGCGCCTCACCCCCGTCACGGCGCCCGCCGGCCTCGTCGGCCCGGTGAAGCTCTACGCCCGGCCGTGGCAGCTCCAGTTCGCGGAAAGCCACGAAGCGCACCTGCACGGCACCGTGCGCTCGTCCTACCGCAGTCAGGGCCGCCAGCGCATCGAGGTCGATCGCCCCGAGGGCAAGACCGTGGTGGTGGAAGCCTCCGACACCGCCCGCCTGCCCGCCGGCCGCGCCGTGGGCCTGCGGATCCTCGCCGGCCACGTCTTCGCCGGGTAATCGCCCCGTCCCGGACGCCCGCGGCGCGGGGCGATCCGGGACGACGGGAGACGGGCCTTCCGAAAGGTCGAGACTGGACGGAACGGGACCCGCGCCGTGACAGGCCGAATGGATCAACCGAACCCCGTCTAATCCCTCGGAAAGGCGGCGTTCGCTCGTCCCCGAGCGCCGTGCGGGCTTCAGCCGGCGGTGTCGGGCGCGTTGGCGTCGAGCCAGGCCACGGCGCCCGAGAGATCGAAGCCGTGCCGCGTGCCGAAGGCCGCCACCTCGTCACGGCGCAGGCGGCCGTCGAGGACTTCGCCCAGCACGTGCAGGGTCAGGGACCGTGTTCCCGAGCGGCAATGGGCCACGACGGGGCCGGGGGCGGCCCTCACCGCCGCGCGGAAGGCGTCGATCTCGGCGCGGCCGAGGGTGGGGCCAGTGACCGGGATGTGGTGATAGGCGAGGCCGGCCGCCCGGGCGGCCTCGGCCTCGGCGGCGGTTCCGGGCAGGCCCGGCTCCTCACCGTCCGGCCGGTTGTTGATGAGCGCGGTCGCCACCCCGTCCTTCAAGGCTTCGATTTCGGAGAGCGTCGGCTGGCTCGCCACCGAGAGGGTGTCGTCGATTCGGGTCAGTCGCATGAGGTTCCTCGTTCGGGTCAGGCCGTTCCCTCTTCGCCGAGGTAGTCGCGCCACACGGCGGCGGGTCCGAGGGTGGCGAGGAAGGCCGCGTGGCGGGCGCTTTCCTCCGGGGTGAGGCGATGGCGCAGGCGGCGGGGGCCGAGGGGGGTGTCGTCGTCGGAGAGGGCCGGCCCGGCCTGGGACGTCAGGGTCTCGGCGACGGCGAGGCCGAGGCTCGTCTGCTTGCCGCCGAGCAGCTCGACATAGACCTCCGCGAGGATCTGCGAATCGAGGAGCGCCCCGTGCTTCGTGCGCCGGGTGGTGTCGATGCCGTAGCGTGCGCAGAGGGCGTCGAGGGTGTTCGACGCGCCCGTGTGCTTGCGCCGGGCCATCTGCAGGGTGTCGATGACATCGGCGAGGTCGATGGGCGGGGGCGCTTTCTCTCCGAGGCGAGCGTATTCCATGTTGAGGAAGCCGACGTCGAAGGGCGCGTTGTGGATCACCAGGCGAGCGTCGCCGCAGAAGGCGCGAAACTCGTCGACGATGTCGGCGAACAGCGGCTTGTCGGCCAGCATCGCATCCGAGATGCCATGCACCGCGAAGGCGCCCTGGGACACCGGCCGGGTGGGATTCACGAGTTTGTGGAAGAACTTGCCGGTCTGAACGTGGTTGATGAGCTCGACGCAGCCGATCTCGATGAGACGGTCGCCGTTCTTGGCGTCGGTGCCGGTGGTCTCGGTATCGAGGACGATCTCGCGCAGCATCGCTCGGGCCCATGGAGGATCGGGAAGGGGATCGACCATGCGCCCGCGACCGGGCGGGTTCAAGGCACGGGGCGCGGTCCGCGCAACCGTGCGAGGATCGCGTCGACCTCGGCCTCGGCGTGGGCGAAGCCGAGACTGGTGTCGAGGATGAAATCCGCCCGCGCCCGCTTCTCGGCATCGGGCATCTGCTTGGCCACAATCGCCGCGAAGGCGTCGGCGTCCATGCCGGGGCGGGCGAGCACCCGTGCGCGCTGAATTTCGGCCGGGGCCGTGACGACGAGGACGGCGTCACAGCGTTCGTCGCCCCCCGTCTCGAACAGGAGGGGGATGTCGAGGACCACGACGGGGGCTTCTGCATGGCGTCCGAGGAACTCGGATGCCGCTTGCCGGGCGAGGGGATGGACCAGGGCCTCCAAGGCGGCGAGGCGTTCAGGCTTGCCGATCACCTCCGCCCGCAGGCGCGCCCGATCCACCGAGCCGTCCGGCGCCAGGGTGCCGGGAAACGCCGCCCCGATGGCCTGGGCCGCCGCCCCTCCGGGGGCATAGAGGGCGTGGACCGCCGCATCGGCATCGTGGACGGGCACGCCGCGGGCGCGAAACATCGCGGCGGTGGCCGATTTGCCCATGCCGATGGAGCCCGTGAGGCCGAGGATGACGGGTCGGCTCATCGGCCGACGAGGTCCGCCACGATGCGGTCGCGCAGGGCCGGGGTCACGGCGGGCCGAACCCCGAACCAGCGTTCGAAACCCGGCACCGCCTGATGCAGCAGCATCCCGAGGCCATCGACGGCGGCGAGCCCCCGCGCCCGCGCGGCGGCGAGGAGGGGCGTTTCCAAGGGCACGTAGACGATGTCGGCGACACAAGCCGTCGCCGGCAGGGGCGTGAGGTCGAGGGTGAGGGCGCCGTGGCCGGCCATGCCGAGGGAGGTGGTGTTGACGAGGAGGCCGGTGCCGGGGAGCGCCGCCGGCAGGTCTGTCCAGTCGAGGGTCGCGACCCGGTCGGGATCGAGGGCCACGAGGGCCTCCGCCCGCGCCCGCGTGCGGTTGGCGACGTGGATGCGACTCACCCCGCGCGCCAGCAGACCCACCACGATGGCCCGCGCCGCGCCCCCGGCCCCGAGGACCAGGGCGGTGCCGCCGCTGCGCTCGACCCAATCGGCGCCCAAGCTCTGGTCGAGATGGGCGATGAAGCCCGGCGCGTCGGTGTTGTCGCCGGTGAGGCGGCCGTCCGCGTCGAAGAACAGGGTGTTGACCGCGCCGATCTTCTGCGCGCGCGACGTCAGGACATCGACCCCGGCGAAGGCCGCTTCCTTGTGCGGGATCGTGACGTTGCCGCCGACGAAGCCGCCGTCGCGAAACGTTCGGAGAAACGCCGGAAACGCCTCCGGCGCCACGTCGAGGCGCTCATAGGCGCCCTCGATCCCGTGCTCGGCGAGCCAGTGGCCGTGGATGAGGGGCGAGCGCGAATGGGCGATGGGGTGCCCGACCACGAAGGCTTTCGTCACACCACGTCCTCCGGGACAAGGTTACAGGCGGGGCCGTCCGCCCCCTCGATCTGCACGGTCGCGTGCCCGATGCCGAAGGTCTTGCGCAGGTCTTCGGCGAGGTGAAGCAGGAAGGCGTTTCCGGGATGCCCCCCCGGCATGACGAGGTGGGCGGTGAGCGCGATCTCGGTGGTGCTCATGGGCCAGATGTGGAGATCGTGCAGGGTGGCGACGCCCGGCCGGGCTTCGAGGAAACGCCGCACGGCCTCCGGGTCGATCCCCGGCGGCACCGCCGACAGGGCCATGACGACGCTGTCGCGCAGCAACCCCCAGGTCATCCAGACGATGAGGCCCGCGATGGCGAGGCTCACCACGGGGTCGATCCACAGGGCGCCCGTGAGCACGATGGCAAGGCCGGCGAGCACCACGCCCAGCGACACGGCGGCATCGGCCACCATGTGGAGGTAGGCGCCGCGGATGTTGATGTCGCTGCCCTTGCCGGAGGCGAACAGCCAGGCGGTGATTCCATTGATGAGGATGCCGATCCCGGCCACCACCATCACGGTCACCCCCGCCACCGGCTCGGGGCTCATGAGGCGCAGGACCGCCTCCCAGGCGATGGCCCCCGTGGCCACGAGGAGGAACACGGCGTTGAACAGGGCGGCGAGGATCGAGGAACCGCGCAACCCGTAGGTGAAGCGGGCGCTCGGGGCGCGCTTCACCAGAGCCGAGGCGATCCAGGCGACGAGGAGGCCGAGCACGTCGGAGAGGTTGTGGCCGGCATCCGCCACGAGGGCCATGGATTGCGAGGCGAAGCCGTAAGCCGCCTCGACGATCACGAACCCGGTGTTGAGGGCGATGCCGATGGCGAAGGCCCGGCCGAACGAGGCCGGCGCGTGGCTGTGGCCGCCATGCCCACCCCCATGCCCACCCCCGTGCCCGCCATGGCTGTGGCGATGGCCGTGGTCGTGGCCCGCGTGATCATCGTGGTCGTGGTGGTGTCCGGCCATGGGGTCTCCGTGGCGCTCGGCCAATCGCGATCGCGGCCGCCCGTGGCCTTAACCGTGATGCCTGCGCCAATCCAGCGGGGCGGCGCGATGCGGGGCCGATTCAGACCGCGAACCCCTGAAGTCCCAGCAGGACGAGGGGAATGGCGAGGCCGGCCAGAATCGTCTGGGCCGCGATGATGCCGGCCATCAGGGGCGCGTCGCCGCCGAGCTGGCGCGCCATGATGTAGGAGGAGGAGGCCGTCGGCAGAACCTGGAAGATGAGGGCGGTCGCGGCGGCCGGTCCGTGCAGGCCGAAGGCCCGGCAGGCCAGGACCGTGGCGAAGGGCATCACCAGGAATTTCACGACCGACGAGACGAGGACCGGACGCATCCAGGTTCGCGCCGCCGAGAGGTCGAGGGCGGCGCCGACGCAGAGGAGGCCCAGCGGCAGGGACGCCTGACCGAGCGCCTTCAGCATCGGCTCGATCCCCGGCGGCAGACCGAGCCCCGTCGCCTGCAGCCCGATGCCGAGGAAGCACGCGACCACCAGGGGGTTGAGGGCGAGTTGGCGCAGGATCGCGGCCGGCTGCGGACGCCCGCCGGTGCCGAACCGGGCGAAGACGAGGACGCACAGGATGTTCACCGTCGGCACGATGGCGGCGTTGGCCACGGCCGCGAGGGCGATCCCCTGCGCGCCGAACACCCCGATGGTGGCCGAGACGCCGACGTAATTGTTGAACCGGACCCCGCCCTGGAACACCGAGGTGAAGGCCGCGCCCTCAAATCCGAGTTTTTGACGCGCGGCGAGCAGCCCCGCCGCGACCGCGCAGGTGGCGGCCATGAGGGCGAGCGCCAGGGTGAAGACCGGCACGCCGTCGAGATGGGCGGTGGCGAGCCCGTGCACGAACAGGGCGGGCAGCAGCACGTAATAGCTCAGGCGCTCGGCCTGCGGCCAGAACGTCTCCCCGGGAAAGCCGGCCCGGCGCAGGACGGCGCCGAGGGCGATGAGCAACCCGATGGGGATGAGGGCGAGGACGACCGACGCAATCATCGTGGCCCGGCGTTTCGCGGGCCGATTTCCGGAGGGAACATCAGAACGCCAGGAGGTCGCGGGCGCGCAGGCGAGCCAGGAGCGGAAGCAGCGGAAGGCCCAGGATCGTGGTGTGGTCGCCCGCGATCTCGGAGAACAGGTGAATGCCGAGACCTTCGAGCTGGTAGCCCCCCACGCTCGCCGTCGCGCCGGGACCGGCGAGGGCGACATAGGCGGCGATGGCCTCCGGCTGCAGGGGCCGCAGGGTGAGGTGCGCCGTCTCGACGAAGGTCTCGGGCTCACCGGCGATTAGCGCCACGGCGGAATGGAGACGGTGGGTGCGCCCGGCGAGTTGCCCGAGCTGCGCGCGGGCGGCCTCGGCATCGGCGGGCTTGTGGAACACGACGCCGTCGCATTCGAGCACCTGATCGGCCCCGACGACGATCCGGCCCGGCGCCGACGCCGCCACCGCCTCGGCCTTGGCGCGGGCGAGGCGGCGGGCGAGGTCGGCGGGGGAAAGACCGAGACAGGCGGCCTCGATGGCGCGCTCGTCGACGCCGGGGCTGCGGGTTTCGACGGTCAGCCCGGCCCCGGCCAGAAGGGCGCGCCGCGTCGGGCTGGTGGAGGCGAGGAGCAGGGGCGCGGCACAGCGCCAGAGGGGGGAGGGGGAAGCCATCGCTCCAGTGTCACGGATCGGCGCGCGGCGACAAGTTCCGGCCCCATACGAACGCCGTTCGCGGTCCGCGGCATGACGGAGTTCGCCGATCCAGCGGACGCCGAATCAGCGGCGCATGCTGCGGAAGCGGCAATAGCGGCCGTTATCCTGGAAGCCGCCGGGACAGCGGGCGACGCAGGCCCCAGCCGCGAATTTCAGCGGCGGCCGGCAGGAGAATTTGTGTTGCTTGTTGCGGTACTCCCAGCTCTGCGCCCGGCCGGCCTCGGCGGACGAGACGGTGATCGGTACTCCGACGATCAGGGACAGGAGGGCGGCGCGGGCGAGACGGTGCGGCATCGAGCAGTCCGGGTGATGGGCGAACGATCCGTCAACCCGCATCGGCCCCATCGGTTCGCCTCGGGCGAAGGCCCCGGCTCACGCCACCAGAAATTTCAGGCGGTGCTCGCGGTGCAGGTCGAGGATGGCGGCGGCCGTCTCCTCGATGGAGCGGCGCGTCACGTCGATGGTCGGCCAGCGGTGCTTGGTGCAGAGACGCCGGCACGCCGCGATCTCGTCCGCCACGGCCGAGCGGTCGACATAGAGGGACGAATCGTCGGCCTTGAGGCTGAGCAGGCGGTTCTGCCGGATCTGCACGATGCGTTCGGGGCTCGCCAGGAGGCCGACGAGGAGGGGTTTGCGCGCATTCTCCAGGGAGGGCGGCAGCGGCATCCCGGGCACGAGGGGGAAGTTCGCGGTCTTGAGGCCGCGATTGGCGAGGTAGATGGCGGTGGGGGTCTTCGAGGTGCGGCTGACCCCCACCAGGATCACGTCGGCCTCCTCGACATCGACGGGCAGGTTTCCGTCATCGTGCGCCAGGGTGAAGTTCATGGCGTCGATGCGCTTGAAATACTCGGCGTTGAGCATGTGCTGCGCCCCCGGCCGGGCCGTGGAATCCGCGCCCAGATAGGATTGCAGCAGGGCGTGCACGGGCTGGAGCACGGAGAGGCAGGGCGAGCCGGTCTCGCGGCAGGCCGCTTCCAGGCGCTCCGTGAGGTCTTGGCCCACGAGGGTGTAGAGCACGAGGCCGGGCGCCGCCTCGATCTCGGAGATCACCCGTTCGAGCTGCGGCCCCGAACGCACGAGGGGGTAGACGTGCTCGATGGCCGAGACGCCCTCGTACTGGGCCGCCGCCGCGCGACCGACATTGATGAGGGTCTCGCCGGTGGAATCCGACACGAGGTGGAGGTGGAAGTAGCTGCGGCTCATCGAGAAAACGGTCTCCTTGGACGCCAGGAGACACGGAGCGGGCCGGCCTTGTCCACGGCGCCGCCTAGGGGGAGTCGATGAGTGTGGATAAGCCGGCTCGCCAACGGGGTCCAGGGAAAGGCCGCCCCGTCTTGTCGACTCTGGCCTCCACACCCCATCAGGCGCGCGTCGTGAAAACGCGGGTTTGGGAGAATCAGGGACCGACCGGCCTCCGGCGGCGCATCACGCCACGCAAGGCACTGTCTCGCATCGTCTATCCGGGACATTGCTCTCAATCCGTTAAAGCCCTCTTAACGCCGTGGCGGCGGGGACGGCCTGTGGACGTTTTTCCGCTCCCGCCATCCGGCCCCCTAAAAGAAAAAACAGAGTCCTAGAATCTCTCTTTCCTTTTAGAGGGGCCGTGTGGGGACCGATCCGTCGCGATCCATCCGGATAGGCGGCAAGGACGGTTTTCGAGGGGAGACAGCCGGAGCATCGGTGCTACATAGCGATCACGGTGCTTAGGGTCGGAGATCGGATGAGCCAGGGTGATGGGGCGGACCGCGTGGTCCTGCGGGTGCTCTCCGGCGAGGCGCAGGCGCGACCGCCCGCCTGGATGATGCGTCAGGCCGGGCGTTATCTCCCCGAGTATCGGGCAGTGCGGGCGAAGGCCGGTTCGTTCCTCGACCTCTGCTACAATCCGGATTTCGCCACGGAAGTGACCCTGCAGCCGATCCGCCGCTTCGGCTTCGAGGCGTCGATCCTGTTCTCCGACATCCTCGTGGTCCCCGACGCCCTCGGGCAGAACGTCCGCTTCGTGGAAGGGGAGGGGCCGCGCCTCGACCCGATGGCGGGCCGGGCCGAGTTCGAGCGCCTGCGCCAGGCCGACGATCCGGCGATTTTTTCGCACTTGGCCCCTGTGTTCGAGACCGTGCGGCGCCTGCGGGCCGAGCTTCCCCGCGAGACCACGCTGCTCGGTTTCTGCGGCGCGCCCTGGACGGTGGCGAGCTACATGATCGGCGGACGCGGCACGCCCGACCTCGCCCCGTCGCGGGCGCTTGCCCGCCACGACACCGCCCTCGTCGAAGCCCTCATCGACCGCCTCGTGACGGTGCAGACGGAGTACCTCGTGCGCCAGCTCGAGGCCGGGGCCGACGCCGTGCAGATCTTCGAGTCCCATGCGGGGTCGCTGCCCGATGCGCGTGGTGCTGCGGAGCCCGAAGAGGCGCCCGTCAACGACGTCGCCGAGAGCGCCCTGCCGGAGACCGGCCCCCGCGATGCCCTGACCCGCTGGTCGCTCCAGCCCATCGCGCGGATGATCGCGGGTGTGCGGGCCCGCGTGCCGGGCGCGAAGATCATCGTGTTCGCCCGGGGCTCGGGCCTCGACGGTCATGCCCGCGTGGTGCCCGAGACGGCGGCCGATGCCGTCGGCGTCGACTGGTCGGTGGATCTCGCGGCCCTGCGGGGCCGCGTGCCGGCCTCCACGGTCACGCAGGGCAACGTCCATCCCGAGACGCTCATTGAGGGTGGCGCGGCCCTGGACGCCGCCGTGGACGGCGTGCTCGCGGCCACGGACGGCCTGCCGCACATCTTCAACCTTGGCCACGGCATCACGCCGCAGACGCCCATCGCCCATGTCGAGCAGATGCTGAAGCGGCTGCGCGGCTGATGGACAGCCTCTACCTCTGGATCAAGGCGCTCCACATCGTCGCCGTCATCTCCTGGATGGCGGCGATGCTCTATCTGCCGCGCCTGTTCGTCTACCACGCCTCCCTGGTGCCGGGACCGCACGCGCAGGCGCAGTCCGAGACCTTCAAGGTCATGGAGCGCCGGCTCCTCAAGGCGATCATGACGCCGGCCATGATCGCCACCTGGATCTTCGGCCTGATCCTCGCTTGGCAGAGCGGGTTCTACGCCGCCGGATGGCTCCAGGCGAAAGCCGCCCTCGTGCTCGCCATGAGCGGCATCCACGGCTGGCTCGCCCGCATGGTCAAGGATTTCGCCGCCGACCGGAACACGCGCGGCCACACGTTCTACCGGGTGCTCAACGAGGCCCCGACCCTGCTGATGGTCGTCATCGTCGTGCTGGTGGTGCTGAAGCCGGGAACGTAGAGACGCAGATCCGATCCGTTTTCCGAGGACTGCCATGCGTATCGATCCGACGTCCGTCCTCGCCGGAATCGTCATGCTCCTCGTCACTACGGGAGCCGCCGGGGCGGCGAGTTTCCCGTGCGATAGGGCCGAGGCCGCCGACGAGAAGGCGGTCTGCGCCCATCTTCCCCTCAACGACCGTGACGTCGAGATGGCGACGCGGTTCGAGATCCTGCGGGCGATGCTGCCCATGGGCGGCAACGCCAAGCTGCGCGAGGATCAGGAAGCGTGGCTCACGGAGCGCCGCGCCTGCGGGGCCGACCTCGCCTGCCTCACCCAAGCCTACGATGCCCGGCTGACGACCCTACGGGCGGTGTTTTCGGAATTCGCCAAGCAGGGGCCGCTCTGATCCCGTCGCATCGCAGCGATCCGCGGCGATCACCCGGAAGCGGCAGGATTCCGCGACACGAACTCCGTTTGCTTGCCGGTGACGGGCGGAGTTCGGTTGTCCTCACGCGCCGCGCGGGCTTTGTGAGACGGTTTCGGCTTCGATCAGGCGGAGACCGTCCCCTAGGCGAAGCGGTCTGAAATCTCGGGGGGCTTCGGTGCGTCGCGAAAGAATATCCTGCCCACGCGTGGAGTTGAGAACAAGACCATCCTTGTTCCGACTGATCTTTGCAGGAACGTTTCATTGACCGGCGCGTGGCCGTCGGACATCTTTTTATGAATACAGCGTTGCTTCGGGCGACGCTGCCTTTCCTTCAAAAAGCTGTCCGATCGGAACCATCATGACACGTCCTCGCATCGTGGGCTTCAGCGCGAATCTGCAGCGCCCCTCGAAGACGCGCAGCCTCGTGGAGGCCGTCGCCGCCCAGACCGAGACCCAGCTCCAGGCCGACATCCAGCTGTTCGACATGGTCGATGCCGGCACCGCCCTCGGGGCCGCCTGGTCGCGGCAGGACCTGTCCCTGCCGGCCCGCCGCATCGTCGAGGCCATCGAGGCGGCGGACGGCCTCATCGTCGGCTCGCCCGTCTACAAGGGCGCCTATACCGGCCTGTTCAAGCACCTGTTCGATCTCGTCGATCCGACGGCGCTCACGGGCACGCCCGTCGCCATCGTGGCCACGGGGGGCGGCGCCCGCCACGCCCTCGTGGTCGAGCACGCATTCCGGCCGCTGTTCGGGTTCTTCGGGGCGCTGGCCCTGCCGACCGCCGTCTACGCCTCCGATGCCGATTTCACCGATGGTGTCCTGACGGAGGCCGGCGTGCGGGCCCGCGTCGCCGACGCCGCCGGACAACTCGCCGGCCAGCTCATCCACGCCGCGGCGGCGCGCCAGGGCGTCCGCGCCGTGGCGGGAGCCGGCCGATGATCGACCGGCGGACCCTCGTCGCGGCGGCCCTGGCCACGGCGGCCGGTGCGGCTCTTCCCCGGCCCGCCCGCGCGGCGGATCCGGTGTTCCGCATCGGCTACCAGAAGAACGGCATCCTCGTCGTCGCTAAGCAGCAGGGCGTCATCGAAGCGCGCCTCAAGCCCTTAGGCACGCAGGTCGCCTGGACGGAATTCTCGTTCGGGCCTCCGCTCCTGGAGGCCCTCAACATCGGCGGCATCGATTTCGGACAGACCGGCGACGCCCCGCCGATCTTCGCCCAGGCCGCCGGGAGCGACCTCGTCTATGCGGCGGCTCAGGGCGCGGCGGGCTCGGGCGCCGCGATCCTGGTGGCGGAGGGATCATCGATCCGGACGCTGGCGGACCTCAAGGGCAAGCGCGTCGCCTTCGCCAAGGCGTCGAGCGCGCACAACCTCACCCTGGCGGCGCTGGCGAAAGCCGGCCTGACCTATCCCGACATCGTCCCCGTCACCCTGGCGCCGGCCGACGCGGCGGCGGCCTTCGCCAGCGGTCAGATCGATGCCTGGACGATCTGGGACCCGTATTTCGCCCTGGCGCAAGGGCGCCCCGGCGTCCGCGTCCTGGCGCTGGCCACGGACATCGCGAAGCCGAACAACTTCTTCCTCGCCAACCGCACCGTGGCGCAGGCCCGGCCGGAGATCGTCAAGGCCGTGGTCGACGCCCTGTCGGGCGTCGCGACTTGGTGCGAGGCCAACCGCTCCGAGGTCGCCGCCATCCTGTCGCGCGGCACCGGCGTGCCGCTGGCCGCCACCGAGCGGGCCGTCGCCCGCACGGATTACGTCATCGGCCCGGTGACGCCCGACCTCGTGGCCGAGCAGCAGGCCATCGCCGACCGGTTCCATGCCGTCGGCCTCATCCCGAAGCCCATCCGCGTCGCCGATGCGGTTTGGGCGGCGCCTTCCAACGGCTGATCCCCATGGCACGCATCCCCCTTCGCGACGGCCTCACGCCCTGGCTCCTGCCGCTCGGCATCGTGCTGGGCTGGCAGGCGGCGAGTTCCGCCGGCCTCGTCTCGACCCGGTTCATGCCGGCTCCCCTCGACGTGATCGCGGCGGGCTGGCAGCTCGGCCGCACGGGCGAACTCTGGGCCAACCTCTGGGTCAGCACCCTGCGGGCGCTCGCGGGCTTCGCCGTCGGCGGCGGCATCGGCTTCGCGCTCGGCCTCGCCAACGGCCTATCGAAAGTCTCCGATCGGCTCACCGACACCACGGTGCAGATGGTGCGCAACGTGCCCCATCTCTCCCTCATCCCCCTGGTGATCCTGTGGTTCGGCATCGGCGAGGAGGCCAAGCTCTTCCTCGTGGCCCTCGGCGTGTTCTTCCCCGTCTACGCCAACACCCTGCACGGTATCCGCTCCGTCGATCCGCAACTCGTGGAGATGGGCCGGGTCTACGGCCTGTCGTCCTGGAGCCTGTTCACCCGGGTGGTGCTGCCCGGCGCCCTGCCGTCGATCTTCGTCGGCCTGCGCTACGCGCTGGGCATCATGTGGCTGACCCTCATCGTGGCGGAGACGATCTCGGCCTCCTCGGGCCTCGGCTACATGGCCATGCAGGCCCGCGAGTTCATGCTCGTCGACGTCGTGGTGCTGGCCATCGTGATCTACGCCGGCCTCGGCAAGCTCGCCGACGTGCTGACCCGCTGGCTCGAGCGCACCTGTCTGGCCTGGAACCCCGCCTACCGGACCGTTTGAGGCATCGCCTCGCCCCTGCCTGAAATTTCAACGGACTCGGCCATGATCGCCACCGCCCTGCGCGTCCACGACACTCCCGTGCTGGAAACCCTTCCCCTCTGGCAGCCGGCCGAGCGGCCCGTGCAGGAGCCGCCGACCCGCGCCCGCTCGCGGGAGCGGGACGCTCCGGGGGGCCTCGCCGTCACCGTCCGTGATCTGTCGAAAGCCTTCGACGGCCATACGGTGATCGAAAACCTCGACCTCCACATCCCGGCCGGGCAGTTCGTGGCCGTGGTCGGTCGCTCGGGCTGCGGCAAGAGCACACTGCTGCGGCTCATCCTCGGCCTGGAGCAGCCGAGTTCCGGCCGCGTCGTCCTCGAATCCGAGGGCGTGCGGCCGCCGCCCAAGCGCATCATGTTCCAGGAGCCGCGCCTCCTGCCCTGGGCCCATGTGGCCGACAACGTCGCCGTGGGCTTGGGCGAGACCGGCACCAAGGCCGAGCGCCGCGCCCGCGCCCTCACGGCGCTGGGCGAAGTCGGTCTCGCCGACAAGGCCGGCCAATGGCCCGCCACCCTGTCGGGCGGCCAGCGCCAGCGCGTGGCGCTGGCCCGCGCCCTCGTCTCCCGCCCCGGTTTGCTCGCCCTCGACGAGCCCCTGGGGGCCCTCGACGCCCTCACCCGCATCGGCATGCAGGCGATGATCGAGGAAATCTGGCAGGCGCAGGGCTTCACCGCCCTCCTGGTCACCCACGACGTCGCCGAGGCCGTCGCCCTGGCCGACCGCATCCTCGTCGTCGAGGACGGGCGCATCGCCCTCGACGTGAAGGTCGAGGTGCCCCGGCCCCGTCGGCGTGGCGACCCGATTCTCGCGGCCCTCGAAGGCCGCATCCTCGATCACCTTCTCCAGACCCACGCGCCGGCCTGAAAGTGTCGCACAGAACTCCCGCCCGGACGGTTCTCGCCTTGAGGCCGACGGTCAGCGGGCGTGCTGTGAGAGACACGAAGCCGCGCCCATTCCTTTCGGAAAGTGCTCCATGACCGCTCAGACCGACGTTCTCTGGTTCCTGCCCACCCACGGCGATGGCCGCTACCTCGGCGCCTCGGAGGGCGCGCGAGCCGTGACCCTGCCGTATCTCCGGCAGATCGCCCAGGCCGCCGACGAGCTCGGCTATTACGGCGTGCTGCTCCCCACGGGGCGCTCGTGTGAGGATTCCTGGGTGGTGGCCTCGGCGCTGGCACCCCTGACCCAGCGCCTGCGCTTCCTCGTCGCCGTGCGCCCCGGCCTGCAGGAGCCCGCCGTTGCCGCCCGCATGGCCGCGACCCTCGACCGGATCTCCGATGGGCGCCTCCTCATCAACGTGGTCACGGGTGGCGATCCGGTGGAACTGCGCGGCGACGGCGTGTTCCTCGATCACGACGAGCGCTACGTCGTCACCGACGAGTTCCTGCACATCTGGCGCGGGCTCATGGCCGGCGAGACCGTGAGCTACGAGGGCAAGCACCTCAAGGTCGAGGAAGGCCGGGTGATCTTCCCGCCCGTTCAGAAGCCCTATCCGCCGCTCTATTTCGGCGGCTCGTCGCCCGCCGGCATCGAGGTCGCGGCCGAGCATTGCGAGGTCTATCTCACCTGGGGCGAGCCCCCGGCCGGGGTCGCGGAGAAGATCGCCAAGGCACGGGAAGCCGCCGACCGAAAAGGTAAAACCTTCTCGTACGGCATCCGCCTGCACGTCATCGTCCGCGAGACGGAGGGCGAGGCTTGGGCGGCGGCCAACGACCTCATCTCCCGCGTCGACGACGCCACCATCGCGCGGGCGCAGGCGACCCTGAAGCGCCAGGATTCCGTCGGCCAGAGCCGGATGATGGCGCTCCACGGCGGCGACCGGACGAAGCTCGAAGTCTCGCCCAACCTCTGGGCAGGCGTGGGCCTCGTGCGCGGGGGGGCGGGGACCGCCCTGGTCGGATCGGCGGATCAGGTCGCCGACCGGATGAAGGAATACATCGATCTCGGCATCGACCGGTTCATCCTCTCCGGCTATCCGCACCTCGAGGAAGCCTACCGCTTCGCCGAACTCGTGTTCCCGAAGCTTCCTTTACGCGCCACCACCGGCGTCGCGCCGACCAACGCCCGCAATGACGGACCGTTCGGCGAAGTCATCGCCAACGACATCGTGCCGAACCGACAGGTGTCGGCGCACTGAAGGCCCGTTCCCTCTCCCAGTTTTCGACGCTCGATCGTCCCGATCCCGCGATCGGTCTGACACGGGTCCCCACACCTTTCAGGGGAGGGGGCTCGTTGCGACCATCGAGGTCAGGGTGATCGAGACGAACCGATCTCGAACCCAAGGACGACCCGATCCATGCCACACACCACCCGTGCCCTCACCATTCCAAGGCCATCCCGAGCCTGGACGTGGATCGCCGCCGCCCTCGCATTCCTGGTCCTCACCGCACTTCAGGCCCGCGCCGACGAGAAGGTGATCCGCATCGGCTATCAGAAGTACGGCACCCTGGTGCTCCTCAAGGGCAAGGGCCTGCTCGAAGAGCGCCTGAAGCCCCTGGGCTACCGCGTCGCCTGGTCGGAATTCCCGTCGGGGCCGCCCCTCATGGAAGCCCTGAACGCCGGAGCCATCGATTTCGGTTCGGCCGGCGAGGCCCCGCCGATCTTCGCCCAGGCCGCGAGCCGCGACCTCGTCTACGTCGCCCATGAGCCGGCCGCGCCCCTGGGCGAGGCGATTCTCGTCGCCGCCGGCAGCCCGATCCGCACCGTGGCCGACCTGCGCGGCAAGACCATCGCCCTCAACAAGGGCTCCAACGTCCATTACTTCCTCGTGCGCGCCCTGGAGGCGGCGGGCGTGCCCTACGACGCCGTGAAGCTCGCCTTCCTGGGGCCCGCCGATGCCGCTGCCGCCTTCGCGCGCGGCTCCGTCGACGCCTGGGCGATCTGGGATCCCTACCTCGCCTCCGGCGAGCGGGCGACGGGCGCGCGTACCCTGGTGACCGGCGAGGGCCTGGTGCCCAACCGGCAGTTCTACCTCTCGCGCCGGCCCTTCACGGACGCGGCCGCCAACCGCGCCGTCCTCGACACCTTGCTCGCGGCCATCGGTGCCATCGACGCCTGGGCCAAGGACAACACCGACACGGTCGCGGCCGAACTCGCCCCGTCCGTCGGCATTCCGGCGCCGATCCTTACCGTGGCCCTCAAGCGCCTCACCTACGGCGTCACGCCGCTGAACGCCGCCACGGTGGCCGACCAGCAGGCGGTGGCCGACACCTTCCACCGCCTCGGCCTGCTGCCGAAACCCCTGACGGTGGCGGACGCGGTGTGGAAGCCGGGCACCTGACAACCGCTCGGTCCCTGTGAAGGCGGGTCCCCTCTTTCGGAAGGAGAGGGGACCTCTCGCGTTCATTCGGTCCGGCGGGACGGCGGCGTTCGGCGACGCGCGGGCTTGCCGATCCGGCGACCGCTTTCCTCAAGCGAACGCGGATCACCCCAACCGGGCCAGAAGCCGGTCCATCAGCGGGTTGTCGGGCGTGAAGGCGTAATCGATCTTGCGCACGCTCACCGAATTGGCGCCGGCCTTCACCAGGGCGTCGGCGAGGTCGAACACCGCGTCGACGGGGCAATGCAGCACCATCTCGCCCCGTCCCTCGGGGGCGCCGTAGGGCAACTCGGCGTCGTGCAGGGCCGAGATGCCGGCCAGATCGATGTCGCCGTCATCCGGCATCGCGGCGCGAACCTCGCGGGTGGTGCGGGCGCGCTCCTCCGCCTGGATGCGGCCGAGAACGGCCCGCAGGGCGTTGCGCGGGCTCGGACCCCAGGCGGCGTTGAGGGAGGCGACGAGGTTGGCTTCCGAGCGCAGGATGACCCCGTCATCCAGGATCTTCAGGGCGTTGGCGGCGAGGGTCGCCCCCGTGGTGGTGATGTCGACGATGATCTCCGCCGAGCCCGCCGCCGGGGCGCCCTCGGTGGCGCCCAGACTCTCCACGATGCGGTAATCCGCGACTCCGTGCTCGGCGAAGAACCGGCGGGTGAGGTTCACGTATTTCGTAGCGACGCGCAGGCGCTTGCCGTGACGCACCCGCATCTCGGCGGCGACCTCGTCGAGGTCGCTCATCGCCCGCACGTCGATCCAGGCCTGGGGCACGGCGACCACCACCGTCGCCTGACCGAAGCCCAGGGGCGTGAGCAATTCCACCTGCCCCCGCGCCTCCGGCAGGGATTCGCGGATGAGGTCTTCGCCGGTGATGCCGAGATGGGCGGCACCCGAGGCGAGCTGCGCCGCGATCTCGGA
Source organism: Methylobacterium gossipiicola (assembly GCF_900113485.1). GTDB lineage: Bacteria > Pseudomonadota > Alphaproteobacteria > Rhizobiales > Beijerinckiaceae > Methylobacterium > Methylobacterium gossipiicola. Next base: position 114,908 of record NZ_FOPM01000009.1, read on the forward strand.
GGCCGAGAGGTAGCGGACCTCGACGCCCGGCACGCCCACGAGCTTGCCGCGATAGTCGCGGGCGCCCGTGTTCTGGGCGAGCTTCAGACCGGCGCGGGCGAAGAAGGCGGCGGCGTTCTCCTGCAGACGCCCCTTGGAGGGCACGGCGAGGACGAGGGGATCGGTCATCGGCACCGGCTCAACGTTGGGGAGTGTCGGACGGGGCGACCCGCGAGAGCCACACGGCGCAGCCCACCGCCGGCACCGGGATCGGGCTGCCGAGGTGCTGCAGCAACCCGTCGTAACGGCCGCCGCCGACGAGGGGCAGGCCGGGGGCGCCGGCCGCCGTCACCTCGAAGATGAAGCCGGTGTAGTAGTCGAGGTTGCGCGCGAAGCCCCCCGAGAAGGCGAAGCGCTCGACGGGCAGGCCCCGCGCCGCCATGAAGCCCGTGCGTTCCTCGAACAGGGAGAGCGCCGCCTCCAGGGGCGGATGATCGAGGCCGGCGGCGCGGATGAGATCGCGCATGGCCGTCGCCGCCGCATCGGGATCGCCCGCGATGGCGCGGTAGCGTTCGATGAGGGCGCGGTTGTCCGGATTGAGGCCGGCGCCGCCGCTCGCCTGGGCGGCGGCCTTCGACAGGAAGCGCTCGGCGATCTCGCCCGCGCTGCGCCCGCCGACCCGCGAGATGCCCGCGATGGAGAGCACATCCTCCACGAAGGCGCGCACGCCCTTGGGGTCCTGCCCCTGGATCGCCGCGAGCAGGCCCGCATGGGAGTCCTCCTGGCGCGCGCCGTTGGTGACCTCATCGAGGGACCGGCCGGCCGCGATGGCCCGCAGGGTCCGGCGCTTGGCGGCCGGGGGCACCGCGAGGGCGTCGAGGAGCGCGTCGAGGAGGCCCATATCGCCGAGGCGCACGGCGTTGTCGCCGCGCCCCATGGCGGCCAGACCGTCCAGGGCGAGGCCCAGCACCTCGGCATCCGCCGCCGGGATATCGGTGCGGCCGATGGATTCGATCCCGGCCTGCAGGAACTCGTCGGGCTCGTCGCGGCCCAGGCGAAACACCGGCCCGCAATAGCTGTAATCGGCCGGGATGCCGTGGCCGTGTGCGAGGTGGTGGCGGCAGACGGGAATCGTGAATTCGGGCCGCAGGCAGAGTTCGGCGCCCCCGGCATCCTGGGTCACGAAGATGCGGCGGCGGATATCCTCGCCCGACAGGTCGAGGAACGGCTCCACGGGCTGGAGCACCGGCGGCGTCACCGCGCCGTAGCCCGCTTGCCCGAAATGGGCGAGCAGGCGCGCCGTGCCGTGGGATTCTCCGCCGGCGATCGCGCCGCCGGCCACCGAGTTCGTCATGGGTTCGCCCGCTCAGTCATCGCGTCCTCGTAGCAACGGGAATCCGCCTTGGCGACCGCGCGCGGCCCCAAAAACGCCCGGCGACCGGGCGTTTTGTCGGCCGCCCCTACAGCCAGCCCTGCAACTCGCGCCGCACCACGGTCTCGATCACCTTGAGGCCGAGCGCCCCGTCGTTGAGGCAGGGAATGTAGGCGAAGCGCTCGCCGCCATTGTCCTCGAAATAGTGCCGGTTCTCGCCGTCGAGCTCTTCCAGGGTCTCGAGGCAATCGGCCGAGAAGCCCGGCGCTACGATGGCCATGCGCTTCACGCCGCTTTTGGCCAGTTCCTGCACGGTCTCGTCGGTGTAGGGGCGCAGCCATTCCTCGTTGCCGAAGCGCGACTGGAAGGTGGTGCGCATCTTCTCGGCCGAGAAGCCGAGCGCCTCGCGCACGAGGCGGCCGGTCTTCACGCACTGGCAATGGTAGGGGTCGCCCTTGAGGAGATAGCTCTTCGGCACCCCGTGGAACGACGTGAGGATCACCTCCGGCTCGAAATCGAGCTTGGCCAAGCCCTCTCGGATCGAGGTCGCGATGGCGTCGATGTAGACCGGATCGTCGTGATAGGGCGCCGAGACCCTCAAGGTCGGCTGCCAGCGCATCTTCATCAGGGCCTTGAACGCCTGATCGCAGGCGGTGGCCGAAGTGGCGGCGGCGTATTGCGGATAGAGCGGCACGAGGAGAATGCGGTCGCAGCCCTGGTCGAGCAGCGCCTGGATGCGCTTGTCCATCTCGGGCTTGCCGTAGCGCATGGCCCAATCGACCACGACGCTGTCGCCCATGGCCGCCTGCAGGCCCTCGGCCTGACCCCGGGTGATGGTCTTGAGCGGTCCCTCGTCGCGCTCGGTGTTCCACACGCTGGCGTAGTCGCGCCCCTTCGGACCCGGACGCTTCGTCAGGATGATGAGGTTGAGGAGCGGCCACCAGATCAGGCGCGGCACCTCGATGACCCGGCGATCGGACAGGAACTCCTTGAGGTAGCGGCGCATGGGCCAGTAGCTCGTGCCCTCGGGGGTGCCGAGGTTGGTGAGGAGCACGCCGATGCGGCCCCAGCGCACGGGCGGGTGGTCGGCCGGCAAGGGGGCGGTTTTGGTCTGAAGGGGCATGCTGTCCTGCAGGGACGTCGGGGCGACGTGTTCGGTCATCGGGCTTCCGGGCGCGCCGCGCGGGCGGCAAAGTTGTCTCGGCTGGGATATCTATCTAGAGCAGGCAGCCTGCCAGCATCACCCGATGGATCAAGGCGCGACATGCCGTCTCCCCGGTACTTCTTCAACCACTTCATGCCGTTCACGGGCTATCCCTATACGGGTGCCCCGACCGCCTGCAATCTCTGTGGCTCGACCCGCAGCGTGACGGTGGCCGAAACCGACCGCCGGCTGAAGACCCTGCGCTCCATCGCCTGCGAGCAATGCGGCCTCATCCGCACGGACCCGATGCCGACCCCGGCCGAGTTGGCGAACTATTACGCCACCGCCTACCGGGCCGATTACCAGCTCGCCTTCGCGGGCGGCCCGCCGCGCAACCACCTCAACCGCTCCGCCCGCGAGGCGACGTTCCGCGCGAACCTCCTGGCGCCGAAGCTGAAACCCGGTGCCCGCGTCCTCGATTTCGGTTCGGGCTCGGGCGAGTTCCTGGCCGCCGCGCGCGCCAAGGGCTGCGAGGCCATCGGGGTCGAGCCGGGCCGGGACTACGCCGCCTATGCCCGTAAGCAGCACGGCGTCGAGGTGCTGGACGATGCCGACGATGCCCGCTTCCCGGCGGGGCATTTCGACGTCATCACCACCCATCACGTCATGGAGCACCTGCGCGATCCCGCCGACGTGATGGTGCGCCTGTCGCGCTGGCTGAAGCCCGATGGGGTGCTCTACGCCGCCGTGCCGAACATGGCCGCCACGGGCAAGCCGCCGCACGAACGCTTCCACTTCGCCCATGTCCACGGCTTCGTGCGCGAGACCTTCGATCTCACCGCCCGCCGCGCCGGCCTCGTGCCGCATCCCGATTATTGGCGCGAGGACACCACGGTGGTCTACGCCAAGACCGATGCCCCCGTGGGCGCTCTGGCCGTGCCGGGTCTGGCTCAGCGCCTCGCCGTGGACCTGAAGCCGATGCCGGCGGGCGCCTACCTCGCCTCCGGCGCCTGGATCTGGCCGATGCTGCGCCGCAACGCCAAGGCCGTGCGCGACACCTTCGTGGCGCGCTGATCGACCCCGTCGCACGCGCGTCGCGTGCGACGGGTCAAGATGGAGCCGGCTTTCCACGTCGAGACCGAATCCATGCCCCGTCCCAATCGCCGCCAGACCTTCGGCCTGCTCGGGGCGGGCCTCGGCGCCGGTCTCGGCACGCAAGTCCGCGCGGCGGAGCCGGCCGCGCCCGAGCCGACCTTCACCCTGCTCCTCGTCAACGACCTCTACCGGATGTCGGAGACGGACGGACGCGGCGGGCTCGCCCGCCTCAACGCCATCGTGAAGGCGGAACGGGCACGGGGCGTGCCGCTCGTCTACGCCCATGCGGGCGATACCCTGTCGCCGTCCCTGATGTCGGGCTTCGACCTGGGGGCGCACATGGTCGAACTCCTCAACCTCGCACCCCCCGACGTGTTCGTGCCGGGCAATCACGAATTCGATTTCGGCCCGGCGATCTTCGCCCGGCGCATGGGCGAGGCGAGCTTTCCCGTGTTCGCCGCCAATCTCCGCGATGGCGAGGGCCGGCCCCTGCGCGGCGTCCGCGACCGGACCCTGATGACGCTGGGCGGTATCCGGGTCGGAATCGTCGGCATCGCCCTCGCGAGCACGCCGGAGAAGTCGCAATCGGGTGACCTGCGCTTCGGCCCCGAATTCGAGACCCTGGCGCGGGAAGCGGCGAGCCTTCGCGAAGAGGGCGCCGACCTCGTGGTCGGCATCTGCCACACCGGGCGGGAGACGGACGAGGCCATCGTCGCGGCCCGCCTCGTCGACATCCTCCTGTCGGGCCACGACCACGATCTCGCCCTGCGCTACGACGGCCAGACCGTGATGGTGGAATCGAGCTTCGACGCCCATTTCGTCACCGCCATCGACGTCACGGTGGCGGTCAACGGCTCGGGCAAGGCCCGCACCGTGACCTGGCGCCCGAGCTTTCGCGTCCATGATTCGGCGAGCGTGGTTCCGGACCCCGAGACCCTGGCGGTGGTCCGCCGCTTCGAGCGCGACCTGTCCCGCGAGCTCGACGTGCCGGTGGGCGAGACCCGCCTGCCCCTGGACAGCCGCGTCGCCTCCGTGCGGGCGCGGGAGGCGAGTTTCGGCAGCCTCGTGGCGGATGCGCTCCGGGCCGAGACGGGCGCGGATCTGGCCATCGTCAATGGCGGCGGCATTCGCGGCGACACCCTGTATCCGGCCGGCCGCGTGCTGACCCGGCGCGACATCCTCCTCGAACTGCCCTTCGGCAACACCACGGTTCTCGTGGAACTGTCGGGCGCGCAGATTCGCGCCCTGCTGGAGATCGGCCTGTCCGAGTTCGGGCGCCCGGCCGGGCGCTTCCCGCAGGTCTCGGGCCTCGTCGTCACCGTCGATCCCGCCGCCCCCGTCGGGTCGCGGGTCGTCGCCCTCACGCATGACGGCGTGCCCCTCGATCCGGGACGCGCCTACACGGTGGCCTCGAACAGCTTCCTGTACGACGGCGGCAACGGCTACGGCGCCTTGGCTCGCGGGCGGACCCTCATCGGCCGCACCGACGGCACCCTCGTCGCCAATGCGGTGATGGCCTACATCCGGGCCAACACGCCCCTCGCCGTTTCATCGGAAGGGCGCATCCTGACCCGCTGAGGAACGCCCATGACCGGCCCCGTCGCCGACGCCCTGGCACGCTTTCGCCGCTCGGGCTCGCCCTGGCTCGATCTGCCGTTCTTCTCAGGCGACGCCGCCGACACCGTGGCGGCGCGGGTCGACGAACGCATCGCGCAAGGCGCCACCGTGCTGCCGGCGCCGGAGAACATCTTCAACGCCCTGGCGCTGACGCCGCTCACCGCGGTGAAGGCCGTGATTCTCGGTCAGGACCCGTATCCGACGCCGGGCGACGCCAACGGCCTCGCCTTCTCGTATGTCGGGTCGCGGCGCCTTCCGGCTTCCCTCAAGGTGATTCTCGCCGAACTCCCCGAGGCGCCCGCCGAGCCGTCGCGCGGTGACCTCACCCCCTGGGCCGAGCGGGGCGTGCTGCTCCTGAACACCGCCCTCACGGTGGAGAAGGGCAAATCCGGCGCGCATCTACGCTATGGCTGGGCGGCCCTAACGGATCAGGCCGTGGAAGCGGTGTCGCAACGCGAGGCGCCGGCGGTGTTCCTGCTCTGGGGTGCGCAGGCGCGGGCGCGGGCGGCCCTCATCGACACGACCCGCCACGGCATCGTCGAGTCCGGCCATCCCTCGCCTCTCAACCGCCAGCGCGACTTTCCCGGCTCGCAGCCCTTCGCGGCGGCGAATGCTTGGCTCGCGGCGCACGGCGTCGCGCCCATCGATTGGCGCTTGGACTGATCACGCGGACGCTGGGTCAGCGAGCCCGCGCGGCGTTCGGACTCAGCGTTGCCGTTGATCCATTCGGTTTCCGACGAGCGCAGGCCCTCTCTCCTTTCAGGAGAGGGCGCAGGTCACACCGAGTCGATCGCGCATCAGCCGGACACAGCGTGAGATGACGCGGCCCCTTGGAGGCGGGGGGAGGGCGGTCTATCTCCGTCGAGCCCTAAGCGGAGCCTAAGAATCCGCCGCGCCCGAGGAAACGTACCCATGTTCGCACGCCCCATCCTGGCCTTGAGTCTCGCCCTCGCCCTTCCGGTGGCGGCGCAGGCGGAGATCCGCAACGCGCCCCAGCCGCGCGCCCTCGAATTCGCCGCCTACATCTTCGCCGCCGCCAATGTCTGCGGCTACCGCATCGGCGTCGATCAGTTCGACGCGCTCCTGGAGAAGCAGGGGACCCGGTCGGCCGATGTCGGCCCGCGCGGGCCGTTCGGCGGCCGGGTTCAGACGATGTTCGCCCTGATGTCGAACCAGATGCAGCTCAACCGCGAGAAGGCATGCCTCGCCGTGGCCGGTGAGTATGGCCCCGAGGGCAACATCGCCAAGAACGTGCTGCTGCCGCCGATGCCGGCCGGCGCGCCCCCCGCCGCCGCTCCCGCCGAGACGACGCCGAAGCCCGCGCAGTAAAGAAGACCCACGCAACGGAACATGCCGGAGGCTCCGAGGGGCCTCCGGCATGGGCAGAATCATCGAAAGGGTTTCGGGCTCCGCCCGAGCCCGCCAAAGGGCGGATCCCTTTGGGAACCCGGACTCCAAAGACCGGCGAGCTAGAACAGGCCCTCGATCTGGCCGTTGGCGTCGAGGTGGATGCCCTCCGAGGCCGGGACCTTCGGCAGGCCCGGCATGGTCATGATCTCACCGCAGATCACCACGACGAAGCCTGCGCCCGCCGAGAGGCGCACATCGCGCACCGCGATGGTGTGGCCCGAAGGCGCGCCCATGAGGTTCGGATCGGTGGAGAACGAGTACTGGGTCTTGGCCATGCAGACGGGCAGGTTGCCGTAACCGTCCTTCTCGAACTGCGCGAGCTTGGTGGCGGCCTTCGACTCCACCTGGATGTCGGCGGCCCCGTACAGCTTCGTCGCGATGGTGCGGACCTTGTCGGTCAGCTTGGTCTCGGTCTCGTACGCGAAGGCGAGCGGCTTCTGCTCGCCCTCGGCCAGCTTCACCACGGCCTCGGCCAGGGCCTCGGCGCCGGCGCCGCCCTCCGCCCAATGCTTGCAGGTGATGGCCTCGACCTGAAGCTTCTCGCGGCACAGCTCCTTCAGCTTGGCATGCTCGGCATCGGTGTCGGCGTAGAAGTGATTGACGCCGACCACCACGGGCAGGCCGAAGCCGCGCACGTTGGCGACGTGGCGGGCGAGGTTGGCGAAACCCTTCTCCAGGGCTTCGAGGTTCTCGGAGCCGAGCTCCTTCTTCGAGACGCCGCCATGCATCTTGAGGGCGCGCACGGTGGCGACGATCACCACCGCCGAGGGCTTCAGCCCGGCCTGCCGGCACTTGATGTCGATGAACTTCTCCGCTCCGAGATCGGCGCCGAAGCCGGCCTCGGTCACCACGTAATCGCCGAGCTTCAGGCCGGCGCGGGTGGCGATGACCGAGTTGCAGCCATGCGCGATGTTGGCGAACGGGCCGCCGTGGATGAGGGCCGGATTGCCCTCCAGCGTCTGGACGAGGTTCGGTTGCAGCGCGTCCTTGAGCAGCACCGTCATGGCACCCGTCGCCTTCACGTCGGCGAGGGTCACCGGCTTGCGGTCGCGGGTCTCGGCGATGACGATGCGGCCGAGCCGCGCCTCAAGGTCTTCCAGATCACGCGCGAGGCAGAACACCGCCATGACTTCCGACGCCACGGTGATGTCGAAGCCGTCCTCGCGCGGGAAGCCGTTGGCGACGCCGCCGAGGGATTGCGTGATCGCGCGCAGGGCCCGGTCGTTCATGTCGACCACGCGGCGCCAGTGGATGCGGCGCACGTCGATGTTGAGCTCGTTGGCCCAATAGACGTGGTTGTCGATGAGGGCGGCGGCGAGCGAGTGCGCCGACGTGATGGCGTGGAAATCGCCGGTGAAGTGCAGGTTGATCTGCTCCATCGGCACGACCTGGGCCTTGCCGCCGCCGGCGGCCCCGCCCTTCATGCCGAAGCACGGGCCGAGGGACGGCTCGCGCAGACACATCACGGTCTTCTTGCCGATGCGGTTGAGGGCGTCGCCGAGACCCACCGTGGTGGTGGTCTTGCCCTCGCCGGCCGGGGTCGGACTGATGGCCGTCACGAGGACGAGCTTACCCTCCGGCTTGCTCTCCAGGCCCTTGATGAAGCCGTGGTCGATCTTGGCGATGTGCCGTCCATAGGTGTGGAGCGCCTCGTCCGGGATGCCGATCTTCGCGGCGACCTCGGTGATCGGCTTCAGGGTCGCCGCGCGGGCGATCTCGATGTCTGACGGCATGCCTCGTCTCTCCCGGTGATTTTTTGTTCGCGCCGAAGCAGGCGCGTTTTGGCGTACGCGGCCCCGGCGCCGCCAGGCGCAAACGGGGTCCATCCTCGTGCGATCACACCAGTTTGATGGAATGCCACGGGAAAAGCGCGTCGGAAATTTTCAACGCACGGACAAAATTTCGTTCAGGTCGGGAAACCCGCAGGCCGGGAAGTTCGTCACCCGGTCATGGCGGTCGCCGTGTAGCCGGCCTGGGTCAAGGCTTCGGCGACGGTCAGGCCCTGCTCCCGGGTGGTGACGGCGACGCGCCCGTGATCGAGATCGACCGCCACCTGCGCCTCGGGGTCGAGGTGAAGGATCGCCCGGCGCACCGCCTGGGCGCAGCCGTCGCAGGTCATGCCATCCACCTGCATCAGCAGATCAGCGCGCATCGCTTCCATGGGTCGGAAATCCTTCGGCCTCGATGCCGGTTCCCGCCCATGATGATCGGCCGCGGAGGCGATGCAAGGACGGCGATCAAAAACCGAAGTCACACAGGGGGAAAAATGCGTGTGTTCCATGGCGGATGCCTTGTGAGGGCTCCGCGTCTCAGCGAAAAAAGAGTTAAGACCGGAATCGCCCTTCGAGGCTGATTCGAAAATCCATTTTCGCGTCTCCGTCTGCGCGTGCTTGAAGAGAAAGTCTCCCGATGCCCCGAATCGTTGGCCGGCGTCGCGGCCTATTGATTCTGAGTCTCCTCGGACTCGTCAGTCTGCTCGGTCTCGGTGCCCTGGCCCCCGCGTCTCTCTACGCCCCCCTGGCCGGCGCGTTCGGCCTTGCCCTCGTCAGCGGGCTCGGCGGCGTCCTCGCCTATCGGCGGTCCGAAGCCCTGTCCGGCCGGTTCGAGGCGCTCTCGGGCGAGGTCGAAGTCATGTCGCAGCGGCTTCAGCGCATCGAAGCCGTGACCCGGCTCATCGCCGAGCAGCAGATGCGCGCCCATTTGCGCACGGAGGAGGCGGCACCCGTCGTCAGCGCTCCGGTCCAGCCGGATGAGACCACGGCGGCCCTCGTCGTCGGCGTCGAGGAGGTCACCGCCGAGATCGGTCTGCTCAGCGGTATCGTGCGGGAACTCGCCGCCGTGGTGGCGGCGCAGGACGGTGAGATCACCGTCCTCAAGGCGACGCCTCCGCCTCCGCCGACCCCCGCGCCGGTGCCCGTGGCCGTGGCCGTCGTGGCGCCGCCGCAGGCCGAACCCACGGTCGAGGCCCAACCCCCCCGCGCCGCCGCGCCGCAGGCGAGGGCGTGGACGCCCCGGGTCCTCGATGCCGATCCCGCCGCGACGGCGGCCCGCGAGGCCGCGCACGAACGCGCGGTTCTCGCGGCCTTCGACGCGAGCGGCCTCGAAATTCATCTTCAACCCCTGGTTTCCCTGCCGCAGCGCAAGGTCGTCTCCTATGAGGCGGTGGCGCGCCTGCGCATCGCGGGAACGGACGATGTGGCGTCGAGCACCCTGCTCACCCCCGATGCGTTCCTGACCGTCCTCGAACGCCACGGCCGGACCACCGACCTCGACCGGCGGATGCTCCAGCGCGCCGCCACCGTAGCGCGCCACCTGGCCGGGCGCGGCAGCCAGACCTCCGTCGCCTACGGTCTGTCGCCGCTCTCCCTGTTCGAGCCGGGGTTCCTGCGTTCCCTCAGCCGCCTCGTCTCCGACGAGCCCGATCTCGCCGGCCGCCTCGTCGTGGCCTTGCCGCAGACGAGCTGGCGCAACCTCGATGCCGAGCAATCCGGGCTTCTGGCGGGCCTGCGGGGCCTCGTCGGCGTGATCCTCGATCGGCCGGTGGATCTGAATCTCGATCCCTCGACCCTCGCCGATCACGGCGTCTCTCAGGTGAAGGTGCCGGCCGACATGCTGCTGCGCCCGAGCGCCCACGAGGCGATGACCGACATCGTCGTCGAGGATCTCGTGCCCGCCCTCAACCGCGCCGGTATCCAGCTCGTGGTCACCCGCGTGGAGCGCGAGACCGACGTGCCCGATCTCCTCGACCTCAACGTGCCCCTGGCCCAGGGCACGGTGTTCGCGCCCGCCCGCGCCGTCCGCGCCGAGGTGCTGGCGACGCCGGCTCCGGAACTGCGGCCGCCGGCTCCTCCGGCCTCGGCCAGCGACGATCCGGAGCCGCCGCCACAGCGCCGGCCGTTTCGGGATTTCCTTCGGCGCGCAGGGTAAGGACCTCGCTCCGATTCAGCGTCCCCTCGACTGAAGCCGTTGACGGATCGGCAAGCCGGCGCGCGGGGACGGGAGACACCAAGCCCGCGGCATCGGGGATCCGGGGGCGCGGGCTTTTCGTTCGAGAATCGGATGCGCGCGAGATCGAAGTCTTGTCTCCGGGCGGATCTTGCCTCCGGGAGGTCTTGTCTCCGGGGAGGTCTTGTCTCCGGGGAGACACCCGCCTAACGCCTGGAGAGCGCCTTCGACGCGACACAGGCTCCTCCCATGACCGTCTCCTCACCCGACCTCGGCCCCGTGCCCGTTCTGACGGGACTCGGCGACATCGCCGACCGGTTCGACATGATCCTGTGCGATGTGTGGGGCGTGCTGCATGATGGCGTGCGCGCCCATCCGGGCGCGAGCGACGCCCTGATCCGGTTTCGCGCCCGGCCGGGCGGCGGCCGTCCGCGCCGGGTGGTGCTGGTCTCCAACGCCCCCCGCCCGTGGAAGGGCGTGCAGACGATCCTCGACGGGTACGGCGTGCCGCGCGCGGCGTACGACGCCATCCTCACCTCGGGCGACCTCACCCGCAGCCTGCTCGCCGAGACCCCGGGCGCGCGCATCCACCATCTCGGCCCCGAGCGGGATGCGACGATCTTCCACGAACTCGATATCCGACTCGTCGACGCGCAAGCGGCCGAAACCGTCGTCTGCACCGGTCTGTTCGACGACACCCGCGAAACGGCGGAGGATTATCGCCCGATCCTGGAGGAATGGCGCGCGCGCGATGTGCCGATGATCTGCGCCAACCCCGACCTCGTGGTCGAGCGAGCCGGGTTATTGATTCCCTGTGCCGGCCTCATCGCGGAAGCCTATGCGGCCCTGGGCGGCCGGGTCACCTATGCGGGGAAGCCGTATCGGCCGGTCTATGCCGCGGCCCTGGAGATAGCCGGCGGCCTCGATGGGCTGGCGGCCCCCGAACCCGAGCGGGTCCTCGCCATCGGCGACGCCCTGCGCACCGACATCGCCGGCGCGCGGGCGTTCGGTTTGCCGAATCTCCTCGTGGCGCGGGGGATTCATGCGGAGGAACTCGGGGTGTCGATGGAACACGCCACCCTGGGCGACGTCGCGGCTTGGTTCGCCGCTCAATCCGTACGGCCCGACGCGATCATCGAACGCTTGGTCTGGTAGCCAGTCGACCGTTGCCGCCTCAGCGTCGTGGCAGCGCGCCGTCTCAAGGGAAGACAGGTTCAGATCGAGGGCGATTCGATCAATTGAACATCGCGTCGATCTCGTCCTGGGCCGTCGCCGGTCCCTTAACCTGCGGTCCGTTCAGGATCAGAAGCTCGTTGCGTTTGCGGCGCTTGGCCTCTTCCGGATCGATACCACCCTCGTCGCGGGCCTTCACGGCGGCGGCGAAGCGGGAGAGGCGGCTCTCGAGGTTGCGCAGGGCCTCGGCGACCTTGCCGATGCGCTGTCCGGTGATGTCCTGGAAGGTGCAGGCTTCGAAGATGTCGTTCATCCGCATCTCGACGGCGGACCGATAGTTCGCGTCGTCGGGCAGGCTGAGGATCTCTTCGGCCACCGTCATGATCGAATTCGTCGCCCCCGCCGTCGCCGTGACGACGCAGCCGAGTTCTTCGTGGGCCATGGGTAGACGATCGCGCGTCAACTCGTTGGCCCGAAGGGCGGCGATCTCCGTCCTGAGATGCGCGATGTAGTCCGCGATCTCCACGAGTTCGCTGATCAGGGATGATTTCTCCGGCGCCGCATTCTGCTTGCGCGTTCTGCTTGCGAGTGCCATCGCCTCCCGCCCTTCCTTGGTCCGACGTCCGAAGATCCAACCTGTTCGCGCGGAGAAAGAGACGAACCCCGGGCAATCCTTCTGGATTGTGCGGTTCGCCTACCGTCCGTCACCGCGCGACCGTATCGATACGCTCCGACGGATCGGCGGTCGTATCAGGCGCCGCAGACCGCCTCGATCTTGCTCTTCAGGGTTGCGGCGTTGAACGGCTTGACGATGTAGTTGTTCACGCCGGCCTTCTTGGCGGCGATGACGTTCTCGGTCTTCGACTCGGCGGTGACCATGATGAACGGCGTCGTGCGCAGGGCCTCGTCGGCACGCACGTGGCGCAGCAGTTCGTAGCCCGTCATCGGCTCCATGTTCCAGTCGGAGATCACGAGGCCGTACTTGCGGTTCTTCAGGCGGGCGAGGGCGGCGGTGCCGTCGGAGGCGTCGTCGACCTCCTCGAAGCCGAGCTGCTTCAGGAGGTTGCGGATGATACGGACCATCGTCTGATAATCGTCGACGACGAGGATCGGCATGCCGAGATCGAGGGCCATGGTTGCGTGTGCTCCGTCAGGTCGAGGTCGGTGCGGCAGGGCCGTGCCGACTCGGATTGGGCCGGGGCAAATCGGTATTCGCGCCCCTTGACCCGGAAACTATGGCCCATCGGCTTGAGAAGCCGTTAATCGCGCCCGAGTTTCGGCATCCCGGAGCGAGGCGCCCTCCCTCGCTTGACCCCTTCGGCGGATTTCGACAGGTTCCGGCGCGCAAAGCGACGTCTCCGGACCGTGCCCGCTCCGCCACAGCCAAGCTAGGATAAGATGCCGTCCGGCGACAACACAGCTTTGTCGGTTCCGGCTCCTGCGGGGGGTCGACGTTTCTCGGTCTGCCGCGAGGACGAACCGATGCCGCCGACCTTGTCCGGTGCCATCGCGGCCATCGGTAACTTCGACGGCGTCCATTTCGGACACCGCGCCCTCATCGCCGCCGTGCGCGAGACCGCCGCCGCGGCCGGCCGGCCGGCCGTGGCCCTGACCTTCGAACCGCATCCGCGCGCGTATTTCCTGCCGCATCTGCCCATGTTCCGCCTGTCGGACGCGGCGGCCAAGGAGCGCGTGTTCGCCCGCCTCGGCCTCGACGGGCTCGTGGTCCGCCGCTTCGATGCCGGGCTCGCCGGGACCGGCGCGCGGGCTTTCGTCGAATCCCTGCTCGTGCGCGACCTCGGCCTTTCGGGCGTCGTCGTCGGACACGATTTCCATTTCGGCCGTGGCCGCGAGGGCACACCGGCGGTCCTGGCCGAATTGTGCGCGGGCGCGGGCCTCGGTTGCCGCATCATCCCGGCGGTGTCGTTGCCGACGATGTCCCAGCTGCCGCTGTCCTCCCCCCCCGCTGCCCCGGAGAAGACGATGGAGCCGGTCTCGTCGAGTGCGATTCGGACGGCCCTGGCCGCAGGCGACGTCGCCCGCGCCAATGCCCTGCTCGGCTATCGCTGGTTCGTCTCCGGCGTGGTGCAGCATGGGGACAAGCGCGGGCGCACCCTGGGGTACCCCACCGCCAATGTCGCCCTGTCCGATTGTGGCCTCGCCCACGGGATCTACGCCGTGCGGGTGGCCCTCGCCGATGGCGGGATCCGGGACGGCGTGGCGAGCTACGGCCGCCGGCCGACCTTCGACGACGGCGCGCCGCTCCTCGAAGTCAACCTGTTCGATTTCTCCGGGGACCTCTACGGCCAGACCATCACGGTCGAGGTGGTGGCGTATATCCGGGGCGAGGAGCGCTTCGATTCGGCCGACAGTCTCATCGCCAGGATGGACATCGACGCCGAACAGGCTCGGGCCATCCTGGCCGCCGACGGGGTTCCCTCGATGCTGTAGCGGCGTTCCTCGACCGAGGGCGGGCGCATGGCCGTCAAAGGATGGCGGCCGGAACTTCGCTGACGATTTGTTAACCATGCCGGCGCAGGATCCACTCACTCCGGGAGCGGTCTTGTCGCTCAACCGGGTGGGACCACGGGGCCGGGGCGGATGACGCCGGATGTACGCGCATCCGCTTCCCGGCCTTCGTGGCCGTCCGGCCCGGGGGTCCTTCGTTTCGCGAATGCTCTCAGTTTCGCCGAAGTTGGGGGATTGTCTGAAGACTAGACGGTCGGGCTCCCTTCCGGAGTCATGACGTTCCGGTCACGAAGCAGGTGCCCCGATGATCAAGACCCTTTCGGTCGTGTTGACGGTTCTCCTCGTCCTCGCCCTCGCGGGCGTCGCCCGCCTGATGCTGCTGCCGTTCCGGGGCCTGCGCGCCCTCGGTCGCCGACACACCGCCGCCGCCTGAGGCGGCGTTCGCTGATCGAAGCGGTCGCTGGATCAGCGAGCCCACGCGGGGCTTGAGGGCGACCGAACGCCGCCAGTCCGAAGGAATTAAACGGCGTTCGGAGGAAACTTCGCCCGCGTGATATCGAGACGAGCCGCTGACCCAAGCCGACACCCGCCGAAGGGATGATTCCTCCGGTGGATGTCGGCTTTCGCCTGGGTCCTACAATTTCGTCCGCTTGCTCGCCAGGCGCTGGGCGGCGGCTTGAATTCCGGCATGATCCGGGCCGCTCAGGGCATAGGCCGTGCGGCCGCTGACCCAATAGGCGGTCTCGCCGTCCCCGGGGCTCGTGACTTCGCCCTCGCCCGGTCCGGGTTTGCCGCCATGCGTCGCGAACAGGGACAACTCGCCCAACGCCCCCGCGTCGATCACCACCTCAACGCCGGTTCCGTGGCGGGCGGGCACGATCTGGACGTCGCGCACGGTCCAGTCGCCCGGCAGATCGGGAAGCGCGATCCCCGTGGCTCCGGCGATGCCGGTGCGGTCGTAGGCGGTGGTGCGCTGCGCCGCGAGACGGCCCCGGATCTGCGCCGCTTCGCGGGCGTTGCGGGCATCGGCCACCAGGGTCGGGTCGACGGGCGCCGCGAAGGTGTCGGGCACCCCGAGGAGGAAGCTGTCCGAATGCGCGAGCCACCCGGCCCCGACGAGGAGCGCGATGACGGCGGCCCGGCGCAGGCGTTCACCGGCTCGGCGCCAGGTCAGGGATTGGTCGAGGCGTCGGGCGGCCTTGCGTAGCCGCTCGGGGACCAGAACGGGCGCGGGCATCTGCGCGAAGGCCTCGCGCAGGGCGTCGCGGTCGTGCATCTCGGCCATCACCCGGGCGGCGATGTCGGGATGCCGCGCGAGGTGCGCCTCGACATCCAGGCGTCGCGTCACGTCGAGCTGGCCGTCGACGAAGGCGGTGAGATCGGAGTCGGTGATCGGATCGACCATGGCTGTCGTTTCCATTCGGTTCTGGCCTACGCCCTGATGCCGATGGTCTTTCGCCCGAAACGATCGGGCCGTCGCCGAGCCGGCGACTCCTTCGGCTTTGTTGGAGGCGGGGTCGCCATGTCCGAGATCTGAGATCCCGGAAACGGCGATTCCGTCCGGACATCCCCGTCCATCGCGTCGGGGGTGTCGATTTCGTTGCCCGAAGACCGCCTGGATTACGCGGTTCCGCTTGGTCCGGCTCAGAGCCGGTCACCGTTTCGCGCCGATCCCTGCTCGCGCGAACCCGTCAACCGAACCCATCAACTCTTGCCGGCGGCCCGGCCGCCGAGCCCGGCCCCGGCCTTGTCCTGCTGGGGCACGAGGCGCAGGCGCGGTCGTTCGTCCGTGGGCGGTTGGCGTTCGGGAAGCGCGCGCTCACCTTCCTCAAAGGCCCGGAGCGCCGCACGGCCGCGACCGAGCCGCGACATCAGGGTGCCGATGGGAATGCCGAGGACGGCGGCGGCGTCGGCATAGGCCATGCCCTCCAGGGTCACGAGGTGGAGGGCGGCGCGCTGCTCCTCCGGCAGGGTGAGGAAGGCGCGGCGGATCTGCGCGAGGCGGACTTGGGCTTCCTGGGCCGGCTGCGCGATCTCTTCGCTCATCTGCACCAGGGTGTCGGCGTGGCGCGATTCCACGCGCTTGCGGCGCTGCTCGTCGATGAAGACGTTGTGCAGCACCGTCATCATCCAGGTTCGAAGATTGGTGTTGGGCCGGTGGATCTGGCCGGATTCGAGGGCCCGCACCAAGGCGTCGTGCACGAGGTCGTCCGCCCGCAGGCTGTCGCGCGTCAGGGACCGCGCGTAGCGCCGCAGGGGCACCATCAGGTCGACGATGGAGGGGGTCGAGCCGGGCCGGATCGGTTCGGTGGTCATACGATCATGAACGCGCGAGCGACGGGATTAATCCCGTCCGCCCGCGAAAGACGGTTCCCTCGGTCGTCGGGTTCTTGGGCCGAAACCCTACGCGTAGGTGGCCTGGAGGTTCAGGCTGCAACGGCGACCGACCTGATCGTAGGTCTCCGCGAGCCAGGCTTGGGCGGCGGTCCGGCCCTTGTCGCGCAGGCGCTCGAACACCCGCCAGCGGGCATCGAGGCGGGTGGACGCCTGGTAGTCGTCGAGGGCGCCTGTGCCGTCGATGCGGTGGACGTATTGCGGCTTGTAGTCGCCCTGGACGAGGACGCCCTCGGCGATGAGGCCGTCGAGGAAGTCGATGGCCCGCAATTCGCGCATGAGGTTGGCGTTGAAGGTGATCTCGTTGAGGCGGTCCTGGATCTCCTGCTGCGTGCGCGGAGTCTCGCGACGCTCCACCGGGTTGATCTGCACGAGGAGGATGTCGCGGGTCTCTGCGCCCCGATACAGGGGATAGAGCGGCGGGTTGCCGAGATAGCCGCCGTCCCAATGGGGCACCCCGTCGATTTCCACGGCGTGGAACACCGTCGGCAGGCAGGCCGAGGCCATGAGGTGATCGACCTCCAGGTCGGCGCGCTCGAACACCGCGAGCTTGCCGGTCCAGACATTGGTGGCCGACACGAACAGGGCTGCCGTCTCGGCCTTGCGCAGGCGCTCGAAATCCACCTGCGCGGCGAGCGCCTTGCGCAGGGGATTGTAGTTCAAGGGGTTCGACGCGTACGGGCTGGTCTTCAGCACCCGCCCCCAGAACTCCACGACGGGATTGTCCTTCCAGAGGGCGAACAGGCCGTTGATGGCGCCCCGCTGCACCGGCCAGAGGTCGCCGTCGAGGCTCACCTCGCGCCAGAACCGCTCCAGGGCCGCGCGGGCGCCGTCGGGCCCGCCTTCGAGCCAGCCATCCACCATCACCACGGCGTTCATGGCGCCGGCGCTGGCCCCCGTGAGGGCCTCGAACCCGAGGCGTCCATCCTCGATCAGGGCATCGAGCACGCCCCAGGTGAAGGCGCCGTGGGCACCCCCGCCCTGAAGCGCCAGCGCCACGGTCTTCTCGGCGCGAGGACCGGCGAGCACCCGTGTGGGTGCCGTGGCATGGTCCGGACAGGAGCCGCCCGGACCGATATCGGTGGGTGGATCGAGGGGGGCGTGCGGGTGCGCGTCGAGCATGGGGGGCCTCCGGGGATGGTGCACCGCAATATATGATGCGACACAGCAACAAGTGGGACGGGAGCGATGCGGTTCCCCGATCCAGCGCAGCCCAGCCCCTCGCCCGACGCCGCGACGAACTCGACATAATGCTCCGGATCGGACATGGGATAAGATCGACAGCAGATCGATGCTTTCCGACCGCCGGGGCGGCACGGGCTTGACGCCCGCGAGCCGTCATCTCAGCTAAACGGTCGAGGGCGTAGAACAACAGGGCGTCGTGGACGCCACCGGCGGATCGCCCGCCGGACCCGAAGGTGTCCTCGTAGACGGGCCGATGTCGCCAAGCCGGCGAAGGGTCCTCGGAGCGCACGGATCAACGATGGAAGCCATGGACGCGACCCCCGCCAACCCGATCAACGGCACCGCCCCCGAGATCGCCGGTCCGAGCCCACGCCACCGCACGGTCGGCGTCACCATCGGCTCGGGCGAAGGCGCCGTCACGGTCGGCGGCGGCGCTCCCATCGTCGTGCAGTCGATGACCAACACCGACACGGCTGACATCGACGGCACCGTGGCCCAGGTCGCCCAGCTGGCGCGGGCCGGCTCCGAACTCGTCCGCATCACCGTCGACCGCGACGAGGCGGCGGTGGCGGTCCCGAAGATCCGTGAACGCCTCGACCGCATCGGCATCCATGTGCCCCTGGTCGGCGACTTCCACTATATCGGCCACAAGCTGCTCGCCGACCATCCGGCCTGCGCCGAGGCGCTCGCCAAGTACCGGATCAATCCCGGCAACGTCGGCTTCAAGGAGAAGAAGGACACCCAGTTCTCGACGATCATCGAGCAGGCGATCCGCTACGGCAAGACCGTCCGCATCGGCGCCAACTGGGGCTCCCTCGACGAAGCCCTCCTCACCCACCTCATGGACGAGAACGCCCGGTCGCCCCGGCCCATCGACGCCCGCGCGGTGATGCGCGAGGCCATGGTGCGCTCGGCCCTGTCCTCGGCCGAGCGGGCCGTGGAACTCGGCCTGCCGAAGGACCGGATCATTCTCTCGGCCAAGGTCTCGGCGGTGCAGGACCTCATCGCCGTCTACCGCGAGGTGGCCCGCCGCTCCGATTTCGCCATCCACCTCGGCCTCACCGAGGCCGGCATGGGCTCGAAGGGCCTGGTCGCGGCCTCCGCCGCCATCGGCGTGCTGCTGCAGGAAGGCATCGGCGACACCATCCGCTACTCCCTCACGCCTGAGCCCGGCGGCGACCGCACCGTGGAGGTGAAGGCCGCGCAGGAACTGCTGCAGACCATGGGGTTCCGCACCTTCGTGCCCCTCGTGGCGGCGTGCCCGGGCTGCGGCCGCACCACCTCGACGACCTTCCAGGAACTCGCCCGCGACATCCAGAACTGGATCGTCAACTCCATGCCGGAGTGGAAGAAGGCCTATCCGGGCGTCGAGGGTCTCAACGTCGCGGTGATGGGCTGTATCGTCAACGGCCCGGGCGAATCGAAGCACGCCGATATCGGCATCTCGCTCCCCGGCACCGGCGAAACCCCGACCGCGCCGGTCTTCATCGACGGCAAGAAGGCCATGACCCTGCGCGGGCCGACCCTGGCCAAGGATTTCGAGACCGTGGTGACGGACTATATCGAGCGCCGCTTCGGCTCCGGCGCCCGCAGCGCCGCCGAATAGGGCGGGCGACGCCCACCACCTTCCCCCAAGCCTGTTGGCTGAACGGCGATCCCTACAGGTTGCCGTTCTCGCATGCTGCGCCGCGTGATAGCGTGAACGCAGTCAACCTTGCCGCCCGACTTCATCGGGACCGGCCCCGTCGTTCCTCGCCCGCTGCCGCAAACGGGCGCGGGGAAGCCGGGTTCGCAACACGTCGCGATCGAGCCGCATGACGCAATCCGACCTTCCGAGCGCGCCCGGTCCGAAACCCGAGGGCGGTGATCCCGCTGCGCCGGGGAGCGATGCCGAAACCGGGCGGGGCCATGCGCCCGCCAGCCTGTGGACCCTGGTGCTCGGCTCCATGGGCGTCGTCTATGGCGATATCGGGACGAGCCCGCTCTATGCGTTCCGCGAGGCCCTGGTCTCGGCCCGTGCCGACGGCATCCTCCTGCGCGAAGAGGTGCTGGGCGTCGCCTCCCTGATCCTGTGGGCGCTGCTCCTCATCGTCACCATTAAGTACGTCGTCATCCTCATGCGGATGGACAACAACGGCGAGGGCGGCATCCTCTCCCTCATGGCGCTCGCCCGCTCGGCGCTGGGCGGCTCACGCATCGTGTTCATGCTCGGGCTGCTCGGCGCCTCCCTGTTCTACGGCGACGCCATCATCACCCCGGCCATCTCGGTGCTGTCGGCGGTGGAGGGTCTCAAGCTCGTCACGCCGGCCTTCGAGGCCTACGTCCTGCCCATCACCGTCGCCATCATCGTACCCCTGTTCCTCATCCAGAATCGGGGTACGGGCAAGGTCGCGAGCCTCTTCGGGCCGATCATGGCCCTGTGGTTCGGCGCCATGGCGCTCGCCGCCCTGCCGCACATCTATGCGACGCCCGATGTGTTCTGGGCGCTCAACCCGTACTACGCCCTGCATTATCTCCTCGGCCACGGCACGGGCGCCCTGGTGGCCCTCGGTGCGGTGTTCCTCGCCGTGACCGGCGCCGAGGCCCTGTTCGCCGATCTCGGACATTTCGGCCGCCGGCCAATCCAGATCGCGTGGCTCTGCCTCGTCGCGCCCTGCCTCGTGCTCAACTATTTCGGCCAGGCCGCCCTCGTGCTGGCGAAGCCCGACACCACCGATCCGTTCTTCCAGCTCGTGCCCGAATGGGGCCTGCTCCCCATGGTGCTGCTCGCCACCGCCGCCACCGTCACGGCGAGCCAGGCGGTGATCACCGGCGCCTTCTCCCTGTCGCGTCAGGCGATTCAGCTCGGCCTGCTGCCGCGCCTCGAGATCCGCCACACCTCGGAATCCCATTCCGGCCAGATCTACCTGCCGCAGATCAACGCCCTGCTCATGGTGGGCGTCGTCATCCTGGCGATCCTGTTCCGGTCGTCCGCCGCCCTGGCCTCGGCCTACGGCATCGCCGTCACGGGCACGATGCTGATTACAGCGAGCCTCGCCTTCCTGGTGCTGTGGAAGACCTGGAACTGGTCGCCGGTGGCCGCCGGCCTCGCGATCCTGCCCTTCGCGGCCCTCGAATTCCTGTTCCTGCTCTCGAACATGCTCAAGGTGTTCGAGGGCGGCTACGTGCCCCTGCTGTTCGCCGGCGCCCTCATCCTGGTGATGTGGACCTGGGTGCGCGGCGTCGCGATCCTCATCAACAAGACCCGCAAGACCGACGTGCCGCTGACCGAACTCGTCGGCATGCTGGAGAAGAGCCCGCCCCACCACGTGCGCGGCACGGCGGTGTTCCTCACGAGCGATCCCACCATCGCGCCGGCGGCCCTGCTGCACAATCTCAAGCACAACAAGGTGCTGCACGAGAAGAACGTGGTCCTCACCGTGGAGACCGTGGACACCCCCCGCGCTCGGCTGGCGGACCGCGTCCACATCGAGCCCATCGGCCCGCACTTCTCCAAGGTGGTGATGAAGTTCGGCTACATGGAATCGCCGAACATTCCCCGGACCCTGACGCTCCTGAAGAAGCAGGGCTTCAAGTTCGACATCATGGCGACGTCGTTCTTCCTGTCGCGGCGTTCCATCCGCCCGGCGGCCCATTCGGGCATGCCCCTGTGGCAGGACCGGATCTTCATCACCCTCGCCAAGAACGCCAACGACGCCACGGACTTCTTCCAGATCCCCACGGGACGCGTGGTGGAAGTCGGTACCCAGGTGACGGTGTAGGGGAAAGCCCCTCTCACGCCTCCCGGTCGTACCGGAAGGCGTCGGGCATGCGGGGCATGGCGATCCGCTCGTAGAAGGTGACCGCGTCGGGGGCGGCCGTCAGCAGCAGCGCGGCCTGCGGCCCGACTGCGGCCCGCGTCGCGGCGATCAGACCCTGGCCGATCCCGAGCCCTTGGGCCGAGCGGCACACGGCCAGATCCGACATGTAAGCGCAGAAGGAAAAATCCGTGAGCGTGCGGGCGATGCCGACGAGCGCGCCGTCGCGACGGGCGGTGACGACGAGGTCGGCCGCAGCCAACATCCGGGCGAGCCGGGGCAGATCGTCGGCGGGCCGGCGGGGCGCCAAGCCCGACTCGACGAGGACGCGGCGGAACTCCGCCGCGTCGAGGCTCGGTTCGACGCCGTCGAGGGCGTCGATGATCGCGTCAGACCGCGAAGGTACCGTGGCAGTGCTTGTACTTCTTGCCCGAGCCGCAGGGGCAGGGCTCGTTGCGCGCGACCCGGCCCCAGGTGGTGGCGTCCGTGGGGTCGCGTTCCAGCATGGCCGTATCCGTCGCCATGGCCTGGGCGGCGTAGCCGTAGGCCGGCCCGGCACCGCCGGCGCTGCCCGTGCCGGACTCGGCCATCTCGTTCTCACCCGTGACGGGATCGAGGTGCTGGGCGAACATCGGCGGCAGGGCGGGAGAGGCGAACGACGCCTCCGCGGAGGCCGGATCCTCGTACATGATCTCGATGCGCGAGAGCTGCTGCGTCACCTGTTCCCGGAGCGAGCCGACGAGGCCGTTGAAGAGGTCGAAGGCTTCCGACTTGTACTCGTTCAGGGGATCGCGCTGGGCGACACCGCGCCAGCCCACCACCTGGCGTAGGTGGTCGAGGGTCACGAGGTGCTCGCGCCACAGGTGGTCGAGGGTCTGCAGCAGCACCTGCTTCTCGACATAGGTCATCAGGTCGGGCGTGTTCTTCTCGGTGCGGGCCGCGTAAGCGTCGTCGGCGGCCTGGCGCAGGCGTTCGCGCATCTCCTCGTCGGCGATGCCTTCTTCCTTGGCCCAATCCTCCACCGGCACGTCGAGGTTGAGCACGTCCCGGACGCGCTCGCGCAGGCCCTCGACGTCCCACTGCTCGGCATAGGCGTTCTCGGGCACGTGCACGGCGACGAGGTCGTCGACGACGCCGTGGCGCATCTCGTCCACGGTCTCGCGTACGCTCTCCTGGCCCATGAAGTCGCGACGCTGCTCGAACACCACCTTGCGCTGGTCGTTCATGACGTTGTCGTACTTCAACACGTTCTTGCGCATGTCGAAGTTGCGCGCCTCGACCTTCTGCTGCGCCTTCTCGATGGCCTTGTTGATCCAGGGGTGGATGATGGCCTCGCCCTGCTCCAGCCCGAGGCGCGTCAGCATGCCATCCATCCGGTCGGAGCCGAAGATCCGCATGAGATCGTCCTGGAGCGACAGGTAGAACTTCGAACGGCCGGGATCGCCCTGGCGGCCGGAGCGGCCGCGCAACTGGTTGTCGATGCGGCGCGATTCGTGGCGCTCGGTGCCGATGATGTAGAGGCCGCCGGGCAGGGCCTTCTTGCGGCCCGCCGCCGGATCGGCCGGCTCGCCCGACGCCAGCACCTTGGCGCGGTACTCGGCGATCTCGGCCTTGATCGCCTCGATCTTCACGTCGCGATCCGGTCCCTCGGGGATTCCGGCGAGTTCCTTCTCGACGCGCATCTCGACGTTGCCGCCGAGTTTGATGTCGGTGCCGCGCCCGGCCATGTTGGTGGCGATGGTGATGGCGCCGGGCACGCCGGCCTCGGCCACGATGTAGGCTTCCTGCTCGTGGAAGCGGGCGTTGAGCACGGCGAAGCGCTTCGTCACCCGGCCCTCGCGGGCGGCGGCGTAGACGTCGGTCAGCGCGTTGAGGTCCGAGTAGTCGAGGGGTTTGAAGCCGGCCTTCACCAGCATTTCGGCGAGATGCTGCGACTTCTCGATGGAGCCGGTGCCGACGAGGATCGGCTGGTGGCGCGCATGCGCCTTCTCGATCTCGGCGATGATGCCGTCGTACTTCTCGCCCACCGTGCGGTAGACCTCGTCGTCCTCGTCGACGCGCTCGACCTCCTTGTTGGTCGGGATGTCGACGACTTCGAGCTTGTAGATCTCGGCGAACTCGTCGGCCTCCGTCGAGGCCGTGCCGGTCATGCCGGCGAGCTTGGTGTAGAGGCGGAAGTAGTTCTGGAAGGTGATCGAGGCCAGCGTCTGGTTCTCGGGCTGGATCGTCACCCGCTCCTTGGCCTCCAGCGCCTGGTGCAGACCTTCGGAGTAGCGCCGGCCCTGCATCATGCGGCCGGTGAACTCGTCGATGATCACCACCTCGTCGTTCTTGACGATGTAGTCTTTGTCGAGAGTGAACAGGGTGTGGGCGCGCAGCGCCTGGTTCACGTGGTGGACGAGGGAGACGTTGTGGGCGTCGTAGAGATCGCCCTCCTTCAGGAGGTCGGCGCCGCGCAGCAGGTCCTCGATGAACTCGTTGCCGCTCTCGGTCAGCGACACCGTGCGCTGCTTCTCGTCGAGGTCGTAATGCTCGCGCTCGAGATGCGGCATCAGCGCGTCCACGGCGACGTAGAGTTCCGAGCGGTCGTCCACCGGGCCGGAGATGATGAGCGGGGTGCGGGCCTCGTCGATGAGGATCGAGTCGACCTCGTCCACGATCGCGAAATTGTGGCCGCGCTGGGCGAGCTGCGACAGCTCGTACTTCATGTTGTCGCGCAGGTAATCGAAGCCGAACTCGTTGTTCGTGCCGTAGGTGATGTCGCAGGCGTAGGCCGCTTTGCGCTGCTCGTCGTCGAGGCCGTGCACGATGGTGCCGACGGTGAGGCCGAGGAAGCGATAGACCCGGCCCATCCACTCGGCGTCGCGTGACGCGAGGTAGTCGTTCACGGTCACGACGTGGACGCCGAGCCCCGATAGGGCGTTGAGGTAGACCGGCAGGGTCGCCACCAGGGTCTTGCCCTCGCCGGTGCGCATCTCGGCGATGCCGCTCTCGTGCAGCACCATGCCGCCGATGAGCTGCACGTCGAAGTGGCGCTGACCGAGGACGCGCTTGGCGGCTTCGCGCACGGTGGCGAAGGCGGGAACCAGGATGTCGTCCAGGGTCTTGCCGGCGGCGAGTTCGGCCTTGAGCATCACGGTCCGGGCCTGCAGGTCCGCGTCCGACAGGGCGGCGAGCTGGGGCTCCAGGGCGTTGATCTCGGCGACGCGAGGACGGTAGCCCTTCACCCGACGGTCGTTGGACGAGCCGAAAATCTTCTTGGCGAGGGCACCGAGCATCGTGAACCTACGGTCGATCGAAAAGCGTGAAGGCGAATGTTGGCCGGGCTTATAGAGGTAAAGTCTGCCCTGCGCATCCGAAAGGGTCGCGCCCGTCGATCACGTCGTCGCCCGACCATAATGGCGGACGGGACGGTACCGTTCCGCTTCAGAGCACGAGGGGCGCCCTCCGGTTTTCGATGAGACGAACCAGCGCGAGGGCGGTCAGTTCCGAGGATTTGGGATTGGTGAGCAGCGGAGGACGACGGCACTGCCACGGTCGCCGAGCAAACGAACGACGCGTCGCGCGATGGCCCCCAGCCGACCAGAGCGATCCGCAAAGGCGTTTGCTCCGGGCGTGGGACCGGGAGTGTGGCTGGCGCAAGCATGGGAAGACCGGTCTCGCGCGGCGCATCCGACAGTTGATCACCGCGGCGCCCGCAATCTTAACGACTCGGTGCGCGTGATATCAATCCTAAGTGTCTCTCACAAAACTCCCGCCGCACCGTCGTCTTCGGGGCGAGAACGGTCCCGGGGCGGGAGTTTCGTGAGGCACTCTAAGAGCGCCTAACAGAACCGTCTGATCTGGTTGAGGGTGATGAGGCTGGCGGCGAGGCTCGTGAAGGCCTCGTAGATGTCTGCGCGTCGCTCATAGCGGATGGGCAATCGACGGAATCGGTTGAACCAGGCGTGGGTGCGCTCCACGACCCAACGGTGACGACCGAGTTTCTCGCTGCTCTCGATGCCGCGTCGAGCGATGCGCGGCACGATCCCTCGCGCCCGGCACTCCTGGCGGCGGGGTCTGGCATCGTAGGCCTTGTCGGCGTGCAGCTTGTCCGGACGGCGTCGCGGTCGTCCGCGCCGACCGCTCCGCACAGACGGGATGGCATCGAGGGTGGCCGCCATCATGACGGTGTCGTGCCGGTTGGCACCGCTCAGGCAGAAGCCGAGCGGCGTGCCGCGCGCGTCGGTGACGAGATGGCGCTTCGTCCCCGGCTTGCCCCGGTCCGTCGGGTTCGGGCCAGTGGCAGGCCCCCTTTTTTGGCCTGGACAGACGCGCTGTCCAGGCAAGCCCGGCTCCAGTCGATCTCACCCGCCGCGTGCAGGCGCTCCAGGAGCACGTGATGCAGGCGGCGCCACACGCCCGCCGCTTGCCAATCCCGCAGCCGACGCCAGCAACTCATGCCGCAGCCGCAGCCCATCTCGGCCGGCAGCATCTCCCAGGGCAGCGCCGAGCGTAGCACGAACAGGATACCCGTCAGCGCAGCCCGGTTCTCGATCGGACGACGCCCACCCTTCGGACGCGGACGAGGCGGCGGGAGCAGCGGAGCGATCTCATCCCAGAGATCATCGGGGAGAAGCGGTCTGGCCATGCCAAACCAACGCGGAAAACACCGCTCGGTGCCGTTCTGTTAGGCGCTCT
>NZ_FOPM01000002.1 GCF_900113485.1 Methylobacterium gossipiicola
GCGCCTAACAGAACGGCACGATGCATGGGGTTTTGCGTTGGTTGAGCATGGCTTGACCTCTGCTTGCCGACGATCTTTGGAGCGAGATTGCTCCGCTCCTGCCGCCGCCTCGGCCTCGCCCGAAGGGCGGACGACCTCCGATTGACAATCGGGCAGCGCTGACCGGCATCTTGTTCGTTTTGCGCTCCGGCCTGCCTTGGGAGATGTTGCTGGCCGAGATGGGCTGCGGGAGCGGCATGAGTTGCTGGCGGCGTCTGCGCGACTGGCAGGCAGCCGGCGTGTGGGCGCGTCTGCATCCGGTTCTGTTGGAGCGCCTGCACGCGGCCGGTGAGATCGACTGGCGTCGGGCGAGCCTGGACAGTGCCTCTGTCCCGGCCAAAAAGGGGGGCCTGCCACCGGCCCGAACCCGACGGACCGGGGCAAGCCGGGCACGAAGCGCCACCTCGTCACCGACGCCCGCGGCACGCCGCTCGGCATCAGGCTGACAGGCGCCAACCGGCACGACAGCCCGCAGATGGCACCGACCCTCGATGCCATCCCGCCGATCGGTACGGGCCGGCGCGGTCGCCCGCGCCGACGCCCCGACAAGCTGCACGCCGACAAGGCCGACGATGCCAAGGCGCGGCGCCAGGAGTGCCGGGCGCGGGGGATCGTCCCGCGCATCGCCCGAAAAGGCCATCGAGAGCAGCGAGAAGCTTGGGCGCCACCGCTGGGTCGTCGAGCGAACCCACGCTTGGTTCAATCGCTTCCGCCGTCTGCCCATCCGCTACGAGCGCCGCGCCGACATCTACGAGGCCTTCACAAGCCTCATCACTCTCAACCAGATCAGACGGTTCTGTTAGGCGCTCTTAACCCAGTGTCCGCGAAACCGGGGGGAGGATCAGCACCTCGCGTCGAGGCTTAGCGGTACGTCTTCGGCTCAAGGCCGATCAGCCCGTAGGCACGACGCTGCGAATAGCCCTTCTCCTCGATGGCCCAGTTCACGGCTGTTCTCCGTGCGCCGGGCGTCAGAAGTTTTTCCCAGCGCCTCACGCAGCGTCGCCACATCGAGCATCGCCTCGGCCAGGAGCTTCTTGAGCTTGCGGTTCTCCTCATGGAGCGCCTTCAGACGCCGCGCGTCCGAGACCTCCAAGCCGCCGTAGCGCGAACGCCACGTGTAGAACGTCGCATCGCTGATCCCATGGCGGCGGCAGATCTCGGTGACCGGCAGCCCAGCCTGCTGCTACTTCAGGATGCCGATGATCTGCTCTTCGCGGAACCGGCTCTTCTTCATCGTCCGTCTCCTGCTCGACGGACCCTAGCTTCAGAATGAGGACAGGCCAGGGGGCAAGGTCAGATCCAGACCGCCAACGAAACGTCTGTCACGGATTTTTCAAAGGTCTACGATGTTCGAGACTAAGGAACTCAGTTCGTCCTACCGTATGGCCTGGTGGGCGGTGAGGGACTCGAACCCCCGACCCTCTCCGTGTAAAGGAGACGCTCTACCAACTGAGCTAACCGCCCGGGCGCGCGTTTCGTAGCGAAGCCATCGGCGCCATGCAAGCGGTGGGGCGATATGAAGAAAGGCCCCGGCGTTTCCGCCGGAGCCTTTTCCGAGCTGAGCGCTCAGTGCGCGATGACCGTCGCGGTCTCGTCCTCGCCGATCACCGGGCGAACCGGGGGGGCCGGCTCCTCCCATTCGATGGCCTCGGGCACCCGCACGAGGGCGTGCTTCAGCACCTGATCCATCCGGGAGACCGGGATGATCTCCATCCCGTTCTTCACGCTGTCGGGCACCTCGGCGATGTCCTTGGCGTTCTCCTCGGGGATCAGCACGGTTTTGATACCGCCGCGCAGGGCCGCCAGCAGCTTCTCCTTGAGGCCGCCAATGGGCAGCACGCGGCCGCGCAGGGTGACCTCACCGGTCATCGCCACGTCCTTCTTCACGGGGATGCCCGTGAGGGTCGAGATGATGGCAGTGGCCATACCGATGCCGGCGGACGGTCCGTCCTTCGGGGTCGCCCCCTCCGGCACGTGGACGTGGATATCCCGGCGCTCGAACAGAGGCGGCTCGATGCCGAAATCGACGGCCCGCGAACGGACGTAACTCGCCGCCGCAGAGATCGACTCCTTCATCACGTCGCGCAGGTTGCCCGTCACCGTCATCTTGCCCTTGCCCGGCATCATGACGCCTTCGATGGTCAGCAACTCGCCGCCCACCTCGGTCCAGGCCAACCCCGTGACCACACCAACCTGATCCTCCTCGTCGATTTCGCCGTAGCGGAACTTCGGCGGACCGAGGAAGACCGGCAGGTTCTCTTCCGTGACGGTGACCGACTTCACCTTGGTGATGAGGATCTCTTTCACCGCCTTGCGAATGAGGTTCGAAATCTCGCGCTCGAGATTACGCACGCCCGCTTCCCGCGTGTAGCGGCGAATGAGCATGAGCAGCCCGGACTCGTCGATCTGCCACTCGTTGGCATCGAGACCGTGCTTCTTGATGGCTCCCGGAATTAGGTGCTTGCGCGAGATTTCGACCTTTTCCTCCTCGGTGTAACCAGCGATGCGGATCACCTCCATGCGGTCCATGAGGGGCGCGGGGATGTTCAGCGTGTTGGCCGTGGTGACGAACATGACGTTCGACAGGTCGTAATCGACCTCGAGGTAGTGGTCGTTGAAGGTCGCGTTCTGCTCGGGGTCCAGTACCTCGAGGAGGGCCGCAGACGGATCACCGCGAAAATCCATACCCATCTTGTCGATCTCGTCGAGGAGGATGAGCGGATTTGAGCTCTTGGCCTTGCGCATGGACTGCACAATCTTGCCCGGCATCGAGCCGATATAGGTCCGGCGGTGCCCCCGGATCTCGGCTTCGTCCCGAACGCCGCCCAGCGACATGCGCACGAACTCACGGCCCGTCGCCTTGGCGATGGACTTGCCCAGCGAGGTCTTGCCGACGCCCGGAGGACCGACGAGGCAGAGGATCGGCCCCGTGAGCTTGTTGGCCCGCTGCTGCACGGCGAGATACTCGACGATGCGCTCCTTGACCTTGTCGAGACCGAAGTGATCCTCGTCGAGCATCACCTGGGCGCCGAGCAGGTCCTTCTTGATTTTCGTGCGCTTGCTCCACGGGATGCCCAGCATCCAATCGAGGTAGTTGCGCACCACCGTCGCCTCAGCCGACATCGGCGACATCTGGCGCAGCTTCTTCAGCTCCGCCAAAGCCTTGTCACGGGCCTCCTTGGTGAACTTGGTCTTCTCGATCTTGTCTTCGAGTTCGGCGAGTTCGTCCTTGCCATCCTCGGAGTCGCCCAACTCCTTCTGGATCGCCTTCATCTGCTCGTTTAGATAGTACTCGCGCTGCGTCTTCTCCATCTGCCGCTTGACGCGGGTGCGGATACGCTTCTCGACCTGGAGGACCGAGATCTCGCTCTCCATCAAGGACAGCACGCGCTCCAGGCGCTGCGCCACCGTGGGGATCTCGAGAATCGCCTGCTTGTCGGCGATCTTGACGGCAAGGTGCGAGCCGACGGTGTCGGCGAGCTTCGAAGGCTCGTCGATCTGCGTCACGGCGGAGACGACTTCGGGCGAGATCTTCTTGTTGAGCTTCACATAGTTCTCGAACTCGGCGATGACCGAGCGCGCGAGGGCTTCGGCCTCGACGCTGTCGCCGAGTTCGTCCGTGAGAGTCTCGGCCTCGGCCTCGTAGTAGGAGTCCGACTTGTTGAACGCCGTGATCCTGGCGCGGCCGGCGCCTTCGACCAGCACCTTCACGGTGCCGTCGGGGAGCTTGAGGAGTTGCAGAACGCTCGCCAGGGTACCGATCTTGTAGATGGCGTCCGTGGCCGGATCGTCGTCGCTGGCATTGATCTGGGTCGCCAGCAGGATGTGCCGGTCCGTCCGCACCGCCTCTTCGAGGGCACGGATCGACTTCTCGCGCCCGACGAAGAGCGGGACGATCATGTGGGGGAATACCACGATGTCGCGGAGCGGCAGAACGGCGTAGGAGCCCGTGGAGCCCGGAACGACAGGCTGGCGCGATTTCGGTTGAGTCATGTCGGACTTCCTCATGATGGACGCCGAGCCGTCACGCCTCATACGAGCGGGTGACGTGTCGGGGCCGACCGGGCCGCGAGGGGGTCGGAAGTATTCAAAAGAAGACGCGGCTGGTAGCGGGACGCCGCACCTCAAGGGGTGAGCGTACGGCCATCGCGCTTGGAATTCAGATGGAAGCGTGAGCGGATCTTTACAAGATCCGCTCCGGCCCGGCCCCTCGGGAAGGGCCGGGCCGCGGGACGCCGCACCGATCAGGCGCTGACGCTGGCCGGGGCTTCCTTGTTGCGATCACCGTGAATGTACAGCGGACGCGACTTTCCATCGACGACCTCGGGGCCGATCACCACCTGCTCGACGGAGTCGAGACCGGGCAGATCGTACATGGTCTCGAGCAGGATGGTCTCCAGGATCGAACGCAAGCCACGGGCGCCGGTCTTGCGTTCGATCGCCTTGCGGGCGACGAGGGACAGGGCCTCGTCCTGGAACGTCAATTCGACGTTCTCCATCTCGAACAGGCGCTGGTACTGCTTGACCAGGGCGTTCTTGGGCTCCTGCAGGATCTTCTTGAGAGCGGCCTCGTCGAGGTCCTCCAGGGTCGCCAGGACAGGCAGACGGCCGACGAATTCGGGGATCAGGCCGAACTTCAGCAGATCCTCCGGCTCCACGGACCGGAACACCTCGCCGGTGCGGCGGTCGTCGGGGGCCTGCACCGTCGCGCCGAAGCCGATGGACGTGCCCTTGCCACGCTGCGAGATGATCCGCTCGAGGCCCGCAAAGGCACCGCCGCAGATGAACAGGATGTTGGTGGTGTCGACCTGCAGGAATTCCTGCTGCGGATGCTTGCGCCCGCCCTGGGGCGGCACGGAGGCGACGGTGCCCTCCATGATCTTCAGGAGCGCCTGCTGCACGCCCTCGCCCGAGACGTCGCGGGTGATGGACGGGTTGTCCGACTTGCGGGAGATCTTGTCGATCTCGTCGATGTACACGATGCCGCGCTGCGCCCGCTCGACGTTGTAGTCGGAAGCCTGGAGCAGCTTGAGGATGATGTTCTCGACGTCTTCGCCGACATAGCCGGCTTCCGTCAGGGTGGTGGCGTCCGCCATGGTGAACGGCACATCGAGGATACGCGCGAGGGTCTGGGCGAGCAGCGTCTTGCCCGAGCCCGTCGGCCCGATCAGCATGATGTTCGACTTCGCCAGCTCGACGTCGTTGTGCTTCGAGGCGTGGGCGAGGCGCTTGTAATGGTTGTGGACCGCGACGGAGAGAACCTTCTTCGCGAAGTCCTGGCCGATGACGTAGTCATCGAGGACGCGGCGGATCTCCTTCGGCGTGGGTACGCCGTCGCGGGATTTCACCAGGGAGGATTTCGACTCCTCGCGGATGATGTCCATGCACAGTTCGACACACTCGTCGCAGATGAACACCGTCGGGCCCGCGATCAGCTTGCGGACCTCGTGCTGGCTCTTGCCGCAAAACGAGCAGTACAGCGTGCTCTTCGAGTCGTTGCCGCCAGTCTTGCTCATATCGGTCTCCGTTCGCGGGCATGGCGCCGATCCCGGGCGCACACGCATCCTTCGAATTTAATGCCATCGGCCTAAAGAAACAGTCACCTGCGCGCATCTGCCGATTTCGCCTCGGACTGACGATGCAAGCACGCTGCCGCGGCCGGATCAAGGCAGGCGATTCCCGCCCGCCACGAAACGACGCGGCCGGCCCCACGCGGGGCCGGCGCGCACGCCCTCAGGTGGTGGGAGCCGGCTCCGGACGCTTCTGGATCACCTCGTCGATGAGCCCGAACTCCTTGGCGGCGTCGGCCGTCATGAAGTTGTCTCGCTCCAGGGCGTTGACGATGGCGTCGTAGTCGCGGCCAGTGTGCTTCACGTAGATCTCATTGAGGCGCTTCTTCAGGGCCTCGATCTCGCGGGCATGAATGAGGATGTCGGTGGCCTGGCCCTGGAAGCCGCCGGAGGGCTGGTGCACCATGATGCGGGCATTGGGCAGGGCGAAACGATGGCCGGGCTCGCCGGCGGTCAGCAGCAGGGAGCCCATGGAGGCGGCCTGACCGACGCACAGGGTCGTGACCGGGCAGCGGATGAACTGCATCGTGTCGTAGATGGACAGGCCCGAGGTCACCACGCCGCCGGGCGAGTTGATGTAGAAGGAGATTTCCTTCTTCGGGTTCTCGGCCTCGAGGAACAGGAGCTGCGCCACGATGAGCGAGGCACCGTAATCCTCGACCGGACCGGTCAGGAAGATGATGCGCTCGCGCAGCAGACGGGAATAGATGTCGAAGGCACGCTCGCCGCGGCTCGACTGCTCGACCACCATGGGCACGAGCGCGGAGTTATAATAGTCGACCGGATCTCTCATCATCACGTGCCCCAAACTTCGAGGGGTCCGGCCGCGCCGCGAATCGGGCGCGGGCCGGACGTTTCAGCGAACTCGAGCGACGGTGAACGCCGCCTTACTCATGGCCCGCCGCCCTCGAAAGGAGCACCGGGCTCAGTCGGCCTTGGCGACGGCGGGCAGAGCCTCGTCGCTTCCGGCCGGAACGGTCTCGTCCTTGCCGGACTCGGCCTTGGACGTCTCGGTGTCGTCCTCGTCGTCGAACAACGCCTCCTTCGAGACGGGCTCCTCGACGAGCTTCACCTGGGCGAGGACGTGATCGACGACCTTCTCCTCGAAGATCGGCGCACGCAGTTCGGCAAGCGCCTGGGCATTCTTGCGGTAGAAGTCCCAGACCTGCTGCTCCTGGCCGGGGAACTGCCGGACCCGGGCGATCAGCGCCTGGTTCACCTCGTCGTCGCTCACCCTGATATCGGCCGTCTCACCGACCTGCGCAAGCACCAAGCCGAGGCGCACGCGACGCTCGGCGATTTTGCGGTACTCGGCCGTGGCCTTCTCCTCGGTGGTGCCCTCGTCCTCGAAGGTCTTCTCGCGGGTCTTCAGGTCCTGCTCGACCTGGGCCCACACGGCGGCGAATTCCTGGTGGACGAGGCTGGGGGGCAGCTCGAAGGCGTATTTCGTGTCGAGGGCGTCGAGAAGCTCCTTCTTGAGCTTACGACGGGACTGCGCCTCGAAGTCGCTGCCGATGGCCGTGGCGACGGCTTCCTTCAGCTTGTCGAGGGATTCCATGCCGAAGTTCTTGGCGAGTTCGTCGTCGATCTTGGTCTCGCCCGGTGCCTGGATGGCCGTGACGGTGACGTCGAACTCCGCGGCCTTGCCGGCCAGCGCCTCGGCCCCGTAGGCCTCCGGGAAGGTGGTCTTCACCACGCGATTCTCGCCGACCTTGGCGCCGACGAGCTGATCCTCGAAGCCGGGGATGAACTGGCCAGAGCCGAGTTCGAGGTCGATGCCTTCGCCCTTGCCGCCCTCGAACTCGACACCGTCGATGCGGCCGACGAAATCGATGGTGACGCGGTCGCCGGTCTCGGCGGCGGCCCCCTCGTCACGCGCCGTGAAGCTGCGGTTGGACGAGGCCATGCGGGTGATGGCCTCGTCGACCTCCGTGTCGGACGGCTTGGCCACGAGCTTCGTCAGGCTGACGTCGGACAGATCGGCGAGCTCGAAGGTCGGCAGGACCTCGAGGGCGATGTTGAAGGACAGATCGGCCTTGGCGTCCAGCGCCCGCTCGACGACGGACTGCTCACCGGGGAATTCGACCTTCGGCTCGAGGGCGAGCTTCAGGTTGTTGTCCTGGACGATCCGCTGGTTGGCCTCGTTGACGGCGTTCTGCAGCACGTCGGCCATCACGGAGCGGCCGTAGAGCTTGCGCAGGTGCGCCACCGGCACCTTGCCGGGGCGGAAGCCCTTGATCTGGGCCTTGTCCTTGAGGGTCGACAGCTCGCTGTTCAGGCGCTCCTCGAGCTCATGCGCGGCGAAGGATACCTGAAACTCGCGCTTCAGCCCCTGGGAGAGTGTCTCGGTCACCTGCATGGTCGTCTTTCCGCTCTCGTGCGCGCATCGGCGCAAATTCATTCGCTCCCCGCCGCCCGAGAGGGCCGGGGATAGGGTCGGCACCAGGACGTCACGCTTGAACCGAAGGCCGAATCGCGACGAACGGCCCGGCCATTCGCGCTAGGCCGATCCGTCCTCGACGGCGATGGACTGGTGCGGGCGGAGGGGCTCGAACCCCCACGTCTTGCGACACTGGAACCTAAATCCAGCGCGTCTACCAGTTCCGCCACGCCCGCAAGCAACGACCTCCGGCGCGCATCCCGCCGCCAGAGCGCGGTGCTATAACACGGGCGCAACGGACCGCAGCAAAAAAAGTCAGCCTCCGATACGGTCCGGAACGCGCGCCCGCCCGCCCACCGAGAAGACCGATTCGCAGGCCGGTTGGCGCGCCCCGGCCCCGCGTCTACAAGCGGCGCGGGTGTCGTCCCGCCCGCGCGCCGCTCGCCAGAGGTGTCATGCCGCATCGTCCCTCGCCGCTCCCCGTCCGGTCGTCGCCGAGCGAGCTCGCGCTGTCGCGGCGAACCCTGCTCGGCGGCGCGGCGGCTCTCGCGCTCGGATCGACGGCGGCTGCGCAGACGCCCGCCAAGCCTTCGTCACTTCAGAAGCCCGCCCCCGAATCGAATCCGGAGAGTCCGGGGCGCCCCTTCCGCGCGGCGCCCGCCACGGCCCGGCTCAAGCCCGAGCCAGTCGCCGCGACCCCGGTCTGGGCGTTCGACGGCGCGAGCGTTCCGCCGGTGATTCGGATCAAGCTCGGCGAGACCGTGCGCCTGCGGGTCGAGAACAGAACCGACAAGCCCCTGTCCCTCCATTGGCACGGGGTGCGCAACCAGAACCCCATGGACGGCGTCGGGGGGCTGACCCAGGCACCGATCCCGCCGGGGGGCGACTTTTCTTATGCGTTCATACCGCCCGATGCCGGCAGCTTCCTGATTCGCCCCCTCGTGGTCGGTGGCTCGAGCGAGCCGTCGGGCCGAGGGCTCGCCGGGATGCTCGTGGTCGAGGAGGCGACGCCGCCGAGCGTCGACCACGACCTCACGGTGCTGATGCAGGATTGGCGGCTCGCCGACGACGGCACCCTGCTGCCGTTCGGCCAGACCGCCTTCGCGGCGAGTTCGGGGCGCCTCGGCAGCCTCGTCACGGTGAACGGCAAACCGGTACCGGAGGCGATCACCGTGCGGCCCGGCGCCCGCGTGCGCCTACGCCTCGCCAATGCCTGCAACGCGCGCGGCACCCGCATCCGCTTCGACAACCTGAAGGTCTACGTGGCGGCGGTGGACGGGCAGCCCACCGACGCGTTCGAACCCCTGCGCGCCACCCTCCCCTTCCCGCCCGGCACCCGCTACGACCTCATGCTGGATGTCGCTACCGAGGCGGGCGCGTCGGGCAGCATCACCGCCCTCGTGGGCAACGGCCTCGCGCTCGCCACCCTCACCACCGGAGGCGAGCCGGTGGGGGGCAAGCGCGCCGCCATCGGTCCCATCGGCGAGAACAAGCTGTTGCCGGCGGAGGTGAAGCTACAGAACGCCGTACGGCGGGACGTGGTGCTCACGGGCGGCGCCCGCCTCGATAAAGACAAGCCGGCGGCCGATCCGGTCTATACCGGTGACCCGGGAAAGATCTGGGCGGTCAACGGCACCTCGGGGGCCGCCGGCATTCCGCCCCTGTTCACGGTCAAGCGCGGGCAGGTGGTGGTGCTGGCCCTGCGCAACGAAACCGCGTTTCCCCAGGCCCTCCACCTGCACGGCCACGCCTTCCGGTTGCTCCACCCCCTCGACGACGGCTGGGAGCCCTACTGGCTCGACACCTTCCAGCTCCTCGAAGGCCGCACCGCCCGCATCGCCTTCAAGGCCGACAATCCCGGTCGCTGGGCCCTCGGCTCGACGGTGCTGGAGCGGTTCGATACCGGCCTTTGGGGCTGGTTCGAGGTGACCTCATCCTGATCAGCCCGCCCCCGATCAGAGGCCGAGGATGCCCCGCAGCACCGCCGGCATCAGCTCCGGAATATCCTCCGCGATAAGACCGGGTCCGTGGCGGCGGCCGGCATCGCCATGCATCCAGACGGCGGCGGCGGCGGCCTCGAATAGGGGCATGCCCTGGGCGAGCAGTCCGGCGATGAGGCCCGACAGCACGTCGCCCGATCCGGCGGTGCCGAGATAGGGCGTACCGTGGTCGTTGATCGCCGCGCGCCCGTCCGGGGCGGCGACCACCGTGTCGGCCCCCTTGAACACCACCACCGTTGCGGTCAGCGCCGCGGCCCGGCGGGCGCGTTCGAGTTTCGACAGATCGTCGGCGACGGCGTCGGTGCCCTCGAAAAGCCTGGCGAACTCGCCGGCATGCGGGGTGAGCACGGCCTGCGACGCGCCATCGGCGATATGCGCGGCCAGGAGCCGCGCCCGCCCCTTGAAGCTCGTCAGGGCGTCGGCGTCGAGGACGAGGTGGCGTCCGGCGCCGGCCGCCACCGCGACGAGATCGCGGGTGGCCTCGCCGACGCCGAGGCCGGGACCGGCCACCACGACGTTGAGGCGCTCGTCCACCAGGAGATCGTCGAGATCGTCGGCGCCCTCGCAGGCGCGCAGCATGATCGCCGTCAGGTGAGCTGCGTTCTCCGCCATGGCGTTGGGCGGTGCCGCCAGGGTGACGAGGCCCGCGCCGACCCGCAGGGCCGCGCGGGCGGCGAGGCGCGCCGCGCCGGTGCGATGGGCGGGCCCGGACAGAACCAGGGCGTGGCCGCGCGTGTATTTGTGACTCGCCGCCGCGAGGCGCGGGAACGTCCTGCGCCACAAATCGGGACCGTTGCGCCACAGGGGCGCGTCCGCGCCAAATCCGGCGGTGAGATCGGCCGCATCGGTGCCGATCTCCGCCACATGCACGATCCCGCAACGATCCTGGCCCGGCTGGAGCAGGTGCCCGGGCTTCAGGGCCACGAAGGTCACGGTCTCGACGGCGCGCACGGCGCAGCCCCGTACGGCGCCGGTATCGCCATCGATCCCGCTCGGCACATCGACGGCGATGACGGGCGCCGTCGTGCACCCCAACCGCTCGACCAGGACGGCGGCATCGCCTTCGAGATCGCGCGACAGCCCGGCCCCGAACAGGGCATCGACGACGAGGCCGTAGCCATGGACATCCGTGAGGTCGGCCGGGGCGAGGACCGGGCCGGTCCAGGCCGCCGCCGCAGCGGCGGCATCGCCCTTGAAAGAAGCCGCCGCCGCAGCGGCGGCATCGCCCGAGAGATCGGTGACCGGAACGAGGGCCACGAGATCCACGGCGATCCCCGCGTCTCGCAGCAGGCGGGCGGCGACGAAGCCGTCACCGCCGTTGTTGCCGGGGCCGCACAGGACAAGGACGCGCCCGCCCTCCGGCAGATGCGCCCGCACCCGCGCGGCGACGGCGGCGCCGGCCCGCTCCATCAGGCTCGTGCCCGGCACGCCCCTCGCGATCGCGGCCGCATCGACCCGGCGCATCGCCTCGACGGTGAGCAGGCGCGTCGTCTCCATGGACAATCCCCATCGGTGTTCACGAACATGCCCGCGTCCCACGCAGACCCACCTGCGGCGGCTCCAGAGCGGGGCGAAAGCCTGAACGATTTGCAGAATGTGCACATTCGTTGTGCAATTTTCGGCCCGTCATCGCCAAAACGGCGTGGCGGTGACCCCGCCGCGATGATACCAAAGTGGCTCAGAGCAGCATCGAGGTCAGGCCCGCCCGGCATGAAGAAGATCGAAGCGATCATCAAGCCTTTCAAACTGGACGAGGTGAAGGAAGCCCTCCAAGAGGTCGGCCTGCAGGGCATCACGGTCATCGAGGCCAAGGGCTTCGGCCGCCAGAAGGGCCACACCGAACTCTATCGCGGCGCCGAGTACGTCGTAGATTTCCTGCCGAAGGTGAAACTCGAGATCGTCCTTTCGGACGCCCTGGTCGAGGGGGCCGTCGAGGCGATCCGCAAGTCGGCCCAGACCGGGCGCATCGGCGACGGCAAGATCTTCGTCTCGACCATCGAGGAAGCGATTCGCATCCGGACCGGAGAGACCGGCACCGACGCGATCTGAGCGCCCACCGACACACCGATGTCATCGTTCGGTGCTCGAACGCGCGGAGCGCGGGAGCATCCGCATGGGCGGACCACGGGCGCGTGACGGAATCGACGGTCTCTCGCCGCCGGAGAGCGTTTTCTTCGCGTGAACCGGGTCCACCGCGCACGAAAACCCTATAAACCGACCCCATCCGCGGGCCGCCCTTCGGCGGCGCGCGGCAAAACCACGGCTGAATGCCGCGAACGCAGGAGACTCCCGAGGATGGCCAAGACTGCAGCCGACGTCCTGAAGGAAATCAAGGACAACGACGTCAAGTACGTGGACTTCCGGTTCACCGACCCGCGCGGCAAGTGGCAGCACGTCACGTTCGACGTCTCCCTCGTGGACGACGAGATTTTCACCGACGGCACCATGTTCGATGGCTCCTCCATCGCCGGCTGGAAGGCCATCAACGAATCCGACATGCTGCTGATGCCGGACCCGGCCACCGCCTGTATGGACCCGTTCTTCTCCGCCTCCACCATGTCCATCGTCTGCGACGTGCTGGAACCGTCCACGGGCGCACCCTACAGCCGCGATCCGCGCGGCACGGCGAAGCTGGCGGAAGCCTACCTCAAGTCCACGGGCATCGGCGACACGATCTATGTCGGCCCCGAGGCCGAGTTCTTCGTGTTCGACGACGTGAAGTTCGCCTCCGACCCGTACCAGACCGGCTTCAAGCTCGACTCCACCGAGCTGCCCATCAACGGCTTCACCGATTACGAGGGCGGCAACCTCGGTCACCGCATCCCCATGAAGGGCGGCTACTTCCCGGTGCCCCCGCAGGATTCGGCCCAGGACATGCGCGGTGAGATGCTCGCCGCCATGCAGTCCATGGGCGTGAAGGTCGAGAAGCACCATCACGAGGTGGCGAGCGCCCAGCACGAGCTCGGCATGAAGTTCGACACCCTCACGCTGCTCGCCGACCACATGCAGATCTACAAGTACTGCATCCACAACGTCGCCCAGAGCTACGGCAAGACCGCGACGTTCATGCCGAAGCCCGTCTACGGCGATAACGGCTCGGGCATGCACGTGCACCAGTCGATCTGGAAGGACGGCAAGCCGCTGTTCGCCGGCGACAAGTACGCCGACCTCAGCCAGGAATGCCTGTGGTTCATCGGAGGCACGATCAAGCACGCCAAGGCGCTCAACGCCTTCACCAATCCGTCGACCAACTCCTACAAGCGCCTGGTGCCGGGCTACGAGGCCCCCGTGCTGCTGGCCTACTCCGCCCGCAACCGCTCGGCCTCCTGCCGCATTCCGTGGACGACGAACCCGAAGGCCAAGCGCGTCGAGGTCCGCTTCCCCGATCCGATGGCGAACCCCTACCTCGCCTTCTCGGCCCTGCTCATGGCCGGCATCGACGGCATCCTGAACAAGATCGATCCGGGTCCGGCCATGGACAAGGATCTCTACGACCTGCCCCCGCGCGAGCTGAAGCAGATCCCGACCGTCTGCGGCTCGCTGCGCGAGGCCCTGGAAAACCTCGACCGCGACCGCGCCTTCCTCAAGATGGGCAACGTCTTCACCGACGATCAGATCGACTCGTTCATCGAGCTCAAGATGACGGAAGTGATGCGCTACGAGATGACCCCGCACCCCGTCGAGTTCACGATGTACTACTCGCTCTAAGGCGAGCGGGCCGGGCCTTCGCGCCCGGCTTTTTCAGACACGTGCGACGCCGGGGCCTTGATCGGGGGCTCCGGCGTTTCGCGTTGCGGCGGCTCTCATCCTCGGAGCGTCGCGATTTGGCATTCGGCGCGGTTCGATGTCACAATTTAAGATAGACTTACGTCTCGAATACTCTGCCGCCGTAACTCTGGGCGGGCTTTCCCACTCGACCGACGCACGCCGACGTCCCATGGCACGCAAGCCTCCTCTTCGACGATCGCTTCCACCCGAATTCAAGACGCCAGGCGACCACTTCCATCAAGACATCGACTTTGATGCCAAGACGTTCCCGGAATTGGCAATTCATTTAGCCGGTTGCTTCTCGGATGACGCACGGTCGGTGCCGCTGGCGTTTCTCATCGATCGTGTCGATTTCGCTTCCGCCGAGGACGTGAAATCGCACTGGAACGCGGCCTGTACGGATCTGTGGTTCTGAGACGGCGAGGAGGTGCGCCGTCTGCCGGCGGCCATTCGCGACGCCCTCGGCCAGGGTCGAACCCGGACCGGATGGGCAGCGGCAAGCACGGGCCGAACCCATGGCCGCAGAATTCTGCCACCGAAGCGGCGGTGATCGCCCCACTCCCCCTCACGCCATCGCCGCCGCCCGCGCGGTCTGCTACGGCAGACAGCCATGCTTCGCTCCGTCCTCTTCCGCTTACATTGGATTCTTGGCCTCACTGCCGGGCTTGTCCTTGTCGTCGTCGCCCTGACGGGGGCTTTGATGAGTTACGAGGAGGCCATAGGCGATTGGGCCGACCACGACCGGGCCTTCGTCGCGGTCCAGACGACGCCCCGCCTCGGCCCCGAGGCCCTGATCGCCCACGTGGAAGCGCAGCGGCCGGGCGCGAAGGTCAACACCGTCACCCTCTCGTCCGATCCGGCGCGGAGCGCGCGCATCCGCTTCGCCGTCGCGGACAAGAATGGCGCACGGCCGCCCTCGTCCTATCTCGACCCGTATGACGGGCGTTACCTCGGCGCGCCGCGCCTCGAAGCGGCGTTCGCGACGATCCGCGACCTGCATCGCTGGCTCCTCCTGCCCGGCGAGGGCAAGGGTTGGGGCCGCACCATCACGGGCGCGAGCGCTGTGGCACTCCTGGTCTTCCTCGGAACCGGCCTCTATCTGCGCTGGCCGAAAATCCATTCCTGGCGGATCTGGCTGAAACCGAATCTCGGACGTCTCGGCCGCCCGCGCTGGTGGTCGCTCCACACCATCGCGGGGACCTGGCTGCTGCCGGTCTATGCGGTTATCGCCCTGTCGGGCTTATGGTGGTCCTACGATTGGTACCGCGACGCCGCGACCTGGGTACTCACCGGCGAGGGCCCACGCGCGAAACCCGCCCGCACCGCCGTGCGCGGGAAGGAACCGCCGGCCCTCGACAGGGCCTGGGCGACGTTCCAGGCCGGAGAAGGCCGGGACGCGACCCTCGCCATCCTGACGGTCCCCAACCCCGACGCGGCTACGATCCGCATCCGCTACCAACTCGGGGCGTCCCGCCTGCGCAACGAGGTGACGTTTGATTCTGCCACCGGAGCGCGAGTGTCCGCCGCCCGTGACGCCGACAAGGCACTGGGCCGGCGCATGGCCGACAACATGCTCGAAGTGCATCGCGGACGCTTCTTCGGCGACGCCATCGCGTTCGTATTCTTCGCGGCCTCCCTGCTGATGCCCCTCTTGGCCGCGAGCGGCCTCGTGCTCTACGTCCTGCGCCGCCGCGCGGCCCGGCGGCGGGCACGGGTGACAAGCGCCGGGATCGGTCCGGCCCAGGGCCTCGAAGCCTGAGGCGACGGCTTGGCCGCAGCGCTCCGTATATGCGGATTGAGGTGAGGGGGCGCCGGATACCGATCTCGGAGAACCTTCCCATGCCCCTCGCAGCTTCGCGCAACGCCGCCCCGCACCTTGTCGCCGCCCCCGACGGCGACCGTTGCCCGAGGCCGATTCATACGGTTGCCGGATGATCCAATTGGCTTCCGACGAGCGCGTGAGAAAACGTCCCAGCGGCTCGGAAATTGGCGCGGGCCTTGCGCTGCGATCAGGGCCGCGGATCCAATGACCGGATGTTCATGAACGACCTCAGACACCTCCTCGCCAGTCTCGTGAAAGCGGCCCTGATGGGAGAGGACCGCGCCAGCCTCCTGTGGCGCGAGGAGGCCCGACAGAGCCACGCCCGCATCGCCCTCGACCCCGCGACGGTCGCCTCCCTCAAGATCGACGGGATGTGGACGCTCGCCGTGGGCGACGCCGAGGCACCCGAGTTCCGTGACGCGGAGGGACAGGTCGAGTTCGGTCTCCCCGCCCTGTGTCCCTTCGGCCTGAACGAAATCACCGACCCCGATCTCGACATCGATGCGGCCGTCGAGCGCATCCGCAAGTCCGCCGCGACGGGATGATCCGCCGCCACGGGATGAACGATGTTGAGGGCGGGCTGCGTGCCGTTGTCCGGAAGCGCCCGCGCGCCCATGTTACGGCGACAGGCCATGATTCCATGCTGGGATCGGCCGACATCTCTTGCGCAGGGTCACGACCCCGCGCCGCGAGCCCGTTGATTTGGCCAAGCGTATCAATCCGAACCCCGGGCGCCCCGCCCTCCCCTCCCGTGAGGACATTCTCGCCTTTATCGCGAGCGCGACCGAGAAGGTCGGCAAACGCGAGATCGCGGCGGCCTTCGGCATCAAGGGGGCCGACCGCATCGGCCTCAAGCGCATCCTGAAGGAGATTGAAGAGGACGGGGCCATCGAGCGCGGACGCGGCGGTCTCACCGAGGCCGGACGCCTGCCGGCGGTGGTGCTCGCCGATATCCGGTCCCGCGACCGCGACGGCGATTTCATCGCAACCCCCGTCGAGTGGGATGTGGAGAAGGGACCGCCGCCGAAGATCACCGTAATGACGCCGCGGCCGGGTCGTAAACCCGGTCTCGCGGCGCCCGGTCTCAACGACCGGGTCCTCCTACGCGTCGCCGCGACGGAGGGCGAAGCCGGGCGCTATACGGGCCGCGTCATCAAGGTGGTGGGCAAGAACAAGGCCGAGATCATCGGCGTCTACCGCGCCGGGAAGGATGGCGGACGCATCATTCCCGTCGAGAAACGCGCGCAGGGCCGCGAGATCGCGATCCCGGCCGGCGAGGAAGGCGAGGCCCGTGACGGCGACCTCGTGAGCGTCAGCCTCCAGCGCGAGACCCAGTTCGGCCTGCCCCGGGGCCGGGTGAAGGAGCGGCTGGGATCGCTCGGCTCCGAGAAGGCGATCAGCCTCATCGCGCTTCACCTCCACCACATCCCCCATGTGTTTTCCGCCGCGACGCTGGCGGAGGCCGACGCCGTGGCGCCCGCCGGTCTCGACGGGCGGGAAGATTGGCGGGCCGAGCCCCTCATCACCATCGACCCGCCCGACGCCAAGGACCACGACGACGCCGTGATGGCGGTCCCCGATCCCGACCCGGCCAATCCGGGCGGCTTCGTCGTCACCGTGGCCATCGCCGACGTCGCGGCCTATGTCCGCCCAGGTTCGGCCCTCGACCGCGAAGCCCTGATGCGGGGTAATTCGGTCTACTTCCCCGACCGGGTGGTACCGATGCTGCCCGAGCGCATCTCCAACGACCTGTGTTCGCTCCGCGAGCACGAAGACCGCCCGGCCCTGGCTGTGCGCATGGTCGTCACCGCCGATGGGACGAAGCGGCGCCACAGTTTCCATCGGGTGACCATGCGCTCGCGCGCGAAGTTGTCCTACGCTCAGGCCCAGGCCGCCATCGACGGGTTTCCGGACGAAACCACCACGCCGCTGCTCGATCCGGTCTTGCGCCCCCTCTGGTCCGCCTATGACGCCCTGAAAGCCGCCCGTGACGCGCGCGGTCCCCTGAACCTCGACCTCCCGGAGCGCAAGGTGCTCCTCACCCCTGACGGCGCCGTCGACCGCGTCGTGGTGCCGGCCCGCCTCGACGCGCACCGGCTCATCGAGGAGTTCATGATCCAGGCGAACGTCGCCGCCGCCGAGACCTTGGAACAGGCGAAACAGCCGCTGATCTACCGCGTCCACGACGAGCCGGCCCTGGAGAAGATGCGGGCTTTGGGCGAAGTGCTCGCCTCCATCGGCATCAAGATCCCGAAGGAAGGGGCCCTGCGCCCAGCCCTGTTCAACCGCCTCCTCGGGGCGGTGGCCGAGACAGAACACGCGATCTTCATCAACGAGGTGGTGCTGCGCTCCCAGGCCCAGGCGGTCTACGCCGCGCAGAACCTCGGGCATTTCGGCCTGAACCTGCGCCGCTACGCCCACTTCACCTCGCCGATCCGACGCTACGCCGACCTCATCGTCCACCGCGCCCTCATCGCGGCCTGCCGCCTCGGACGCGACGGCCTGTCGTCGGACGTCACCGTGGGGATGCTCGATCAAATCGGCGAGCAGATCTCGGCGGCCGAGCGCCGGGCCATGGCGGCCGAGCGCGAGACCATCGACCGTCTCATCGCCCACCACCTCGCCGACCGGGTCGGGGCCGAGTTCACCGGACA
Organism: Methylobacterium gossipiicola; assembly: GCF_900113485.1. Lineage (GTDB taxonomy): Bacteria > Pseudomonadota > Alphaproteobacteria > Rhizobiales > Beijerinckiaceae > Methylobacterium > Methylobacterium gossipiicola. Next base: position 18,234 of record NZ_FOPM01000002.1, read on the forward strand.
GATCTCGGGCGTGACCCGCGCGGGGCTGTTCATCAAGCTCGACGAGACCGGGGCCGACGGCTTCGTGCCGATTTCGACCCTCGGCGCCGATTTCTACCGCCACGACGAGGCCCGGCACGCCCTGGTGGGCGAGCGTTCGGGCGAAACCCACCGCCTCGGCGACCGGGTCGAAGTGCGTCTCGTCGAGGCCGCCGCCGTGGCGGGTGCCCTGCGCTTTGAATTGCTGTCGGACGGCCAGTCGCGTCCGACACGCGGTCCCGCAGGCGGGAAGGCTCGCGCCACCCGCAAGGCCGGGGCGCCGGGGCGCCCCCCCGGCATCCGCAACTCCGGGTCGCGTCACCGCGGGTCGCGCCGATGAGGCCGGTGGTGTAGACAGACAGCCTCCGACGAACAGGACGGACCGAGCCCATGACCGCGCGCGTCGAGACCCTTCCGGCCGAACGCACCGGCCTCGTGACGTCCATGACGCGCGGTTTCCTGGGACGCTGCCCCCATTGCGGCGAGGGTCGGATGTTCGGTCGGTTTCTCAAGGTCCGGCCGAACTGCGACGCCTGCGGGCTCGCGCTGCATAGCCACCGCGCCGACGATCTTCCGCCCTACGTGGTGATCTTCATCGTCGGCCACATCGTCGGATACTTCATCCTCGAGCTCGAGACGAATTACGACGTGCCGTTGTGGTTCCAGCTGAGCTTCTGGCCCGTCGTCACCCTGGGCTCGGCCCTCGCCCTGTTGCAACCGGTGAAGGGTGCCGTCGTCGGTCTGCAATACGCCCTTGGCATGGGGGGCTTCGCCACGCTACCCGTCCGAAGCGTAGCCGTATCGCCCCCGGAGGAGCCTCAGCGTGGACAGAGCGACATCCGCAGCCCAGGTCTCGGCCCCGCCTGATCCGCCGGAGCACGGCGTCGAAAAGTCCGGCGTCGCCAGAACGGCGACCCTGCGGCCTCGCAACGCCGCGACCCTCATCATCCTCGATCGCACGAAGCGGACGCCGAGAATTCTGATGGGCCGGCGGCACCCGTCCCTCGCCTTCATGCCCGGCAAATTCGTATTTCCGGGCGGCCGCATCGAACCTGGTGATCGACATATGCCCGTGGCCGGCGCGCTCTCGGCGAGAGCCTGCGATGCCCTGGCGCTGCGCGTTCCGCGCGCCTCCCACGCGCTCGGGCGCGCCCTGGCCCTGGCCGCGATCCGGGAGACCTACGAGGAGACCGGGCTCATGCTCGGCACCCGCGAGTACGGACCGCCGGAGGCCACGCCCGAGGGCAGTTGGCAGGCATTCCGCGCGGCCGAGATCCTCCCGGACCTCGAAGACCTGCATTTCGTCGCCCGTGCCATCACCCCACCGGGCCGGCCCCGGCGGTTCGACACCCGCTTCTTCGCCGTCGACCGCAAGGCGGTGGCGCGGGAGATCCCCGGAATTGTCACGCCGAATTCCGAGTTGGTCGAACTCGCCTGGGTGACCTTCGCGGAGGCGCGGAGCCTCGACCTGCCCCGGATCACCGGCCTCGTCCTGACGGACCTCGAAACGCAGGTGGCCGGGAACCTCGCTCCCTATCTGCCGATCCCGTTCTATTACGAGAGCCGGGGCAAGGGACAGCGGGACACCCTGTAGAAGCGCCACCCCGCGATAGATTCAGGAACTCAACTCCAACCCGACCCGTTGGAGAAAAGATGTCTTCACGGGAGTTGCGTCATGCTTAAGGGCGGTTTGCTTTGGCTCATCGGCATTCCCTTGCCGATCATCCTGATCATCTACTTCTTCACGGGCTGGTTGCATTAGGCGGTTTCTGCGGCACCGAAATCCGAGAGCGCATAAGAAAAGGCCCCGCCTCAACGGCGGGGCCTTTTGCGTCGTCAGAACTCCATTTGCGCCCGGCGCAATGGCGAAGTTCAGCTTCGCTCAAGCCCCGCACCGACCTCTGATCCCGCGACCACGTCGATCGCGTGGAGGCCGACTCATTCCGCCGCGTCGAGGCGGGGGCGCTCGAACTCGGCCCGTTCGCGCTTCACCAGTTCGGCCGTGAGGAACGCCACCTCCAGGGCCTGCTCCGCGTTGAGGCGCGGGTCGCAGTAGGTGTGGTAACGGTCCTGCAGGTCGTCGGCCGTCAGCGCCCGGGCGCCGCCCGTGCATTCGGTGACGTCCTTACCGGTCATCTCCAGATGGATGCCGCCCGCAATCGTGCCCTCGGCCCGGTGGATGCCGAAGAAGCTCTCGATCTCCTGCATCACCCGCTCGAACGGCCGGGTCTTGTAGCCGCCGGCCGAGATCGTGTTGCCGTGCATGGGATCGCACACCCACACCACCTTGCGGCCCTCGCGCTCCACCGCCCGGATCAGACCCGGCAGGTGATCGCCGACCTTGTCGGCGCCGAAGCGGCAGATCAGGGTGAGGCGCCCGGCCTCGTTGGCGGGGTTCAGCTGATCGATGAGGCCGATGAGTCCCTCGGCGGTCATCGACGGCCCGCACTTCAGGCCGATGGGGTTCCGGATGCCGCGCGCGTACTCGATATGCGCGTGGTCGGCCTGACGCGTACGGTCGCCGATCCACAGCATGTGGCCCGACGTGGCGTACCACTCGCCGCTCGTGGAATCGACGCGGGTCAGCGCCTCCTCGTAGCCGAGCAGCAGGGCCTCGTGGCTGGTGTAGAAGTCCGTGGTGCGAACCTCTTGGTGCGTCTCGGGGTTGATCCCGATGGCGCGCATGAAGTCGAGGGCCTCGGTCATGCGCTCGGCGCAATCGGCGTAACGGGCCGATTGCGGCGAATCCTTCACGAAGCCGAGCATCCAGCGATGCGAGTTCTCGAGGTTGGCGTAACCGCCCGTCGCGAAGGCGCGCAGGAGGTTGAGCGTCGCCGCCGACTGGCGGTACGCTTCGAGTTGCCGGCGCGGATCGGGCACGCGGGCCTCCTCCGTGAAGGTCAAGCCGTTGACGATGTCGCCGCGGTAGCTCGGCAGGCTGACGCCGCCGATGGTCTCGGTGGGCGACGAACGGGGCTTGGCGAACTGTCCGGCGATGCGCCCGACTTTCACCACCGGCGAGCCGCCCGCGAAGGTGAGCACCAGGGCCATCTGCAGGAACACGCGGAAGAAATCGCGGATGTTGTCGGCCGAATGCTCGTCGAAGCTCTCGGCGCAATCACCGCCCTGGAGCAGGAACGCCTCGCCCGTCGAGACGCGCGCCAGGGCGGATTTCAGCTTCCGGGCCTCGCCTGCAAAGACCAAGGGCGGAAAGCTCGCGAGCTGGGTCTCGACGGCGGAAAGCGCAGCGGCGTCCGGATAAGCCGGCACCTGCTGGATCGGCAGGTCGCGCCAAGATTTCGGCGTCCAGCCCGTCTTCGATGTCCGACGCTCACCCATGATTGTCTCCCGCCACCCCTCGGCCGGCCGTCTTCGCGCGCCGAAAGCGGCACGGAAAGCGCGGCTTATAGAGGGGTTTGTTCGCAGACGCGAGAGTCGGGGACGGTTGGTCTGCCCTGCTGCCGGATCAGGCCCCGTCGCCCTCCTCGATGGCGATGCCGTGCTCCGACAGGATCCAGAAAATCGCCTCCAGATCCTCCGAGGTCACGTCGCGAGGCGGAAGGGCCTCTTCGAGGTCGTCATAGGTCAGCCGGCGCAAGCGCTGCGTTTCGGCCTTGGCGAGCAGGATATCGACGGCCTTGCGCATATCCTCCGGTAGGGCGTCGTGGCTCGGCAGGCGATCGTCATCGACGGGGCGCAGGGCCTCGGCGAGCAACCGGTCGATGATCGCCTGACGGCGATCGTGCGCGTCGTCGTGCTGGTCCATGGGGGTGTTATGGGTCACGGGGGATGCGCGTCGAGGGGGTGATGCGAACGGGAATCGCCTTCGCCGCCGGGGTCTTCGATTGCTCGTCGTGGTGCCAGAGGGGGATCAGCGGGTTCAGCTCCGGATAGTAGCCGCCGCAATTGCCCACCGGAATATCGTACTCGATGACCCGCAAGCCTTCGACCTTACGGGTGAAACCGTCGTCGGACGGCGTCGTGAGATCGATGCTGGCGCCGTCGCTCAAACCGAGGCGGGCAATATCGGCGGCGTTCATAAACAGGATCATGCGCGTGCCCTTCACGCCCCGGAAGCGGTCGTCATAGCCGTAGACCGTGGTGTTGAATTGATCGTTGGAGCGCAGCGTCATGAGGTCGAGGATGTCGGCGCCCCGGGCCGGCATATCGGGATCGGCCTCCAATCCCGCCGGCACGATGAAGTTGGCCTTGCCGGTCTCGGTCTCCCACGTCCGCTCGCGGGCCGGGATCGGTTTGTGCAGGCCACCGGGCTCGAACATCCGGCCGTTGAGGTCGTGGAACACGCTCGGATAAGTCGCCTCGATGGCGTCGCGGACCTTGGCGTAATCACCGACCCAGGCATCCCAATCGACCTTCGGGTTCGGCGCCAGGGTCGCCTTGGCGAGTTCGGCGACGATCCAGGGCTCGGACCGAACTTGCGGACCCACCGGCTTGGTGAAGCCCCGCGAGCCGTGGAAGCAGGAGGTCGAATCCTCCATGGAGACCGCCTGGATGCCCGTGGCCTGAGTGTCGATTTCAATGCGGCCGAGGCACGGGAGTAGGTAAGCCACCGTGCCGTTGACGAGATGCGAACGGTTGAGCTTCGTGGCGATCTGCACCGTCAGGCGCATGTGCCGCCACGCCTCTTCCATCCGCACCGTATCGGGAATCGCCCGAACGAAGTTGCCGCCGAGGCTGATGAACCCCTTCACGGATCCGTCGAGGATGCCCTCGCACGCCTCCACGGTGTTGAGGCCCTTTTCACGGGGCGGCTCGAAACCGTATTGCTCGGACAACACATCGAGGGGAGCGAGCTCCGGTTTTTCCGTGATGCCGACCGTGCGTTGGCCCTGGACGTTGGAATGGCCGCGCACGGGGCAGAGGCCGGCCCCGGGCCGCCCGACATTACCCCGCAGGAGCATGAGGTTGACGAGCATTTGCACCGTCTCGGTGCCCTTGCGGTGCTGGGTCAGGCCCATGCCGTAAACGCCGAGCACGGCGCGGGCGCGCCCGTAGGACGCGGCGGCGGTCTCCATGGCCGCGCGGGTGAGGCCGGACCGGGCTTCCAAGTCATCCCAGTCCTGCGCCTCGCAAAAGGCCTTGAACGCATCGATGCCGTGGGTGTGCTCCTCGATGAACGCGACATCGAGGATTCGTGGCCGCCCGACGATTCGGGCCTCGTCGTCGGCCGTGAACAGAGCCTTGCACATGCCGGTCATGGCCGCGATGTCACCGCCGGCCTTCACCTGATGATACTGCGTCGAGATCTCGGTCTCGCTCCGGGTCGCCATCTCGATGGGCGATTGCGGGTTGGTGAAGCGCTCCAGCCCGCGTTCGCGCAACGGATTGAAGGTGAGAATCGGCACCCGGCGCTTGCGCGCCTCCTGCAGGGGATGGAGCATGCGGGGCGAGTTGGAGCCGACGTTCTGGCCGAAGAACAGAATCAGGTCGGTGGTCTCGAAATCCTCCAGCACCGTGGTGCCCACGGGCGAACCGATGGACGCCTTCAGGCCCACCGAAGTCGGCTCGTGGCACATGTTCGAGGAGTCGGGCAGGTTGTTGTTGCCGTACATCCGCGCGAACAGCGCGTACATGTAGGAGGTTTCCAGCGACGCCCGGCCCGACGCGTAATAGACGACGGATTTCGGCTCCAGGGCCTGTAACTCGCGGCCGATCTCCGCGAAGGCGTCGGCCCATGCCACCGGCACGTAGCGGTCGCTCGCGGAATCGTACCGCAGGGGATGGGTGAGCCGGCCCTTCTCCTCCAGGGCGTAGTCGCTCCACGTCAGGAGCTCACTCACCGTGTGCGCGGCGAAGAAGTCGGGGCCGACGCGCTTCGTCGTCTGCTCCCAGGCGGTCGCCTTCGCACCGTTCTCACAGTACTCGAACGCCGCCGGTTTCTTCGGCTTCGACCAGGCGCAGGAGGTACACATGAAGCCGTCGGGCTTGTTCTGCTTCATCAGCAGAGCCGCGCCCGAGACGGGGATCTCCTCCCGGAGCAGGATCTCGGCCAGGGACGCGGCGGAGCCCCAGCCGCCCGCCGGACCGGTATAGGGTTCGATCTTCGGGTCGGCCATCTTGTCGGTCATGGGGGCTCCGGATGCGCACCAGCGCTCCTCGGCAACCCCGCCCCCCCGCCCGCCGTTCCCGGCTGCGACGGTATGGGGTTCCTCAACCTCCCACGGGCGTCCGCATGGTGACGAGTTCCTCGCCGGCGGTGGGGTGGACCGCGATGGTCCGGTCGAAATCCGCCTTCGTCGCACCCATGGTGACGGCGATGCCCACCGCCTGGATGATCTCGCCGGCATCGTGGCCGAGGATATGGACGCCGACCACCCGGTCGCTGGCGCAATCGACGATGACCTTCATCAGAACCTTCTCGTCGCGCCCCGACAGGGTCGCCTTCATCGGGCGGAAGCGCGACCGGTAGACGTCGATGCGGCCATAGAGCTGGCGCGCCTTGTCCTCGTTGTGGCCGACGACGCCGATCTCCGGCGTCGAGAACACGGCCGTGGGGATGAGGTCGTGATCGACGCACCAGGATTTGCCGCCGAACACCGTGTCGGCGAAGGCATGCCCCTCGCGGATGGCGATGGGCGTGAGGGCGGCGCGGTTGGTGACGTCCCCGACCGCGTAGATCGACGGCACGCGGGTCTGCGAGAACGCATCGACGGGAATCGCGCCCGCCGCGTCGAGGTCGATCCCGACGTTCTCGAGCCCCAGGCCCTCGACCTTGGGGCGCCGGCCCGTGGCGTAGAGCACCTGATCGACCTCCAGGGTGGAGCCGTCGCTCAAGGTGGCGCGGATGCCGCCAGCGATGCGCTCCAGGCGCTCCACACTGGTGTTCAGCCGGAGATCCATGCGCTTGGCGTAGGCTTCGTCGAGGGCCTCGCGAATCTCGTCGTCGAAGCCGCGCAGGAGCCGGTCGCCGCGATGCGCCAGGGTGGTGCGTGCCCCGAGGGCCGCGAACACGCCGGCGAATTCCACCGCGATGTAGCCGCCGCCGACCACGAGGATCCGCTCCGGCAGGGTCTCCAGATCGAAAACCTCGTTCGACGTGATGGCGAGTTCGCAGCCCGGCACCGCCGGAACCTTCACGGGATGGGCGCCGACGGCGACGAGAATGGTTTTCGCCCGCACCCGCCGGTCCGAGCCGACGAGACGCACCGTCTGGGCGTCCTCGATCACAGCCCGCTCATGCACGAGGGTGACGCCTGCCTTGCCGAGATTGGTATCGTAGAGGCTCTCCAGGCGCGCCACCTCGGCGTCACGCCGGGTCTTCAGGACGCCCCAGTCGAAGCGGGGCTCCGGCACGCTCCAGCCGAACCCGGCCGCATCCTCGAACTCCTCGCGGAACCGGCCAGCATAGACCATGAGCTTCTTCGGCACACAGCCCCGGATCACGCAGGTGCCACCGACCCGGTACTCCTCCGCCAGCTGCACGCGGGCGCCGTGTCCGGCGGCGATCCGCGCGGCGCGCACGCCGCCGGAGCCGCCGCCGATGACGAACAGATCGACGTCGAAGTCCTGGCTCATGCGGTCCGTCCCGGCGAAGGCTGCGTTGGCCCCTCCATCGCCCGAACCCCCGCCGGCTTCAACCGGCGCGGATGCGTCACGGCACAACAAAAAGGCCGCCTCCCCTGGGGAAGCGGCCTCGAACCGTCACGTTGCCGTGAAGCGGCTTACTTGATCTTGGTTTCCTTGAAGTCGACGTGCTTGCGCACGACGGGGTCGTACTTCTTCATGGAGAGCTTCTCGGTCTGCGTCCGGGAGTTCTTCTTCGTGACGTAGAAGTAACCCGTATCGGCGGTCGACAGCAGCTTGATCTTGACGGTGACGGCCTTGGCCATGGCGCGGCGCTCCTATGATGGCGGCATTCCGCATCAGCGAAACGCAAAAGGGCCGGCTCGAGCCGGCTGAATACCGGGGCGGTCATTGCCTCATCGGCCGGGTTTCGTCAAGGCCGGGGATAGCCGCGCAGGCGCCAGGCCACGAGGCCGGCATAGGCGAGGAACAGGATGCCGAGGGTGTAGGCGAAGCCCTGGGGCGGCACGAGATCCATACCGCCGCCGATGATCGGCGGACCGAGCATGAGCCCGACATTGTAGAGCAGCACGAAGGCGGCGTTGGCCCCGGCCAGTTCCGGACCGCGCACGCTGGCGCCGAGTTGCGCCAGACCCACGGTGTAGAGCGTGCCGGCGATTCCGCCCCAGACGAACAGCAGGACGAGGAGCGCCGGGAACGACGCGGACGCGACGGGGATCAGGAGCGAGCCGAACGCTCCGAAGAGGGCGGAGGCCAGGAGAACGACGCGCCGGTCCATGCGGTCGGCGAGCCAGCCGAACGGGATCTGGAACAGGACGTTCCCCAGGGCCATAGCCGAGACGAGCCCGGCCGCGATCTGCGCGTCGTAGCCGAGGCGCAGGCCGTAAAGGGGCAGGATGGCGAAGCCCCCCGTCTCCACCGCGCCGTACAGGAGGGCCGCCGCCGTCGCCGCCGGGGCAAGGCGCAGATAGGCGATAAACGAGCGGCCACCGCCGTGGCCGATCTCGGGCGACAGGCCCCGGGCGAGGAGAAGCGGCACCATGGCGGCGAGGAACAGGGAAGAGCCAGCGAGGTAGGGGGCATACCCCTCCGTCCCCAGTAGCGTGAGCAGCGTCGGGCCGACGGCGAAGCCGAGTGCCAGGATCGTGGCGTAGATCCCCATCACCAGCCCGCGCCGGGCCGGCGGTGCCGCCTCGCTGATCCAGAACTCGGACAGGACGAACAGGGCGCCGAGGGACGCCGAGAACACGAAGCGCAGGGGAAACCACCAGGCGATGTCGGGCAGCACCTTGAAGCCCGTGAGCATCACGCAGCCCGTCGCGAGGGCGAGGATGAGGAGGCGGACAACGCCGATGCGCGCGGCGAGGCGCGGCACGAACGGCACCGTGAGGATGCTGGCGAGGCCGGCGATGGCGGTGTTCACCCCGATGAGGGTGCTCGACGCGCCCATCCGGGCCATCTCGATGGATAGAAGCGGAATCGTGAGGCCGATGCCGATGCCCACCACGGCGACGCACACGATGGCGGCGGCGATGGAGGCGACACGGGACCGGTCGTCCGGCGCCGTCGAAGGGTGAACGTGCATGAGATCAGGGTATCTCGGGCGAACCGCGCGGCGGCTCCGGGGCCGCCTTGTCCACTCCGGGGCGGGGAAGCGCAACCGAGCGGGCTGCTTCAGGCCGCGTTGCCGGAGAGTTCGTCGGACTCTGCCCGACACCCGACGAAGGGATGATCCCTTTGCAATCCCCGACTCGAAATCAGCGGGCTGCCGCCGTCACGGGCTTGGCGGCGTCGGGGGGCGCCTGGCGCTCGATCTTCTGGCCGTCGCGCAGATCGGCGGGCGGGCTCAGCACGATCTGCTCGCCACCCTCCAGGCCGTCATCGATCTCCAGGGCCGGCCCGAGGTCGCGCTGGACGTGAACCGTGCGCCATCGCGCGCGGCCATCGTCGCCCGCGAGCGCCACCTGGGTGCCACGCTGGTTGAACACCATGGCTTCCGCCGGAATCACCGCGACGGGCCGGACCCGCGGCACCCGGAAGGTCACGGACACGTAGAGGCCCGCGCGCAACGCCCGATCGGCATTGGGCACATCGACCTGGGTCGTGAGGGTCCGCGACGACAGCCTCAGGGCGACGGAACTGCGCTCGACCTTGCCTGAAAACCGCCGGTCGGGGAGTTGCGGCACGCGGATCGTGGCGTCCAGGCCCTGACGAATCCCCTCGGCGGCACTCTGGGGCACGTTGACGGAGACGCGCAGGACGTCATCTCGCTCCATGCTCAGAAGCGCCGTGCCGCTGCCGTCGGCGTGCACGAGGTCGCCGACATCGACGCCGCGCGTCGTGATCACCCCGTCGAACGGCGCGACGATATTCTTGAAGCCGGTCAGCGCCTTCAACCGATCGACGGTGGCGCCTTGAGCTTTGATATTGGCCTCGGCCACCTTCACACCCGCCTCGGCCGAGGCCAGGGTCGCGGCTTGGCTCAGCACGCTCGCCTGCGAATTGTCGGCGTTCTGCTTCGAGGCCCAGCCCTGGCCCGCCAGCGTCGAGGTCCGCGAGTTGGTCACCTTGGCCAGATCCACGTTGGCCTTGGCCTGATCGACCATGGAGCGAGCCTGGAGGAGTTGCGCGGCGAGCTGCCCGGATTGCGCCTCGGCCTGTGCCAATTGCTGGTCGAGGTCGGGGGCGGCGATACGCAGGAGAATGTCGCCCTGGCGCACCCGCGAGCCGATATCGACCCGCCGCTCGGCGATGTAGCCGGTGGCGCGGGCATAGAGATCGGCCCTGGCGAAGGGCTCGGTCTGGCCCGGCAGGGTAATCTCCACGGGCTTGTCGGCCCGCTCCACGGTGGCCGTGCGCAGGCGCGGGACGTGGGTCTCGATTCTGCGCTGGGTCTCGGCAGCGGCGGCGCGCTGCTGCCATTGGCCGTACGCCCCCCAGGCGAGCAGCCCGGCGACGCCGAGGCCGACGAGGACGAACGGGCCGGCGCGCGGCGGCGGCGGCACGTCGGCGGGGTCACGGGGCGAATGGCTCACGCGTAATCCTCCAGGGGTCGCACCTCGCCCCGGCGCAGGAGGCTGTAGAGGAACGGAACGAACAGCAGGGTCGAGGGCGTGCCGACGGCGATGCCCCCCATCACGGCGCGGGCGAGCGCCGCGTTCTGCTCACCGCCCTCACCCGTGCCGAGCGCCATGGGGATGAGGCCGAGGAACATGGCGCCCGCCGTCATCAGCACCGGACGCAGGCGGGTCTCGCCGGCGAGGAGCGCCGCCTCGGCGGCACCGCACCCCGTCGCCTCGCGGTGCTCCTTGGCGAAGGTGACGAGGAGGATCGAATTGGCGGACGCGATGCCCACCGACATGATCGCGCCGAACAGCGACGGAATCGAGATGGTGGTCCCGGTGATGAACAGGCTGGCGACGATGCCGCAGAAGGCGAGGGGCAGGGCCGCCAGCACCACGAAGGGGTCGCCCCAGCTCTGGAAGTTCACGGCCATCAGCAGATACACGGCGACGAGGGCGATGGAGAGGCCGACCTCCAGGCGGGTGAAGGCCGATTGCATGTTCTCGATCTGGCCCCGCACCGTGATCTTGTCGGGGGCCGGCAGGCCCTTCTGCTCCTCCGCCACGATGGTGCGAATGTCCCGCGCCACGGAGCCGAGGTCGGAATCCTGCACCGCCGCGTAGATGTTGAAGGTCGGCTGGGTGTTGACGTGGTTGACCACCGTCTGGGACCCCTCGCGCCGCATGGTGGACACGCTGGACAGGAGCGTCAGCACGCCCGGCGCCTCCGGCCCGCCCTGGACGAGGAGCGGGGTGTTCTTGAGGGCGTCGAGGGAATCGTTGCGGAATTCCGGCGTCTGCACCCAGAGCTGGTAGGGGATGCCGGTCTTCGGATCGGTCCAGAAGTTCGGCGTCACCTGGAAGGACCCCGCCAGGGAGACGTTGAGCCCCTGCGCGATCTGCTGCTGGGTCAGGCCGAGTTCGGAGGCGAGCTTGCGGTCGACATCGACGAAGAACTGGGGCGTGCCGACGATCTGGTGCAGGTGGACGTCGACGGCCCCGCGCGTCGCCTTGAGGCGCCGGACGATGGTCTGGGCGACTTCGAGATCCTTCGCCGTGTTGCGGCCCGACACCTGGATGTCGATCTGCGCCAGGGTGCCGAAATTCAGGATCTGGGTGATGATGTCGGACGGCTGGAAATAGAACACCACGTCGGGAAAACGCTCGCGCAGCGTCTCGCGCAGGCGCTTGGTGTAGTCCGCGACGGAGCCGTGGCCTTCGCGCAGGTTGATGAGCATCTGGCCGTCGTTGTAGGCGACGAACGAGCCGTCCGAGAACGCGAAATTGTAGTTGTTCGACGGCAGTCCGATATTATCGAGGATCTGATCGATCTCGCCCTCGGGGATCACCTCGCGGACCACGTTCTCGACGTCAGCGAAGACCTGTTCGGCGGTCTCGATTCGCATGCCGGGGCGGGTGCGCAGATGCAGGGTCATCTGGCTCGACGCCACCTGCGGGAAGTAGTCCTGGCCGACCAGGGTGAACAGACCGGCCGAGCCCGCGAGGACGGCGGCGACCACCCCGAGCGTCACGATTCGCCGCCGTAGGACCACGTGCAGCAGACCGACATAGCCGCGCTGGAAGCGGGCGAACCGGGCCTCGAAGCCGTGCCGGATCCATCCGGCGAGGCGTAAGATCGGGCGGCTGAGCCAGCCGAGCGCCCGGCCGATCCGGCCCCGGCGGGGCGCCTCGACCCCGCCGCCATGGCGTTCGGCGTATTCGCGCGCCACCAGCACGTCGATGAGCACCGGCACCAGGGTCCGCGACAGGACGTAGGAGGTCAGCATCGCGAACACGACGGCCAGCGCCTGGGGCGTGAACAGGTATTTCGGCGTGTCGGTCAGGGCGAAGACCGACACGAAGGCGGCGCAGATCGACAGGGTGGAGATGAGCGCCGGCTTGGCGATGCCGGCGGCGCCCTCGACCACGGACTTGCGGAACGGCTCGCCCTCCTCGAACAGCCGGTAGGTGTTCTCGATGGCCACCGTGGCGTCGTCGACGAGGATGCCCACCGCCAGGGCGAGACCGCCCAGGGTCATCACATTGATGGTTTCGCCGAGCGCCGTCAGGATGGCCAGGGAGGTGAGGATCGACAGCGGGATCGACACCAGCACCACGATGGTGGAGCGCCAAGAGCCGAGGAACAGCAGGATGGTGAGGCCGGTGAGTGCGGCGGCGATCACCGCCTCGTGGATCACCCCCTCGATGGCTGCCGAGACGAAGACCGACTGATCGAACAGGGGCTTGAGGCTCATACCCTCGGGGGCGGCGGCGCGGATGTCGGGTAGGGCCTTCTTGACGTTGTTGACGACGTCGAGGGTCGAGGCGGTGCCGTTCTTGAAGATCCGCATCAGCACGGAATGCAGGCCGTCGGCCCGCACGATATTGACCTGCGGCGGACCGCCGTCGCGGACATGCGCCACGTCGCGGACGAGGATCGGCTGGCCGCCCACCACCTTGATGGGGATCTGGTTCAGGGCGTCGATGGCCTCGGGCGAAGCGTTGAGCTGCACGGGGTATTGCTGCTCGCCGATCTTGGCCAAGCCCGAGGGCACCGTGAGGTTCTGGGCCGTCACCGCGTTGGTGACGTCCAAGGCCGTGAGACCGAGGGCCTGAAGGGCGTGCAGATCCAGGTCGACCATGATCTGGCGCGGGGTGCCGCCGAAGGGCGACGGCAGGGTCGAGCCCGGCACCTGGGTCAGGCGCTGGCGGATCCGGTACTGGGCGTAGTCGTAGACCTTGGTCAGGCTCTCGCGGTCGGAGGACAGGGACAGCTGGATCACCGGCACGGAGGACGCCGAGAACCGCAGGACGATGGGCGGCTGAACCCCCGGTGGCATGGTGGAGCGGATGGAGTTCATCGCCGAGACGGTCTGGGCGATAGCGAGATCGATGCTCACCGCCCCGTCGAAATAGATCTTCTGGATCGCCGTGCCCTGCAGGGTGGTCGATTCCATCCGGGCGATGTTGTTGACGTTGTTCGAGAGGGAGAACTCCGCATAGGTGGTGATGCGGCGCTCCATCTCGGCGGTCGAGAGGCCGTTATAGGTCCACACCACCACGACCACCGGGATATCGACGGTGGGCAGCACGTCCTTCGGCGCCACGACGACGGCGGCGGCACCGCCGAGCATCATCAGCACGGCAAGGACGTAGATCGTGATCCGGAATTTCAGCGCGTACTGAACGAGACCCATGCCGTCTCCGTCGTCGACCCTTCGGGCGGTCGCACGGACCGTGCCGTCACGGAACCGCGACGCAGGGAGGGGGCATGCGGGAGATTTGTTTCGGATTGAATACAAACGCCGTCATGGCCGGCGCGACGAAGGCGCGCGCGGTCTCCGGTGGCGCCCCCGGAGACCGTGACGGACCGTTCAGCAGCAGCGGAACCCGTTGCGGTTGCCGACCCCGAAGCGGGCATTCTCGCGATTGCGGAAGAACTCGCGCTCGCTCATGGGCTCCTGATCCGCATGGGTCTTACGGATATGGGCGGCATAGGCCTCGTAATCGCCCTGCCCCACCATGAGGCGGGCGCCGTCGCAGACGCATTTCGAGAAGGTCTTGAGACGGTCCCGCAACTCCATCGACGACAGCGCCATGGTGCTTACTCCGCCGGAACCGCGACGGGGCCGCCGCTTTCCAGGGCGGTCCAGCGATCGGCCCGGTAGGCCTTCGCGCAGGCCTTGATGCCGAAGGCCGCGATGGCGACGACGAGGCCGACGAACATCACCGCGAGGGCCGCGTCGATGCGATCGTTGAAGACGATCTTGTGCATGTCCGCCATGTTCTTGGCCGGTGCCAGAACCTTGCCCTCCGCGATGGCACCCGAGAACCGGTCGGCATGGGCGAGGAAGCCGATCTTCGGGTCCGCCGAGAAGATCTTCTGCCAGCCGGCCGTCAGGGTGCAGATGCACAGCCACACGGTGGGGATGATGGTCACGAACGCGTAGCGCTCGCGCTTCATCTTGAAGATCACCACGGTGGCGAGGGTGAGAGCCACGGCGGCCAGCATCTGGTTCGAGATGCCGAAAAGCGGCCACAGGGTGTAGATGCCGCCGAGCGGATCGGTGACGCCCTGGTAGAGGAAGTAGCCCCAGGCACCGACGCACAGGGCCGTGGCCAGGATGCTGGGCGCCCAGGCGGACGTATCCTTGAACTTCGGCGAGACGAGGCCGAGCAGATCCTGCAGCATGAAGCGGCCGGCCCGCGTGCCCGCATCCACGGCGGTGAGGATGAACAGGGCCTCGAACAGGATGGCGAAATGGTACCAGAACGCCATCATCGCCTTGCCGCCGATGGCCGAGGAGATGATGTGCGCCATGCCGACCGCCAGGGTCGGCGCGCCGCCGGCGCGGGAGATGATGGAGTGCTCGCCGACATCGACGGCGGTCTGGGCGATCTGGGCCGCCGTGATGGTGAAGGCGGGGTCGAGCTTCGTCACCGCGGCCGCCGCGCTCTCGGGCGTGGTGCCGACGAGGCCGGCCGGCGAGTTCATGGTGAAGTAGATGCCCGGCTCGATGACGCTGGCGGAGACCAGGGCCATCACGGCGACGAAGCTCTCCATGAGCATGCCGCCGTAGCCGATGAAGCGCGCATCCGTCTCACGGTCGATGAGCTTCGGGGTGGTGCCCGACGAGATCAGGGCATGGAAGCCCGAGACCGCCCCGCACGCGATGGTGATGAACAGGAACGGGAACAGCGACCCGGCCCAGACCGGCCCGGAGCCGTCGACGAACTTCGTCACGGCCGGCATCTGCATGTGCGGGGCGACGTAGGCGATGCCGAGCGCCAGGCCCACGATGGTGCCGATCTTGAGGAAGGTCGAAAGGTAGTCGCGCGGGGCCAGAAGCAACCAGACCGGCAGGATCGAGGCCACGAAGCCGTAGCCGATGAGCAGCCAGCAGAGTTGCGTGCCCGTGAAGGTGAAGAACGGACCCCAGTACGGATCGGCCGCGACGTTGCCGCCATACACGATGGCCAGCATCAGGAGCACGAAGCCGATGATCGAGACCTCGCCGACCTTTCCGGGGCGGATGTAGCGGGCATAGAGACCCATCAGCATGGCGATCGGGATCGTCGCCGCGACCGTGAAGGTGCCCCACGGGCTCTCGGCGAGCGCCTTCACGACGATCATCGCCAGGACGGCGAGCAGGATCACCATGATCATGAAGGTGCCGAACAGCGCGATGACGCCCGGAATGGTCCCGAGTTCGGCGCGGATGAGTTCACCGAGCGAGCGACCGTCGCGCCGCATGGAGATGAACAGGACCATGAAGTCCTGCACGGCGCCCGCGAGCACGACGCCGGCCAGGATCCAGAGCAGGCCCGGCAGGTAGCCCATCTGGGCGGCGAGCACGGGGCCGACGAGGGGACCGGCGCCCGCGATGGCGGCGAAATGGTGCCCGAACAAGACGTTGCGGTTGGTGGGAACGTAATCGAGCCCGTCGTTGTGGCGGTGCGCCGGGGTCGGGCGGGTCTCGTCGAGCTGCATCACCTTCCGGGCGATGAACAGCGAATAGTAGCGGTAGGCGATGAGGTAGACGCAGACGGCGGCGACCACGATCCAGAGGGCGTTGACCGTTTCCCCACGCGTGGTGGCCACTATGGCGAGGGCGGCGGCGCCCAACGCTCCGACGAGGGCCCAGGGCCCGTGTTTACTGATCGCACTCATCGGCGCCTCACTCCCGCGACCTGTCCTTATCCGCAGATCGTCAAGCCCCCTTTTTGCGCAAATCCGGCGCCAGGGCCAGATGTCTGAGGCAAACCGCGAACATCATCACACAAGTGTCACCCTTGCGTTTCAGCGAACGGCGGCCGTTGAGCGCGACTCACGGCCAGCGCCCCAAGCTCAATACGTCACGCGACGACGATGACGCGGTTGGGGAGAAGGTCGGGATCGTCCGGGCGGCCGGGCAGTTCGGCCGCCAGGATCGCACCGACCCGTTCGACGGCGGCGAGGAGCCCCGCCTCCATGTCGCCCCGGCGCAGGGCGGCGAGCAACGCCCCGATGGAATCCTGCCACGCGGCGGCCGGCACGCGGGCGGCGATGCCGGAATCGGCCACAATCTCGGCATGGCCCTCGGCGCAGGCGAGATAGATGAGGATCCCCGTGCGATCCGGCGTCCGGCACAGGCCGCGCGACCGGAATTCCCGTCGGGCCGCCTCGTGGGCGCGGGCCTCCCGGATCGCGAGCGGCACCAGAGCCATGCGTAGGCGCGGATGCAGGCCGAGGCCCAAGGCGCCGAGAACGACGCAGGCCTGGGCGAGGCAGATTGAAGCGGCGCTCCACGGCGTGAGGAGGATCAGCGGCCACGGCGCGAGGAGCCCGCAGGCTAGGGCGAAGGCCAGGGGCGCCGAGCGGTAGGTTCCGGCCCGGGCCGCAATCAGCACGACGATCTCGCCCGCCGTCGCGGCCTCGGCGCGGCGGACGGCCTCGGCGATCCGCGCCAGGGCGTCCCGGTTCAGGATCGACTCACCAGTCACCCGAGGCCCCTCCCCCACCCGACGAACCGCCGCCGCCGGAAAATCCGCCATCCCCGAAGCCGCCCGAGACGCCGCCACTCCATCCCCCGGAGGAAGGCCCGGGCAGGACCACGAACCCGCCACCGCGCCCACCCCTGTTCATGCGGTAGGCCAGGAACAGGATCACCAGGAAGATCACGATGAAGAGGATCACCTGTCTCGGATCGGCCTCGTCCCGGCGGATCTCGGCCTTGCGCTGCCAGGTCTCGGCGTCCCCCGACAGGATCGACAGGATCGCATCGACGCCGGCATTCAGGCCACCGGCATAGTCGCCAACCTTGAACCGTGGCGTGATCGCCGTCGTGATGATCACCTTCGACAGGGCATCCGTCAGGGCGCCTTCGAGGCCGTAGCCGACCTCGATTCGAACCTTGCGGTCCTTCGGGGCCACGAGCAGCAGCACACCGTTGTTTGTTTTCTTCTGGCCGAGCGCCCAGTGCCGGAACAGGCGGTTGGCGTAATCCTCCACCGTTAGGCCCTGCAGATCGGGCACCGTGGCGACCACGACCTGATCGGAGGTCTTGTCCTCATGGGCCTTGAGCTTCGCCGCGAGGCCGGCGCGATCCTCCGCTCCGAGCAGACCCGCCGCGTCGACGACTCGCCCGCCGAGCGCCGGAAACGTCGGGTCGGCGGCCGAGGCGGGCCCTGCCCCCCAGGTCGCCTGGAGAATAAGCACGAGCCCGAGGAGGACCGCCCGCACGTCACGGTCGGCGAGATGCGCCATGGCGGCCTAGAACTTCACACTGGGGGGCCGCTCGGAATTCGGCGTTGCCGTGAAGGTCTCCATCGGCTTGGCCTCGGGGTAGAACCACGCGGCGATCCAGCGGCCCGGAATGGTCCGCACCTCCGTATTGTAAGCCTGGACGGCCCCGATATAGTCGCGCCGCGCCACGGCGATGCGGTTCTCGGTCCCCTCCAGCTGCGATTGCAGGGCGAGGAAGTTCTGGTTCGACTTCAGATCGGGATAGCGTTCCACGCTCACGAGCAGGCGGCCGAGGGCGCCCGAGAGCTGGTTCTGGGCATCCTGGAACTCCTTGAACTTCTGCGGATCGTTCACCGTCCCGGCATCGACCTTCACGCTCGTGGCCTTGGCCCGGGCCTCCGTGACGCCGACGAGCACGTCCTTCTCCTGCTGGGCGTAGCCCTTCACCGTCTCGACGAGGTTCGGGATCAGGTCGGCCCGGCGCTGGTACTGGTTCTGGACCTCGCTCCAGGACGATTTCGCCTGCTCCTCCAAGGTCGGCACCCGGTTGATGGCGCCGCAGCCCGTGAGCGTGGTGGCGAGCGCCAGGGCCACGAACGCCGCACGGACACGGCCGAAGACGGACGGGTTCGGGAGGATGGCGGCGCCTGAAGGCATGCGGGGGAACTCCGGGGAAAACGGTGAGGACGGGGCGCCCGACGCGGAGCGCCCTGCGACAGATAGGCTCGGCCGTTCAGAAGAAAAGTGTTTCCCGGTCGAGGGGCCGGCGACAAGCGTGGCCCGGATCGGAAGGAGCCACCCCACGCCCCGTGGTTGACAAGTCGGGGGGGTTCGGTGCGCTGTGCCGGCCATGGATGGAACGCCGGTCGCCCTCGTCGAGAAGCCGAGAATCGCCATCGTCTACTGCACGCAATGCCAGTGGCTCCTGCGTGCGGCCTGGATGGCTCAGGAACTTCTCTCCACCTTCCGAGACGACCTCGGTGAAGTCGCCCTGGTTCCCGGATCGGGCGGCGTGTTCGTGATCGCGTGCGGCGCAGAGACGATCTGGGACCGGACGCGGGACGGCGGCTTTCCCGACGTGAAGACGCTCAAGCAGCGGGTCCGCGATCGAATCGACCCGGCCCGCGACCTCGGTCACGTCGATCGTCCATGATCGGCCCCGACCCGCAGGCCGGTGGTGGCGAGACCGTGCCGGGCGAGATGATTCCGGGCGAGTCACGTCCAGGGGATTCACGTCCGGGCAAGTCACATCCGGAGAAGGCGCGCCCCGGCCGCGCGCCCCTGGAACGCTTGCGGCGGCGCTCGAAGCGCCTCGGCCGCCTGCTGCCCGATCTCTGGCGCGGCGACGTCTCGACCCAGGTCTACCTCATCGCCCTCGTCATCGCCCTCATTGGACCGGGCCTGCTGTTCACGGCGATTCTCCTCGTGCGCTATGCCAGCACGGAGCGCGCGCGCTTCGAGCAGGACGCGCGCGAGAACGTGCGCAGCATCGCCCTCTCGGTCGATCGGGACACCGCCGGCCTCGTCTCGGTGCTCCAGACCCTCGCGACCTCCCCGCGCCTGAGGGATTCCGATTTCGCCAACTTCGAGACCCAGGCCCGGCTCGTACGCGACGCGGTGGGCCTCGACATCCTCCTGCGCCGCCCCGACGGGCAGCAACTCGTCAACACGGCGGTGCCGAAAGGCGCTCCGATGCCGAAGATGGGCCTACCGTTCGACGGCGAGGTGGCCAGCGGCTCCGTGCGGGCCGTGGTGTCGAACCTCCTTCAGGGATCGTCCCCGATGACGGCGAGCTACGCCATCGCGGTCCCGGTCTCGGTGGAGGGGGAGGTCGCCTTCATCCTCAGCTTCACCGCGCCCGTGGCGCGTCTCCAGGCCCTGATCACTCGGGAGAGCGTCGCCGGCTGGACGACGGGGATCTCGGACCGGAACGGCGTCGTGCTCGCGCGCCTGCCCGATCCGGATCTCGTGGTGGGCCGCTCCCGCTTCCCGATGCTGCGCCAGAGGCAGACGAGCACGGCGGGGGTCTGGGAGGGGAAGGACCGATCCATGAAGCCCGTCACCGTCGTGGAGGCCCGGGCCCGCCTCACGGGATGGACCGTGGGGGCCGTCATCCCGCAATCCCTCGTCGAAGCCCGGCTGCATGGCTGGATCTGGGCGTTCTGCGGCTTCGGCCTCGTGGTGCTCGCGACGTCGTCGGTCCTCGCCGTGAGCCTGTGGTCGCGGGTCGCCCGGCCCCTCCGGCGCCTCGCCGCGACGGGGCCGGCCCTGGCCCGGGGCGAGGCGATCCCCCGCGTCTCCTCCCAGATCAACGAGATCCGCACCCTCGGCGAGGTCCTGGCCGATGCCTCGATCCAGTTGCGCACGCGCATCCGCGAACGCGATCGGGCCCTGGCCGAAACCGAGCGCGGCTTGAGCGCCTTACGGGAGAGCGAAGCGCGCTTCCGGCACATGGCCGATTCGGCCCCGGCCCTGATCTGGATGACGGACGAGACCGCGACGCTCAGCTTCACCAACATGCATTTCGAGCACCTGTTCGGCGCGGCGGCCCAAACCCTGCAGGACGATGGCTGGCAGAGGATTGTTCACCCCGAAGACCTGCCGGCCTTCTCGACCCTGTTCCGGGACGCGTTCGAGGCCCGCCGGTCGTTCCGCGGTGAAGTCCGGGTGATCGACCGCGACGGTCAGGTCCGCTGGCTGCGCTGCGAAGGCGTTCCGCGCCGGGACGATACCGGCGCCTTCCTCGGCTACACGGGCTGCAACGTCGACATCACCGAGGCCAAGCGGGCGGAGGAGCACCTCCTGCTCCTCATCCACGAACTCAATCACCGGGTGAAGAACACCCTCGCCACCGTGCAATCCATCGCCGGTCAATCCCTGCGCCGCCTCGAGGGCGCGGAAGCCGAGGCGGCACGGGCGGCCTTCGAGGCGCGGCTCCTCGCCCTGGCGCGGGTCCACGACGTCCTCACCCGCGAGAGTTGGGAGGGAGCCGAACTCGCCACCGTCGTCGCCGACGCCATCGCGCCCCTCGATGCGGGCGACGGCCAAGCCTCGCGGTTCCATGTCGCCGGGCCGGCCCTACGCCTGCCGCCGCGCGTCGCCCTCTCCATCGCCATGGCGTTGCACGAACTCGGCACCAACGCGGTGAAATACGGCGCCCTGTCGCGGGAAGGCGGCACCATCGCGATTGGATGGACGGTGAGCCGAGACCCGGATCTGCGTCTTTCCTTGAGCTGGCGCGAGAGCGGCGGCCCGCCCGTCACCCCACCCACCCGCACGGGCTTCGGCTCACGCCTCATCGAACGCAGCCTCGCCCGCGATCTCGCTGGAGACGTGAAGCTTCTTTTCGCGACGGAGGGCGTCGTCTGTACCATCGCGGCCCCGATTCACCCACCGACGCTCCTCGACCGCAACGCCGCCTATCCGCTCACCCCCCCGGCGACGGGCACGGCGGCACCAGGCATGGCTTAAATCGGCAGGACATCGCGCCAAGATCGATCCGGCATCCACTCTCCGGAAGTAATCGCTGGATCTGGAGACCGCGCGGGTCAAGAGAACAACCGAACGCCGTCATTCCGAAGGACGCAAGCAGCGTTCGTATGAGCGGCCATCGGCGACCTCATCCGGACCGGTTCGATGGCCCGGAGACAGTCCGCTCGATCTTTGAAAGAAACTAGCAGAAGTTGCATCGTGAAAGTGCGATGGACATTGGTACAGGCGGGACGGCTGGTCACTTCGGACGAGTGCGGAAAACCTTTTCGCGAGCCCGCAAGCAACCCCATGTTAAGTACCTTTTAATTCAACCGGACTACTCGTCGTCCGTTGCCAAAGGACGCCGCTCCATGCTTGGTCTGCCCCTGACCCGATTCGCGAAGAATCAAACGACGTCGGAGACGACGTCGGCCGCCGCCCCCGCTCCGGCGGACGATACCCTCCTGGTCCGTGCCGTGGAGCGCCTGATGGCGACCCAGGATCTGAACGCGACCGACCTTCCCGAAGGTCCCCTGAAGTCCGCCCTGGGCCAATTCCACGCGTCGAGCAGCCGGACCACCTTGCAGGCCCTCGGCAGCACGGCACGGGTGGCGCGCGAAGCCTCGGAGGCCGCGACCAACACCGGGTGGATGACCTACGACATCGGCGAAGTCGCCCGCGCGACCCAGACCATCGCGGGCGCGGCGGAAGAATTGGCGGCCTCCATCGCTGAAGTCGCCCAGACGTCCGATACGGTGGTGAAGGTGGCCGAAGACGCCCTGTCGGCGATGCAGCACTGTATCACGGATGGTGGCCAGGCGCGGAACGCCATGCAGGCGATCGAGGGTCGCACCGTCCAGATCTCCGACCGGGTGGTCGTGCTGGAGCGGGCCATCGCGCAGATCGAGGCCATGGCCACCGCCATCGCGGCCATATCCAGCCAGACGAACCTGCTGGCACTCAACGCCACCATCGAGGCCGCCCGGGCCGGCGAGGCCGGACGCGGATTCTCCGTCGTCGCCGCCGAGGTGAAGTCCCTCTCGGCCCAGACAGCGAAGTCCACCGGAGAGATCCGCACGCTCCTCAACACGCTGACCGTCGAGATGGGCTCCATCGCGCAGGCGGTGAGCGAGAGCCGCAGCGCCGTCGCCACGGGCCGGAGCATCGTCGAGGGCCTGGAGACCCGGGTGGCCCAGGCCAACGACCGGATCGGCAAGGCGACGGACCTCAACCACGCCATCGCCCATATGCTCGGCCAGCAGCGCAGCGCCACGGCCGAAATCTCGACGACCGTCCAGGGCATCGCCGGCAAGGCCGCGAAGACGCACGAAGAGATCGCGCAGATCACGGACCGTCTCGTGAAAGCCGAAACCGTGGGGCAGAAAGCCCTGGCGAACGGCCCCCGGGATCAATCCACCTACGCCATCGTACGGCTGCCGGCCGATATTGGCTCCTGGAAGCGCAAGCTCGCCCGTGTCCTCGTCGGCCTCGCCGAGCCGGATCGCAATCTCGCCAAGCTGCCCTGGAACGACGGCGCGAGCCTCGCCGGATTGCTTCGCACGGGACCGCTCGGCAACCATCCGGCCCTGCCCGACCTGATCAGAGCCGAGGCCAAGGCCCTGGAATGCGCCGAGCGTATGATCGGCGCCCTGGCGACCCACAACTGGGATGTCGGAACCCCGGCCTACAAGGATGCCGCGGCGGCCATGAAGACGATGCTCGACACCGCCCGGATCATGCTCGGCGAGACGGCCTCGGCCTGATCCGGCTTCCGCTCGCCCGAAGCGGAAACCGAATCCCAAGTAAAGCCCGCACAGCGCCTGACCGTCGTCGAACTCCGCCCTTGCGGAGCCGGCGGCGTCGGCGGCGGCCCAGGATCAGCGAATGGGATCGCGCTGGGCCATGGCCGTGGCGGAGCGCGATTTCTGCATGACGGCGTCGATCTGCTCGCGTTGACGCGCGAACTCGGCCAGCATCCGGCCGTCGAGTTCGCGCCCCCGGGGGACGCGGATCTTCATCGGATCGACGAAGTGGCCGTTGATGATCACCTCGTAATGCAGGTGTGCACCCGTCGAGAGACCGGTGGACCCGACATAGCCGATCACCTGCCCCTGCCGGACCTTCACACCCGCCGCCATGCCACGGGCGAACCGCGACATATGATTGTAGGTCGTGACGTAGCCGTTGATGTGCTGGATCTCGACCCTCCGGCCATAACCGGAATCCCAGTCGGCCTTGATCACCGTGCCGTTGCCCGCCGCGACGATGGGGGTGCCGATGGGGTTCGACCAATCGACGCCCGTATGGAGCTTGGCGTAGCCGAGCACCGGGTGGCGCCGATAGCCGAAGCCTGACCGCATGATGCCGTCGGCGATGGGCTTGCGGATGAGGAACTTCTTGAGCGACCGGCCCTGCTCGTCGAGGTAATCGACGGTGCCGTCGTCGGGTGACTGGAAGCGGTACACCTTGCGCGGCTCGCCGCCGAGGTTGAGCGAGGCGTAGAGGAGTTCCGGCCGCTCGGTGTTGCCCTGCCCCGCCTCCTCGTCGAAGGTGTAGAAGACGTCGAGGGAGTCGCCCGGCGAGATGCGCCGCTGGAAATCCACGTCGTAGCCGAAGATCCGCACGAGATCCTCGACGGTGGTGCGGGGCAACTCGTGCCGGGCCGCCGTCTCGTAGAGGCTCTGGTACAGGCGGGGGCCGGAGCCGTCGTCCTCCTCGTCCTCGGAGGTCGCTTCGGTCTTGCCCGCGACCTTGGCCGAGGGCGCGCCCTCCGTCGGCGGCGCGACGGAGACGAAGGCGCCCCGGTCGTTGACGGCGGCGATGCCTTCGATGCCGCCCTCACCATACAGGATTACACGCGTCACCTGCCTCGGATCGCCGGGCTTCGGCCCCGGGGCGATCTGGAGGCGGAATTGCTGCCCCTCGGTGAGTTCGGCGATGCGGGCACGTCCGCCGAGGGCCGCGACGATGCCACGGACCTGCTCCTCGCTGGCCTGTCCCGTGGCGCGCAACACCGCATCGAGGGTCTCGCCACGCTTGAGGGCGAGGTCGCGCTCGTCGACGAGGGACACATCGCCGGCCCGCAAGCTCACCTTGGGCAGCTTCGTCACGTTCTCCGGGACCACGAGAACGTCGATGGACTGGAACGGGCTGCCGCCGGCGGGTTGGGCCGCCCCGTCGAAATCCGGATTTGGGCCGCCGTGCTGCAGGGTGCGCGACAGCATGATCTGGGGCGCCACCGGCACGGCGCTGCGGCGGCCGGCCTCCGTAGCGAGGCGGCGCTCCTCCTCCACCTGCGCGGTGACGTCATCATCGGTGAGGGCGGGCGAACCGGCCTCGACGGGAAGCCCGACGAGGTCCTGCTTGACCACCGTCACCTCGCCGCCCGGCCCCTCCGTGATGCCGGGATCGGGTGCCCGCTCGGTCGGTTCGTCGGAGGTGAACTTCATGGGATCGAATTTGGGCATCTCGGCCGCGAACACGCCCGTGGTCATGGACAGGGCCGTGGAGACGCGGACGAAGGGCCGGACCTTGATGATCTCCCTGTCGGCCAACCGCACGGTCACGGGCGCGCGGAAACTCTGCTTGGCCGAGGCGATCATGAGGTTGCGCACGAGACGGTCGCCCTTGCGGGCAAGGGCGATGTCGTCGTCGCTCGGCGCCGGCTTGACCACCACGGCCGCCCGCTCGGGAATCGCCGCGAACGAGATGTCGCTCTGAAACGAGACGTGGATCGCCGCCCCGATGAGGCCGGCGCCCGTCAAGCCCGTCAGGGTGCTGGCGCAGAGCCAGCGCAGGTTGACTTCGCGCCGATCGAAGCGGGGCGCGTCGGGACCGAGGAGGTCGAGGGGCGCCTCGATTCCCGTATGGGAACGCGGAGCGGCGCGCGAATCCTGGCGGCTGTCTTGCGCTGGGGCCGGATGACCGATCTTGAGGCGACCGCGCTTCACGAAGACCCCTTGGCGACACGGGCGGGTGGGAAAGCCCCTCCCCCGCCGGATCTAGGCTCTCGAAGGTCAGCGTGTCGAGAGTGAGGCGGGGCGCGCATCGGGCGCGCCCCACGGGATTCGCTCAGGCCGCGTCGGGCATGCGGTCCAAGAGCTTGTCGAGGGTGATGGGATAGTCCCGCACCCGGATGCCCGTGGCATTGTAGACCGCGTTCGCCACGGCCGCGCCGACGCCGCAGATGCCGAGTTCGCCCACCCCCTTGGCCTTCATCGGCGACGACATGGGATCGACCTCGTCGAGGAAGATCACCTCCTGATGCGGAATGTCGGCATGGACCGGCACCTCGTAGCCGGCGAGATCGTGGTTGACGAAGAAGCCGCGCTTCGTGTCCACGGCGAGTTCCTCCATCAGGGCGCCGCCCACCCCCATGGTCATCCCGCCGATAACCTGGCTGCGGGCCGATTTCGGGTTGAGGATGCGCCCGGCGGCGCAGACCGCCAGCATGCGGCGGACCCGGATCTCGGCCGTGTGCATATCGACGCCGACCTCCACGAAGTGGCCCGCGAAGGTGGATTGCTGCTTCTGCTTCGAGATGTCGCCGTACTCGATGAAATCCTCGCCCGTGAGGTCGCCGTCCGTCGCGGCCTCGGCCAGGGGCATCGCCCGATTGCCGGACCGGACTTCGCCCTCGGCGAACACCGCGTCCGCCGAGTTGACGCCGAGCTTCTGCGCCACGGCCTCGCGCAGCTTCACGCAGGCCGCGTAGACGCCCGCCGTGGAATTGTTGGCGCCCCATTGGCCGCCGGACCCGGCCGAGGCGGGGAAGTCGGAATCGCCGAGCCGCACCACGACCCGTTCCAGGGGCAGGCCCATCATTTCGGCCGCCGTCTGGGCTATGATGGTGTAGCTGCCGGTGCCGATATCGGTCATGTCCGTCTCGACGGTCACGACGCCCTTGGCGTCGAGGCGGACGCGGGCGCCCGACTTCGTCAGCATGTTGTTGCGAAACCCCGCCGCCATGCCGATCCCGATGAGCCAATGCCCGTCCCGGACCTGTCCGGGTTTCGGATTGCGCTTGCCCCAACCGAATCGCTCGGCCCCCTGTTCGAGACATCCGACGAGGTTGCGGTGAGAGAACGGGCGGTCGGGATGCCCCGGATCGACCTGGGTGTCGTTGCGGATGCGGAACGCCACGGGATCGAGGCCGAGCCGTTCCGCCATTTCGTCCATGGCGATCTCGAGGGCCATCAGGCCCGGCGCCTCGCCCGGCGCCCGCATGGCGTTGCCTTCGGGCAGATCGAGATGGGCGAGCTTTAGGGCGGTGAGGCGGTTCGCCCCGGCATAGAGGAGCTTCGTCTGATCGACGGCGGTCTCGGGCCGTCCGTCCGGTAGGTTGCCGGACGTGCTCTCATGCGCGATGGCGGTGATCTGTCCGTCCTTCGTCGCACCGATGCGGATGCGCTGGATCGTGGCGGGCCGGTGGGTGGTGTTGTTGGCGATCAGGGGCCGCGTCAGCGCCACCTTGACGGGACGCCCCGCCGCCTTGGCGCCCAGCGCGGCGAGAATCGCGTCGGAGCGCACGAACAGCTTTCCGCCGAACCCACCGCCGATATAGGGCGAATCGATCCGCACGTTCTCGGGCTTGATCCCGAGGATCTTGGCGACGCTGCCCTTGCCCCAGGCGATCATCTGGTTGGAGGTCCAGAGGGTCAGCTTGTCGCCGTCCCAGGCGGCGATGGAGGCGTGCGGCTCCATCATCGCGTGGCTCTCGTCGGGCGTCGTGAAGGTTTCGTCGAACTGGACCGGTGCCTCGGCGAAGGCCTTCTCGAAATCGCCCACCCGATCCTCGGCGCCGCTGCCGCTGCCCTCGCCGCTGCCGCCCTCGACGGGCTTGGCGGATTTGGCCGCGACGTCGAGGTCGAAGGCGCCCGGCTCGGCGGCGTAATCGGCCCGGATGAGGAAGGCGGCGGCGCGCGCCTGCTCGAAGGTCTCGGCGACCACGAGGGCGATGGCCTGATGGTAGTGCTGGATCTCCGCCCCACCGAACAGGTTCGCGGTGTTCATCCGTCCAAGGCCGAGTTTTGGCGTGTCGAGGGTGCTGACGATGGCGATCACGCCGGGCGCCCTGCGTGCAGTCGCGGTGTTCAGGGCGCGCAGGCGTCCCTTCCCGATCCCGGCGCCGAGGACATAGCCGTAAGCTTGGTTCGGCGCGACGTCGTGGCGCTCGTAGGCATAGGGCGCGGTGCCGGTGGTCTTGTAGGGGCCGTCGATGCGATCGGTGGGCTTGCCGACGACCTTGAGCTGGTCGATGGGGTTCTGGCCCGCGGGCGTGTCGAACTTCATGGCTCAAGCCCTCGCTTCGATGAGCGCCGCGCCGAGCGTGCGCTCGGCCAGCTTGATCTTGTAGGCGTTGTCGTGGGTCGGCTTGGCACCGGCCAGGAGCTGCTCCGTCGTCGCGCGGGCGCCCTTCGGCAGGACGCCCTCGGCGGCTTCGACCCGCCAGGGCTTGGGGGCGATGCCCCCGAGGGCGACCCGGCCCGACCCATCGGGCTGGATCACCGCCGCTACCGAGACGAGGGCATAGGCGTAGGACGCCCGGTCGCGGACCTTGCGGTAGATGTGCTTGCCGCCCAGCGGTTTGGGCAGGGTGACGGCGGTGATGAGCTCGCCGGGCTTCAAAGTCGTGTCGATTTCCGGCCTGTCGCCGGGCAGGCGATGGAACTCGGCCATGGGGATGCGGCGGGCATTGCCCCTGGCATCCACGGTCTCGACGGTGGCGTCGAGGACGCGCATGGCCACCGCCATGTCGCCCGGATGGGTGGCGATGCAGGCCTCGCTCGCCCCGATGATCGCGAGGGTGCGCGAGACCCCCGCGAGGGCGCCGCAACCCGAGCCGGGCTGGCGTTTGTTGCAGGGTTGGGCGGTGTCGTAGAAATACGGGCAGCGCGTCCGCTGGAGCAGATTCCCGGCGGTCGTCGCCTTGTTGCGCAACTGCCCCGAGGCGCCGGCCAGCAACGCCCGGCTGAGCACCGCGTAATCCTTGCGCACCCGCGCATCGGCGGCGAGATCGGTGTTGCGCACCAGGGCACCGACGCGCAGGCCGCCTTCCGGCGTCGCCTCGATCTTATCCAGCCCCAAGCCGTTCACGTCGACGAGGTGGGTCGGCGTCTCGATCTGCAGCTTCATGAGGTCGAGGAGGTTGGTGCCGCCCGCGATGAACTTGGCGTTCGGCTTGCCCGACAGGGCCTGGGCTGCTTGCGCCGGCGTGCTCGGACGCTCGTAGGTGAAGGATTTCATGCGGGCCTCCCGGCAACGTCTGTCATCGCCTCGACGATGTTGGAATAGGCACCGCAGCGGCAGATGTTGCCGCTCATGCGCTCGCGGATCTCGGATTCGCTCACCTGCATCGGCGCGTTGAGGTCGGCCGTGACGTGGCTGGGGATGCCGGCCTTGATCTCGGCCAGCACGGCGACGCCCGAGCAGATCTGGCCCGGCGTGCAGTAGCCGCACTGATAGCCGTCATGGGCGATGAAGGCGGCCTGCATCGGGTGAAGGTTGCCGGGCTGCCCCAGCCCCTCGATGGTGACGATCTCGGAACCCTGGTGCATGACTGCGAGGGTGAGGCAGGCATTGATGCGCCGTCCGTCGACGATCATGGTGCAGGCGCCGCATTGGCCGTGGTCGCAACCCTTCTTCGAGCCCGTCAGGTGCAGGTGCTCGCGGGCCGCGTCGAGGAGGCTGGTGCGGGTATCGAGTTCGAGCTCGCGGCGTTCGCCGTTGATCGTAAAAGCGACCTTGGCGAGAACCGGTTGATCCATGGGGTCTTGCTCCGCGTGGGCTCCCCGGGGGAGCGTGGTGAGGGCGCCGGCCGCCGTCGCTCCCACAACCAATTCACGTCGGCTCAATTCGAAGTCTCTTGGACTCGTCATGGGGTTTTCGAACCTGTCGATGGGTTGGGCACGCCTGGGCGAACATCGCGCTGCCCCGGGCGGCGGCGATTTGAAGTCTGGATATCCTCCAAACTAGGGTCCGATCGCGCAAGGATCAGGGGCGGCTCCGGGAAAAGCCGGCGTATTCCTGCCGCACGTCCCGACGGGCTCGACACATGGCCACGAATGCCCGTCTCACCCGCGTCTGCCTCGCCAATCCGGCCCTGACCGCCCCCCGTGCGACACCGCACCGAAAGGCACGGGCCGCCGAACCCTCCGTGGCCGGGTTCGTTGAACCCCGTCGTCCCTCGGTCAGGAGAATACACGTGCCGTCGAAAGTCCTTCCGATCTGCTCCGTCGCCTTCACCCTCGCGGTGTCCGGCCTCGCCCTTGCCCAATCCCCCATGGAGACCGGAACGGGCGGGGACGTCACGTCCACGACGCGGGCGCGCAACACCACGGCCGTGGGACAGACCAAGCCCCCGGGTGCCGCGGCCGGTGGGGAGGTCAGCCGCGACGCGGATCGGCGCACACCCCAACAGAAGAAGGACAACGAAATCTCGAAGGGCATCTGCATCGGCTGCAACTGATCCCAACGACGAGGGTGTCCGGTCTTCGATCGCCGGCCCAGTTCCTTCTCGACCGACGCCCCCTTCGACATCGACCGGGGCGGGAATGAACGATTCTTGCGATTTCTATCTTAGATCAACGACAGCTTTCGTCTTTGGGTATCCACGACCACGAAGCGAGCCACAGACATGAAATTTCCAGACGACTGATTGATCGGACCCCCATCATCCATGACATCGCCCTTCGACCAGTCCGGCTTGAAGAACACCCTGCTGGCCAATCTGCCGCCTGACCTGTTCGCACGGCTCGCTCCCCACCTCTCCGGGGTCTCCCTCGAACAGGAGCAGGTGATCGAGCGACCGAACGCCGCGATTGCGCAGGTGTGCTTTCCCGGCCCCGGTCTGATTTCCGTGATCGCTCGAACGCCCGGGGGCGCCCGCCTGGAAACGGGCTTGATCGGTCCGGAGGGCATGACGGGGGTCCCCCTGCTCTACGGCCTCGACAGCACTCCGCACGAATCCTTCGTGCAGATTCCGTGCAGGGTCCTTCGGATCGCGGCGACGGATTTTCGCGAGGCGGTGGAGTCGAACCACGCCCTGCACCTCTACTTCCTGCGATACGCCCACGTCTTCTCGATCCAGGTCGCCCAAACGGCGCTTTGCAACGGCCGCTTCACCATCGAGCAGCGCCTCGCCCGGTGGCTGCTCATGTGCCACGACCGCGTCGACCGGGAGGATATCGCCCTCACGCACGAGTTCCTGTCGCTCATGCTCGGGGTTCGGCGCGCGGGTGTGACGACGGCCCTGCGCGACCTCGTGACCCTCGGAGCCCTGGTGATCCACCGGGGCATCATCGTCATCCGCGATCGGAGACGCCTTCTCGAAGCTTCGGCAGAGGCGTATGGCGTCCCCGAGGCGCAGTATGCCGCCCTGATGCCCACGCGATCCGCCGGATTCGCGGCCTGACGCGGATCGATCCGGGGCGGTGCCTTCCCCGGCCGAGGCGACGAGGCCACGAAGGCCCACGTGGAGCCAGGAGGGCACGGCAGTGCGATGAGAAGCGACGACGCCCGGACACGATCCGGGCAGTGGACGCGCCGGGGCGTTCTCGTCGCCGCCTGCAGTGCCCTCGCGTCCAGTGCCGAGGACGAGGCGCCGCGCAATCGACGCCTGGCCGGCGCGCACCTCGCCCGACGCCTGCCGGAGATCCGCGCCGCCCTCGATGCGGCAAAGCCCGGCTTCGCATTCGTGGCCGGCAACTCGCACGCGGAACTGTTGGGGGATGCCCTGGCGCGGCGGATACCCGTGGTCAACGGCGGCATCGGCGGCGCGTCGGCGCGGCTCTATGCCCGGCAAGTCGACGCCCTCCGCTTCCGGGTCCCGGCCGGAGTGGCGGTGCTGATGCTCGGAACGAACGATGTCCTGCGCCGGGCCGCCCCACGGTCGGCGGTGACCCTCGCGGGGTTCGAGGCGGCCGCGACGCGCATCCTCGGATGGCTGCGGGCCGATGCCGAAACGGTTCTCGTCGCGGCCGTGCCGCCCCTCGGCCCGGAGGCGGAGGCGGAACGCGATCCCCTGGCGGTGGCCGCGTACAGCACGGCCCTCCGGCATCTGTGCGAGCGCACCGGATGCGAGTTCTTCGATCCGTTCGCAGAGTTTCGCGATGGCGGGCCGGGCCTCACCACCCGGGCCGCGCCCCCGGACGGGGTACATCTGCGCGACTACGACGGGCTGGCGGCCAGCCTCGTCACGCGCTTGGGCGGGCGCGGCTGATCCGCCCGATCAAGCCGCCTTGTCGAGGCAGCACTTCTTGAACTTCTTGCCGCTGCCGCAAGGGCACGGATCGTTGCGGCCGACATTCTTCAGGGGGTTGCGCACGGGTTGGCCGGCATCCTCGGCGGTCCAGGCCAGATCCGCCACGGGATCATCGACGGTGCCGTAGCGACGCGGATCGAACCGGGCGCGGTCGTCGGGCTTGGCCTGCGCCTGACGCAGGGTGGTGCGGAACCAGGGCTCGTCGCTGAACTCGTCGGTAAGGCGCCCGTCTTTCCGCGCGGCGGCGGCGCGCGGCGCCAGATCGGCAAAGCCCAGGAGGGCGATGCTCTCCTCCCAGCCGACCCAGCCGAGATCGCCCTCCACGGCGGCGCGCTTGTCGTCGAAGCGCACGAGGAGGTCGTGGGTCGCCTGCCGGTCGACCCGGCCCGTCTGGGTCAGGAAGGTCAGGGCCGCGAGGGCTTCCGAACGCACGACGTCGTCGAGGCTGCTATCGAGGATGAGCTGGTGGAGGGGGGCCACGTCCCCGTCGAAGACGCTGACGAGGACACGCGCCAGCGTGGTCGTCAGGGCATCGCCCAGCAGGGCGTCGAGGGTTTCGCCGTCCTGGTGCAGCAGGCGCACCAGGGGCACGAACGCGCGGGTGTCGCGGGCGGCAGCCAGCACGTGCAGACCGTAGAACAGCAGGTTGGCATCCGCCTCCGACACCTCGACGCCCGCGACGGGTCCGGCGAGCACCCGTAGGATTTCATCCGCCACCGTCTCCGGCGCCGCCACGGCGCGCCGGAGTTCGTCCGCCGGGAGGTAGCGCGCCGCCGAGAGGGCTTCGACGAGGGCGTGGTCGATCATGTCGAGGCTCCGGGTCTCGGTCAGGCGCGCAGGGTCGCGCCGGTCTTGCGGCCGACCTCGGCGACGATCCGGGCGGTCACCGCCTCGATCTCCATATCCGTCAGGGTCCGCTCCACGGGTTGAAGCCGGACGGCGATGGCCACCGACTTCGACCCCTCGGGAATGCCGACACCCTCGTAGATGTCGAACACGTCGATACCGGCGATGAGCTTGCGCTCGGCGGCCTGGGCCGCCTTCACCACCTCGCCCGCCGCCACGTCACGCGGCACCACGAAGGCGAAGTCGCGCGAGACCGCCTGGAAGTCCGAGAGGGCCAGGGCGGGCTTTACCTTCGTCGGGCGGTATTTCGGCAGGGGAACGGCATCGAGGGTGATCTCGAAGGCGACGATCTGCCCCTTGAGATCGAGGGCTTTCATCACGCGCGGATGGACCTCGCCGAAATATCCGACTGGGTTCTTGGGTCCGAACTGCAAGGTGCCGGAGCGGCCGGGGTGGAGCCAGTCCGGCCCGCCGGCCACCACCTGCAACCCCCCCGTGGGGATGCCGAAGGCGGCGAGGAGCGCCAGGGCGTCGGCCTTGGCGTCGAACACATCCACGGGGGCGGCGGCGCCGTCCCAATGGCGTCCGCCTCCGAGATGGCCGGCCGTGGCCCGGCGGATCGCCGTGGCGCGGATGGTCTGGCCCTCGGGCTGGTCGCTCTCGAAGCACTGACCGACCTCGAACAGGGCGACATCGGCGAGGCCCCGGTCGGCGTTGCGCTGGGCGGCCCGCAGGAGACCCGGCACGAGGCTCGGCCGCATATCGGACAGGTCGGCCGCGATGGGGTTGGCGAGGACGAGGTCCGCCCGGCCGCCGCCGAACAGCACGGCGTCGTCATGGGGAATGAACGACCACGTCACCGCCTCGACGAGTCCGCGCGCCGCGAGGGCCCGCTTGGCGAGGCGCGTCCGTTTCTGAAGCACGGTGAGGACCGGCTGGCCGCCTTTGTCGTGGAGAGGCTCCAGGGGCTTCGCCTCGATGCGGTCGAGGCCGGCGATGCGGATGATCTCCTCGACGAGGTCGGCCTTGCCCTCGGCGTCGGCGCGCCAGGACGGGGTGAGCACCTTCACCCGGTCGCCGGTGCCGGCGACGTGGAAGCCGAGGCTCTCCAAGGTCACCTTCATCTCGGCGCGCGACAGTTCGAGCCCGGCGAGACGCCGGGTCTCGGTCCAGGGGAAATCGATGACCCGCCCGGTCTCGGGCGGCTCTCCGGCGATCACGGCCTGGCTCGCGGTGCCGCCGCAGATCTCCAGGATGAGGCGCGTGGCGAGGTCGAGCCCCGGCAGGGTGAAGGCCGGATCGACGCCACGCTCGAAGCGATAGCGTGCATCGGTGATGATTCCGAGGCGCCGCCCGCTCTGGGCGATGTTCACGGAGTCCCACAGGGCCGATTCGACGAGGACGTCCGTGGTGCCCGCGTCGCACCCCGTGGCCTCGCCGCCGATGATGCCGCCGATGGATTCGACGCCGTTGGCATCGGCGATCACCACGGTGTCGTCGGTGAGCGTATAGGTCTTGCCGTCGAGGGCCTTGAGCGTTTCGCCGCTTCGCGCGCGGCGCACGGTCAGACCACCCGCCACCTTGGCGGCGTCGAAGACGTGGAGCGGCCGCCCCCGGTCGAAGGTGAGGTAGTTCGTGATGTCCACCAGCGCGTTGATCGGGCGCAACCCGATGGCGCGCAGGCGCGCCTGCATCCAGTCCGGCGACGGCCCGTTGGTGACGCCCGTGATCCGGCGCAGGGTGAAGTAGGGGCAGAGCGCGCTGTCGTGCGCCTCGAACGCCAGGGTGACGGGCACCGGGCAAGCCCCCTCCCCGCGCATGGGCCGCTGCTGCTCGTGCCGCAGGACGCCAACGCCGGCGGCGGCGAGATCGCGGGCGATGCCGTGGATCGAGGTGCAATCGGCCCGGTTCGGCGTCAGGTTGATCTCGATGGTCGGATCGTCGAGGCCGGCATAGATCGCGTAGGGCTGCCCCGTCGGCGCGTCCGCCGGCAGGTCGAGGATACCGTCGCTCTCCTCGCCCAGACCGAGCTCGGCGCCCGAGCACAGCATGCCCCGGCTCTCGACGCCCCGGATGGTCCCCACCGAGAGGGTGATGTCCTTGCCCGGCACGTAGGTGCCCGGGGGCGCGAACACCGTTTTCATGCCAGCCCGGGCGTTCGGCGCGCCGCAGACCACCTGCACGGGCTGTCCGTCACCCGCATCCACCGAGCAGACGCGCAGGCGGTCGGCGTTCGGATGCTGCTCGGCCGACAGCACATGGGCGACCACGTAGGGCTTCAGGGTCGCGGCCTTGTCCTCGATGCCCTCCACCTCGAGGCCGATCCGCGTCAGCGTCTCGGCGATGGTGTCGAGGGGCGCCTCGGTCTCGAGGTGATCTTTCAGCCAGGAGAGGGTGAATTTCATGGATTCGACTCGGTCTGGCCTAAAGCGGCCGGGTTCTGGCGATGAGGAGAACCGCAAGCTTCTTGCGGTCCTGCTTTGGAAGAGATTCGATCAGCGCCACAGTCCGCTCCGCAACCTCGATCAGCCGCAGCGTCTCATCGTGGCGGACCGCCAGGGCGGGTGGGGAATAGTCCGCAACGTTTCGGGCTTCCTGCAAACTCAAGAAGTTGTTACCGATATCGGTCACGCACGGTCCAATTAAGGTCGCATCCCGGCTGTTGAGACGCTTCTTCGCCGTCCCATGGTCCAGGAGACGATAACTCGGCTCCAAGACATCGTTGTCCTGGCTCCAACCGATCAGCTCACTCGCGCAAATGAAACAGAGCGCGTGAAAGACCGCGTAGTAAGCCCCGCTCGTGGCTCGACGCATGGCCGCTTTGCGAAGGTTCGCTCGCCCTCCCGTACCCGCGAGTGCGCGCGACGTCTCGAGTAGATCGTAGACCAACGGATTTCCGAGCCTCGGCATCAAAGCCGGTCCGGAAGCGTGTTCACGGGATCGTCGCCAAGCACCTCGTCATCCGGATAGTCGTACCAGATGTAGGGAAACCGCTCCTCACCCGCGTCGAGGAGGCTGCGACGCAGCGAGGACAGCGCCCGGGTCGAGGCCTCGCCACTGGTGACACCCGCCTGCGGTTTGAAATGGGCGGTGACGTAGAGTGCCGGCTCACCGTCGAAATCGGGGGCCGGACGAACGTCGGCCTGCTCGAAGCCATGGGCTCCGAGCGTTTCGCGCAGCACCTCGTTGGCAACCTTGCGAATTTCGGCTTCGGTCATCCGGGCGTCCCCCCGTCGCTCTCGATCTCACCCCGTCAGCCCCGACACCAGGCTCGGGATATCCAACGGCCGGAAGCCGTAATGGTCGAGCCAGCGCACGTCCGCCTCGAAGAACGGACGCAGGTCCGGCATGCCGTATTTCAGCATGGCGATGCGGTCGATGCCCATGCCGAAGGCGAAGCCCTGGACGCTGTCGGGGTCGAGGCCGCAATTGCGCAGCACATTCGGGTGGACCATGCCGCAGCCGAGGATCTCGAGCCAGTCGGAGCCCTCGCCGAAGCGGATCTCGCCGCCCTTGCGCGAACACTGGATGTCGACCTCGGCCGAGGGCTCGGTGAAGGGGAAGAACGAAGGCCGGAACCGCATCTTCACGGCATCGACCTCGAAGAAGGTGCGGCAGAATTCTTCCAGCACCCATTTGAGGTTGGCGATGTTGGCCGCCTTGTCGATCACCAAGCCCTCGACCTGATGGAACATCGGCGTGTGGGTCTGGTCGGAATCGTGACGGTAGGTCCGGCCCGGACAGATCACCCGGATCGGCGGCGCATTCGACCTCATGGTCCGGATCTGGACCGGCGAGGTGTGGGTGCGCAGCACCTTGCGATGACCGTTACGGTCTGGCGCCAGGAAGAAGGTGTCGTGCATCTCTCGGGCCGGGTGGCCGGGCGGGAAGTTCA
The DNA here is from genome assembly GCF_900113485.1 of Methylobacterium gossipiicola. Taxonomy (GTDB): domain Bacteria; phylum Pseudomonadota; class Alphaproteobacteria; order Rhizobiales; family Beijerinckiaceae; genus Methylobacterium; species Methylobacterium gossipiicola. Next base: position 54,557 of record NZ_FOPM01000002.1, read on the forward strand.
GGGCGGTGAAGTTGTAGTCGTCGGTCTCGATGTCCGGACCTTCGGCGACGGAGAAGCCCATGGCGGCGAAGATCGCCGCGATCTCGTCCATGACCTGGCTGATGGGATGGATGCGTCCGCGCGCCTCCGGCGCCTCCCGCACGGGAAGCGTCACGTCGATGCGCTCGGCGGCGAGGCGCGCCGTCAGCGCCGCTTCCGCCAAGGCCTCGCGCCGGGCGCCGAGGGCACTTTGAACGCGGTCGCGCAGCCCGTTGATGAGGGGTCCGCGCGCCTTGCGCTCGTCGGGCGTCATGGCCCCCAGGGTCTTCAGGAGTTCGGAGACCGAACCCTTCTTGCCCAACGCCGCCACCCGCACGCCGTCGAGGGCCGCTTCGTCGGACGCGGCCGCGACTTGGGCGAGGAGGTCGCCTTCGAGGGTGTCGAGATCGGTCATCGGGTTCAACTCACCGGGTGCGCGGGCGGCCGCGGGATGGCCGGGCGCTCATGGGGTGGCGGGTAGGAGGTCGCGGGTAATGAGTGGGGTTTTGCGGGTCGAGGCCGGCTTGGCAAGCCCCAGGCGGGCGGGCGAGGCCCGCAATTCTCCGGGGCGCCTCGGCAACACGAAAAAAGGCGCGGCCCCATGGGGAACCGCGCCTTGTCCGTCGGGTCGCGACCGGAAGGTCGGACGAAGGCGCCTCAAGCGGCCTTGGCGGCACCCTGCAGCGACGCCTTGGCCTTCTCGACCACGGCGGCGAAGGTCGCCGGCTCATGGATGGCCAGCTCCGACAGGGCCTTGCGGTCCACCTCGATGCCGGACTTCGACAGGGCATTGATGAAGCGCGAGTAGGTCAGGCCATGCTCACGGACAGCGGCATTGAGGCGCTGGATCCAGAGGGCACGGAACGTGCGCTTCTTGTTCTTCCGGTCGCGGTAGGCATACTGCATGCCCTTCTCGACCGCCTGCTTGGCGATCCGGATCGTATTCTTGCGGCGGCCGTAATAACCACGGGCGGCCTTGAGGACTTTCTTGTGCTTTGCGTGACTGGTCACGCCGCGCTTGACGCGGGCCATGGGTTCTCTCCTGGATTACGAAAAAGGCAGTTCGGCGGGTGAGGAAAACTTACCGGCTGTTGGGCAGGAAGTACTTCTTCACGTTGGCGGCATCGCCCTCGAACAGGGTTGTGGTGCCGCGCAGGTTGCGGATCTGCTTCGTCGTCCGCTTGATCATCCCGTGGCGCTTGCCGGCCTGGGCGTACATGACCTTGCCGGTGCCGGTGATCTTGAAGCGCTTCTTCGCGCCCGACTTGGTTTTCAGCTTGGGCATTTGGCTCTCCTGAACGCGCATTGGCCCCGATCCGGGTGGATCGGAGGGATGCGCTCGGTTGATGCTTCTGATGGAGCAGCACGAACCGCCACGGCAGCCCGATCAGCCGGGCGGTTCAACGCGAGGCGGCATATGACAGAAAAGCGACCGGGATTCAATCCTGCGCGGGACCCGCCCCGCGCGAGACCTCGGGTGCGCGGGCCGACCGGGTCAGTCCGACGTCAGGGCTTGGCGCACGTCGTCTTCCGTCACCTCAGCCATGGGCTTCCCGATCTTCACGGCGCGCGTTGCCGCGCCCGGCGGCATCAGTAGCAGGATGGTCTCCAGGCCGGGACAGGCCGGGTCGGCGCAGACGATCTCGTTGACCTTGACCACGGCGTCCGCCCCGAGGCCGGCGGCGGCTTGGGTCCAGGCGAGAAGCCGCTCACGCACCGCGGCGTCCGCCGGGGACGGACGGCGCCCGAATCCGAACAGCGCCACGACGTCAACCCGGCAGGGTGAGGAGGCCGGCGGCGCCATCGGCGCAGCCGAAGCCGAGGCGGGCGCCGCGCGCATCCCAGGCCAGGGCCGTAACGCCGGAGCCCCTCACGGCCGGGCGCACGAGGAGTTCGGAGCCGTCGGCGAAGCGCACGAGCAGGATGCAGCCGTCCTCGTACCCGATGGCGAGGACGAGGGCCTTCGGGTGGAACGCCACGCGGGAAACCCGAGCCGGGCGCACGCCGCATTCGCGGGGGGCCTTGCCCGTGGGGCCTTCCTTGGAATCGAACGGCCAGATGATGGCCGCCTCGGCCCCGCCCGTGGCGAGCCAGTTCCCGTCGCCGGACCACGCCACGGAGCGGACCTTGCCGGGATACCCCGACATCCGCATGTGGCCCCGGTCGGGCTGGAGACGCCAGCCGTGCAGGGCGTTCTCCTGCATCGTGGTGACGATGAAGCGACCGTCGGGCGACCAGGTCACGTCGATATGCGAGCCCTTCCACTCGACGAACTCGGGGGCGGTCTCGAGATTCGGGTACCACAGGGTCGCGCCGTTGTAGTGGGCCACCGCGAGGCGATAGCCCTTCGGCGCGAAGGCGAGGCCCCGGGCCGTGGACGGTGCGGCGAACACCTTTTCACGACCCTTGGCATCCTGCGCCACCACGTTGCGCCCGGCCGCATACGCGATGGCGCCATCGGGATGGAGCGCGAGGGCGTCGATCCAGGTGCCGCCCTTGGCGGAGGCCACCGCGACGGTCTCCCCCTCGGCCGAGGTCGCGACCACACGACCGTCATCGCCGCCGGTGACGATCCGGCGTCCGTCGCCGGCTGCGACCAGGATGGCGCCCTGCGGGTGGGATTCGATGCGGCGAACCTCGCCCCGGGCGGCGAGGAGCACGGCGCCGTCGCCGAGCGCCAGGGCCAGGGTGTCCTTCAGCCACATGGCGGCGGTGACGTGGGCGCCGGCCGCGATGGGGGCGACGTGGTCGCGGAGGGAGGGAGCGGTCTCGGCCATCCGGCGGGAACTCTCGTCAGGCGGTTGCGGTCGGCCCGGGGCACCCGAACCTGTGGCGCCCGGACCTCACGCCGGCGTCGTGCCGGAGGCACGCCGTGCCGTCAGGACCGTGGCGACGAGGGCGAGGATACCGGCGATGCCGGCGGGGATGGCGAGGGCATACAACGCCAGGCGCCCGTAGGCGACCGTTCCGGCGAACGACCCGACGAGGAGGGCGAGCCAGACGACGCCATCCCCGACCCAGGCGGAGCGGGCGCCGCGCCGGGCCAGCGCCAAAGCGAGCTTCTGGCCGAAGCTGAACAGGGCGCCGGTGACGAAGGTGGTGCCGGCGCGAAAGCCCTGGACGTGGGACAGGACGGCGTTCTGCGCCCCCATGGCCAGGGCGAGCATGAGGGAGGCGAGCCCTGAATCCGGCGCGGCGACGGCGGCCTCGAAGGCGGCGGCGATCACGGCCGTCTCGAAGCCGAGGACCACGGGGGTGCTCCAGCGCGCCGGCGTGAGGGCCGAGAAGGCGGCGCCGCAGACACAGCCGAGGATGAAACACAGGATGAGCAGGCCGGGCAACAGGGCATGATGCAGTTGATCGTGCCCGAGGGCGACGGCGAACTGGGTGGTGTTGCCACTCATGAACGAGGTGTAGAGGCCGCCCAGCCGTATGAAGCCGAGGGCATCGACGTAGCCGGCGAGCGCCGTGAGGATCAGGCCGAAGCCGAGTTGCCAGGGGCGGGTCATCGCGAGCGCTCTCTCGGATTCATCCTCGTCCCGGCAGAGTTAAAGCTTTGCTCACCAAACCCGCGCAATTGGAGCGAACGGGCACGAACGCCCCGCCGCCACGGCCCGTTGAAGCAGGGATCCGGCACGGGACCGTTCGTCCCCCGCCGGGTGAGTAGGAGTTGCGTCATGATCCCATTCGCCTGCGCCACCCCGGCCCTCCCCGCCTTCACCCTCCCGACCTTCGACGGCTGCGGCCTCGCCGAGACCGTGCTCGTCGTCGAGGACGAGATCATGGTCTGCGAACTGGCGGCGGAAGCCCTGCTGGAGGAAGGCTACCGGGTCCTCACCGCCGCCGATGCGGACGAGGCGGAGCGTATTCTGGCCCGTGAGCCCGTTGATCTGCTCTTCACCGATATCGATTTGGCTCGCAATACGAACGGCCTCGCCCTCGCCCATCGCGCCCGCCGGGTTCGCCCCGGCCTGCCCGTCGTCTACACCTCGGGGGGACGCGGCCACCTCGCCCACGGCGATGCCGTGACGGATTCGGTGTTCGTGCCCAAACCCTACCGCCTCAGTGCCCTCGTGGCCCTGGCCAACGACATCCTACGCCCCCACGCCTGAGCCTAACTGCCGGACCTCGCCGATGCGCACCCTCCTCGCCCTCGCCTTCACGACCGTCACCCTAGGCGCAGCACATGCCTGCGACGTGAAGGCGGCCAAGCTCGAAGAGGCCATCGCGGCCAAGAGCCAATTGCGCGAGGCGGCCAACAAGCAGGCGGTGCGCGACCTGCGCACCCTGCGCGACGCGGCCATCGTGCTCGAAACCTACGGCTACGGCTCGGAATGCGAACGCCTCGTCGAGATCGTCCGAACCCTCGCCGCCAATCCGGACAAGGCCATCGAGCGCAGCGGCGACACCGACGAGGAGAAGGCCGAGGAACTGCTGGAGAGCCGCGAGCCGAAGGCCCCCCCGGCGGAAGCGGCGCCGAAGGCGAACTGAACCGGCATCGGCGACGCCGAGGGCGACGGTTGCGAGAACCTGCAGGCCGTCCCCTGGCTTTCCGGCGCCGTGACGACAGATGACGAGCGTGACGGTTCGGCCCTCCGAGTGCCGATCCGCGTATGCGAAGGGCAGTGCACGGCATGACGACGGACACCAAATCCCGCGAGGCCGGCACCGCCCAAACCCGCGAGGCGGGAATCGCGCATGCCGCCGACCGCTTGCCCTCGGTGATCGTCGATGCCTACAACAGCGAACTGAAGACCGACGGGGGCTTCGTCGGCGACAAGGTCTCCAAGAAGGCGTTCCGCGAGCTTCTGGAGACGTGGCGTGAGACCCTGCGCAAGCTCGGCCCAGACCCCCTTGGGGACAAACCGAGCGCCGACCTGAGCAAGAAGAGCCTCGACCGGGCCCTGGCCGGGGACGACCCCCTCGCCTCTGGACTTGTGTTCAGCGCCATCGAGGAGTTCGCCCAGGAACTCGCCGGCGTGGTGCGCCGGTTCCTGAAGCAGAAAGGTTGGCACGACACGCAGGGTATCGTGGTCGGCGGCGGCTTCAGCGACAGCCGCGTCGGCCACCTCGCCATCGCGCGGGCGAGCGTCATCCTGCGGGCGGGCGGCCTCGACCTGACCTTGGAGCCGATCCGCCACCATCCCGACGAGGCCGGTCTCATCGGCTCCGTGCACCTCGCTCCGGCCTGGATCTTCTCCGGCTACGACAGCCTCCTCGCCGTCGATATCGGTGGCAGCAACATCCGCGCGGGCGTGGTGGCGACGAACCTGCGCAAGGCCCCCGACCTATCGCGCAGCGCCGTCTGGCGCTCGGAGATCTGGCGTCATCGCGACGAGGAGCCGGCGCCGAGCCGCGACGAGGCCGTGGACCGCCTCATCGCCATGCTGACCGACCTCATCCGCCGGGCGGGCCGCGCCAACCTCACCCTCGCGCCGTTCATCGGCATCGGCTGCCCCGGCGTGATCGCGGCGGACGGCACCATCGACCGGGGCGGCCAGAACTTGCCGGGCAACTGGGAGGCCGACCACTTCAACCTCGTCGAGCGACTCGTGGCGGCGATCCCTCGGATCGGCGACCACGCCACCATGGTGGTGATGCACAACGACGCCGTGGTGCAGGGCTTGAGCGAGGTGCCGCATCGGACAGATCTGACCCGGTGGGGCATCCTCACCATCGGCACCGGCCTCGGCAACGCCCGCTTCACCAACCGGGGCATGGACGCGGACCGGGACTAGCGTCCCCGCCCCGCTCCGGCGACCTTCTGGGCGATCCGCTCCCGCAACTCCTCGGGAAGCTCGATATCCACGAGGCGCCAGGTCCAGCCGCGCAGGCGCAAACGCAGGCGCAGGCGGCGGTCCCGCGCCACCTCGGGGGGGACCGGGATGACCACGGTGCGAAAGCCCCGCATCTCCGACGCAAGGTAGAACGGCAGGAGCCGCCGCAGGTTCTCGATCCGCAATCCGAGCTGCGGCGGTGCGTCCCGTGCGGCGGGGGAGACGTCGCCCGTGCGCAACTCGGGGGGGCGGGGCTCGACGGAGTCCAGCCAGCCATCGTCGAGGAGATCGACCACGGTCTTCGGTGTCACCAGGGATTCGGCGATGGGGATCGCCAGGGCCACGAGGGCATCGGTGACGCGCTGGCGCTCCCGGGGTTCGGCACCGGCCTCGCCCCGGACCTGCGCGGCGGCGGCGATCTGCCGGATCACCGAGAGACGAAGCGTCCGGAAATTGACGTGGCGCTCGACATAGGCCGCATCCCGCGCTCGCACCGCCTGGGCGAGGTCGTAGAGTGCCCAGAACGGCGTCAGGGTGAAGACGAACCACCCGAGGGCCAGGATGAGGGGAAGCGACCACCAGCGCATGGGTGGCTCAGCCTCAGACGCGAACCGGAACGGAAACGGCGATCACGCCCGACCGTGCCAATCGGTGAGACCACCGAACGCCGCCACCACGCCCTCGTAGACCGGTCGCTTGAAGGGCACGATCAGGTCGGGCAGCCCCGCCATCGGCTCCCAGCGCCAAGCGTCGAACTCGGACGGGTGGGCTCCCCCGCCGGGCGAGGCCACGTCGATTTCACCCTCGTCGCCGAGGAAGCCGAAGGCGAACCACTTCTGGCTCTGTCCGCGATAGCGGCCCTTCCAAGCCTGCTTCAGCACCGCCGGCGGCAGGTCGTAGGAAAGCCAGTCCGGCGCCTCGGCGAGAAAACGCACGGAGGCCGGCGCCACGTTGGTCTCTTCGTAGAGTTCGCGCAGGGCGGCTTCGCGCGGATCCTCTCCGGGATCGATGCCGCCCTGCGGCATCTGCCAGGCGCGCCCATCGGCCACGTGTTCCGGCCCGGCATCGGCACGGCGCCGCCCGATGAACACGAGGCCGCTGCGTGCGATCAGGGTGATGCCGACACAGGCCCGGTAGGGCAGATCGGCGGCGTCGCTGTTCGGGGAAGCTGTCATCGGCGCGACCATAGGGCAGGCCGTTCCCGTACCGCAACGCACGATCCCAAAAGGGTTCGGGATTCCTCGATCCGGCCTCAGGGCGCGGCGCTGCTGAGCCGGGTCGTCCCCGGCGTGCCCCGCAGGGTGACGCTGACCGGCACGAGGCGGATGCCCCGCGCTTCGAGGTCCCGCGACCAGCGTACGATCCGGTCGATGGTCATCGGCATGGCTGTCGCCGACACGAGGACGAGGCCCTTCGCGCGGGCCTGGGCCTCGGCCCGGGCGAGTTCGCGGTCGATGGCCTCCGGCCGGGGCAGCGCGTCGAGGACGATCTCGGCCTGGGCGTTCGGAATCTTCACCTTGGCGCCCAGTGCCGTCGCGACGGAACGCGGCGACGTGCCGTCGTCCACGTAGCCGAGGCCGCGTCCGCCGATCTCGCGCAGCATCGGCTCGAAGGCGGCGGCATTGCTCGTGAGCTTGGCGCCCATGTAGTTGACGACGGCGATGTAGCCCGCGAACCGGCTCATGGCCCAGGACAGCCGATCGAGGTTCTCCGGCAGGCGGGCGGCGGCCAGCAGGGTCTGCGGCCCCGGATCGCTGTCGGGATAGTCGAACGGCTCCATGGGGACCTGGAGCAGGGCCTCGTGGCCGGCTTCGCGGGCGCGGGCGACGGTGCGCTCCAGATCGCTGGCGTAGGGCGCGAAGGCGAAGCTGACCTCGGGCGGGAGCTTGGTGATGGCGCTCGCCGTCGCCGTCTGGCCGATGCCGAGGCCCGTCAGTAGGATGGCGATGCGCGGACCGGTCACGCCGGGGTCCGGCCGGGCGTAGACGTCGAGGACCCGGGTTCGGCCTTCGCCGAGGCGCGGCAGGTTTCCGTAGCGACCGCGCTCCGCCAGACGCGGATCGAGGGCGGCGAGCTTGGGCGGCCCGGCATCGGGCACGCGGATCACCACGGCGTCGCCCGGGGCCTGAGCGCCGCCCGCACGCACGACGGTGACGCCCGACGCCGTTTCGACGGCATCGGCGGAACGCTGTCCGGCGGTGAGTTTCTCGGGGGTCTTCTCCGGGGCCTTCTCGGCCACGGGTGCCGCGGGCTCCGGCTCGCGCAGGGTGATGGCGGCGACGGCCACCGGCTCGCCCCCATGGGGGTCCCCCATGATCGCGAGGGCGCTCACGCCCGCGACGAGGCCGAGGGCGAGGGCGCCGCCCACGATCCGGGTGGTCGGGCGCAGGGCCGAGAGGGCGGCAAACCGCTCGCGGGGCGTGCGCTTGATGCCGAGCGGCTGGGTCAGGATATCGTCGGAGGCCACGCTCAGCCGTTTCCCTCAGAGTTCGGGGCGGGATCGGCGACACTAACGAAAGCGGCCCCCGATACCGGTTCTGAACCGATATTGAGGGCCAATGTGGTTAATACGTCCCTAAGACGGAACGGGTTCGGCTCAGTTCGGCATAGGGGCCTTGGTGTTGGAGGCGCCCTTCTGGATGCCACGCAGGAAGTCGAAGGCGGCGATGAGCTGCTTGTCCTTGGCCGGGTCCGGCGGGACGTAGGCCGAGGAGCCGCCGCGCTCCTCCACGTCCTTCTGCTTCAGATGGCCCTTGAGACCGGCCTCGCCCTTCGTCTCGTCCTTGCCCTTCAGCTCGTCCGGGACCTCCTGCAGGACCTCTTGATCCGGCTCGATGCCCTTGGCCTGGATCGAGCGGCCCGACGGCGTGTAGTAGCGCGCCGTGGTCAGGCGCAGGGCGCCACTGCCGCCGAGGGGAATGATCGACTGAACCGAGCCCTTGCCGAACGAGCGGGTGCCGAGCACCGTCGCGCGCTTGTGGTCCTGCAGGGCGCCGGCCACGATCTCGGAAGCCGAGGCCGATCCGCCGTTGACCAGCACGACGATGGGCTTGCCCTTGGTCAGATCGCCGGCCTTGGCCGAGAAGCGCTGGGTCTCGTCGGGGTTGCGGCCACGGGTCGAGACGATCTCGCCGCGGTCGAGGAAGGCGTCCGAGACCATCACGGCCTGATCGAGGAGGCCGCCCGGATTGTTGCGCAGATCGAGGACGTAGCCCTTGAGCTTGTCGGCACCGATCTCGCTGTTGAGCTTGTCGATGGCCGAGCGCAGGCCGTCATAGGTCTGCTCGTTGAATTGGGTCAGGCGGACGTAGCCGATATCGCCGCCCTCGGCGCGCGAGCGCACGGGCTTGATCTTGATCACGTCGCGATTGAGCACGACCTCGATGGGGTCCTTCGACTCCTTGCGGCTGATCTTGAGCTTGACCGGGGAATTCACCGGGCCGCGCATCTTGTCCACGGCCTGGTTCAGGGTGAGGCCCTGGACCTGATCCTCGTCGATCTGCGTGATGATGTCGTTGGAGAGGATCCCGGCCTTCGAGGCGGGGGTGTCGTCGATGGGGGTCACGACCTTGATGAGGCCGTCTTCCATGGTGACCTCGATGCCGAGGCCGCCGAACTCGCCACGGGTCTGCACCTGCATGTCCCGGAAGCTCTTCGCGTCCATGTAGCTCGAATGCGGATCGAGGGAGGTGAGCATGCCGTTCACGGCCGCCTCGATGAGCTTGGCCTCGTCGGGCTTCTCCACGTAGTCGGTGCGGACCTTCTCGAACACGTCGCCGAACAGGCTGAGCTGGCGATAGGTCTCCGCGGACGCCGCGACGGCGCTGGTCCCGGAGAGCAGACGGGTCTGGGTCGCGACCACGGAGGACCCGACGCCCAGGAACGCGCCGAGGAGAATGAGGGAAACCTTGCGCATTATCCGCGAACCTTCTCGCTGGGGCTTTTGGCCCACCAAGGCTCCGGATCGATGGAGCCGCCGTCTTTTCTGAACTCGACGTATAACATGGGATCGCCACCGGCCGGGGCCGCTCCCGCGCCGCCGTCACCCATGGCCGCAACGGGCTCGCCCGCCAGGACGAACTGGCCGACCTCGACGTCGATCTGATCCATTCCAGCCAGCAGCAGATAGTAGCCATCGCCGGCATTGATGATCAAGAGTCGGCCATACGAGCGAAACTGGCCGGCAAACGAAACCCAGCCATCGGCCGGAGAGGAAACCACAGCTTTCGGCCGGGTGACGAGCGAAATGCCGCGGGTGGTGCCACCGTTTCCGTCGGGCTGATTGAAGCCGCGCGTGAGGGTGCCGCTCACCGGCCGGGGCAGCTCGCCACGGGTATCGACGAACCGGACCTTCGGGGCGAGGCGGGCCGGATCGCGGCTCCCCGCGGCGGCGAACTTTTCCTGCGTGGCGCGGGCCTCGCGGGTCTCGGCCGCGCGCGCTTCGTCCGCCGCGCGCCGTGCGGAGGCGACTTCGCCCTCCATGCGGTCGACGAGTTCTTTGAGTGTGCGAGCCTGCTGACCGAGTTCCGCCGTCCGCGCCCGCTCCGTCACCAGGCCGCTCTCGACCTCGGCGAGGCGTGCCTTGCGGGCGGCGATGAGGGCATTGAGGCGCAGCTGCTCGCGCGCCCAGCCGTTCAGATCGTTTTTCAAACCTTCGCGATCCGCCGCGATGAGACCCTTGAGCCGAACCATTTCGGTGAGATCGGCCGCGAGGGTTTCGGCCTCGCCACGCAGTTCCGGCACCACGGCGCCGAGCAGCATCGAGGTTCGGATGACGGCGAGCACGTCCTCCGGCTTGACCAGAACCGCCGGGGGCGGTCGCCGACCCATGCGTTGAAGGGCCGCCAGGATTTCGGCGATCACGCCGCGCCGACTATCGAGGGACCGGCGGATGGCTGCCTCGCTCGTGCCGAGGGCCTTCAGGCGCTCCTCGAGCCGGATCATCCTGTCTTCCGTCGCCTGGGCCTGCCGGGCGGCATCCAGGAGAGCGGTGTTGAACTTCGCCCGGTCGTCGCCGATGGCCGCGATCTCGGCCTCCAGCTGCGCCTTCGTGCCGGTCGAGGCCGCGAGCGCCTCTTCGATCCGTTTCAGATTCTCCGCCCGGCGCTCCTTTTCGGCGACCGCCTTCTGGATCGCCTCCGCCTCGGCCGGTGATGCCTTCACGCCCGCGTCCTTGGCGCCCGCGTCCTTGGCATCCTGCGCCAGGACGGGCACCGCCGCGATCAGGCCGGTCAGGCCGAGGGCGAACAGCGTCCGCCCCCCCTTCCATGCCGTTCCGCTGGGCTTGCCCGCCATCATCGTTCGTCGAGATTTCCGCGGTGGTAAGGATGGCCGGCGAGGATCGTCAGCGCCCGATACACCTGCTCCAAGGCCAGCACGCGCACAAGACCATGCGGCAACGTCGCCGCGCCGAAGGAGAGCGTGAGGTCGGCGCGCGCACGGACCGTCGTGTCGAGGCCGTCGGCTCCGCCGATGACGACGGCGAGACTCGGGCGGGCGGCATCGCGCCAGGCCGCGACCCGGTCGGCGAAGGCTTCGCTGGTAAGGTCGGTTCGCCCGCGCTCGTCGTAGGCGATGAGAGCCGCGCCGGTCGCGTGCGCCAGGATCGCGGCGCCCTCCTCCGCGCAGCGGTCCTGCGGACGACGCGCGCGGCTCTCGGGAATTTCAACGATTTCGCAGGCCGGAAAGCCGAGGCCGCGCCCGAGTTGCGCAGCCCGCTCCCGATAGCGCAGGGCGAGATCGCGCTCCGAACCCGCCTTCAGGCGGCCGATGGCGACGACGGCGAGACGCACGAAACGGGTGCCCCGCCCGGCTCACTTCGCCCCGGCGGTACCCGACAGGTCGGCGGACGGGCGGTCGGCCCCCCACATCTTCTCGAGATTGTAGAAGCCGCGCACTTCGGGGCGGAATATATGCACGATGATGTCGCCGGCATCGATCAGCACCCAGTCGCAGGCCGGGAGCCCCTCGACTCTGGCGGAGCCGAGGCCCTTGGTCTTCATGTCCTGCAGGATACGATCCGCGATGGCACCGACGTGGCGCTGTGACCGGCCAGAGGTGATGATCATGGTATCGGCCAGCGACGTCCGCCCCATGAGATCGATCTCGATGGTCTCTTCGGCCTTCATGTCCTCGAGGCAATCGAGGGCAAGCGTCCTGAGGCTGCCGATCTTGCGGTCGGTCGCTTCGTCGGAACCCGGGGTTCCCTGGTAAACCGCGTCGTTCAGCGTCTCGGTTCCTGCACTAGCCATGATCATGCGCTCATCGTACTCCGAATGCGCGCGACATGGAACGTGTCGTTTGCGCCTTCGGTGAATCACCTTCCGCGACCTACCCCCTGGCCCGCAACGCCGTGGAGGACAGGTGGGAGCGCGGGCCATGCAGGAAGACCCAGGCCGGCGGGTCGAGGTCCGGCAGCAGCCCGGCATCGGTTTCGGCGATGCGCCAGCGGTCCAGAACCCGCGCCGCCCGCGCGGCGGGCCCCGTCAGGGTGAAGCCAGGCCGATCAATGATGGCGATGGGCATCGCATCGGCGATCTCGCGAAACCCCGCCCAGCGATGAAATGTCGCGAGGCTGTCGGCCCCCATGATCCAGACGAAGCGCACGGTCGGATACCGGGCCACGAGGTAGCGCAGGCTCTGGCGGGTGTACCGGGCGCCGATCCGGTCCTCGAACGCGGTGACGACGATGCGCGGATGGGCGGCGATGGCCTGGGCCTCGGCGACGCGCGCCTCGATGGAGGCGAGGTCGGCCCGGTCCTTCAAGGGATTGCCGGGCGTGACCATCCACCAGACCCGGTCGAGGCGCAGGCGCCGCAGGGCGACGCGGCTGACGTGACGATGCCCGAGATGGGCCGGGTTGAACGAGCCGCCATAGAGGCCGACCCGCAGGCCCGGGCAAGCCGGCGGCAGCCGGACCGGCCCCGACACGTCAAGGCGCATCGGTCTTGGACGGTAAAGGGGCCGCCCGCCGCGTCAAGGACGCGTCTGCCCGCTGCCGTGCACCCGATACTTGAAGGTGGTGAGCTGCTCGACCCCGACGGGGCCGCGCGCGTGCATCCGGCCCGTGGCGATGCCGATCTCGGCCCCGAACCCGAACTCGCCGCCATCGGCGAACTGGGTCGAGGCATTGTGCACCACGATGGCCGAATCGACCTCCGCCAGGAAGCGCGTCGCCTCCGCCCGATCGGCCGTGACGATGGAATCCGTGTGATGCGAGCCGTAGGTCTCGATATGGGCGATGGCGGCCTCGAGGCCGTCCACCACCCGCACGGCGATGATGGCGTCGAGGTACTCCGTGCGCCAATCGGCCTCGGTGGCGGGCGTGACGCGGGCATCGACAGCCCGCACGTCCGCATCCCCGCGCACGGCGCAGCCGGCCTCGATCAGCATGGTGACGAGGGGCGCGAGATGCGTCGCGGCGCAGGCCCGGTCGACCAGCAGGGTCTCGGCGGCGCCGCAGATGCCGGTGCGCCGCATCTTGCTGTTGAGAACTACGGTACGGGCCATGTCGAGGTCGGCGGCGGCGGCCACGTAGACGTGGCAGATGCCGTCGAGATGGGCGAAGACGGGGACGCGGGCCTCGTTGTGGACGCGCTCCACCAGCCCGCGGCCACCGCGCGGCACGATGACGTCGATACACCCATCGAGCCCCGACAGCATGGCGCCGACGGCGGCGCGGTCGCGGGTCGGCACGATCTGGATGGCATCGGCGGGCAGTCCGGACACCTCCAGCCCCTCCCGCATGGCGCGGGCGATGGCCATGGCCGTGCGGTGACTGTCGGACCCCGCCCGAAGGATCGCGGCGTTGCCGGCCTTGAGGCACAGGGCGCCGGCATCGGCGGTGACGTTGGGGCGGCTCTCGAAGATGACGCCAATCACACCGAGCGGCACGGCGATGCGCTCGATGACGAGGCCGTTGGGCCGCTCGAAGGCGGCGACCTGCCGCCCGACGGGATCCGGCAGGGCACCGATCTTTTCCACGGCATCCGCGATGGCGCCGAGACGGGCGGGATCGAGGGTGAGCCGATCGATGAGCGCCTGGGTCTGGCCACCGGCGCGGGCCGCCTCCACGTCCAGGGCGTTCTCCGCGAGAATCTCGGCTTGCGCGGCCCGAAGACGCTCGGCGATGGTGCGCAGGGCCACGTCCTTGGTCTGGGCTGGCGCCAGGGCGATGCCCCGCGCGGCCGCGCGGGCGCGCTGGCCGATGGCATGCATCTCGGCCATGAGATCGGGAGCCTGGAACTCGGAACGCAGATTCAGAACGGGCACGGTCTTCATCCCCGCGGGCCCTCGTGCCCGCCTGTTGTCTTACGGGTCATCGCATGCCGGATGGCTTCGTAACAAGCGTAGCCGGCGACGACCCGACTATTCACCCACCATGGCGAGGTCATCGCGGTGCACCATCTCGGCGCGTCCGGGATGGGTGAGGAGTTCGGCGATCTCGCGGCTCGGGCGGCCGATGATCCGCGCGGCCTGATCGCTGTCGTAGGCGACGAGGCCGCGACCGAGGGTGCGGCCGGCGGCATCCCGGATCACGACGGCATCGCCGCGCCCGAAGCCGCCATGAATGCCGGTGACGCCCACGGGCAGCAGGCTGGCGCCGCCCTGGAGCGCCCGTGCGGCGCCGTCGTCGACGGTGAGGATGCCGCGCGGTTCGAGGGAGCCGGCGATCCAGGCCTTGCGCGCCGCGACGGGGTTGGAGCCGGAGAGGAACCAACTGCAGCGCCCGCCCTTCAGGATCGCCTGCAGGGGATTCTTCTCGCGGCCATCGGCGATGACCATGTGGGTGCCGCCGCTGGCCGCGATCTTGGCGGCCTCGACCTTCGTGCGCATGCCGCCGCGCGACAGCTCCGAGGCCGGTCCCCCGGCCATGGCCTCGATCTCCGGCGTGATGCGCTCGATGACCGGCAGATGCCGGGCGTTCGGATCGGTGTGGGGCGGCGCCGTGTAGAGGCCGTCGATATCGGAGAACAGCACCAGCACGTCGGCGCCGATCATGGTGGCGACGCGGGCCGCGAGACGATCGTTGTCGCCGTAGCGGATCTCGCTCGTCGCCACCGTGTCGTTCTCGTTGACCACGGGCACGGCCCGGACTTCGAGGAGCTTCAGCACCGTCGCGCGGGCGTTGAGGTAGCGGCGGCGCTCCTCCGTATCCTGCGGCGTCACCAGGATCTGGCCGGCCGCGATGCCGTGATGCCCGAGGGCCTCCGACCAGTACCGCGCCAGGGCGATCTGCCCCACGGCGGCCGCCGCCTGGCTCTCCTCGAGGCGCAGGGTACCGGGTGGATAGCCGAGCACGGTCCGTCCGAGGGCGATGGAGCCCGAGGAGACCACGAGCACATCGGCCCCGCCGGCATGCAGATCGGCGATATCCTCGGCCAGGGCCGCGAGCCAGGCATGGCGCAGGCGCCCGCGCCCCCGGTCGACGAGGAGGGCGGAGCCGACCTTGATGACGATGCGGCGGAAATCGTGGAGGTCGGGCATGGACCCGGACACCGTCGGCCCCACGCTCACGGCTGCCAGGCCTCGGTCGGTTCGGCCTCGGCTTCCGCGAGCTTGGCGTCCCCGATGGTGCGGGTGATGGCCCGCAGGGCATCCTGGACGCCGAGGCCCGTGGCGGCGGAGAGGACGAGGGGCTTCGTGCCCGAGGCGCGTTTGAGGCGCGCCACCTGCTCCTTCAGGGTTTCGGGATCGACGATGTCAGCCTTCGACAGGGCGACGATCTCGGGCTTGTCGGCCAGGCCGCCGCCATAGGCTTCGAGTTCCTTGCGCACGAGCTTGTAGGTCTTGCCCGCATGTTCGTTCGTGGCCTCGACGAGGTGCAGCAGCACGCGGCAGCGCTCGACATGGGCGAGGAAGCGGTCGCCGAGACCGACGCCGTCATGGGCGCCCTCGATGAGGCCGGGAATGTCGGCCAGGACGAACTCGCGCTCGTCGGACCGCACCACGCCCAGCCCCGGATGCAGGGTGGTGAAGGGATAATCGGCGATCTTGGGCTTGGCCGCCGTCACGGTCGCCAGGAAGGTCGACTTGCCGGCATTGGGCAGGCCGACGAGGCCGGCATCGGCGATGAGCTTCAGGCGCAGCCACACCCATTGCTCGTGCCCCTCCTGGCCGGGATTGGCATGCTTCGGTGCACGGTTGGTCGAGGTGGTGAAGTAGGCGTTGCCGAAGCCGCCATTGCCGCCCTTGGCGAGGCGCACGCGCTGGCCGACATGGGTCATGTCGGCGATCAGGGTCTCGCCATCCTCGGCTAGGATCTCGGTACCGGCCGGGACCTTCAGCACCACGTCGGCGCCGTTGGCCCCGTGGCGGTTCGAGCCCATGCCGTGCTCGCCCTTCCTGGCCTTGAAGTGCTGCTGGTAGCGGTAGTCGATGAGGGTGTTGAGCCCGTCGACGCATTCGACCCAGACGTCGCCGCCTCGGCCACCGTCGCCGCCGTTGGGACCACCGAACTCGATGAACTTTTCGCGGCGGAAGGCGACGCAACCGGCTCCGCCGTCACCGGACCGTACGTAGACCTTGGCTTCGTCGAGGAATTTCACGGAACTGCTCGTCTCACTCAATCGGATCGGACGCGCGAAACGATCTCGCGGGTCGGTTCCGGCGGGATGCCGGTGCTGGCGTCAGGCGCCGCTGCGACGGCATTTTCCGTCGAGATTCAGGTACTGGATACTCCGAAGTCCCGCCTCGAACCATGCGCTCGCGGATCTGACCTCGCCGAACTGGGCCTTGGCCGATTCGGTGCCCTCGTATCCGTAGAGGAGGATGCGGATCGCCTCCCCCGGAGAAACCAGGGTCGGCGGCGCCCCGGCCTCGAAGGTCCAGAGGGGAGCGGCGATTCCTTCGGACTCGAAGGCCGTGCGCGTGCCGTCGCTCTCGATCTGGTTCAGCTGCGTGACCCTGGGAGCGGCTGCCGCTCCCGAAAGCGCGAACGTGAACCCAACCTTCGGTGAACGACCGACGAAGTTGTAGAATTCGCAATACAGCGTCGGCTTCGCCGGCTTGAGCGCGGCCACCACGGATACGGGCTCCGGATTGGGTTTCCGAATCAGCCAGGCCGCCACGAGGGCCGCCGACAGCCCCGTGATGACGGAAACGGCGAGGATTCGCTTCATCGCCTCATCCCGGACGGCGCCGCGCCCGGCCTCCGACGCATTCCGGCCATGCGGAAAGCCGGACCAGACGACGAAAGGGAGGACGGCGGACCATCCTCCCTCGAAACGCATCCCGATCGTCCGGACATCCAGACGATCAAGACAGATTCCTTACTCGGCGGCTTCCTGCACCGGAACCACCGTGACGAACGCGCGGCCGCGCTTCGTCATGAACAGCACGCGGCCATCGGTCTTGGCGAACAGGGTGTGATCCGTGCCCATGCCGACATTGGCGCCGGGATGCCACTTGGTGCCGCGCTGGCGCACGATGATGTTGCCGGCGATGACGGCTTCCGAACCGAACTTCTTGACGCCGAGGCGCTGGCCGGCGGAATCGCGGCCGTTGCGGGACGAGCCGCCTGCTTTTTTGTGGGCCATTGGGGCTTACTCCAAAATCTCGAAAAACGGTTCCGCCGTCAGGCGCTGATGCCGGTGATGCGCACCACGGTGTGGTGCTGGCGGTGGCCCCGCTTGCGACGCGAATTCTGGCGACGGCGCTTCTTGAAGGCGATGACCTTCGCGTCGCGGCCATGGCTGACGATCTCGCCCGTGACGCTGATGCCCGAGAGCAGCGGCGCGCCGATCTGGGTGGCGCCGGCGCCGTCGGCGAACAGGAGCACGTCCCCGAAGGTGACGCTGGAACCGGCTTCGCCCTCAAGGCTGGCGATCGTGATGGTGTCGTTGGCGGCAACGCGATACTGCTTGCCGCCCGTCTTGATGACTGCGAACATCGTTCTCTCTCGTGTTCTCTGCCGGCCTCCAGCCCGCCCGTCGGGTAAGCCTGGACCGTCTTCTTGTTCAGGTCATCCGCGACACCGAGTCGAGACCGGGCGCGAACGCGAAACGCGCGGACTTCGTCGAGGAAGCCGCGCCTAGCGCCGCTGCATAGGCGCGGCGACCATGATTTGTCAATGCAATGACAGTCCGGAGGGCCAGGGCGAAGCCCCGTCACCGCTTCGTCAGGCCGCCGAGAATGTTTCGGAGGATCGCGTCGCCCACTTCCGTCCCGACCTTGCGGGCCATGGACCGCGCCGCGTTGCCCAGAACCTGTTCGGCCAGACTCGGGGGCGGACGCCGACCGCCCTTCGTGGGTGGCTTCGACCCGAACACGCCGCCCAGGAGATTCCCGAGCATGCCGGACAATCCACCCTCCGATTGCTGCGCGGCCTCGGCGGGGGCGGCGTCCAAGCCCTTGCGCTTGGCCAGGATCTCGTAGGCGCTCTCGTTGTCCACGGCCGTGTCGTACTTGCCCCGCACGGGACTGTTCGCCATCAGGGCCGCCCGCTCGGCCGGGGTGATGGGGCCGACGCGCCCCTGGGGCGGGGCGACGAGGGCGCGCTCGACGACCGACGGCGTGCCCTTCGGTTCGAGGAAGCTCATCAGGGCTTCGCCGACCCCGAGTTCGGTGATGGCCTCCCCGACGTCGAAGCGGGGATTCTGTCGGAAGGTCTCGGCAGCCGCCTTGACGGCACGCTGATCCCGCGGGCTGAAGGCCCGCAGGGCGTGCTGCACCCGGTTGCCGAGCTGGCCGAGCACCGATTCTGGCACGTCGAGGGGGTTCTGAGTCACGAAGTAGACGCCGACCCCCTTCGAGCGAATCAGGCGCACCACCTGCTCGATGGCCCCGAGCAACGCCTTCGGGGCATCGTCGAACAGCAGATGCGCCTCATCGAAGAAGAACACCAGCTTCGGCTTGTCGAGGTCGCCCACCTCCGGCAGCTGCTCGAACAGCTCCGACAGCATCCACAGCAGGAAGGCGGCGTAGAGCCGGGGCCGCTGCATGAGCTTGTCGGCCGCCAGGATGTTGACGATGCCGCGCCCCTCGCGGTCGGTCCGCATGAAATCGTTGAGGTCGAGGGCCGGCTCGCCGAAGAACCGGTCGCCCCCCTGCCCCTCCAGCATCAGCAACTGGCGCTGGATCGCCCCGATGCTCGCCGCCGAGACGTTACCGTACTGACCCGAGATCGCCTTCAGGTTTTCGGAGAGATAGAGCAGCAGGGCGCGCAGGTCCTTGAGGTCGAGGACCGGCCATTGGTTGTCGTCGGCGACCCGGAAGGCGATGTTGAGCACGCCCTCCTGGGTGTCGTTGAGTTCGAGGAGCCGGGCCAGAACCAGGGGGCCCATCTCGATCACCGTGGCGCGGATCGGATGGCCCTGGTCACCGAACAGGTCCCAGAATACGACCGGAAACCGATCCGGCTCATAGGGGAGGCCCAGCTCCTCGGCCCGCTTGACGAAGACGGGCTTGGATTCACCCGCCGCCGCGAGCCCCGACAGGTCGCCCTTGATGTCCGCGGCGAAGACCGGGACGCCCGCGTTGGAGAAGCCCTCGGCCATCACCTGCAGGGTCACGGTCTTGCCGGTACCGGTGGCGCCGGCCACGAGGCCGTGGCGATTGGCGAGTCGCAGGGTCAGGGCCTCCGGCTTCATGCCGCCGCCCGCGACGCGGGACTTGCCGACCAGAATCGTACCGTCGCCCTGCATGATCGCTAAGCCCCCGCACCGCGCCGCGCGTCGCACCGCTCCCGCCGGTTATGCCGCCGGGGCGCGGCATTTTCCAGCGTCCGCGCCCGACGTGTCGGGACGCCCTTGCTTTACGCGCGGCAAGGCCGGACAGACAGCAATTCGAACCCCCTGGAGCGACCCGAGATGGAAGAATTGATTGCCCGCGTCACCACGGCGACGGGTCTGGACGCCACGACGGCTCAGACGGCCATCGGCCACATCCTGGCTTTCCTCCAGAAGGAAGGCCCCGCCACCGAGGTCAGCCAGCTTCTCGCCGCCCTGCCGGGCTCCGAGACCGCCATCGCGGCTTCCAACGCGGGCGAAGGCGGCGGCGGCGGCCTCATGGGTATGCTCGGCGGCATGATGGGCGGCGGCGTGATGGCGCTCGGCCAGAAGCTCATGGCGGCGGGCGTCCCCATGGGACAGATGCAGCCGCTCGGGCGCGAACTGTTCGCCTATGGCCGCGAGAAGGCCGGAGAGGACGTGATGGGTCCCATCGTCGGCTCGATCCCCGGGCTGAACCAGTTCGTCTGATCGCCCGGCGACATCCTTCGGCGGCTACCCGTTCGACGGCCGCCGAAGGTCATCCGGCTAAGGGCATCAACGCCTTGTCGGGCAAGGAAAACCCCTGTCATAAAAGCGTGCGCGCCGCGTGGTGATGTGGCGTCCCGAAGGCGCGAGGCCGTGGGCTCCGGGGTGAGCCCGCCTCGCGGTCCCGACAGGCGGATGCGACCATGGTCCCGAACTTCGCGCGTGAGGCGTCCACAGCTTGGCTGGCCGGCTGGGAAACCCATGTCCACGCGCCTTTCACCCGCCTCAAGCGCAAGGGGGCCGAGGCCGGTCTCACGGTGCTGCCGGGTTTCCAGGGGCGCACGCTCGTTCCACCCGGTGCCGCGCCGATCAAGTTCAAGCCGCGCCTGAAGAAGCCGCTGCCGGCCCCCGGCCTCGATCCGAGCCTCGGCCGCATCGGCAACCTCGAAGTCCGCTTGGCCACCTCCGTCTCAGAGATCAGACGGGCGCAGCGCCTGCGCTACCGCGTGTTCTTCGAGGAGATGCAGGCCGTGGCCACGGGCCTGTCGCTGCTGTCGCGTCGCGACATCGACGCCTATGACAGCGTCTGCGACCATCTCCTCGTCATCGACCACGCCGCCACGGACGAGACACCGTTCCGGCGCCCGCGCCCGAAGGTGGTGGGGACCTACCGCCTCCTGCGGCAGGACACGGCCGACCGGCATTTCGGCTTCTACACGGCGGGGGAATACGACATTGCCCCCCTCCTTGCCGCCCATCCGGGCAAGCGATTCCTCGAACTCGGCCGTTCCTGCGTCCTGAAGCCCTACCGGACGAAGCGCACGGTGGAACTGCTCTGGGCCGGGATCTGGGCCTACGTTCAGCATCACCGCATCGACGCCATGCTCGGCTGCGCCAGCCTGGAGGGGACGGACCCCGAACGCCTCGCCCTGCCCTTGAGCTTCCTCCACCACCATGCCCGCGCGCCGGAGGGGTGGCGCGCGAAGGCGCTGCCGGAGCGCCACGTCGCCATGGACCGTCTGTCCCGCGAAGCCGTGGACCCCAAGGCCGCCCTCCAGGCCCTGCCGCCGCTCATCAAGGGCTACCTGCGGGTCGGCGCCACCTTCGGCGACGGCGCCGTGGTGGATCGCCAGTTCGGCACCACGGACGTGTTCGTGATTCTCCCGGTCTCCGCCATCGCGGCCCGCTACATCGATCATTTCGGACCGGCGGCGGACCGAAAGGCCGCCTGACGCGCCGCCTCCGCCACGCGGGCGCCGCATCCCCTCGCCAAAGGCTCGTCCGTGGCGGGGGCAAGGCGATGCGGGGTTATCGATACGAGGCGCTCGACGGCGTGCGGGGCCTGGCAGCGCAGGCCGTGGTGATCACCCATGCCCTCGAGATGGCGTTCCTTCCAGCCCACGGAACCGGCGCCGGGATCACCGGCTGGATCGGCCGGGCTTCGGTGATGCTGTTCTTCGTGCTCAGCGGCTTCGTCATCGCCACGAGCCTGAGCCGGTCGGCCCGGCGCGACGGGCGCTTCCTCGTGGCCTACGCGGTCCACCGGGTGGCCCGCATCGCCCCGCCCCTCGTCTTCGCCATCGGCCTCACCTTCGCGGTCGGCGCCCTCGGCCAAGCCGGCGTGACCCTGCTCACCCGCAGCGGCGAGCCCTACACCATGGGGCTCCTCGCATTCCTGCGCGGCATCACCCTGACCTTCGCCCCCACGGACGCGACCTTCGTCATCGACAATCCGCTCTGGTCCCTGCGCCAGGAAGCCTATCTCTACGCCGTCGCGGCCTTCGTCGCCCTCGGTGTCGTCGGACGCGGGGCCGCGCGCGCTCTGGGTTTCGCCCTGGCGGCCGGCCTCGTGTTCGCGACGGCGAACCGGTTCTTCTACCTCCAATCCCTGGCGTTGTTCGGGGCCGGCGCCGCATCGGCGCTCCTCGGTGGGCATCCGGGCCTGCATCGGCTGGCCACGTCCCCCGCGCTCTGGCCGATCGCCGCCTTGGCCCTGGCAGCCCCCCTCGCCTTCGTCGCCCGGCCGGATTTCGTCGATGCCATGAGCGCATGGGGGCCGTTCCTGGCCTATCAGGCCGTTCTCGGCCTTCCCCTGGCGCTGGGCCTGCTGGCGCTCGCAACCGAATCCACGCCCGTCGCGCGGGTCTTCGCGGCCTTCGAAGGTGCGGCGACGTTCTCCTACACCCTCTACGTGGTGCACATGCCGGTCCTGGTGCTGGTGTTCTCCCTGCGGACCCACCTTGCCTGGATGCCGGGGTGGATCGGCGACGGCGCGACCCTGCTGGTCGCCTGGGGCGCCGCTCAAGCCCTGGCCATCGCCGTCGCGCGGGTTCTGGAGCGCCCGAAACCGGTGCGGACCGCCCTGTTCCACCTCCTCGGCCGCCTGGGCTGGGGCCGATCGGCCCTCGAGCGCGCCTAGTGCTGTGACGCAATCACTTCGTTCCTGCGCCAGAGCACCAGGCTTTTGTTGTTGCATCAATTTTCCCAGGCACGGCTGAAGCCTCCGTCTGGATCGATGCACTAGATCCGCGCGTCCGCCACCAGCGCCGCCAGCCCTTCGCGATAGGTCGGGTACGCCAGATCGACGCCGAGCTCCTCGCGGACGAGCCGGTTCCGCACGCGCTTGTTCTCGCCGTAGAAGCTGCGCGCCATCGGGCTGAGATCGGCGGTCTCGAAATCGACCTCGGGCGGCAGGGGCAGGCCGGTCAGGGCGGCGGCGTGCTCGGTCACCACCTGGGGCGGCGTCGGCGCGTCGTCGGTGACGTTGTAGATCGCCCCGGCCCGGGGCCGGTCGAGGGAGGCCAGCAGCGTGGTGGCGATGTCGTCCACGTGGATGCGGTTGAACACCTGACCCGCCTTGATGATGCGCTGGGACTTGCCCTCGCGCAGCTTCACGATGGGGTTGCGGCCCGGCCCGTAGATGCCGGACAGGCGAAACACCTGCACGGGCTTACCCGTCTCCCGCCCGAGGGCGAGCCAGGCGTTCTCGACGGCGAGCCGGCCCTGCGAGCGGCGGCTCGTGGGACGGGGCTCCGTCGTCTCGTCGATCCAGGCGCCCTGCTGGTCGCCGTAGACGCCGATGGTCGAGAGGTAGCCGATCCAGCCGACGCGGCTCGCCCGGATGGCCTCGGCGTAGTGGGCCAGAACCGTGTCGCCGTCGCCGACGGGGGGGGCCGAGATCAGGAGCACGTCCGTCTCGGCAAGGTCGGCGGCGATGCGCGCATCGTCCCCATCCGGCCCAAAGGTCCGCAGGGCGACGCCGTCGAGGCCAGCTCCGATCCGCGCCGGATCGGTGACCGTGGCGCGGACCTGCGCGAATCGCCCGGAGGCCCGTTCGACGAACCGACGCGCGGTGAAGCCGAGGCCGAACACGAAGAGATTCATGGGCGTTGGATGTCCTGCCTCAAGGGTGGTTCTGCGCCTGCTGCGCCAGGGCGTTCTGCCATTCCCCTCGGACCGCGTCATCCGCCTCGTCGGTGCCGGCCCGCGCGAAAATGGTGTGGAGATCGGCGGCGCCGAAGAGGCGGCCGATCGCCCAGACGGCGGCCCCGCGCACGACGGGCGAGGGATCGGTCAGGCACCGCACCGCCTCCTCAGCGAGGGCGGCCGATCCGGAATTGCCGATGGCGATGAGCACGTTGCGCAGGATATTGTCGCGGCCCGTCCGCTTGATCGGCGTCCCGGCGAAGCGCACCCGGAACGCCGCATCGTCGAGGCGGGCAAGCTCCGCGAGGGGCGGCGCCGCAAGGTCGTCCCGCGCGGCCAGCCGGGCCTCCCCCGCTCGTTCGGCGAACTTGTTCCAGGGGCAGACGGCCAGACAATCATCGCAGCCGAAGATGCGGTTGCCGATGGCCGCGCGGAACTCGCGGGGGATCGGCCCCTGAT
This sequence comes from Methylobacterium gossipiicola, assembly GCF_900113485.1. GTDB lineage: Bacteria > Pseudomonadota > Alphaproteobacteria > Rhizobiales > Beijerinckiaceae > Methylobacterium > Methylobacterium gossipiicola. Next base: position 78,432 of record NZ_FOPM01000002.1, read on the forward strand.
GCTCGATGGTGAGGTAGGAGATGCAGCGCCGTGCATCGAGGCGATAGGGCGCCGGAAAGGCATTCGTCGGGCAGATGTCGAGGCAGCGCCGGCACGAGCCGCAATGGTCCGCCTCGGGCGTGTCCGCGTCGAACGCGGCGGAGGTGTAGATGGCCCCGAGCAGCAGCCAATTGCCGTGCGTGCGGGAGATCAGGACCGTGTGCTTGCCCTGCCAGCCGAGACCGGCCGCTTCGGCCAGCGGCTTCTCCATCACGGGCGCCGTGTCGACGAACACCTTCACGCGCACGTCGCCCTTGGCCGAAAGGTAGCCGCCGAGTTCCTTGAGCTTGCCCTTCATCACCTCGTGATAATCGCGCCGCTGGGCATAGGCGGCGATGGCGCCCCGGTCCCGCCGGGTCAGGACGTCGAGGGGGCTCTCCTCCGGCGTGTAGCTCATGGCGAGCACGATGACGCTGCGCACCCCCGGCCACAGCGTCGCCGGATCGGCGCGCTGGTCGGCCCGGTCCTGCATCCACGCCATGCCGCCGTGGTGTCCGGCCGCGAGCCAAGCCGGCAGGCGCTGCATCAGAGCCGGCACCGCATCGGGGCGGGTGATCCGGAGGCTGTCGAAGCCGAGATGGCGGGCGCGGGCCTCCACGGCCCGGCGCAGTTCGGCTCCCGCCCAGACCTTCTTCGGTGGGCGGCCTTTCATGGAAGGTTCGGTCAGAAGTCGAGGTCCGCGTAGTGGTCCGCCGGGGCCATGCCGGGCACCCGGTCCGCCAGGAGGGTCCGGAAGCAAGGGCGCGACTTCACCCGGGCGTACCAGTCCCGCGCCGTCTCGTCCTCGTCCCAGGGCACGTCGCCGAGGTAGTCCACGCAGGACAGGTGGGCGGCGGCGGCGAGATCCGCATAGGTCAGATGGTCACCCGCGATCCATTTGCGCCGGGACATGAGGTAACCGATGTATTTCAGGTGATAGCGCACGTTCGTGCGCGCCGCCCGGATGGCGTTCATGTCCGGCGGGCCGCCCCCGGCGGCGCTGTTCATGAACCGCTTGAAGATCTTTTCCGTGACGAGGTAGCCCGTCACCTCCGCGTCGAACTTCACGAGGAACCAGTCGAGGAGCCGCCGGACCTCGACCCGGGCCGCCGTGGTCTCGGGCAGGAGGCGCCGACCGCTGAGCCCGAGCCCCCGCGTCTCGTCGAGATATTCCGCGATGATCCCGGCCCCCGGCACCGCCAGCCCCGATTGCTCCACCAGCACCGGCGTGGTGCCGGCCGGGTTGATGATCAGGAAGGCGTCGCGCCGCTCCCACGGGCGTTCCTCCAGCAGGGAGGGCTCCATCCCCATCTCGGCGAGGACGAGGCGGATGAAGCGCGAATGGGGGCAGAAGGGGGAATGGTGAAGCGTCGCCATCGAGGCCGTTCGGACGGGGGAAGCTGCCGGGGACGAGCCGTATCGGGCCCCTCGCAGAGGGTCGCCTATCGAGACTTATTGCTCGATCGTTGCCGCCTCATTAACACGCTGGATTAAAGACGGTAACCGTCCGTCAACCGCGAGGGTCGAAAGCTGGCCCCGCCCGAGGATCGACCACGGCGGGCGGCACGCGCTGCGTCGTGCCGCGAAACATGTCTTCAACATCCGAGACGAGGCGATACCATGATGGATGCGGCCAGCATCGTGAAGGCGGTCGTCCTCGCCGTCGTCGAGGGGGCGACGGAGTTCATTCCGGTCTCCTCCACGGGGCACCAGCTCCTCGTCGGCCACTTCATCGGGTTCGAATCGCCCAACAACACCTTCGAGGTGCTGATCCAGCTCGGCGCCATCCTGGCGATCCTGGCGGTGTATTTCGGCCGCCTCCTCGGGATCGCCAAGGCGTTGCCGAACGATCCCAACGCCCGGCGCTTCGTCCTCGGCATCCTCATCGCGTTCCTGCCGGCGGCGATCGTCGGCGGCCTGTTCTCGAAGTACATCAAGTACTACCTCTTCAACCCGTGGATCGTCTGCGCGACCCTGGTCGCCGGCGGCCTCGTCCTCCTCGTCCTCGACGAGACCGATCTCGAGGTGAAGAAGCGCGACGTGTTCGACTTCTCCCTGCCGATGGATTTCAAGATCGGCCTGTTCCAGTGCATCGCCATGATCCCCGGCGTGTCGCGCTCGGGCGCCACGATCGTGGGCGCCATGCTCATGGGCGCGGATAAGCGCTCCGCCACGGAGTTCTCGTTCTATCTCGCGATCCCCACCATGGCGGGCGCCTTCGCCAAGGACCTCCTCGACAATTACAAGAACCTCTCAAAGGACGACACCGGCCTCATCGTGATCGGCTTCATCGTGGCGTTCCTCTCGGCCCTGTTCGTGGTCCGCACGGTGCTCGATTACGTGTCCGCCCACGGGTTCCGGCTGTTCGCCTGGTGGCGCATCATCGTCGGGTCCCTGGGGTTCTTCGGTCTGATCGTCTTCGGATAGGGCCGACGGGGCAGCGGGAGGCGCGGGCCCCGCGAACGCGGCGGACGAATTCAGTATCCAGGATCGGGGGCGATTGCTTCGGCAAGCCTCACCGTGCAAGGGCTGTCGGGAGAGTGTGCAGAGCCCGGCCCCGCGCGGCCGGCGCCCCGATCCGAAGGCCCGAAGCATGGAAAACCGTCCCCTCGCCGACCTGTTTCCGCCCGCGACCCGCGAGCGCTGGCTCGGCCTTGTCGAGGGGGTTCTGAAGGGCGGGGATTTCGAGAGGCGGCTGGTCTCGAAGACCGCCGACGGCATCCGCATCGAGCCCCTCTACGAGCCGGCCGGTCCCGTCACCCAGCCCATGCGCGCGGCGGGTCCGTGGCGCATCGCCCAGCGGGTCGACCATCCGCAGGCCGACGCCGCCCAAACCCTCGCTTTGTCGGATCTCGAAGGCGGGGCCGACGCCCTGACCCTGGTCTTCTCCGGGGCTCCGGCCGCCCGGGGCTTCGGCCTCGACGCCACGACCGTTGCCGACCTCGACGCGGCGCTCGCGGGTGTGATGCTGCCCCTCATCAGCCTTCGCCTCGATGCCGGCGGACGGGGCGTCGAGGCCGCCCATCTCCTCAAGGATCTCGCGGCGCAACGGGGCGACGCCCTGGGCGACCTCGACATCGACCTCGGCCTCGATCCCATCGGCACCCTCGCGGCGACGGGCCGCGTCGGCGACGGTTTCGCCAAGGACCTCGCCGAAACCCTGGCGACCTTCGAGGCCGCCGGCTTCACCGGACGCCTCTGCCTCGCCGACGGGCGCCCCTACCACGAGGCAGGCGCGAGCGAGGCGCAGGAACTCGCCGCCGTCCTCGCCACGGCGGTGGCCTACCTGCGGGCTCTGGAGGCCGGAGGCCACAGCGTTGAGCGTGCCCGCGACGCCATCGCGGTGCTGCTCGTCGCCGATGCCGACGAGTTCCTCACCATCGCCAAGTTCCGTGCCCTGCGCCGGCTCTGGGCGCGGATCGAGGCGGCCTGCGGCCTCGATGCGAAGCCCCTGCGAGTCCATGCCGAGACGGCCTGGCGGATGATGAGCCGACGCGATCCGTTCGTGAATATCCTGCGCACCACCCTGGCGGCGGGTTCGGCGGGGCTCGGCGGGGCCGACAGCGTCACCGCCCTGCCCTACACGGCGGCCTTGGGCCTGCCCGATGCCTTCGCCCGCCGGGTGGTGCGCAACAGCCAGATCGTCCTCATCGAGGAATCGAACCTCGCCCGGGTCGCCGATCCGGCGGCGGGCGCCGGCAGCTTCGAGGCCCTGACGGATGAGTTGACGCAAGCCGCCTGGAGCGCGTTCCAGGCCATCGAGGCCGAGGGCGGCATCGTGGCGAGCCTCCAGGCGGCCGCCCTTCAGGGCCGGATCGAAAAGATTCGGACGACACGCGCGCGCAACGTCGCCACCCGCCGCGAACCCCTGACCGGGGCGAGCGAATTCCCGTTCCTCGCCGAGAAGCCGGTGACGGTCCTCGACCTGCCCCCGGCCGAGGCGGCGCCCCCTCGGTTCGGCACCGGCGCTCCCCTCGCCTGCGAGCCCCTGCCGTCGCGGCGTCTGGCGGAACCCTACGAGGCCCTGCGCGACAGCTCCGACGCCCATCTCGACGCCACCGGGCGGCGGCCGCTCGTGTTCCTGGCCAATCTCGGCGCCGTCGCGGTCTTCAATGCCCGCTCCACCTTCGCGGCCAACGCCTTCGCGGCGGGGGGCATCGAGGCGGTGAACGAAGCCGGGTTCGACGAGTCAGATGCCCTGGCGCGGGCCTTCACGGAGTCGGGCGCCCGCATCGCCTGCCTGTGCTCGTCGGACGCGGTCTACGCCGAGAAGGCCGTGGCGGCGACCGAGGCCCTGAAGGCGGCGGGGGCGACGCGGATCTATCTGGCGGGCAAGCCGGGCGAGCTCGGCGACACCCTGAAGCGGGTGGGCGTCCACGACTTCCTGTTCGCCGGGGGCGACCTGCTGGCCCTCCTCGGAGAGGCACAGGCGGCGGCGGTCTGAGTTCCGCAACCGAAGCGAGAGGCGGCGCGTTTGCGAAGCGTCGCCGCAGCTCGATCGGATCGGAACTCCATGCGTCTTCAACTCCTTGCCGCCGTCGCCCTCGCGGGTCTGTCCAGTCAGGCCCTCGCCGTAACCGAGAAGGTTCAGGTTCCGCATCGCTACGACGGCAGCTGGACCATCGAAGTGGTGACCCTCGATGGACCGTGTGACCGGAGCTATCGCTACGGCGTCCAGATTCGGAAGGGCGTCGCGACCTATGCGGGGGGTGATTTTCGGATCAACGGCCGGGTGGCCGGCAACGGCGCCGTGCGGGCCGTCATCAACCGGGGCTCCGACCAGGCCGACGTGGTGGGCCGCCTCGCCCGTCAGGGCACGGGCGCCGGTACCTGGAACACCACGGGCCTCATCGGCTGCAGCGGACGCTGGAACGCCGAGCGGCGGGGCTGATACGGCATCCGCGCGATGAACGCGGTGCCCGGATGGGCAGGCCCGTGGGGCACCCGAGGACTACCGAACCCCGCCAGCCCAAAGTCGATCGGGGCGAGCCCGCCCCGGTTGTGATGCGGCGGGCACAGGAGCGGTGAAACCACGCACCGCGCCCTCGCAGCCCTGTTCCCGCCGGATTTCTCGCTGAATACTCGTTCAGATTCGAAGCGGATTCGATCGGAGCGTCAGGCGATGAAGAATGGGCTGCTCGGTGCGATCGTGGTTATCGCCAGTCTCGGCGCCGAGGCTCAGGCCGCCGGCCGGACACCGGGCCGGCCGCATCCGGTGATGGCGCCGCTGGAATCCGCGGCCACGGCCTGCTTCGCCGAGACGATCCTGGCCAACCCCACCGCCACGAAACATGCCCGGGCCGGGCGCTGGTACGAGGCCGCCGGGGTGACGGGCTTCCTGTGCCGCCCGGAGGTGGACGCCATGGTGCGAGCCTATGACGACCTGCACGGACGCGGGACCGGTGGGCGCTACTTCCGCACCGCCTATGCCCGCCACCTCGGCGAACAACTCGCCGGGCGCCTGCAACCGCTGCTCCAGCGCCACGATGTTGCCAGCGCCGAGCCGGCCGCCGACCGGACCGAGACGGCGCCTCCGGCCGAGTGATCCCGCGCCGACGCCGGCCGATGGATGGATCGTCCACCGGCCGGCGCCTGCCGTCGCTTACTCCGCCGCTTCGGCGGCGGCATCGTCGGCGTCGAGGATCGATTCGAGATCGCCCGTCAGCACGTCGAGCTGCTCGGCCGTGGCGACGATCTTGAACCGGGTGCCGTCCTCGGCCTCGACGGCGATCTCCACGTGATCGTCCACCTTGGCGGCGATGGCCTGTTTGAGGGTGTAGGTGGTGGCGGTGTCTTTGGCTGCCATGGGAACTTCCGCTTGCGGTGACGTGTGTCGGCAGCAGGCAACGTCGGGGACGCAGCAAAGAGCCTGCGGCAGAATCTCCCGACTCCGCGAGGCGATTTCTTTGGCCCCTTCCACGACATCACCCGAAACGATCCGGCGCCCAGACCAAAATTCCAACCTCTGCGCACGAAAATCGTGCTGAAATCCATTTAGGTGAATGCTCCCAGCCGTGGGCGATGCGACGGTGGCTTATCCGCACTGAAGGCATTCGGTGCCGGACCGCCTGCGCCGACCCATTGCCCCCCGATTGGTCGGCGCAGGCTCACGACCTCCCACCCTGGCGATCTCGCCGGATCGGAACGCGGCCTCGCCCGCATCGGCTTGCTCCATCATCGCGGCTGCTTTCTCGAAACCCGTCCCCATGTGCGTGCGGTCAAAAGGATGCGCTTAGCTCGGCGCGCCACATGGGCGCTCGATCATCGTGCCCCGCGCGCGAGCAGGACGGCCACCGTCACCGCGAGGGCGAGGGAGACGAGTTTCCAGAACAGCACCGGATCGCGCTCGAGGAGCGCCGCCCGCCGGAGGCCCGGCAGGGAGGGGTTCGGGTGGCGCAGGTCGTGGACGAAGGCCGAGAGGACATCGTAGCGCTGGGCGGGATTGGGATGCACCGCCTTGCGCAGGGCAGCATCGACGAAGGTCGGCACGCCGACACGCGCCGCCGCGACCGAGACGTAATGGAGCCGACGGGCGCGGGCCTCGCTGAAGGCCTGCGCCGCCTGGGTGCCATAGGGCAGGCGTCCGGTGAGCATCTGGTAGGCGATGACACCCAAGGAGAAGATGTCCGCCTGTGGCGTCGCAGGCCAGCCCGCGAGGCATTCGGGGGCCGTGTACTGAACGGTGCCCTGCACCGTGGCGTCGATGCTCGGGTCGTCCTCCGCGAGGCCGGCGATGCGGGTGGCGCCGAAATCGATGATCCGGACGGTGCCGGCGGCATCGATGAGAACGTTGTGGGGGCGCAGGTCCCGGTGCACCATCTCGCGGCGATGGAAGGCACGCAGGCCGGCGGCGATCTGGGCGACGATGTCCCGGATCGTCTCGAGGTCCGGCTCCGGATTGTCGCGCAGCCATTGCGCCAGGGTCCGGCCCTCGACGTAGTCCATCACCGTGTAGAGGTGGCTCCGCCGCCGTGTCCGGGGCGGTGCGCTCAGCACGTGCGGGCTGTCGATGCGCCGGGCGATCCACTCCTCCATCATGAGCCGCTGCAGGCCGGCCGGATCGACATGAAGATCCGTCGACGGGACCTTGAGGGCGACCCGGCGCTCGGTGTCGTCATCGACGGCAAGGTAGACGTGACTGCGGTGGCTCGCATGCAGGGTGCGTAGCACGCGATAGCCGTCGAACGCGGTCGGCGGTTCGAGGAGGGGCGCCGGCGGCAGGGCGTCGAGGCGGCCCGTGATCTCCTCGGGGTTGCCGTCCGGCAAGGCATCGACGCGTACGATCTGAACGGTGAGATTGTCGCCGCTGCCGTTCTCGTAGGCAAGACGGGCGATTTCTCGGGCAGCACCGTCGAGATCGTCACCGTGCCGGGTGATCTCGGCGACGATGGCCTCCGGGGCCACGGATTCATGCACGCCGTCCGTCGTCAGCACGAAGACATCGCCGGCTTCGAGGGCGACGGTGGTGTGGTCGATCTCGACATGGGCGGCGGCCCCCAGGGCACGCCCGAGATAGGATTCGCTCGCCGACAGGACGACGCGGTGGTCCTCGGTCAGGGCTTCGAGGGAGCGTTGGACCACACGGCCGATGCGGGCATCCCCGACATGGAAGATGTGGGCGGTGCGCGACCGCAGCACGAGGGCGCTGAAGGTGGTGACATAGCCCCGGTCCTGCCCACCCTCGGGATCGTGGAGGTGGCGGTTGCGCCGGGTCTCGGCATGGAGCCAGGAATTGGTCGCGGCGACGACGCGGCTCGCCGCCGTCTTCACCGACCACGAATCCGGAGTCTCGTAGTAATCCGACAGGAAGCTCCGGACCGCCATCTCGCTGGCGACATGGCTGACGGGGCTGCTGCCGATGCCGTCCGCGATGGCGAGGGCGCAGCCCCGCAGGGCCAGGGCGGCGCCCTCGGGGAGGCGGGCGCCGTGAAAGTCCTGGTTGGTGTCCTTGCGCCCGCGCTCGCTGTGCTGGCCGAGGGAGAGCGTCAGGGTCGCGGGCATGGATGATTTCCGGCGGTCGGGAGACCCGACCGCCCGAGGCAGCGATCAGGCGGCCTGACGGCGCTCCATGACGACGGCGGCGCGCTTCGGGGCCGTGCGGACATGGGTCGTGTACAGGGTCAGGCCGGTGAAGGCGAGGCCACCGATGAGGTTGCCGAGAACGGTGGGGATCTCGTTCCAGAAGAAGTAGTCGGCCACCGAGAACTGACCACCCATGAGCAGGCCGAAGGGGAACAGGAACATGTTCACCACCGAATGCTCGAAGGTCATGTAGAAGAACAGCATGATCGGCATCCACATGGCGATCACCTTGCCGCTGACCGTGGTCGAGATCATGGCGCCGACGACGCCGGTGGAGACCATCCAGTTGCACAGCATGCCGCGGAGGAAGATCGTGAACCAGCCGCCGACGCCGTGCGAGGCATAACCCACGGTGCGCTTCTCGCCGATATGGGCGATGAACTCACCGACCTTCTCGGGCGGCGCCGTGAAGCCGAAGGTGAACACGAAGCCCATCATGAAGGCCACCGTCAGGGCGCCGAGGAAGTTGCCGAGGAAAACGAGCCCCCAATTGCGCATCACCCCGCTCCAGGTCACGCCCGGCCGACGATCGAGGAGGGCGAGGGGCGCCAGGACAAATACCCCCGTGAGGAGGTCGAACCCCAGGAGGTAGAGCATACAGAAGCCGACGGGGAACAGGGCGGCCCCGAGGATGGGAATGCCCGTCTGCTGGGTGATGGAGACGGCGAAGACGGCGGCGAGGGCCAGGATCGCGCCGGCCATGTAGGCGCGGATGACCGTGTCGCGGGTCGACATGAAGATCTTGGATTCGCCTGCATCCACCATCTTGGTGACGAACTCAGCAGGGGCGAGGTAAGCCATGTCGGGTCCTTTACGGGTTGGAGCCTCTGCGGAGCTCGCCGGAGCCGGAGCCGAGGCCCCACCTCCGGCCGCGCCTCGTTGCGCGGCTCGCAGCCGGGGACGTCCGCTTTGCGCACGCCACCCATCGCCGAACCAATCAGCAAGACCCGTGCCTTTTGGGAATGAGGGACGTGGCGCCGTCGTCGCGGGCGGCTCTCGCCGTGGCTCAGTCGCGGAGGGGTTGCAGGCCCGAACGAACCCTCCGGGTCGAGACCGCCGCCGAACGGGCGGTTGAGGCGGGTCCCAGCTCTGGTCCAGGGTGCTCCTCGACATCGGGTTTGGTGGCGTCCCTCCACCTCGCCTCGCGGATGAAGGCCTGAGCTCAAACGAAAAGGGCCGGGGAAACCCCGGCCCTTCGATCCGCGCTGACGAAAGGAATTACTGGCGCGGCGCCTGTGTGTTGCCCGCCGCGCCGAGACCGACGCCGGTGTTGGAGCTCGCCCCGGTGCCGCCGCCCATGTTGCCCGAACCGCCGACCGCGCCGGGCGCGCCCGCCGTGCCCTTCATGGTGGAGCCGGTGGTCATCTCGTTCATCTTCTCGCCGTTGCTCTTCACGCTGCCGGGGTTGTTCATGTTGCCCGTGGCACTGCCGCCACCGGCCGGGGCCTGGGCGAAGGCCGCGCCCGTGAGGGAGAGGACGAGGGTGGTCGCGAGGGTCAGGGTGGTCTTGCGCATGGTGCGTTGCCTCCGGTGTGTCTGTGTTGCGGGGTCAACGCATCGGGACGGGATGTCGTTCAATGCTATTTCGGGCCAATCGCGATCAAAAGATCTGACCGTCCGCACGGAACGTCTTCCCGTAAACGCCAAGCTTCAATCGTCCATCTTCAGGGCGGCGATGAACGCCTCCTGCGGGATCTCGACCTTGCCGAACTGGCGCATCTTCTTCTTGCCCTCCTTCTGCTTGTCGAGGAGCTTGCGCTTGCGCGAGATGTCGCCGCCGTAGCACTTGGCGGTCACGTCCTTGGAGAGGGCCTTGATGGTCTCGCGGGCGATGATCTTGCCGCCCAGAGCTGCCTGGACCGGGATCTGGAACAGGTGGCGGGGGATGAGATCCTTGAGCTTCTCGCACATGGCGCGGCCGCGATGCTCGGCGCGGGAGCGGTGGACGAGCATCGACAGGGCGTCCACGGGCTCGGCGTTGACGAGGATCGACATCTTCACGAGGTCGCCCTCGCGATAGTCGGAGATGTGGTAGTCGAACGAGGCGTAGCCCTTGGAGATCGACTTCAGGCGGTCGTAGAAGTCGAACACCACTTCGTTGAGCGGCAGATCGTACACCACCATGGCGCGCTTGCCGACGTAGTTGAGATCGACCTGGATGCCGCGCCGGTCCTGGCACAGCTTCAGCACGCCGCCGAGATACTCGTCCGGGGTCAGCACCGTGGCGCGGATCCACGGCTCCTCGATGGCCGCAATCTTCATCACGTCCGGCATGTCGGCCGGGTTGTGCAGCTCCTTGATCGTCCCGTCCGACATCTGCAGGCGGTAGACCACGGAGGGGGCCGTCGAGATGAGGTCGAGGTTGAACTCGCGCTCCAGGCGCTCCTGGATGATCTCGAGGTGCAGGAGGCCGAGGAAGCCGCAACGGAAGCCGAAGCCCAGCGCCGCGCTGGTCTCCATCTCGTAGGAGAAGCTCGCATCGTTGAGGCGCAGCTTGCTCATGGCGCTGCGCAGGGTCTCGAACTCGGCCGCATCGACGGGGAAGAGCCCGCAGAACACCACGGACTGCACGTCCTTGAAGCCCGCCAGCATCTCCTGGCAGGGACGCTTGTCCTCCGTGAGGGTGTCGCCCACGCGGGTGGCGGCCACTTCCTTGATGGAGCCGGTGAAGAACCCGACCTCGCCGGGGCCGAGCTCGCCGATATCCTGCATCTTCGGCCGGAACACGCCGATGCGGTCGACGCCATGCACGGCATCCGCCCCCATCATGCGGATGTTCATGCCCTTCTTCAGCACGCCGTCGACGATGCGCACCAGCACCACGACGCCGAGATAGACGTCGTACCAGGAATCGACGAGGAGGGCTTTCAGGGGCGCGTCGCGGTCGCCCTTGGGCGGCGGCAGGCGGGTGACGATGGCCTCTAGCACCGCCTCGATATTGAGGCCGCTTTTGGCCGAGATCGCCACGGCGTCGGAGGCGTCGATGCCGATCACCTCCTCGATCTGGGCGCGGATGCGCTCGGGCTCGGCGGCCGGCAGGTCGATCTTGTTGAGGACGGGCACGATCTCGTGGTTGGCGTCCAGCGCCTGATAGACGTTGGCCAGGGTCTGCGCCTCGACGCCCTGGGACGCGTCCACCACCAGCAGCGAGCCCTCGCAGGCGGCGAGCGACCGCGAGACCTCGTACGCGAAATCGACGTGGCCGGGGGTGTCCATGAGGTTGAGGATGTAGGTCTTGCCGTCCTGGGCCTTGTATTCGAGGCGCACGGTCTGCGCCTTGATGGTGATGCCGCGCTCCTTCTCGATGTCCATGGAATCGAGCATCTGCTCGCTCATGTCGCGTAGGGCCACGGTGCCGGTGGTCTGGATCAGACGGTCGGCCAGCGTCGATTTGCCGTGATCGATATGCGCGACGATGGAGAAGTTGCGGATGGAGTCGATGGGAGACGTGGTCATCGAGGCTGTGATCTCCGGCGCGCGCGGCCCGCCGCTTCGAGGGCGGACGCGGTGCACGGTTCTGACGGGTGAAAAGACGGTTCGCCCGCGAGATAGCAGTGCGGGCCCCCGGCGCCAAGCGCGGGGGTCGGGCACGGCGCCGAAGGCTGAACGCCTCTGGCGGAACGACCGCCGCGCCGCCGCTCGGGATCGATAATCCCCGGAGCGACGCCGTGAGAGTCTACACCGTCAGCGACAGCCGGCGGGCGGCGGCCTGTTCGGCCTTCACGCTGGCCTTCGGCGGCTCGATCTCACCGATGGACTTCGTCACGAAATCCATGCTCGCGGAGCGAAGCGTCCCGTCATCGAGGGTCATGATCCCCGACAGGGCCTGCGACTGCATCATCCGGGCCGTGTAGAGGCCCTGGGCGGCATCGCGGGCGTCGTCGTCCTTGGCGGCGCGGCGTGCCTCCTGGAAGGCATCGAGGGCCTTCCGCGCCGCCCGCATCGAATGGAGCGAGGCGACGTCCTTGAAGCTCTTCACCAGTTCCGGATCTTCCTCGAACAGCTTCTCGATCTTCTTCCTGTAGGGACTGTCGGTCGTGACATTGCCGACGGTGTCGAGCTTCAGGGTGATGGGCTCGTCCAGGGGAATCCCCAAGCGGGTGAACCGGTCGCTCAGGGTCTCGCTCAGGGCCTTGGTGCGGCCGGCGACCATCGCGTCGAAGGATTTGACGGCGTTGTCGTCGGCCTGGCCGATCACATTGGTCGCGGATGCGGGCGCGGACGCCACCAAGCCAGCGAGTTGCCGGCGCGCGGCGGCGCCGACATCGACGGTCACGGCGGCACCGGCCGGCTGGGCTTGCTTTCCCGCCTTGACGGCGGGGTTCGCGGCCGGCGCGGCGCGGCTGGCGGACGGTGTGGAAGCTGCGGTCACCGTCGTCATCGTCAGGCACCCGTGAGGATTGGACACCCACCGCCGTACACGCACCGGCTTACCGAAGCGTCAACCATGCCCCTGTCGGCGTCGAAGCCCTCAGGCCGGATCCGATCCCTCACCCGCCCGCGCCCGCGCCGCCATGGCGACGAGAACCTTGCGCAGCGCCCCCATCTCCCGCACCGGCTCCGGATAGAGCACGCGCGCCGTGCGGTCGGCGGCGAGGAGATCCATCCCTTCCGGGTCGAGGCCTGTGAGACGCCATGGACCGGGCTCGGCGCCCGTGCCGGCGGCGTAGAGCGCCAGGGCGTCGAGGTGGTCGGCGTTCATGTGCTCCACGGCGCCGGCCTCGCCCGCGACCAGGGCCTCGGCCCCGGCGAGATCGAGACGCAGTTCGTCGGTTCTCAAGACCGCCGCCTTGGCGAAACCGCCGTTGAGATGTCCGGCGCCCGGCTCCAGGGCGAAGAAACCGAAATCGGGAAAATCCGCGTAAAGCGCCGCCTTGGGGTGGCGGGCGAGGAAGCGAGCGCGGTGGCGCGGCTCGGCGCTCTGGATCGCCCGCCCCGTTACGGTCAGGCGCGGATGCGCCAGGGGATCGCCCTTGCCACCGGCACTGAACAGCAGGGAGGCGCGGGGATCGGCAAGCAGGTTGCGGGTGTGGGCCGAGAGCCGGGACAGCAGCATCAGGGGCGTGCCGTCCGTGTCTGTCGCGACGGTCACAAGGGAGACGAACGGCGTGCCGTCCTGGGGATCGAGGGTGGCCAGCGCCCCCGACCGGATCGTGCGCAGGAGGTGGCGGGCGAGCCCGATGGCGTCGAACCCCGCTTCAGCCGCCGGAAGCGGCGCCGCCGGTCCGCGCCGCGCGCCTGTCGTCTCCGCTTCCGCGTCCATGATCCCCCCTCCTGGCTGTCGTTTATCCCATGATAGCGAGGAAACGGGCAGTTTCGCGAGTCCGCCCGAGTGCGGCCCGTTGGCCTCAGTCAAGCCGCAATGCGTCCCCGCTCGCTTTTTATCCGGGGACCCTTTACACAGCCTGACTCTCCGCGCGAAAGCGACCCGCCCCCACGGCAGGCCGCCAGCGCGTTTTCGCCGGCCCCGCTCGCGGGGTGGATTGCGGACGGAGCGGGCGCGCGAGCGGCCGCCTCGGCCCGTATCGGAGCCTTAGGAACGCGCATGCCGACCATCGCCCTCGTGGACGACGACCGAAACATCCTCACCTCCGTATCCATCGCGTTGGAAACGGAAGGGTACCGCATCCAGACCTACACCGACGGCGCCTCGGCGCTGGACGGCCTGAAGCACTCGCCGCCCGATCTCGCGATCTTCGACATCAAGATGCCGCGCATGGACGGGATGGAGCTTCTCAGGCGTCTGCGGCAGAAATCGGACCTGCCGGTGATCTTCCTCACCTCGAAGGACGAGGAGATCGATGAATTGTTCGGCCTCAAGATGGGCGCCGACGATTTCATCCACAAACCGTTCTCGCAGCGCCTGCTCGTGGAGCGTGTGAAGGCCGTCCTGCGCCGCTTCGCCCCGAAGGACGGGCCGGGCGCCGTCACCCGCGAGGCCGACGCCGCAGCCCGCTCCCTCGAGCGCGGCCTGCTGATGATGGATCCCGAGCGCCACACCTGCACCTGGAAGGGCGAGCCCGTGACCCTCACGGTGACGGAATTCCTGATCCTGCAGGCGCTGGCCCACCGGCCCGGCGTCGTGAAGAGCCGCAACGCCCTCATGGACGCGGCCTATGACGATCAGGTCTATGTCGACGACCGCACCATCGACAGCCACATCAAGCGCCTGCGCAAGAAATTCAAGGTGACGGATGCAAGCTTCGACATGATCGAAACGCTCTACGGCGTCGGCTATCGCTTCAAGGAAGGCTGAACCGCCGCCGAGCGGCCCGCCCCCTTTCGCAGCCCCCACCGAACCGGACCGACGTGGCGACCTCAGATCCAGCCGAAGACCGACCCTTGCGCGTGCTCGATTGGCCGCGCACCCTGTGGAACGCCATCGGCCAACGCGCCTCGTCGAGCCTGACGCGGCGCATCGTCGTGCTCAACCTCGTGGGGCTGTTCGCCCTGCTGTTCGGCTTTCTCTACCTCAACCAGTTCCGCCAGGGACTGATCCAGGCCCGGGTGCAGAGCCTGCTGATCCAGGGCGAGATCATCGCGGGCGCCATCGCGGCCTCGGCCTCGGCGTCCGGCGACACCGGGGCGATCCGCATCGACCCCGACAAGCTCCTCGAACTCCAGGCGGGCGAGACCGACGAGACGCCCTCGCCGCTCGCCTTCTCCCTCAACCCCGAGCGGGTGGCGCCGCTCCTGCGCCGTCTCATCACCCCGACCGGCAACCGTGCCCGGGTCTATGACGGCGATGGCGGCCTGCTGTTCGATTCCCGTACCCTGTCGGCGCGGAGTGACAGCGGCCGCGGCGACACGACCTTGCGCGAGCGCAGGCGCACTCCTCTGGAGCAAGCCTTCGACTTCGTGCAGAGCCGCCTCTTCGGCAGCCCGCGCCCGATCCCGGCCGAAGAGGTCGGCCCGACGAGCGGCCACGGCCTCAAGGAGGTGCAGGTGGCGCTCGGGGGCTCGCGCGGCACCATCGTGCGCCGCAACGAGGCCGGCGAGACCATCGTGTCCGTGGCGGTGCCGATCCAGCGCGGCAACGTCGTGCGCGGCGCCCTGCTGCTCTCGACGCAGGGCGGCGACATCGACCGGGTCATCGCCTCGGAGCGCTTCGGCCTGCTGCAGGTGTTCCTCATCGCCGCCATCGTGATGCTGGTGCTGTCGATCCTGCTCGCCGGCACCATCGCGGGGCCGGTGCGGCGCCTCGCCGACGCCGCCGAGAAGGTGCGATTGGGCATCAAGTCCCGCGAGGAAATTCCGGATTTCACCGGGCGTACGGACGAGATCGGCCACCTCTCGGGGGCGCTGCGTGACATGACCCAGGCCCTCTACCGGCGCATCGACGCCATCGAGAGCTTCGCGGCCGACGTCTCCCACGAATTGAAGAACCCCCTCACGTCCCTGCGCAGCGCCGTCGAGACCTTGCCGCTGGCGAAATCCGACGACTCGCGCGGGCGCCTGCTCCAGATCATCCAGCACGATGTGAAGCGCCTCGACCGTCTCATCTCGGATATCTCCGACGCCTCCCGCCTCGACGCGGAGTTGGCCCGCGCCGAGGCGCGCAAGGTCGACATGCACAAGCTCATGACCACCGTGGTGTCGGTGGCCAACGAACGGCGGCGTCCGAAGGACGCCCCGATCCTCCTCGACATCGCGCAGCCGATCGCCGAGATCGAGGCGCCGTTCACGATCTTCGGACACGACAGCCGCCTCGGTCAGGTGGTCAACAATCTCCTCGACAACGCCCGCTCGTTCTCGCCGCCCGACGCCAAGGTCCGGGTCGCCCTGCGCCGGGTGCGGGGCGATGTCGAACTCGTGGTGGAAGACGAGGGGCCGGGCATCCCCGAACACGCCCTGGAGCGGATCTTCGAGCGGTTCTACACCGACCGGCCGGAACAGGGCTTCGGCCAGAATTCCGGCCTCGGCCTCTCGATCTCGCGCCAGATCGTCCAGGCCCATCGCGGCACCATCCGGGCCGAGAACCGCCCCGGACCCGCCGACGAGGACGGCGAGCCCACCGTGCGCGGTGCCCGTTTCATCGTGCGTCTGCCGGCGGCGCGCTGAACGGGTGCCGTGGGAGACGATCCACGCCACGGCCGTCTCGCTCGTGGGAGCGGGCGTCATCCTCCGGGGGGATTCCGGGGCCGGCAAATCGACCCTCGCCCTTCTGCTCCTCGACCGGGCGGACACCCTCGCCCTGCCGGCGGCCCTGGTGGGCGACGACCGCATCCGCCTCGCGCGGGAGGGCACGGACCTCATCGCCCGGTCGCATCCGGCCCTCGGCGGCACCCTGGAAGTGCGCGGCCTCGGCCTCTGTCGCGCCCTCGCGGTGGTGGAAGCGGCGCCGGTCCGCCTCGTGGTCGATCTCGTGGCGCGTCGCCCGCGCCTGCCCGACACACCAGACCCCGCCCTCCTCCTCGGCCTTGCCGTGCCGCGCCTCGTCCTCGACCGGCGGATGCTGCGCGCCGGCCTCGGGCCTCGCCTCGTCCTCGATGCCCTGGGCGGCGTGGCCGGGGGGGCGCACCGGGGGATTCTCGCGCTGCCGGAGGCCGAGCGACCGTAGCGCGGGGGCCACCATCGTGGCATGATCAAGACGTGCGGGCCCATAAAATGTCCCGATCGTCTTGCGCTCGACCTTGCGGTGCACAAGATGGCGGCTCCGCTCACAGGGCGTTGGAATCCGCGTCGATGATTGGAATGGTGCTCGTCACCCACGGGCTGCTCGCGACGGAGTTCAAGGCTGCCCTTGAACACGTCGTCGGGCCGCAGAAGCAGATCGAGACGATCACGATCGGCCCCGAGGACGACATGGAATTGCGGCGGCTCGACATCATGAACGCCGTCGGTCGGGTGAATTCCGGCGAGGGCGTCGTGGTGCTCACCGATATGTTCGGCGGCACGCCCTCGAATCTCGCCCTCTCCTGTATGAACGGCGGCCAAGTCGAGGTGGTGGCGGGCATCAACCTGCCGATGCTGATCAAGCTCGCCAGCGTGCGCGACGCCGAACCCCTCGCGGACGCCGTGCTGCATGCCCAGGAGGCGGGCCGCAAGTACATCAACGTCGCCTCGCGGGTCCTGGCGGGCAAGTGACCGGCCGGTGACCGGGATGTGAGGGCGCTCACACCTTCCTAACGCCGCCGCGACGGCTTACACGCCATGGAGGTGGGGGCCGTAAGGCACCGACGGCCGGTTCGGGGATGGCGGACGCGCATGATCGACGACGACGATTCCGACGAGACTCTTCCGCCGGTTCCCGAGGGCGGGCTCTTGCGGGTACTGCCCATCGTCAACCGGCGCGGCCTGCACGCCCGGGCGTCGGCGAAATTCGTCCAGACGGTGGAGCGCTACGACGCCACCGTTACCGTCACCCGCGCGGGCGAGAGCGTGGGCGGCCGTTCGATCATGGGCCTGCTGACCCTCGGCGCCGCTCAGGGCACCTCCATTGCGGTGGTGGTCTCGGGTCCTGACGCCGAAGCCAGCCTCCAGGCCATCACCGACCTCCTGGCGAATAAGTTCGGCGAAGACGAGTAGGACCGCGTCCGAACCGGACGATTGACCGTGCCGGCCGCCCTCTGTACCGATCGGTACAGCGCCCAAATCCGGGGCGCGTAGGAGCCCGCATGTCCGACGTCCGTCCGCCCCTGCCGCCCTTCACCCGCGAGACCGCGATCCAAAAGGTCCGCGCCGCCGAGAACGGCTGGAACGGCCGCGATCCCCAGAAGGTCGCGTTGGCCTACACGCCCGACAGCCGTTGGCGGAACCGCTCGACCTTCCTCACCGGCCGCCCCGCCATCGTGGCGTTCCTCACGGACAAGTGGGCCCGCGAACACGAATACCGCCTGATCAAGGAATTGTGGGCGTTCACCGAGGATCGCATCGCCGTGCGTTTCGCCTACGAGTTCCACGATGCGGACGGCGCATGGTTCCGGGCCTATGGCAACGAGAACTGGGAATTCGACGGCAACGGCCTGATGCGGACCCGCCACGCCAGCATCAACGATGTCGCGATTCGCGAGGGCGAGCGCCTGTTCCGCTGGGACGCGCCGGGCCCGCGCCCCGACGATCATCCCGGTCTCACCGACCTCGGCCTGTGACGAAGCCGGCCGGGGTGCGAGAGGCCGCGATCCCGGCCCTCGCAGAAGTGTTTCGCGAGCACGGCTATGCGGGGGCGAGCCTGGCGCTCCTCTGTGCCCGCGCCGGTCTCGGCAAAGGCAGCCTCTATCACGCCTTCCCAGGCGGCAAGGCCGAGATGGCGGAGGCAGTGCTCGATGCCATCGGAGCTTGGTTCGAGGCGGAACTCTACGCGCCCCTGCGGGAGGAGCCCGACCCCCACGCGGCCATCGGCCGGATGTTTCATGCCGTGAAAGGCTATTTCCAATCGGGCCGGCGCGCCTGTCTCGTCGGCGCCTTCGCCCTGTCGGACGACCGCGACCGCTTCGCCACGCGCATCGCCGATTACTTCAGGGCGTGGCGGGACGCCCTGGCCGATGCCCTGCGCCGCGCCGGCCGCGACGACGCGGCGGCCCTCGCCGAGGACACGGTCCTGGCGATTCAGGGCGGCCTCGTCCTCGCCCGCGCCCTGGACGATCCGATGGTGTTCGGGCGTCTGCTCGCGCGTTTGGAGACGCGGTTGAACGGCTGATCGGGGAACCGCGAACCATGCGTGCGCGCCCACCTGTCCCCGCCTGTGGGGAGAGGGTGACGCGCGTTTGAATGGACGGCCGATGGGCTATCGAACCCTAGCGCCGTCCGCCCGCCGACCTGCGCGCGGTGCCACCGCCACGGGCATCTTCCTCGAACAATTCGGCGAGCTTTTCCGTCATGACGCCGCCGAGTTCCTCGGCGTCGATGATGGTGACGGCGCGGCGGTAATAGCGGGTGACGTCGTGGCCGATGCCGATGGCGAGGAGTTCAACGGGAGACCGGGTCTCGATGTCCTCGATCATCCAGCGCAGGTGGCGCTCCAAATAGTTGCCCGGATTGACCGACAGGGTCGAATCGTCCACGGGCGCGCCATCGGAGATCACCATCAGGATCTTGCGCTGCTCGGGCCGGGCGACGAGGCGCTTGTGCGCCCAGTCGAGGGCCTCGCCGTCGATGTTCTCCTTGAGCAGGCCCTCGCGCATCATCAGGCCGAGGTTCTTTCGCGCCCGGCGCCACGGGGCGTCGGCGGACTTGTAGACGATGTGGCGCAGGTCGTTGAGGCGACCCGGCGTGGTCGGCTTGCCCGCAGCCAGCCAGGCTTCCCGCGACTGGCCGCCCTTCCAGGCCCGGGTGGTAAAGCCCAGAATCTCGACCTTGACGCCGCAGCGCTCCAGCGTCCGCGCCAGGATATCGGCGCAGGTGGCCGCCACCGTGATCGGCCGGCCGCGCATGGAGCCGGAATTGTCGAGGAGCAGGGTCACCACCGTATCGCGAAAGTTCGTGTCCTTCTCCTGCTTGAAGGAGAGGGGCTGGAACGGATCGGTGACCACGCGCACGAGGCGGGCGGGATCGAGCTGGCCTTCTTCGAGGTCGAAATCCCAGGCGCGGTTCTGCTGGGCCAGCAGGCGGCGCTGCAGCCGGTTGGCGAGGCGCCCGACCACGCCCTGGAGATGGGCGAGCTGCTTGTCGAGGTAGCTGCGCAGGCGCGCGAGTTCCTCGGCGTCGCAGAGTTCCTCGGCGTGGATCACCTCGTCGAAGCGCGGATTGAATACCTTGTAGTCCGGGCCGCGGGCCTCGTTGCCCCGGTTGGTCGGTGGGCGCCACGCCTCGGACGCCTCCTCGGATTCGGCGTCCTCGGCCTCCTCCGGCAATTCGCCTGAGGGCGCGTCGGCGGATTCCGTCGCCCCCTCCTGGAGATCGTCGGAGGCTTCCTCCGATACCTCCATCTCGGAACGATCCCCCTGGGATTGCTCCTCGGCCTCGCCTTCGCTCGGGCTCTGCTCGTCGTCCTGGGCCTCGCCCTCATCCTCGTCGTTGTCGTCGTCCTCGGGATCGAACGGCGTCTCGTCGGCCATATCGAGGGAGGTGAGGAGGTCGCGCACGGAGCGCGCGAAGGTGCGCTGGTTCTCGATGGCGCCCAGCAGCCCGTCGAGATTCGGCCCGGCCTTCTCCTCGACATGGGCGCGCCACAGGTCGACGATCTTCTGCGCCGCCGGCGGCGGGGCCTGCCCGGTCAGGCGCTCGCGCACCATGAGGGCGACGGCGTCCTCCATGGGGGCGTCGGCCCGGTCGGTGATCGCCTCGTACTTGCCGCCGCGGTGATAGCGGTCCTCCAGCATGGCCGAAAGGTTGTCGGCCACGCCCTGCATCCGGCGCGCGCCGATGGCCTCGACGCGGGCCTGTTCCACGGCATCGAACACCGCCCGTGCCCCGGAATTCTCCGGCGCGAGGCGGCGATGGACGGCCACATCGTGGCAGCCGAGACGAAGCGCCATGGAATCGGCGTTGCCGCGCAGGATCGCCACATCGGCCGCCGTCAGCTTGCGCGGCGGCTCGGGCAGACGCGCCTTGTCGCCGGTGAGGGCCGGCCGGTCGCTGGCATAGACCACCTCGACCTCGGCGCGCCGGGCGACGGCGCGCAGGCACCCGGCCACCGAACGCTTCAGGGGCTCGGCGACGGGCTCGCGACGGTCGCCGGATTTGCGGTTGGAGATCGACATGCTTGGATCAGTCACCGTCTAGTGCGAACGGGCGGGTCATGATGGTGGTCCAGTCGTACGGACAAGCGACCGGCAGGGATTTGGCGGAGACGCGCATCTCGCGCGCCGCCCGGAGGCGTCCCAACCGGAACCCGTCCTCGATCGCCTCGTCCAGGCGCGATCTGAGACTCGGGTTCTTCCGGAGCTGCTTCTCCGCGCGGAGGCGATGCTCCTCGATGCTGAGAGCCCAGCTTCGCGAGCGCTTGGCGGCCTGGTGATCCCACTTGAGCATGTGAAGGAGGAGAACTTCCAAAGCCCCTTCGAGCTTGTTGTACTGCTCCGCTCCCACGTCGCTCAATTCCTCGGCGATGTTGGTCAGGTCGAGGGACGCGATGGCGCCCTCGCGCAGCAGCGCGACCTGTTCTTCGACCCAACCGTAGAGGTCGTCTCCGTAGCGCGTCGGAGCAGGGCGGGATGCCCCGCCCTCCCCCGGTTCGCCCTTCAGAGCCGGCTCGCCCATTGCGTTCTCCGTCGAGAGATCCCTAGCTCAGGGCCACGTTGGCGGCGCTCTCCGGCAGATCCTTGCCGAAGGCGCGCTGGTAGAATTCCGCCACCAGGGTGCGCTCGAGCTCGTCGCACTTGTTCAGGAACGTCACCCGGAAGGCGAAGCCGATATCCTGGAAGATGTCGGCGTTCTCGGCCCAGGTGATGACCGTGCGGGGGCTCATGACGGTCGAGAGATCGCCGTTCATGAAGGCGTTGCGGGTGAGGTCTGCCACACGCACCATCTTGCTCACGATCTCGCGGCCGCCGTCGCGCTGGTAGTGCTGCGCCTTCGAGAGCACGATATCGACCTCGCGGTCGTGGGGCAGGTAGTTGAGCGTCGTGACGATGGACCAGCGGTCCATCTGGCCCTGGTTGATCTGCTGGGTGCCGTGATAGAGGCCCGAGGTATCGCCGAGGCCCACCGTGTTGGCGGTGGCGAACAGGCGGAAGGCCGGATGGGGCGAGATCACCCGCTTCTGGTCGAGGAGGGTGAGACGGCCCGAGAGCTCCAGCACCCGCTGGATCACGAACATCACGTCGGGGCGGCCGGCATCGTACTCGTCGAACACCAGCGCGACGTTGTTCTGGAGCGCCCAGGGCAGGATGCCGTCCTGGAAGGCCGTGACCTGCTTGCCGTCCTGAAGAACGATGGCGTCCTTGCCGACGAGGTCGATACGCGAGACGTGGCTGTCGAGGTTGATGCGGATGCAGGGCCAGTTCAGGCGGGCGGCGACCTGCTCGATATGGGTCGACTTGCCGGTGCCGTGATAGCCCGTGACCATGACGCGGCGGTTGCGGGCGAAGCCCGCCAGGATCGCCAGAGTGGTCTCGCGATCGAAGATGTAGTCCGGGTCGAGGGTCGGCACATGCTCATCGGTCTTCGAGAAGGCAGGCACCATGAGGTCGAGGTCGATGCCGAAGACCTCGCGCACGGAAACGGTCCGGTCGGGCTGCGAGCTGGGCGAGACGTCAGAGAGCATAAGGACCTCGTCGGGGCGGGGCCGGCCGGGCCGGACCGCGCGGGGCTGTGTCGGGCGAGAGGGCGTCGCGGTTCGGGCCGCGTTCGTCGCGTCATCTAGGGGACTGCGCTGGGAGACGCCAAGGGGGAGATGCAGGATAGCGGGCGTGAGAACGCACGATATAGGGCGCCCGCGCGCCGATTGCCGCCCCCTCCGGGCCGGCGGCGCGAATCAACGCGGGATTTCCGCTCGGCTCAGCACAGGCCGGCGGCGCGCAGGGCATCGTGGGCTCGGATGATGTCGCGCAGGCGCTCCTCGAACGAGCGGTCGCCGCCATTCGCGTCCGGATGGAAGCGCTTCACCAGCACCTTGTACTGCGCCTTGATGGCGGCCGCGTCGGCGTTCTCGTCCAACCCAAGGACATCGAGGGCCTTGAGGGTGGCCGCCGAATGGCGCGGGCGGCGGACCTCCGGCTCGCGCTTGCGCCGGGCGGTCTCGCCGACGCCCTCGGCCCGCAGGATGTCGAGGGGATCGACATAGGCCCAGTCGCGCGTCGCCTCGGGCTTCGGTTTCCCCGCCGCCGTGGCGGGGTTCACGCCCATGGCCCAGGTCGGGCGGTGGCCGATGATGGCGTCCTTCTGGAAAGCCTGCACGGCGGCGTCGTTCATGCCGTCGAAGTAGTTGTAGGTGGCGTTGTAGGCCTTCACGTGGTCGATGCAGAAGTGCCAGTACTGCCCTTCCGCCTTGCGGCCCTTCGGAGCGCGGTGGAGGCCGGGATTCTGGCAGCCGGGCGTTTCGCAGACCTGCACGGACGCCTGTCCCGACCCCTTGCCCGACGCCTTCTTGGGGTCGTCGCAGGTGGGCTTGATGCGGATGCTGTCGAACAGGGGCGAGTTGAGATCCATGATCGGGCGATTATGAGAGGGCGGATCGCAGACACAAGAGCATCGGGCCTGATGCCGCATGCGATGGGCGGGGGTTGACGGGACCCGCGTCCCGACCTCGAACACGGCGCCACAGACACGTCCCGGGAACGGGCTGGGAGACCACACCATGACGGGGTTGAGAAACTGGATCGACGAGGCCCTGCGGGCCACGTTCGCGCCGACGCATCTCGACGTGATCGACGAATCCCACCTCCATGCCGGCCATGCCGGGGCGCGGCCGGAAGGGGAAACGCATTTCCGGGTGGATGTCGTCTCGGCGGCCTTCGACGGCAAGAGCCGGGTGGAGCGTCACCGCCTCGTCAACGGCGCCCTCGAGCCGGCGTTCAAGCGCGGGCTCCACGCCCTCGCGGTCCGTGCCAGGACGCCGGCCGAGGCCGGCTGACCGGAGCCCGTGGCCATGGCGCTTCAGTGCACGCCCGAGATCGCCATCGACGAGGCGGAGCTGGACGAGACCTTCGTTCGCGCCTCTGGGCCGGGTGGGCAGAACGTCAACAAGCTGTCCACCGCCGTGCAGTTGCGCTTCGACGCGCGGCGCTCACCGTCCCTGCCCAACGCCGTGGCGATCCGGCTGATGCGTCTGGCCGGCAAGCGCCTGACCCTCGACGGGGTCATCGTCATCTCGGCGCAGCAGTTCCGGACGCAGGACCGCAACCGGGCCGATGCCCGCGAGCGCCTCGCCGCCCTGGTGGCGGAAGCCGCCGTGCCGCCGACTCCGCGCCGGGCGACGCGCCCGACCCTGGCCTCGAAGAAGCGGCGCCTCGACGAAAAATCGAAGCGCGGCGACGTCAAGCGGATGCGGGGCGACCGCGGCGACGGGTGACGTCCAAAATCCCGGACGCCCAAACGGCTCGGCCCTTCGGCGGGTGTCGGGCGGAGCCCGACACCGTCTTCACGGGGCTCTGCCCCGGCCCCGCGAAGGGTTAGCCCCGTGAACCCAGGCTGGGGTCACAGCTTCGGAGCGGCCGCGCCGTCCGGCGGATGGTGCTCGACGTAGCCACTGACGTAACGGCTGCCGGGCTTGGCGATGGTGAGGACAAGGGCAATCACCGCGAGCAGCGCCGCGACGGCCGCCGGGAACAGGAACGCATCCTCACCATAGCGCTGCTGCAGCACGCCGCCGAGGATCGCGCCCGCGGTCAGGGCCGCCCACAGGGGTGCCTGAATCCAGAACGACGGCGCCACGACGCCGAGGAGCAGATTCGCGAGACCGGTCCCGAAGCGCACCACGGCGCCGGTGACGTAGGTCAGCGCGAGGCTGCGGCCGCCCTCGTCCTGCAGGGTGGCGTTCTGGAGCCCCAGCGCGATGACGATGGGATAGGCGTGAAGCGGGAACGCGAAGGTGCCGTGCGGCACCATGAGCCCAACGGTGAGCAGCACCGCCTGGAGCAGCAGCAGGACCGAAAGGCGCCAGCGCCCGACCCAGGCGGCGATGAGAGTGCCGGCGAAGGCGCCGAAGCAGAACAGGATGATGACGGAGGCGACGCGCGACGCGCTCTCCCAATCGAACAGACTCACGGAGACGCCGAACCGCGTCGTGTTCCCGCTCATGAACGACATGAACAGCTGCGAGAATTCGAGGAAGCCGATGGAATCGGCGCAGCCTGCCACGGCCGAAAGGGCGAGGGCGAACGGGATGCGTGTTCGCGAGCTGGCGGGAAAAGCCTTGTTCTGCGGGTCTGCCATGAGGTCTCCAAAGATCGGACCCGGGCCAAACCGCCCAGGTCGAGTCGCGCCCAACCCCTTACGCGCGGGGCTCGCGAACGGGTGCGTGGGCATCGCGGATTGGTCCCGCGACGTGCCATGCAACACCTGTGCGACGTTCCGGTTCAGTCGGCCGGGATGAAATCCGGACACGGTTTCGACAGTGGCTTTCGGGCGACGACGATCCGCCCCGGCACCGCTCGGCCCGCCTCGTGCCGCAGGGTCGCCGATTCGAGGCACAGGAGTGTCAGACCGGCCCGCGCCACTGCGTCCCGCACCAGGGCATCGCCGTGGGCGTAGCGGGCATCCGTCCCGAGGATGAGGCCGTCGCCCGTGTGACTCTGGACGCTGAAGGCGAGGTGCCCGCCGGGGCGCAGCACCCGCGCCGCGCCGTCCACGACGCCCGTGAGGGCGCCGACATAGATCATCACGTCGGCGGCGGTGACGAGGTCGGCGCTCGCCGCCGGTTCGTCTGCGAGGCGCGCGACGAGATCGCCCTCCACGAGGCGGGCGTAGCGGTTGCCCTTCGCGGCTTCCGCCAACATCAGTGGCGAGAGGTCGATGCCCGTGAGGCGTCGGGCGCGGGGGCCGAGGGCCGCCGCCACGAGGCCGGTGCCGCAGCCGAGATCCAACACATGGTCGTAGGCGCCCGATCCCTCCGGCAGGGCGTCGAGGGCCGCCACGATCTGTTCGGGCGCCCGGTAGCCGAGATCGTCCACGAGGTGGCGCTCGAAGCGCGGGGCGTAGGCGTCGAACAGGGCGCGGATATAGGTCGGCGAGATCGCCCCCGGGACTTCGCCCGCGCCGTTCCGCGCTAGCGCCATCCGGGCGCCCTGGGCGTCGTCGGGGTCGAGGTCGAGGGCCGCCGCGTAGGCGCGCAGGGCGCCGTGGTGGTCGGCCGGATCGCCCCCGGCGCGATGGCGCGCCTCCCGCGCCTGTCCGAGGAGGAACCAAGCCGGGGCGTAACGCGGCGCGATCTCCAGGGCCTGCTCGGCCATCTCGACGGCCGCTTGGGTCTCGCCCTCCGCGAGACAGGCTTGCGCATAAGCGTAGCGCCTGTCGGCCAGGAGATCGCCGGAGCCGGAGGAACGCGACAGGGACAGGAGGCGCGACATCGCAGGTGTGCGGCTTCGTTCGGAACGTGGGCGCCCTATATGCCGCGTCGATGACCTTCAGCGCCAGCGATCTCCTCACCCTCACCCGCGAGGGCCTGTACTGCCCCCTGGGCGGCTTCCACGTCGATCCGACCTGGCCGGTGCCCCGGGCCCTGATCACCCACGGCCACGCCGACCATGCCCGCGCGGGCCACGGGCACGTGCTCGCCACGGGCCAGACCCTGCGGATCATGGCCGTGCGCTACGGCGAGGATTTTTGTCGAAGCCGGCAGGAAGCCACGCTCGGCGAGGCCATCCGCATCGGCGACGTCACCGTGCGCTTCGCCCCCGCCGGCCACGTCCTCGGCTCGGCCCAGATCGCCATCGAGGCGCGGGGCGTGCGCGTCGTGGTCTCGGGCGATTACAAGCGCGCGCCCGACCCGACCTGCCTACCGTTCGAGGTGGTGCCATGCGACGTGTTCATCACCGAGGCGACCTTCGGCCTGCCGGTGTTCCGGATGCCCGACACGGGCGACGAGGTTCAGAAGCTCCTCGATTCGGTCGCCCTGTTCCCCGAACGCGCCCACATCGTCGGCGCCTACGCGCTCGGCAAGGCCCAACGGGTGATGGCCCTGCTGCGGAAGGCCGGCTACGACCGGCCGATCTACCTCCACGGCGCCATGGAGAAGCTGACGGAGCTCTACAAGCGCGAGGGGGTCCCGCTCGGCGAGACCCCCAAGGTGATCCCGACGGAACGGGCAAAACTCCACGGTGCCATCGTGCTGTGCCCGCCCTCCGCCATCCAGGACGTGTGGTCGCGCAAATTCCCCGATCCCGTGGCCTCCTTCGCGTCGGGCTGGATGCGGGTGCGGGCGCGCGCCCGCCAGAAGGGCGCGGAACTTCCGCTCTGTATCTCGGACCATTCCGATTGGCCCGACCTGTGCCGCACCATCCGAGACACCGGCGCCGGCGAGGTCTGGGTCACGCACGGGCAGGAGGACGCCCTGGTGCATTGGTGCGGGACGCAAGGCATCAAGGCCAAGCCCCTGCATCTCCTCGGCTACGGCGATGACGGCGAGGCGGAGCCGGCCGCCGAGGAGGCCGCGGCATGAACGACTTCGCCCACCTCCTCGACCGCCTCGCCTACGAGCCGCGC
This sequence comes from Methylobacterium gossipiicola, assembly GCF_900113485.1. Classification (GTDB taxonomy): domain Bacteria; phylum Pseudomonadota; class Alphaproteobacteria; order Rhizobiales; family Beijerinckiaceae; genus Methylobacterium; species Methylobacterium gossipiicola. Next base: position 105,555 of record NZ_FOPM01000002.1, read on the forward strand.
CGCAACGCCAAGCTGCGCCTGCTGCAGGATTATTTCGCCAAGGCCCCCGATCCGGAGCGCGGCTACGCCCTCGCGGCCATGACGGGCAACCTCACCTTTCGCGAAGCCAAGCCCGCGATGATCCGGGGTCTGGTGGAGGCGCGGGTCGATCCGGTGCTGTTCGCCCTGTCGCACAACTACGTCGGCGATCTCGCCGAGACCACGGCGCTGATCTGGCCGGCGCCGACGAATGGAGATGCGGGTGGGCAGGGCGGGTCCCCTCTCCTGAAAGGAGAGGGACAGGGTGAGGTGGGTGCCGCATCCGGAGGGGTCACACACCTCACCCCAGCCCTCTCCTTCCAGGAGAGGGAGACCGTCGCGTCTCCCGGCACGGAAGAGCCCGCTTCGAAGCGTCCGCCGCCGTCCCTCGGCCACAACAACCCGCCGCCCCACATCCCGACCCTGGCGGATGTGGTCGAAACCCTCGCGACCATCCGCAAGGCCGATCTCCCCGGCCACATCGCCGGGTGGCTCGATGCCCTCGACGAGACCGGGCGCTGGGCGCTTCTGAAGCTCATCACCGGGTCCCTGCGGGTCGGCGTCTCGGCACGCCTCGCCAAGACGGCCGTGGGGGCGCTCGGTGGCCACGAGGCCGATGCCGTCGAGGAGGTGTGGCACGGGATGGTGCCGCCCTATCGCGACCTGTTCGCCTGGGTCGAGGGCCGGGGGGAACGCCCCACCACCCGCAACCCGGCGCCGTTCCGGCCGCCGATGCTGTCCCACCCCATCGACGAGGCCGGGGACTTCGACAAGCTCGACCCGGCGGCGTTCTCGGGCGAGTGGAAATGGGACGGCATCCGCGTCCAACTCTCAGGGGGCCGCGACGAGGCGGGCACCCAGGTGGCGCGCGTCTATTCGCGCACGGGCGAGGACATCACCCACGCGTTCCCGGATCTCGCCGAGGCCATCACGTTCGACGGGACGCTGGACGGCGAGTTGCTGATCCTGCGGGACGCCCGCGTGCAGAGTTTCAACGTCCTGCAGCAGCGGCTCAACCGCAAGGCGGTGACGGGAAAGCTGCTGGAGGAGTTTCCCGCCCATGTCCGGGCCTACGACCTCCTCACGGCCGAGGGCGAGGACCTGCGCGCCCTGCCCTTCGACGCGCGGCGGGCGCGGCTTGAGACCTTCGTCGGCGCCCTCGACCATGCCCGAATCGACCTCTCGCCCGTCGTTCCCTTCACGACCTGGGACGACCTCGCCGAGGCCCGCGCCGATCCCGCCGCCGTGGGCGCGGGGGAGGACGCCGACGCCATCGAGGGCGTGATGCTCAAGCGCCGCGACAGCCCGTATCTCCCCGGCCGCCCCAAGGGGCCGTGGTGGAAGTGGAAGCGCGAGCCCCACCTCGTCGATGCCGTGATGATGTACGCCCAGCGCGGCCACGGGAAGCGCTCGTCGTTCTACTCGGACTACACCTTCGGGGTCTGGCGCGAACGCGAGGACGGGAGCCCCGAACTCGTGCCCGTGGGCAAGGCCTATCATGGCTTCACCGACGCCGAGTTGCAGAAGCTCGACCGCTACGTCCGGAACCACACCACCAAGCGCTTCGGCCCTGTGCGCGAGGTCGCTTACGGCCCCGACGAGGGGCTGGTGCTGGAGATCGCCTTCGAGGGCGTGCAGCGCTCGACGCGGCACAAGTCCGGCGTCGCCCTGCGCTTCCCCCGTGTCCACCGCATCCGCTGGGACAAGCCGGCGGCGGAGGCCGATGGCATCGCGGCGCTGGAGACTATCCTGGCCCGAGGGGAGCGGGAGATCGCGCCGGGTGCCACCTTGGGAGACCCGGCATGACGCGCGACGCGAAGATCGGCAGCCTCGACAATTTTCAGTCCGGCCCCGTCGCCCGACAGGCGAGCGCCCGCCTCACGGTGGCGACGCCGGGCCCCGGCTTCACCGACCTCACCCGCGTTGTCGCCGCGTTCGCGGCGCGCAGCGGGGTGACGGAAGGCGTGCTGACGGTGTTCTGCCGGCACACCTCGGCCTCCCTGACCATTCAGGAGAACGCCGATCCGGATGTCCGCACCGACCTGATGACGGCGCTCGACGGCCTCGCCCCCCGCCACGGCGCCTATGTCCACGGGATCGAGGGCCCGGATGACATGCCGGCCCATATTCGCACCCTGCTGACCGATTCGAGCCTGTCCATCCCCCTCGTCGGCGGGCGCCTCGCCCTCGGAACCTGGCAGGGGATCTACCTCATGGAGCACCGCGACCGCCCGCATCGGCGGGAGGTCGTCCTGGCAGTGGTGGGCGCATAGCCGCCCGGCGGCGCTTATGCTGAACGAAGTGTTTCATGTGAAAATTATCGGCGTCCCATGATCGGAAATCGGGGACACCATGGCGTTGCGACTCTCAGGCCGCCCGGACCGTGGCGAGGAAACGGACCACCTCACCCTGAAGCGTCGCGGATTGGCGCGCGAGGTCGGAGGCGGAAGTAAGCACCTGTCCGGCGGCGGCGCCCGTGGTCTCGGCGGTGTCGGCCACGCCGGCGATGTTGGCGGTCACATCACCCGTGCCCGTCGCGGCCTGAGCCACGTTGCGGACGATTTCCTGGGTCGCCGCACCCTGCTGCTCGACGGCGGCCGCGATGGAGGTGGCGACGCCGCTGATCTCTTCGATGCGCGTGGTGATCGTCCCAATGGCCGTCACGGCCTGCTCCGTCGAAGTCTGGATGCGGGTGATCTGCTCGCCGATCTCCTGTGTCGCCCGCGCCGTCTGGGTGGCGAGCTCCTTCACCTCGGCCGCCACCACGGCGAAGCCCCGGCCCGCCTCACCGGCCCGCGCCGCCTCGATGGTTGCGTTGAGGGCCAGCAGATTCGTCTGGCCGGCGATGGACGAAATCATCGCCACCACGTCGCCGATCCGCGACGCCGCGGCGCTCAGTTCCCGAACCAGCAAACCGGTCTGGGCGGCTTCGCGCACGGCAAGGCCCGCGAGATTGGCCGAACCGTCGACCTGACGGCCGATCTCCGACACGGAAGAACCGAGTTCCTCGGCGGCGGCCGCGACGGTATTGACGTTCGAGGCCGCCGCTTCGGCTGCCGTCGCCACGGTGGAGGATTTGGCCGCCGTCTGCGTCGCCGTCGCGGTCATCGTCCGGGCGGTGGTCTCCAATTGCGTCGCGGCTCCGCCGATCCCCGCCACCACATGGGTGATGGATTCCTCGAACCCCTGGATCAGACCGCCGAGGGCCTCGGCCCGGCGCTGGGTTCGGGCCCGCTCCGCCTCTTGTTCGCCCTGCAATTGCTCACGGGCGATGGCGTTGTCGCGAAACACCAGGACCGCACGCGCCATGGCGCCGACCTCATCGGAGCGCTCCGCCTCGGGGAGTTCGAGGTCGGTCCGCCCGGTCGCGAGGGCGCCCATGGCCTGGTTCAGACGATCCATCGGCCGCAGGATGGAGCGGATGATGAGGAACGAGACGCCGCCGAGGACGAGCAGAATCAGCGCTCCGAAGATCGCGAGACGCCCGGCCTGAACCCAGACCATGGTGGTCAGGTCACTGATGTGGAGGCCCGTCGCGACGAAGAGCCCCCAGGACTTGTCGTAGCGGAAGACGCTGACCTTCGGGCTCGGCGCCGTCTCACCGGCCTTGACCCAAACGTAACGGACATTCGCCTGCCCGTCGCGGCGCGCCCGAGGCAGCACGTCGGCGATGAACCGGAAGCCATCGGCGTCGGCCTGCTGGCTGTAATCGCGGCCGATCATGCTGGGGGTCGGATGGCTGAGGAAGACGGCGTTCTCGTCGAGGACGAAGAAATAGCCGTCGGTGCCGTAGCGCATGGCCGCGATGTCGCCGAGGGCGGCGGCGCGGGCGGCCGCTTCGGTCATCTCGCCCTTCGCGGCGAGGTTTTGATAACGGCCGATCACGCCCATGGCCGCGTCGGTGAGAACGCCAACGCGCGCCAGGCGCTGCTCCAGCATGGCCTTGTACTGGTAGTCCAGCACAAGCCCGCCCAGGGCGAGGAAGCAGAGCCCCGCCACGGCGACGAGCAGGTACAGCTTGCGGGGCAGATTGAGCTTGAACATCGGTGGCATCTCGTCCGCATCACCTCGGGGGCAAGAATGCGCCCGCCAGCCTGCGATCCGGCGAGTGTCCACCCCGGCGGTTAAAATGCTCTCTCTACGCGAGTGAGTCCCTCGCGCACCCGCGATGTTCGAACCCTCCTCAACCCGTGGTGTCCGCCACGAACGCCGAATATCCCTTGGCCCGCAATTCACAGGCCGGGCACGCGCCGCAACCATAGCCCCAGGCATGCCGCGCGCCGCGCTCGCCGAGGTAGCAGGTGTGGCTCGCTTCCACGATGAGATCGACGAGGGGGCGCCCGCCGAGCTCCTCCGCGAGGCGCCACGTGTTGGCCTTGTCGATCCACATGAGAGGGGTGTGGAGGACGAAGCGGCGGTCCATGCCGAGATTGAGCGCCACTTGGAGCGCCTTGATGGTGTCGTCGCGGCAATCGGGATAGCCCGAATAATCCGTCTCGCACATGCCGCCGACGATGTGGCGTAGGCCCCGGCGATAGGCCAGGGCCGCCGCGAAGGTGAGGAACAGGAGGTTGCGGCCCGGCACGAAGGTGTTGGGCAGGCCGTCCGCCGCGAAGGCGATCTGCGTGTCGCGGGTAAGCGCCGTGTCGGAAACGGCGCCGAGGGCCGCGAGGTCGAGGGTGTGATCGGGACCGAGGCGCCGGCCCCAGGCCGGGTTCAGGGCCGTCATGCCGGCCCGCAGGGCGGCGCGGCCGTTGAGTTCGATGCGGTGGCGCTGACCATAATCGAACCCGAGGGTCTCGACTTTGGCGAAGCGATCGAGGGCCCAGGCGAGGCAAGTGGCCGAATCCTGCCCGCCGGAGAACAGCACCAGGGCGCGGTTGTCGCTCACGGGTGCCCGCCGCCCTTCGGCGCCCCCTCACCCTCGTATTCGGCCCAGGACATGGGCGTCTCGTAGACCTTCACGGAGGACAGCGCCGGCAGTGCCCCCTTGATACGGGTCCAGACCCAGGCGGCGATATGCTCGGCCGTGGGGTTCTCGAGGCCCGGAATGTCGTTGAGGCAGTAATGGTCGAGCTGAAGCAGCACGGGGGCAAAGGCGTGCTCGACGTCGAAGAAATCCACCACCCATCCGGTCTGCGGATCGACGGCGCCCGTGAGGGTGAGTTCGACCCGATAGGAATGCCCATGCATGCGATGGCAGCGATGGGTCTCGGGTACGTTCGGCAGGCGATGCGCCGCCTCGAAGGTGAAGGCTTGGGTGATCTTCATGGGCGTTACGGGATTCCGATGATCTTGTGGGTCTGGAGCGAGAGCCGCCAGCGCGCGTCACTCCGGCAATAGGCCACGGCCGCTTGCGTGTTGGCGAGGCGCTCCGGCCCGTCCATGGGCTGGAGCCAATGGTGCCGAAAGGCGAGATCGGCGAAGCGCGCCGGATCGGCCTCGGCTTCGACCTGCGGATAGACGAGCTTCAGCTCGTGGCCGGTGATCTGCACCAGGGGGTTGCCGGCCTTCGGACTGACACAGATCCAGTCGATCCCCTCGGGGGCGGCAAGCGTGCCGTTGGTCTCCACCGCGATCTCGAAGCCTCGGGCATGCACAGCCGCGATCAGGGCAGGATCGAGTTGAAGCAGGGGCTCGCCGCCGGTGAACACCACGTAGTGATTGCGCGGCCCGCCCTCCCAGGCTGCCGCGATGGCCTCGGCCAGATCCTCCGGGGTGGCGAACCGGCCGCCGCCCTCGCCGTCGAGGCCGACAAAATCCGTATCGCAGAACCGGCAGGCCGCCGTGGCGCGATCCTCCTCGCGACCGGACCACAGGTTGCAGCCGGCGAAGCGACAGAACACCGCCGCGCGGCCCGCCTGCGCCCCCTCCCCCTGGAGCGTGTGGAAGAGTTCCTTGACCGCGTAAGCCATGCTGTTCCGGGGCGCCCGCCAGGCGGGACTGAATTCTACGATGTCCGCGCGATCGCCTCGCCTCGAGGAGATGCGGCGGGCCCCCCCTGTCAGAAGAAGGACCCGCGCCCGTGACAGACCGCGGGGATCATCCGAAAAGGGATCATTCGAACGTTCCGCCCAGCCCATAAGCCCGCCGCGTCCGCGAGGCTACACCCCGAAACGGACACGGGGCATGCCGAAACGCGGAGCGGGGCGCCCGCCGCCATGCTCTCGCCACGGAAACGGGGTTTGTGCGCCACAGATCGTCGACGGTCGCACGCCCGTCTCGCCGAAGCTTAGCCGTTGCCCTAATTCTCTCCGCGCGGACCGATCCCCATCGGGCCGGAACGGTCCCTTGCAAAGAACAGGCTCGATGTCGAACTCCCTGTTGAGGCGTCTCGCGTTCGGTTTCGCCGCCGGTATCGGCCTGCTCGGAGCCGGTTCGGCCGGCGCGGTCACGGCGCCGATCCTCGTGGTCGAGGTCGATTCCGGCAAGGTGATCTACGCGCAGGGCGCCACCGACCCGTGGTTTCCCGCCTCCATCACCAAGCTGATGACCACCTATGTTGCCCTCGACCTCGTGCGTCAGGGCAAGGTCTCGATGAATTCGCTGATCACGATCTCGGCCGCCGCCGCCGCCGAGCCGCCCTCCAAGATGGGGTTCCGGCCGGGCACGCAGCTCACCCTCGACAATGCCCTGAAGATCATCATGGTGAAGTCTGCCAACGACGTCGCCTGGGCCATCGGCGAGACCCTGGGCGGCTCCGTGGAGAACTTCGCCGCCCTGATGAACGACACAGCCCGGCGCATCGGGATGCACGAGAGCCGCTGGACCAACCCGAACGGTCTGCCCGACGCCCGGCAATGGACATCGGCCCGCGACATGGCGATCCTCGGTCGCGCCCTCATCCGCGACTTCCCCGAGAATCGCGACCTGTTCTCCATTTCGGCCATCCAGTTCGGCAAGTCGATCATGGCCAACCACAACGGCCTGCTCGGGCGCTATCCCGGCGCCGACGGCATGAAGACCGGCTTCATCTGCTCGGGCGGCTTCAACGTGGTGTCGAGCGCCACCCGCAACGGGCGTCGCCTCATCACCGTGGTGATGGGCCAGCCGAGCGCCCGCGAGCGTGACCTCAAGGCGTCCGATCTGTTCGATTACGGCTTCAACCAAACCACCGGCTGGACCGCCCAGACCCTCGATTCCCTGCCGGCCTCGAACATCTCCGAACCGCCGGACCTGCGCCCCTATATCTGCGACCGCAAGAAGCCGATGCCGGTGGACGAGGGGCCGGGGGCGATTGCCGGCAATACCGACAGTTCCAACGCCCAGATCCTCGCCGCCGCCGCCCCTCCCGGCTCGGCCCTGGCGCTGGCCACCCTCAACAACGGCGCCATGCGCGGCCGGGCACTTCCGGCCCGCGCGCCGCTGCAGCCGATCCCCGTCTGGATCGGCCGCGATCCGGCCGACGGTGCCGCGATCCTGACCGCCCAGGCCGAGGCCGAGAAGGCCGAGCGCGCCCAGGCCCAGGCCGCCGCCCGCCAGACCCGCCTCGACGCCCTCGCGGCCCGCCGCGCGGCGGCCAAGGACGCCAAGGCGAAAACACCCGAGGCGAAGAAAGCCCTGGCGCGCGGAAAATCCGCCGTGCCGTCATCGGCCAGCGCCTACGCCCCCGCCGAGGCGACCCCGCTGCTGGAGGGCGCACCGAAATTGAAGGTCAACACCCTTCACAAGCCATCGGCCAAGGAACAGCCGAAGGCGCAAGCGAAGTCTCCCGCCAAAGCCCAGGCCAAGCCCGCCGCGAAGGTGGAGGCGAAACCCGTGGCGAAGCCGAAGCAGAGCGCCAGGCCCGCCCGAGCCGCGAAGGCGGCCGACGCCGAGTAGCACCATCGGCTGTCCTTCCGGGGCGCCGTTGGCGACCCCGGAAGGACAGGGTGAGTTTGACGAGCATCGGTCGTCTCTCAGACGGATCGACCGGATTGAGCCCGACGCTCAGCCGGGTTAGGCCGTCGCCATGACCGAGTCCGTCCTCGCCCCCACCGATCCGCGCGCCCCGGCGCCGATCCCCCTCACGGTCCTCACGGGCTTCCTCGGCGCCGGCAAGACCACACTGCTGAACAGGATGCTGCGCGACCCCGCGCTCGCCGACACCGTGGTCATCGTCAACGAGTTCGGCGAGATCGGCCTCGACCATCTCCTCATCGAGACGGTGGAAGAGGACATGATCCTGCTCGGCGCCGGCTGCCTGTGCTGCACCGTGCGCGGCGACCTCATCGCCACCCTGGAAGACCTCCTGCGCAAACGCGACAACGGCCGCATCCCGCCGTTCCGCCGCGTCGTCATCGAAACGACGGGCCTCGCCGATCCGGCCCCGATCCTCCACGCCCTGATCTATCACCCGTATCTCGTGATCCGGTACCGGCTGCAGGGCGTCGTCACCGTGGTGGATGCGGTGAACGGCAGCGCCACCCTCGATGCCCATCCGGAGGCCGTGCGGCAGGTGGCGGTGGCCGACCGGCTGGTCGTCACCAAAGGCGATCTGGCCCCGGAGGGGACGGAGGCGCTCACGGCGCGTCTGCGCGCCCTCAACCCGGCCGCCACCCTGCACGGATCGGACGTCCCCCCCGCCGACCTCCTCGGCGGTTTCTTCGGGGTCGAGGGCAAGGGCACCGATGTCGCCGCGTGGCTCGGGGCGGAGGCCGTCGAAACCCATCACCACCATGGCCACCACCATCACGACGTGAACCGGCACGACGCGGCCATCCGGGCCTTCACGCTGACGAGCGACGTGCCGGTTCCACGCGCGCGGCTGGAGATGTTCCTGGACCTCGTGCGCTCGGCCCACGGTCCCAAGCTCCTGCGCCTGAAAGGGCTCGTCGCCCTGGCGGAGGATCCCGGATCCCCCGTGGTGATCCACGGGGTGCAGCACATCGTCCACGCGCCGGTGCATCTTCCGGCCTGGCCGGATGACGACCGGCGCTCGCGCCTCGTCCTCATCGTCCACGACCTCGAGCCAGCCTTCGTCACCGGCCTGTGGGACGCCTTCCTCGGCCGTCCCCGCATCGATGCTCCCGACATGGCGGCCCTGACCGACAATCCCTTGGCGATCCCCGGCGGCTGATCGGCCAGTCCCCGGATGGACCGGGACAGGCGGCATCGTTCTTGGTGCCGGACGCTGATCGAGGGGCCTCTGGCGGGCCGGGCCGTCCCGAAACGGGACGCGGGCGGGAGTTTGACAGCATGGAGAGACGGCACTTCACGGTGATTCCGGGTGGCGCCGGTGTGGGTGGGGTGGCCGACACCACAACGTGGCGGATCGACCTCGTTCGCCCGGGGCACCTCTCGCCCGAAGCCATGGCGGCCTGGCGGGCGCTCCTGACTCGGATCGGCAGGTCGGACGCAGTCTTTTCCGATCCCGACTATCTTCAGGCGGCGGCCCAACACAGGGCCGGCGGCTGCGACGTGGTGTTCGCCCTCGCCTGGACCGGGGCCGACACCGCGCGTACCTTACGCGCTGCCGTGGCCCTCACGGTGCCGCATCCGATTTGGGGCCGGGGTCGTTTCCTACCCTGGCAGCCGCCCAACCTCACGGTGACGCCCGCCGTCGAAGCCCGGTTCACGCCCGACCTCACCGACGTCCTGACCGACCGTTTGAAGGCCCTGCGCTGGAACGCCGCCCTCGATCTAGGCCCGATCCCGCTTCAGAACCCGGCGTCCCGCCCGGCCCTCGGCGCGCTCTCCGGCTTAGGCCGCATTCCCGACCGCGCCCTCATCGATGTCGGGGGACCGAGCCCGTCCGTGCGGCAGCGCATCGCCGAGCCGAACGGCATCCGCGACGCCGTGGAGGAGTTTCTGGTCCTCGATGCCGCGCACGCTGCCGCCCCGATCATCGCCGATCCCTCCGAGGCGAACTTCGTCCGGGTGGTGATGCGGCTGTTCGCCCGTCGCCGCCTCGCCGCCGTTGACCTCAACCGCCGCGACGGCCGGGTCATCGCCGCCGCCCTGCGCCTCGGCGCCGCCCCCCATGCCGTGGTCTGGCGGCGAGCCCGGGTGGGACTGGATACGACGCGGCGCCGGGACCGCTCGGCTTAAGATCGCCCCCGGTCGACCCTTCCGAACCGCATCTCATCCCGTTCCATGGCGATGAATGCGGATCGGCGAGACACGCGACGGACCCCTTCACCCGTCCTGTTGCCGGGTATCCATTCGGCCTCCGCATGGCGCGGGCCCCCTCCCCCGAAGAACAAGGAGCCTCTCGCGCCCCGGCAGCGCGAAGCCCCTACCGAAACCGATATCACGCGTCGGCGGCGCGGAAGCTACGGGCGCCGAGACCGACAGGGGCGCGGGCCGGCATGACCCCGGTCTCGCGGCGCGCGCCGCGCAGGAGGGCGAGACCGGCACCGACGGCGAGGCCAAGGACGAACGCGAGGGGCAGCACCACCTTGGGCGAGGGTGGCCAGGCGCGCCGGCGAGCCGGCGTCGCCGCCGAAATCACCCGAAGGTTCGCGTTGTTGAGGCGCTCCTGCTCGGAGGTTTCGCGGGCGCGCTTCAGGAAAGTCTCGTAGACGGCGCGGCGCGCATCGAGCTCCCGGTCCAACTCGCGCAGGCCGACATTGGCCCGGTCGTTTCCGGCGGTTTCGGCCTTCACCCGGTCCAGGCTCTTACGGATGGCGGCTTCACTCGCGGCGGCGCGGTCGTAATCCTTCTGCGACGTCTCGATGATCCGCTCCTTCTCGCGCTGGATCAGGCGCTGGAGATCACGCAGTTGGGCGTATTGCTCGGCCATGGCGGGGTGGCGCTGGCCGAGCCGCGTGGCGAGTTCGGCGGTGTTGCGCGAGAGGGCGGCGAAGGATTGCCGCAGGTTCTGCATCTCGGTGGATTGCAGCATCTCCGGCAGGGCGGTGCCGGCCTCGCCTGCCTGCATCCGCCGCGCCTGATCCAGCCGGGACTGAGCCTCGGCCGTCCGGATGGTGGCGGTGACGAGCTGCTGATTGAGGTCGCCGAGTTGCTGATCGCTGAGGAGACGCCCGCTCGTCGTCACGAGACGATTCGCTTCGCGGTATTTCAGCACCTTGCCCTCGGCCTCTTCGACGCCCCGCCGCAGGCTCGTCAGCCGGGCCGTGAGGGCGTCCGACGCCCGCCGGGCGGCATCGTTTCGAGCCCGGGCCTCTTCGGCGAAATAGGCTTCTCCGATGGCGTTGGCGATGCGCGCCGACTTCTCGGGATCGTAGGTTTGAACATAGACGTCGATGACGAAGGTCCGCTCCGCGCGGCGCACGCCGAGCTTCGTCCGAAGGGTGTCGAGGGCGAGATTGACGGGGTCGCGGCTGGCCGCCGGCATGTCGAGGTCGAGGAGGTCCTTCAACGCGACCACGATGGGATTGGTCGAGGGTGCCCGGACGAACTCGTCGTCGCGCGCGAGGTCGAGGCGCTCCACGACGGGACGCAGGACGCTGTCGGATTGGATCACCCGCGTTTGACTCTCCGCGATGGAGACGCCGCTATCGGCCTGCGGCGACCGCGTCGTGAGGTCGTTGGCGATGACCGAGAGGTCGGTGGGATCGACGAGAATCTGAAGGACCGAGGTGTAAGTCGGATTGGCGAGGTGGAGCCCCACCAGGGCGAGAACCACGGCGGCGACGCCGGACAGCACGATGACGCCGCTGCCCCGCCGCAGGCGGCGCAGGATCTCCGTGCTGTCGAGGCCCGGAGATCCGTGCCCCACGGCGACCGGCTCACCCAGCATCCGTGTCCCGAAGTCGAACATCGTTTCTGTCTCCCGACCGTCCCGCTTCCGAGATGTCGCCCCGCTTCCAGTTCCGTTTCCCTCGATGGCTTGGTGCCGATCTGGCACGCATACCCGTCTCGATCGCCGGAGATGCAGCGTGATTCGCAGCCGTCATGCCAAAACTGCCCGAACCTCGACCCGCGCATGTCCGCCGGTCTATGAGGGATCGCGCATCGCGCCATGGCGACCGGGGATCAGCTAACCGTCCGCTCGTGTACAAGACGCTAGCGGGCAGTGCGGGCGAGGCCGGAATCAGGGGTCAAGCCCCCCGGCACCCTCAAAGATGGTTAGCAGACACTTTTCACGGGAAAACTCCGCACGCTCTCGCGGTGGCGAGGCCGACTGCTATGCGCGCGGAGGAACGATGCCGTCCGGGTCGACATAGGCCGCCGCTCCCCGGTCGAGAAAGTCGCGAAACCGGGCCGCGTCGGCGCGGGCGAGATCGTTCCAGCGGACGACGTTGGCCCGTGAGGCCGCTGCCGCCTCCGGAAGACGGGCCCTCGCCCAATCGGCGATGCGCGCGGCCGAGCCCTCCGCGTCGTTGGACGCGATGAACAGGGCCGAGCGTCCCAGCACTTCGGAGAATACGGCCCCCTGCGGCGCAACGACGGGCAGTCCGCCATGCTGGACTTCGAGGAGGGGCAGGCCGAGCCCCTCGGCCTTCGAGGTCGAGATCAATGCGTGGCAGCTCTCGGCGAGGCGGCGCAGGCCGGCATCGTCGACGTAACCATGAAGGGTGAGGAAGGGCGGCGGCGCGTCGAGGAAGGCATGGTGGCCCCAGCCGACGCGGCCGACCACGTGCAGTTCCGCCGGGATGCCGCCGGCATTGAGGGCGGCCACGATGGCGATGGCCGCCGGATAATCCTTGCGCGGCTCGACGGTGCCGATGGCGAGGAGTCGCAAGGGCTTGCCCGGTTGGTAGGCCGCCGTCGCGGCCATGCCGGCGAGGCCGAACACGTCGCGCACGCCCGGCCGCAGGAGGGCCACCAGGGCGTCCGGCCGGCAGACCTCACGTACGGCCGCGCCCGTCGTCCGGGAATTTACGAGGAAGCGCCGCCCGAAGCGCATGGCGAAGGCAAAGCTCGGTGCCATGTAGAGGCGGCTCTTCCAACTGAGATCCTGCGGGCGGGTGAGCAGGAAGGTGTCGTGGACGTAGGTGAGGCAGCGCGCTCCGAAGGCGATGCTGAGGGGGCCCGGCGGGAAGCCCGGAAACACGAACAGGGCCGAACGGTCGAGCAGCGCCCGGGCCGGCAGGCCGAAATGCTGGGCCAGCACCATCGCGGGAATGCCACCGCTGCGCACCGGCCGAACCGCGTGGGGGGCGAGGTTCTCCGGCGCGAACAGGTCGAGGGCGACCCGCTCGATTCCGGTGACGTGGCCGCGCAGGTTGGTGAGGTCGAGATAGACGGGGCGCGGAGGCTTTGCGACGCTCATCGGAATCGTCTCACGGCTCTAATTAAAAGGCCACCGGCATAGAGGCCGCGCCGGGCCCAGAGCGGAAGATCCCGCCCCAGCACGGCGCGCTTGGCCCGGCGCAGGAGGCGGATGGGCGTCGAGGACGGCCCCGATACCGTCCCGGTCTCACCGGGGTAGCGATCCCGGGCATAGGCGAACCGCCCGAGCAGGCGCGGAGAAAAGCGTTGGCGCCCCCCGGGCGGCGGCGCCAGGAGCCCACGGGCAACGAGCCGGTCGTTGAACGTCAGGGCCGCCGCCGCGTCGCTGAAGCGATTCCCGAGGGCGATCCGACCAAGGCCACCGAGTCGCTTGCGCAGGGGCTCATCCGCGACGAGCGTCAGGAGCGCGTCCCCCAGGGCATCGGGCTCCTGGGGGACGAGGACCCCCGAGACGCCGTCGATCACCGCCGAGGTCAGACCCGAGGCGCGGTAGGCGACGGTGGGAATGCCGCATAGGCCCGCTTCCACCGGCGTCTGGCCCAGGGTCTCGTTGAGGCTGGCCGTCACGTAGATGTCGCACGCGCCGTACCATTGCGCCAAAACCGCCTCTTCGGCGACGGGGCCGGCGACGAACAGATTGGGCAGACCGAGGGAGGTCGAATCGTCGAGGCGCCCCACGGCGACGAAACCGAGGCCCGGCCGGGCGATGCGGCGCAGGGTTCGCATCAGGTCCTGGAAACCCTTGCCCGGGGCGTCGGCGATGACGGCCCCGAACATCACCAGCACGTCCCCGGCCGGCAGACCGAGTTGCCGACGCAGGGCAGCGCGATCGCCCGGCCGGAAAACACCCGTGGGAAAGGCGAGATCGATGCGGGCCACGGCCGTGCCGGCGGGAGCGTTCCCACGCGTATAATCATGGGTCCAAGAGGAATTCGCCAGCAGTAGGGGCGCGTCGGGGGCCGTCAGAAGAGCGCGCTTCTCCGCGTGCACCCCGGCGATCCGCGCGGGGGCCAGGTGGGGATACTGCGTCGGCGTCGGACATTGGGCGTCGCACCCCGTGACGAGGCGGGTGCATCCGTTCGGAAAAGCGCAGCGTCCGGTAATCGGAAAGAAATCGTGCATCACCACGGCAACGGGCAGGTGCCGCCGGAGTCGATCGAGCAGGGCCAACCGGCGGGTGGCGCCGTGGATGTTGCCGACGAGGAGGAGGTCGTAGCCCCCGTCGCGGATCGCAGCCTCCGTTCGGGGAAAGCTGTCCTGCCATTCGGCGCCCGCCGGAACCGCCTCGCCCGCGAGACGATGCTCCGCCACACGATGCCCCGCGAGGACGAGGGCAGCCGCCAAGCGTCGATGGGCGATGCCGGCGCCGCCGCCGGCGCCATGATCCGTGAGGGTGGCGATGGCGAGGCCGGGGGACGGGGGGGACGGATCGAGTTCCGGTTCGTATTGCAGGAGGACCGGACGGCCGATCCGGGCGAAACGGCTGCCGGCGAGGCGGGGCCAGAGGTCGGCGACGGGGCTCCCGCAGGGGAGGTCGAGGCCGCCTGCCCGGCGCACCATCGCCCGCGACAGGAGGCACTCGCCGCCGGTGAAGGCTCCGAGGTGTCCGGCCGGGACGGCCGCGTCGAGGTGACCGGGGGCTTGCGCCACGGCGTCGAGGCCGAGCACGGCGGCGCCGAACACCACCCGCAGACCGGCGACCACCTCGGCATCGGTCAGGACGGCTTCGAGGGCGAGCGCCGCGAGGGCACCGGGCGCCAGCAGGTCGCCCGATCGAAGGACGAGGAGGTAGTCGGCGCTGTCGTCCGCCAGCAAAGCCTCGACGCGCGCCGCGCCCTCGGGGTCGGGCGGCACGGCATGATGCTGAACCGACGGGTAAGTCTGGCCGGTAATGGACGCCGCCGTGGCAAGAAAGCCGGGCGCGTCGGATAGCGAGGGGGTAAGGATATGAATACTCGGCCAGGCGCGGCCGTCGGGAAGGGTCGGCGGCAGGACGTCCAGGGCGGGGGAATCGAAGGGCCAGTGCGCGATGCCATGATCCGCAGCACGGTCACGCCCGTCGGGGATGCCATGACCATCGTGTTCGAGCATGGCGACGTTCAAGTCCGTAACGAATGCGCAACGGGACTCCGCCCGATCACCGCCGGGTCGAGGTCTAAAGGATTCTTCTGAAGATTTGCTTGTGCTCTCTGAGCCGGGAAGACCACCCCTTCTGAAGGGGGCTGGTCGGAGTGGCAGGATTTGAACCTGCGACCCCCACGTCCCGAACGTGGTGCGCTACCAGACTGCGCTACACTCCGAAGGCCGGCGCGCTGCGCCGACGGACGGACCTATAGCGAGGCTCGCGGCGGCCTGCAAGCGGCTCGTTCGGGTCTCGCGCGCTTTCTTCACGCCATCGGCCGATTCATCCAATCCACCGGGAGCCGCCATAGACGGCAGGGGACGTGGGAAGCTTCGATGGCAACGGCGCCCGTCGCGCCCGGCGCGGGGGCGAGGCGGATCAGGGTCCAGGCCGTGGATGGAGTGCCGGCGACGTCGAGGAGCGCGGGCGCGACAGGAGGGATCGTGACGGCAAAGCCGTCTAGGGGCTGCGAAAGACCGGCGCCGGACGCTTTCACGACGGCCTCCTTCGCCGTCCAGGCCGCATAGAAGGCGGCCTCCCGGTTCGGTCCAGCGGCTTCGAGGGCAGCGATTTCGCGGGGATGAAAGTGCGCACGCGCGATCCGCAAGGCATCGGAGAGAGGGCGATGCGCCTCGATGTCGACACCGATACGCGCCGTGGTCGAGACGGCGACGAGGGCATGATCGCCCGAATGCGAGAGGTTAAAGTCGAGGGGGACACAGCCTCCCCGGGCGAGCGCATCCCATCCCGTGAGGCTTGGCCGCCCCGTCGGCGAGATCGCGAAGGTCAGGGATCGGGGGTTCGCACCGAGGAGGCCCCCCAGGATGATCCGCAGGGCGGCATGACTGGCGATGAAGCGGTCTCGGTCCTGTGGTCGCAGGAAGCGATCGGCTCGGTCGCGCTCATCATCGTTCAGAAGGCGCGTGCCGTTCGCGCGACGCTCGGCATCGAGGTCGAGGGCGATGTGCCAGACGGCGTGCCCGCGAAAGGGCAGCGGCGCGGCCTCCGACCAATCATCACCGGAAACGGAACATGTTGTGGGATGCGTCCCCCTTCCCCTCACCGCTTCGAGGGAGCGAGGGCCGAACGAACCGCGTCGCGGCGGTTCGCCAGGATCAGGATGCAAAGGTACCCGAGTTCCGCGAAGATCAGGGCGCACACGAGAACACCAACCGCGAGTTCCAAGGGCAACTGACACACGAGGGCGACGACCAACGCGAAGCCAACGGATGCGCCGACGAGGGACGGCAGGACAGTTATGGACTTCCAGGTGAGGGTCGTGAGTTTAAGCATCGCTTCCATCGCAGCAACCTACTTAAGGTTAGTGCAACGGCTGGCGGTGAAAAAGCCCAATTTGGTTGCAGTTACGCCATATGCTCGCCGATTCAGCAGCGGATGATAGATTCCTAAGCGTACACGTTGCCGGCTGTCTGCGGGAAACGCTCCGCCAGGGCACGCCGCAATTTCTCCAGGGCCCGGTTCTCGATCTGCCGCACGCGCTCCTTGGAAATGCCGAGGCGAGAGCCCAGGGCCTCCAGGGTGGCCTGATCCTCGGCGAGACGGCGCTCCTTCAGGATTCGCAGCTCGCGCTCGGACAGGACCGCCAGGGCTTCGTTGAGCCAGGTCAGGCGTCGCTCGCCATCGACCTGAGCGGAGACGGCCTCATCGGGGAGGGCCGCGCCATCGACGAGGAAGTCCATCCGCTCCGACGAAGCCTCGCTCTCCTCGCCGACGGGGGCGTTGAGGGACATGTCCGGGCCGGACAAGCGCGCGTCCATTAGGGCGACGTCCTCGCGCGACACACCGATGGCGGTGGCGATGCGGCGATGAATTTCATCGCCGACATGCTCCTCGGTCGATTGCATGAGGCGAGCGCGCAGGCGCCGAAGATTGAAGAACAGGGTCTTCTGAGCGGAACTGGTGCCGCCGCGGACGATGGACCAGTTGCGCAGGATGTAATCCTGGATCGAGGCGCGGATCCACCACGTGGCATAGGTGGAGAACCGGACTTCGCGATCCGGCTCGAACCGGGCGGCGGCCTCCATCAGGCCGACATGGCCCTCCTGGATGAGGTCGGCCATGGGCAGGCCGTAATGCCGGAAGCGGCCCGCGATGGCGATGACGAGGCGCATATGCGCTTCGATGAGACCGTGCAGGGCGCGCTCGTCCCGCTTGTCCTTCCAGCGAACGGCGAGGCCACGTTCTTCGTCCCGGGCAAGGAAGGGCGCTTCCATCGCCGTGCGTATGAACTGGCGCCGTATTCCAGCGATGTCCGCCATCCCCGCCTCCGCCTCGTTGAAACGTTCGCTTCTGCCGCTGGGGCGAGCGACCCGTATGTCGGGGCAGCCTCGGGTCCCTCGCGTGGCGACTGACAACGGGACCGTTGCGGCATGGTTCCCGGATCGGGACGGGAGGAACAGATCGCTTTTTCGTGAGGGTGAGAATTGGAAACGGATCGATTCCGTACAGACGAGGTCGTCGAAGGTAAAAATCCGTTGCCCAAACGAAAAAGCCCGGCGCTGCTGCGCCGGGCCCGATCGAACTTCACGTGGGTGGCGGGCGGCTCAGGCCGCCTCTTCCTGCATGTCGTCGCCGTCGGCATCACCCTCGACTTCCGCCTCACCCTTGGCGCGACGGGGCGACTTGGCGAGGCTCTGCTCGATGAGCTTGAGGGCCTCGGTCTCGGTGATACGGTTCACCGAGGAGATCTCGCGCACAACCCGGTCGAGGGCGGCCTCGTAGAGCTGACGCTCGCTGTAGGATTGCTCGGGCTGGGCCTCGGACCGGTAGAGATCGCGCACGACCTCCGTCACCGACAGCAGGTCGCCGGAATTGATCTTGGCCTCGTATTCCTGGGCGCGGCGCGACCACATGGTGCGCTTGATCCGGGCGCGGCCGGTGAGCAGATCGAGGGCCTTCTTCACCAGTTCAGGCTCGGCGAGCTTGCGCATGCCGACGCTGTTGGCCTTCGCGGTGGGAACGCGCAGGACCATCTTGTCCTTCTCGAACGATACGACGAACAGTTCGAGTTTGTAGCCGGCGATCTCCTGCTCCTCGATGGCGGTGATGCGCCCGACACCATGCGCCGGATAGACGACCGCTTCGCCGGTCTTGAAGCCTTGGCGGCCTGATGCCGTCGTCTTCTTGGCTGTGGTCATGCGAGAAGCGCCTCCAGAACATCGCGCGGGCTCGATCGCCGCGCCGAACGGTAATCCCGGGGTGGGTCACCCGGCCTCGGCCCCTTGCCGCCGACCCGGCATCTCGGATGCCGAACCCACGGTTTCCCGGGCCAGCCGTCACAGCGCAACGAAGGATCGGCCGCAGAAGGCGCTGGGCGCCTCCGGCGGTCGATCGCATGCGACCTCATTTTCTCAAGGATTGAGAGAGCCATCTCGCGAGGGCCGGAGGAAGCACATCGAGTACGAACGACGGCAGGCGGTAGGCATAGCACATTCGTGCCGCCGAATCAAAGGATTGCCGGCGCAGGCTCACCTGAGCGCCCCACACGAATCCCCAGCCGATGGGAAGTTTGGTGACCGGATTCGGTGTCGCCGCATCCGGAAGGCGGTGACGTTGCGGAGGCCCCGACGTCGGATCGTCGCAGCCTCAATCGCCGGTGCCGGGCTTCGCCGAGAAGTGGGCCTCGAACTTGCCAGCGACCCCGTCCCAGGTTTTGGCGTCGGCGGGGGCGTCCTTCTTCTGGGTGATGTTCGGCCAGGTCTTCGCGTAATCGGCGTTGACCTTCAGCCAAGTCTCGAGGCTCGGCTCGGTATCGGGCTTGATCGCCTCGGCCGGGCATTCCGGCTCGCACACGCCGCAATCGATACACTCGTCCGGATGGATGACGAGCATGTTCTCGCCCTCGTAGAAGCAGTCCACCGGACAGACTTCGACGCAGTCCATGTACTTGCACTTGATGCAGTTGTCGGTGACGACGTAGGTCATGGGGCCTTCAGTCCTCGATCCGCCCGTCCTTCGGGCTTCGACGGGCCAAGCCCGCCGTCTCGAAGATGGTGCGAATCCGTTGACGCTTTGACGTGGGACGGGACGTAAGCCCGCTCTTATCCAATGGTGGTCGCTCTAGACCCTGTCCGAGGGACTGACAAGCGCACCGGCACTCCCCCGCGAAACGGATAGGCCCGGTGTCGTATGCGGGTCACGGACCGAACACCAGGGCGCCGGGTCAGCCCTGCAGTGGGTCGAGGGCGGCGTAGAGCGTCTGGGCCTCGGGGGCGCCGCCCCGGCGTTCGCCGAGGTCGAGCACCCGCACCAGGGCAGTGGTGTGGGCCGCCGCCACGGTAACGACGTCGCCGATGGCGAGGGCCGTCGCCGCCGCCTCCGCCCGCTTTCCGTTCACCCGGACGTGGCCCGCTTCCACGAGGCGCGCGGCCAGGGTCCGGGTCCGCGCGAACCGCGCGAACCACAGCCATTTGTCGAGACGCTGGCGCCCCGGCTTCATCGCTCAGAAGCGGGTCAACGCTTGTCCCCGCCGCCCGATTCCAGCTGCGCCTTCAGGGCGGCGAGCTTGGCGAAGGGCGAATCCGGATCCGGGGCACGCTCACGACGCTGCGGACGCGGCTCGTCGCGCGGGGCGGCGCGGGACTCGTCGCGGCGTTCGGGCCGGGTCCGGCCGGGCTCGAACCGCTCGCGGCGCTGCGGACGCCCGTTCTCCGGGCGCCCCCCCTCGCGACGGCCGCCATCGGGCCGCTCGCCGGCGCCGCCGCGCGGACGACCCTGCCCCTCGCCGGCACCCTGGCGCTGATCGCGACGCTGGTCCGGCCGCCCTTCGCCGGGGGCGCGGTTCGCCGCCGCCCCGTCCCGATCACGCCCGCCGCCACGGGGGCGGTTCTGACGCGGGGCGCTGCGCTGCTGACGCTGGAGGCGCCAGACCTCGACGGTGGCGACTTCGACGGGTGCCGTTTCGGCCTCGGTCGCCTCGCCCTCGGGGGACACGTCCTGCGCTGCGGCGGCCTCGGATGTCGCCTCGGACGCCTCTTCGACGGGGTGCTCGGCCGCATCGGCGAGGCTCGCGGCCTCGGCCACGGGCTCCGGTGCCACGCTCTCCGCGGCATCCAAAGCGGCGGGAGCCGGCTCGGACGCTTCAGGCTCGGACGAAACGGTTTCGGCCGGCGCGGCCTCGACGGCTTCGGCGACGGAGGGGGCCGTCACGGAATCGGCCGTGGAACCGGGCTCGATCGCCGTCGCCTCGGCGGGCTCGTCCGTCGTGGCCTGCGCCTCGCCCTCTACACCGGCCTGCGTCGAAGCCGCGTCGGGCTCGGGTTCGGCACCCTCGGCGGCCGGGGCGGAGACCTGCACCGGCTGTGTCGAGGCCGCCGGCAGCAGCGGCACGGTGATGGCGGGACCCGGCCGGGTCTCGGGGGCGTAACCGAGGGATTTCAGGATCGAGGCGAAATCCTCACCCGAGCAGCCGACGAGGGAGGTCATCCCCACGGTGGCGACGAAGGCGTCGCCGTCGGCGGCCCCCACCGGCGCCTCACCGGGCGTGGTGCCGGGACGATAGGCAATGGCCGGTCGAATCAGGTCGGCGAGGCGCTCCAGGATGTCGACGCGCACGGCTCGCTCGCCGCACACCCGGAAGCCGGCGGCGCGGTAGAGGCCCTTGGCGATCTCCGGATCGACCTTGATGGAGGTGCGGCCGGAGCTCGCCAGATGCGCGATCTCGTCGAGGCCGCGCTGGTCGAGGCCGCCGTTCTTCAGGGCCCAGAGCTGGGCCGCGAGGGTGCGGGGCGCCGGCTTCAGGAGGGCGGGCAGGAAGATGTGATAGGCGCCGAACCGCACGCCGTGGCGGCGGAGCGCCCCGCGTCCCTCCTGATCGAGGGTGCGCATCTCGTGCATCACCTTGGCGCGCTCGAGCACGCCGAGGGACTCGACCACCTGATAGCCGATGCCCTTGGCCAGCCCCGTGAGGTCGGCCGCCGTCTCGATCTCCATGAGGGGACCGAGGAGACGGGTGA
Organism: Methylobacterium gossipiicola; assembly: GCF_900113485.1. Lineage (GTDB taxonomy): Bacteria > Pseudomonadota > Alphaproteobacteria > Rhizobiales > Beijerinckiaceae > Methylobacterium > Methylobacterium gossipiicola. Next base: position 126,789 of record NZ_FOPM01000002.1, read on the forward strand.
CATGGGCCTTCAGCCAAGCGACGAGGCGCGCCTCGACCTTGTCGCGGGCCGGGCCCGTGAGTTGCTCGTCGGCGAGCAGGCGGACGTGGGGCTCGAACAGCTTGTCGCCGGGCGTGAGCTTGGCCACGGGGTCGCCGGTCCAGCGCACGACGCCGTCGTGGCTGAGCACGAGGGTTGTGTCGGCGGTGGTCGCGAACCGCTCGGCGCGGGCCTCGATCTCGCCGCCCAGCGCCTTCTCGGCCGCGCTGCGCAGGGTTTTCGCCTCATGGCCTTCCGCGCCGGGGTCCGGGACGAACTGGAAGCCATGCAGATGGCCGACATGCTGTCCCTCGACGGTCACGTCCCCGCCGGCGGTGATCTCAGCTTCCAACATCGTATTCTCTCTCAAGCGCCGCATCAGGACGCTGGTACGCCGATCGACGAAACGGCTGGCAAGGCGTTCGTGCAGGGCGTCGGACAGCCTGTCCTCTACCCGACGCGTCTCGCCCTGCCAATGCAAAGGATCGACCAGCCAGTCCGGCCGGTTCGCCACGAAGGTCCAGGTCCTCCCTTGCGCGATGCGCTGGGACAGGGCGTCGATGTCGCCGTCCGTGCGGTCGATCATCGCCACGTGCTTGGCGAACCAGTCGTTGGGAATGCGCCCGGCCATGCCCCGCATGAGGAAGCGGAACAACTGGGAGACGAGGTCGGCGTGGGTCTGGGGATGGACCTTGCGATAATCCGGCACGCCGCAGACGTCCCAGAGGCGCTTCACCGTCGTCGGGCTCGACGCCATGTCGCGGATGTCGTCCTCGCGCATGAGGATTTCGAGGGCCGACTGGTCCTCGCCCATGGGCGCGCGGGTGAGGCCGCGCTCGCGGGGGTGCTCGTCCAGACTCTCCTGCAGCCGCTTGAGCGAGCCGAAGTCGAGGTCCGGATTGCGCCACTGTAGCATCCGCAGGGGCTCGAAATCGTGGTTCTCCAGGGCCTCGACCATCTCTTGGTCGAAGGGGGCGCAGCGCCCCGTGGAGCCGAAGGTGCCGTCCGAGAGGTGCCGCCCGGCGCGGCCGGCGATCTGCCCCATCTCCGGGGGCGTGAGCTTGCGAAAGCGCGTGCCGTCGTACTTCCAGTTCGCCGCGAAGGCGACGTGGTCGACGTCGAGGTTGAGGCCCATGCCGACGGCGTCCGTGGCGATGAGGTAATCGACCTCGCCCGACTGGTAGAGCTCGACTTGCGCGTTGCGGGTGCGGGGCGACAGGGCGCCGAGCACCACGGCGGCCCCGCCGCGCTGGCGCCGGATCAGCTCGGCGATGGCGTAGACCTCTTCCGCCGAGAAGGCCACGATGGCGGTGCGCCGAGGCAGGCGCCCGAGCTTTTTTTCACCCGCGAACGTCAGCTTGGACAGGCGTGGGCGCGTCGTCGTGTGCACGCCCGGGATCAGCGACTGCACCAGGGGCAGCATGGTCGAGGAGCCGATGAGCAGTGTCTCCTCGCGCCCGCGCTGGTGCAGCAGGCGGTCGGTGAAGACGTGGCCCCGGTCCATGTCGGCGGAGAGCTGGATCTCGTCGATGGCCACATAGGCGACGTCGAGGTCGCGCGGCATCGCCTCGATGGTGGAGATCCAGTAGCGCGGCCGGTCGGGCTTGATCTTCTCCTCGCCCGTGACGAGCGCGACCTTGTCGGCTCCGACCTTGGCGACGACCCGCAGGTAGACCTCGCGGGCGAGCAGCCGCAGGGGGAGGCCGATCATGCCGGTGGGGTGGGCGAGCATCCGCTCGATGGCGAGGTGGGTCTTGCCGGTGTTGGTCGGCCCGAGCACCGCCGTGACGCCGCGTGCGCGGGCCTGCGGGGGAAGGGAGGGGCGGATCATGGGCGAGGGGCGGTCCCTTCGGCGAGACGAACCGGCGACGGGGAGGCGTCGCGCGGGGGAGGCCCCGCGCCGAAATCATCCCTGGACACCTCCGCCCGCCCGGCCCGGCATCGAGCCGGAAGCAGTCGCGCGGAGGTTTTTCCCAGGAAATCCCTCAGTCGCCCCGGCGCAGCCGGGGCGGAAGCCGTTCCCCATATGGGGCGTAGACCCCGCCGTCGCCAAGGCCGCCCGGCCCCGGTCCGCCCGCGTCGTATCCGCCCCTCGGGTCATAGCCCGGGCCAGGTCCGTAGCCTGGACCGGGGGGGCCGTAGCCTGGACCGGGGCCGTAACCGCCGCCCGAACCATAGGGGCCTGGCAAGCCCGGCGCGACGTAGAGATCGACGCCGGGCGGACGGATGGAGGGGGCGAGATCGGCACACATGCTGTCGGGCATCGCAGTGATCGGGCCGCGCCGGGGACGGCGACCCTCCACCACCTCGGCGGAGGAATAGGCATCGCCGCCGCATCCCGACGGGTCGTTGGTCAGGGGGTCGGCGAGGGCCGGGGCCGCCCACAGGGTGGACGAGGCCGAAAGGGCCAGGAAGGCGAGCAGGCTGCGGCGCATGGGGTGTCAGTTCCGTCCGTCGAGGCTCGCCAAGGCGCCGGCCGGAGGCGTGCCGGCCGTGGTGGAGCCGCCGCCGCGGGTCCATCGCGTCGCCTCGATGATGTTGGTGCCGATGGTGGTGCGTACGGAGATACGGATCGGCAGGAGTACGCGGGTGCCCTCCACGGGGGCGAGCCACACGGACATGTCGCGGTTGTCCTCCATGAACTTCACCCCCGGCCGGTCGGGCCGATGCCCGGCAATGGCCTGATAGCGGGCGTTGCACACGAGGATCGGCCCGGCATAGCCCGGTTTCTCGATGGTGCGGGTTTCACCGTAGCTCAGCACCACGTCGAACCGTGTGGCGCCATCGAACACCGGAAGGGTGCGGTTGCAATTGCCCGGGTCGATGAGCTCGCCCCGGGCGATGGCCGGCATCATGAGGGCGCTCGCCGGATCGATGACCCCGCGCTTGTTGTCGGGCGTGATCGGAACCCGATCACCCATATCGACGAGGGGCGGGGTGATTTCCGCCTGGGTGACGTTGCCGCGCGCCAGCGCCATGCGCACGGCGATGCCCGAATTCGAGGTCTTGGTGGAAATCGCGAAGGCGTTCGGCTGCGGCCCGGCGCCGATGAGACCGCTGGCGCGGGCCGAGCCCATCCCGCCCGTCACCGCCCCGGCGAGGCCCGTGAGCCGGGCCGATACGTCCATGCGGTAGCGCGGCCCCTCGAACTGCCCCGCCACCTGGGCGGTACCGATGGAGATGCCGGCGAGCGCGATGCCGTAATCCACCGTGACGTGGGCGGGGGCCGCCGGCTTCGGACGCGCCTGCGCCGGCATCGCCAGCAGGAGGGCCGGCAACAGACCAGCGCCGACGAGGCGTCGGTGTGAACGGCGTTTGCGAGAACGGCTCTTGGCCGGAACGTGCAGGGCGCACATGAGGGGAACTCGGTTGGAAACGCGGGGAACGGCGGGTGGCCCGGTAACGGCGGGGCCGGGTTCCGTCCTTGTTCCCGCATCGTCGTTCCCCATGGTTAATACATCGTTGGGGGTACGGCGGACGGGCGGAGGTCGTGCCTGAAAAAGGTCGCGGTACCTTGACGACGGGGGCCACCGTCCCCTATAGGCTCGCGCCTTCAATGAGACGCCGCTCCACCGGGCTTGGCGTGCGAGAGGCCCTTCGCGGGTGTCCCGCCATCGCCCTGTCGGACACGCGGAACGAACCGGGAATTAGAATTATGTCGCGCCGTTGCGAACTCACGGGCAAAGCCGTGCAGACCGGCCACCTCGTGAGCCACTCGAACCGCAAGACCAAGTGCCGGTTCTTGCCGAACCTGTGCCAGGTCACCCTGCAGTCGGATGCCCTCAAGCGTCGTGTGCGCCTGCGCGTCACCGCCCACGCCCTGCGCTCCGTCGAACATCGCGGCGGCCTCGACGCCTTCCTCATCAAGGCCAGCGAGATCGAGCTGTCGCAGACCGCTCGCCTCATCAAGCGCGAGATCCACAAGAAGCTCGCCGAGGTCGAGGCTCCCGCCGCCGCCTGAGGCCCCCGGTCCTTCCCGGACCCGACCGATCGTCTCGAAGCCGCCGTCCGCCAATGCGTGGGCGGCGGTTTTTCGTGTTCGGTCGGCTTTCGCGCCCTTTCCGGCCCCCGATGCTCCATCTTCCCGCCCCGAACAATCCCGACGCGCGAGCCGCCACGGCCGCCTCGTCGCGGGTGAACGATATCGGGCGGGGATCAGGAGCGTGGCGACGGAGACATGCCCGGGGCGCTCGGCCATCCGCCCGGAGAGCGGGAGGCCGGTTCAGACGCCCGCGAACAGATCGGGGCGCCGCAATCGCAGGGCGTAGACGAGGAGTAACGTCTTGATGTCGGTGATCTCGCCCCGGTCGCTCATGGCCCCGAGGGTGTCGAGGCCGATCTCGTGGACGGTGATGGTCTCGTGCTCGGACTCCAAGCCGCCGCCGGGGCCGGAGCGGTCATCGGCGCCGTAGGGGGCGAGGAACAGATCTACTTGTTCCGTCGAAATCCCCGGCATACTCCAGCCGCAGGTGATCCGTTCCAGGGCTCCGAGACGCACGCCGACTTCCTCATAGGCCTCGCGCCGGGCCCCCTCCTCCGGGTCGGCCTCGTCGAGGAGTCCCGCCGGGACTTCGAGCAGGGATTCGGTGCTCGCGGCATAGAGGGCGGCGGGGCGGAACTGCTCGACGAGGAGAGCCATGCCCCGGACCGGATCGTAGGGCAGCACCGCCACCGCCCGGCCATGATCCTCGATCTCGCGGGCGAGACGGGTCCCATCCGGCATCGTCACCTCGGCCACGAGGAACCGGCTCCAGCCGTCGTGCAGGATCCGAGTGCCGCGGATGACAGGCGCCATACTTCTTCCCCCTCGTCGCCTGGACCGGCCGACGCGAGAGGCGCCTTAGCAGGGGGTTGGCGCACGAATGAGGCAGGACCGGTCGATCGCCTGCGTGGCCCCCGGGCGGAAGAGGCTAATCCGCCCCGCGCCGGATGGTGAAGCGGGCCGCCCCCGCCCGGCTTTCCTGGCTCAGGAGGACATGCCCCTCGCTGCGCACGAGGTGGGGAATATCGATGACCGCCAGGGGATCGGTGCTCAGGACCGACAGGACGGCGCCGGGCGGCAGGGTGCGCAGGGCCTTGCGCGTACGCAGGACCGGCAGAGGACACTTCAGACCGGATAGGTCGAGTTCGTCTGGCGGGTTTCCGATCGTCGCGGATATCTGGCCGGTCATGGCGTCTTCGACCCACGAAAAACCCGCCGGGGCACGCGCTCCCGACGGGTGATGGCGGTGAGACGGCCCGGCGCAACCGGGCCGTCTCAGACTTCAGTAGCCGTAGCCGTAAGCGGGATAGCCATAGCTGTAGCCGTAGGCGGGAGCCGCGTAGCCGTAGCCGTAAGCCGGCGCGGCGTAGCCATAATCATACGCGCGGGCGCCGTAGCCGTAACCGGCGCCGACATAGCCGTTGTCGTAATAACCGTAGCGCGGAGCCTGGCTCGCCGCGATGGCGCCGCCGATGATGCCCAGCGCCGCGCCGGCCGCGAGGGCGCCGCCGATGCCGGGGCCGCGACGGTAGCCGTAACCACGACCGTAATAGCCACGCCCATAGTAGCCATGGCCGTAGCCGCCGCGCCAGCGCACGTTCTCGACGGAGGCGTTACCGCCCCCGACCTGGACGGCGTTGAGCGCGGGAAGCGGCGCGGCCTCGGCGGCCGTGAACGAGCCCGCGGACAGGCCGATGGCCGTGGTGCCGGCCAGGGCGAGGGACAGAATGCGAGACATGCAAAATGCTCCAAGAGGTGATCAGATACCCCTTAGAACGGCATCGCCCCTGAACCGTTCCCGAACAAGCACAGTCAAGCCTTCGTGAAAAGAAGCACGCCTTTCGCCGTATCCACCCGTGCGACCAAACCGCTCCGACGGCTCAGAACACACATTCGGTGAAGGCCGGCTCGACGGAGCGTTGCCAACGGCCCTCGTAATCGGCCAGACGCGCCTCCGCCCGCGAGCGTCCGTCGGCCACGATGGCTTCCAGGGGCTGGAGGTGGCGGCTCTCGTCCTGGCCATGGGCGTCGCGGCGGCCCCGGGCGGCGAGGCCGGAGCGCGCCACCGCCAGGGCTTCGGCCGCCACGGCGCCGAGGGGCCGGCCGCCGATGCGGGCGGCGAGGCCGAGGCGCGGCACCGTGGCGCGCAGGCATTCGCGTTCGGCGTCGCTCCAGCCCTTGGCGATGTCCCAGGCGGCGGCGAGGGCCGCGTCGTCGTAGAGCAGGCCGACCCAGAACGCCGCCTGGGCGGCGATCATCTCCGGCCCGCCGACATCGGCGCCGCGCATTTCGAGGAAGCGCTTCAGCCGCACCTCCGGGAAGGCCGTGGAGGCGTGGTTGGCCCAGTCCGACACCGTGGCGCGCTCGCCCGGCAGGGCGTCGAGCTTGCCCGCCATGAGATCACGGAAGGAGGCGCCGGTGACGTCGTGATAGGTCTCGCCGCGTTTCACGAAGTACATCGGCATGTCGAGGAGCCAGTCGACGTAGGATTCATAGCCGAACCCCGGCGTGAAGGCCCGGGGGAGCATGCCGGTGCGGGCGGGATCGGTGTCGCGCCAGATCTCCGAGCGGCGCGACAGGAAGCCGTTGGGGCGCCCGTCGGTGAACGGCGAATTGGCGAACAGGGCGGTGGCCACGGGCTGCAGCGCCAGGGCGACACGCATCTTGGCGACCATGTCGGCCTCGGAGGCGAAATCGAGATTCACCTGCACGGTGGCCGTGCGCAGCATCATGTCGAGGCCGAGCGCGCCCACCTTCGGCATGTAGGCGGCCATGATCTTGTAGCGGCTCTTCGGCATCACGGGCGTTTCGCCCCGCGTCCATTTCGGACTCATGCCGAGGTCGAGGAAGCCGATGCCGAGGGGCTCAGCCACGCGCTTGGCCGCATCGAGATGGGTGTGCAGTTCGGCGACCGTGGCGTGGACGTCGGCGAGTGGCGCGCCGGAGAGCTCGAACTGCCCACCGGGCTCGAGGGAGATGGCCCCGCCCTCCTGGCCGGCGAGGCCGATGAGATGGCCGGCATCCTCGATGGCGTCCCAGCCGGTCTCCCGCGCCATGCCTTCGAGGAGCGCCCGGATGCCGTCATCCCCGTCGTACGGCACCGGCCGGTTGCCGTCGCGGTAGAACGGGACCTTCTCGTGTTCGGTGCCGATGGCGAAGCGCGCGGACGGCTTCTCCCCCTCGGCGAACCACGCGATCAGTTCCTCCCGCTTCGTCAGCGGCGTCGTGTCGGACGTATCGCGCGCCATGCGCTGGCCTCGTCGTCAAAAGCGTTCGGGTGAGGGGCCGGCCCGACCGGGTCGCGCAACGCCCCATCGGGATGTCGTCTCCTTAATCCACGGCCGCCATGCGAACAACGCACGCAAGCCGGCACGGCTTCAGCGTGTGTCCCCCAGCACCGACTGAACCAAAGCGAGCACCGCCACCGCCGCCGTATCGGCCCGCAGGATGCGCGGCCCGAGGGACAGGGCGACCGTGTTGGGCCGGGCCGAGATCAGGGCGCGCTCCTCCTGGGCAAAACCGCCCTCCGGCCCCACCAGCACGGCGAGGGGCGGAGGCGCCGCCGGGTCCGCCGCCGCGCGCAGGGCCGCGATGGGATCCGACAGGGGGGCGTCCTCGTCGCAGAAGACGAGGAGCCGCTCGGGCGCGAGGGCGGCGAGCGCCACGGGGAGGCGTACCGCTTCGGAAATCTCCGGCAGGGCGAGAATGCCGCACTGCTCGGCGGCCTCGAGGGCGTTGGCGCGCAGGCGCTCGACGTTGAGGCGCTCGCCCTGGGTGTAGCGGGTGAAGACCGGACGGATGGTCCCGGCCCCCATCTCGACGGCCTTCTGGGCGAGGTAATCGAGGCGGGCGCTCTTCAGGGGAGCGAACAGATACTGCAGGTCCGGGCGCGGCGTCTGCGGCCGGGTCTGTTCCCGCACCACGAGATCGGCGCTCTTGCGGCCGCTCTGCGCCAGGGTGGCGCGCCACTCGCCGTCGCGGCCGTTGAACAGCAGTACCGGATCGTCGGGGCCGCGCCGCAGGACGTTGAGGAGATAGTTCGCCTGCGCCCGTTCGAGGGGCAGGACGGCGCCCGGCACGAGATCGTCCGCGACGTGCAGGCGGGGGGCGGTGAAATCATAGGCGGCCATGCCGGGGTGGTCGCGTGGCGCTCGCACCCTGTCAACGCCCGTCGCGGCGGCATCCGGACGATATGTTGCCGAAAGGTTACGAACGCGAACTTTGTGTCCTTTGCTCACGACCGAACGGCGGCGGAGGTTTGCGACTGGAATGAAGCCACATTCCTATGGCGAAGCACGCCTGGGATTCGGTTGCGCGGCCCAGGCTGCAGCGAATCGGCCAAACGCGTCGGCGGTCAGGGGCAGGGCTCCCGCCGGGGCGCCGGGGAGACTTTGAGGGAAAGTCAGAGCATGTCGTTCAAGATCATCGCGGCGGTCGCCGTCGCCCTCGCAGGCTCCCCGTTCGTCGCCGGCGCGGCCTTCGCCCAGGCCCCCGAATGCGGCGCGATCCAGAAAACCCTCCAGGCCCGGAAGGACCTCGTGGCCAAGGCCAACGCCGCCTCGAACTCGAAGAAGAAAATGACCCCGCAGGAAGCCTGCGCCCTGTTCGGCAAGCTGCAGAGCAACGGCGCCGAGGGCCTGAAGTGGATCACCGCCAACAAGGAATGGTGCTCGATCCCGGATTCCTTCGCCGAAGGTTTCAAGGCGGATCACATCAAGGTCGGCGGCATCCGCACCAAGATCTGCGGCATCGCCGCACAGGCCGCCAAGATGGAAGCTCAGGCACGGGCCCAGGCCCAGAACGGCGGCGGTGGCGGCGGCCTCCTCGGCGGCCCGGGGCTGACCGGCGCCATGCGGATGCCCCAGGGCGCCCTCTGATCGACCTCTCGTGATCCGCCGGCTTGTGTCCCGGCGGGAATCCCGGCCATACGCCGGGGCATGAGCGGAACGTCAGCGCCCCCTCCCCCGTTCGAGCGCCCCGTCGCCGATGCCGTGACCGGTCATTGGGTCGATCGGTGGGCGCCAAGGCGGGCGCGGCCCTATCTCCGCCTCGCCCGCATCGACCGGCCCATCGGCTGGTGGCTGCTGCTGCTGCCCTGCTGGTGGTCGGCATCGCTCGCCGCCATCGCGTCGGGCACGGTGCCGAACCCGGTCCACCTCGCCCTGTTCCTCGTCGGCGCCATCGCCATGCGGGGAGCCGGCTCGACCTATAACGACATCGCCGATCGCGACCTCGACGCGCAGGTGGAGCGGACGCGCTCGCGCCCCCTCCCCTCGGGACAGGTGCGCGCGCGACACGCGGCGATGTTCCTCGTGGCCCAGACCCTGGTCGGTCTCGCGGTTCTGCTGCGATTCAACGCCACCGCCATCCTGGTCGGAATCGCGTCGCTCGCCCCCGTGGCGATCTATCCGTTCATGAAGCGCGTGATGTCGATGCCGCAACTCGTGCTCGGCCTCGCCTTCGCATGGGGCGCGCTGATGGGCTGGGTGGCCGCGTTCGGCCGCCTCGATGCCCCGGCCTGGCTCCTCTATGCCGGCACCATCGCGTGGGTGGTGGGCTACGACACGATCTACGCCGTGCAGGACATCGAGGACGATGCCATCGCGGGGATCCGCTCCTCGGCCCGCACCTTCGGACCGCGCCTGAGGGCCGCCATCGGGGCCTGTTACGCCGGGGCCGCTGCCCTCGTCGCCGTCGCCGCCCTGTCGGCTGGGGCCGGTCCCATCGGGTTCCTCGGCGTCGCGGGGTTCGCCGCCCATCTCGCGTGGCAGACGGTTCGCCTGGAGGCGGGGAACGGGCGCAAGGCCCTCATGCTGTTTCGATCGAACCGCGACGCGGGTCTGATCCTGTTCGCCGGCCTCGCCCTCGACGCGGCCTTGCGGGTCTGGATAGGCTAAGGCTGAGCGCTCAGCAGGCACCGCCGGAGACGATCTCGCTCTCGCCGCGATGGATCAGGGGGCGCACGGGCAGGGAGGCCGGCTTGCGGCGCACGAGGAAACGGGGACGGCGGCCGGAAAGCAGGCCGTGACGGCGGCGGGTGCGGGTGCGGCCGAGGGCGACGGGTCCGATCTGCTGCGAGACGGTGGCGAGGCTGCCATCTTCCTTCACGATCATCCGGGGCAGGCCGGATTTGTCGGCCACATCGCGCCACACCGCCACCACCTCGTTCTCGCAGAACGGGCCGAGCCGCTCGATGACGGCGCCGTCCGCCCTAACCAGGAGCAGATCGAAGCGATCCTCGCCGCAGGCGTCGGACGCGTCCTCGGAGAAGGCCAGGGCGACGCCCACGGGCCGCAGGGCGGTGGCGCGGCCGAACACCGGCAGGCGGGCGGCGACGAAGGCGGGCATGGGGGTGGCGGTCTCGCTGGCGGCCGAGACATGGTTCATGTTTGCGAAAGTGTTCATGGCCCGGACCCTCTGTTGGAAGCAACGGCCTCTGTGAGACCGTCCGTCTATGACAAGCAGAATGGCCCCTGATCTCCTCCAGCGACCTTAAGAGTGAGCGTTAAGCGAATATGGACGGGGCCCTGATGCCAAGAATGCTCAACGGTTCCTTGCACTGATCGTCGAGACTTGAGCGTATCGACCTCTGCGCGACGATCCTTGTGGCGGCCGGACAGGCACCCTACAACGGATATGACGGCGCCGTGGCCCCTGCCCGACCTCGCCCTCGACATCTCTCCCGTTGCGTCCCCAGCCCCTGTCCCTTGAGCCACGATCCGAACGGAGCCGCATGCCCGCCAGAGTCCCGGAGACGATTCACGCCCTCGTGCCGGCCCTGCGCGCGACGATCCGCGAGGCGGCCGGCCTCGCCTTTCCCCACTACCGGGCAGGCGGGCAGACGAATGCACGGATCTGGTCCAAGACCGGCGGCTCGCCGGTCACGGAAGCGGATGTCGCCGTCGACACCTTCCTGAAGATCCGCCTGGGCGCCCTGTTGCCCGCGGCGGCGTGGCTGTCGGAGGAGACGGCGGACGACGCCCAGCGCCTCGGGGCGGACCTCGTCTGGATCGTCGATCCCATCGACGGCACCCGCGCCTTCCTCACCGGGCATCCGGACTGGTCGGTCTCCGTGGCCCTCTTGTGCGAGGGTCAGCCGGTGCTCGGCTTCGTCCACGCGCCGGTGCACGACCATTTCTACGAGGCGGTGGCGGGCCACGGCGCGACGCGCAACGGCGCCCCCCTCCGGGTCTCGGCCCAATCCCGTCTGCCGGGCGCCCGGGTGACGGGCCCCAAACCGATGATGGACACGCTCGCGCGCGGCGCCACCCGGGACGGCGTGAAGCCCGAGTTCGTCGTGGTGGAGCGGGTGCCGTCTCTGGCCCTGCGCGTCGCCCGCGTGGCGGAAGGCTCCATCGATGTCGGACTCGTCTCGTCGGATGCCCGCGACTGGGACTTGGCCGGCGCCGACCTCCTCCTGCGGGAAGCCGGTGGCTCGGTGAGCGACCTCTCCGGCACGCCCACCACCTACAATCGCCCCGACCCCGTCCACGGCTCGCTCATCGCCCTATCGGACGGGCTGCGGGAACAGACGGTGGCGGCTCTGGCGCGGGGGTGAACCCGTTCGCGCCAGGGGGCTCCAACGCGAAACCATGCGGGATCGGGAGGGCGCGGGAGCCCGAGGCTCGACCGCTTCGCTCCCCCGGCGGGACATGCACCGGGGCACGGTATGGGCCTCGGCTCCGTTCGACCGGAGCCGAGGCCAGGGCGTCAGGCGCTCGCCTGAATCCAGCGCGAGAGATCACCCTTGGGGGCAGCGCCGACCTTCTGGCTGGCCAATTCGCCGTTCTTGAAGATCAGCAGCGTCGGGATCGAGCGGATGCCGTATTTCGCGGCGATGCCAGGGTTCTCGTCGACGTTGACCTTGGCGATCTTCACCCGCCCCTGGAGATCGGTGGAGATCTCCTCGAGGGCCGGGCCGATCTGGCGGCAGGGGCCGCACCACTCGGCCCAGAAATCCACCACCACGGGCTCGGCGGACTTGAGAACATCCTGCTCGAAACTCGCGTCCGTTACTTTCACCGTGGCCATGACGGTCCCTTTCCGTACTGCGCGCCGGAGCGCATCCCCTCGCGCGGGCCGCATCGGCCCTGTTCCGGACCGGGCGGTCCGGAAGGGGTGCACCGCACAAGCGGCGCCTCCGCCAGAGACTTGGCGACGCGGGGCGGGGCGGTCAAGGCGCCGTCCCTTCCGCGTGGCGCTGGACGAGGCCCGCCGGGGGCCTTGTCCACCGCCCGGCAGCGGCCCATCCGGGCTCCGGGCGGCGGCGACCCTCGTCAAACACCCGGCCTCGCCCCATCTCCCCTCCACCCGCGCGGGCCGTTGCGGCCGGGTGGGGAGTCTTCGGTCGCTTTGGGCGCCGGAGCGCCTGACACGGCTACGCCGCCGCCCTGGAGGACAATCCGACGTGAAGCGCATCTCCCAGACCTTGCTCGCCACCCTCGCCCTCGCCGGGCTGCCCGCGAGCGCCTTCGCACAGGAGACGGGCACCGCCCCCCGGCAGCCGCGGGTCGAGGGCGAGGCGTTCACGGCGCCGGCCTCCGACGCCGCCGGCACCACACCCGCCGAGACGGAGGCTCCGAACACCACCTACAAGCCGCTGCTGCCGAACCAGACCCGGGCGCCGAAGCCGGCCGCCGCCACCAAGGTCAAGGTCGAGACGGTGGCCAAGGGCCTCGACAGCCCCTGGGCCCTCGAATTCCTGCCCGACGGGCGCATGCTGGTGACGGAGAAGGGCGGCACCCTGCGCATCGTGGCCAAGGACGGAACGGCGGGACCGGCGATTCCCGGCGTGCCGAAGGTCGATGCCAAGGGCCAGGGCGGCCTCCTCGACGTGGCCTTGAGCCCAAGTTTCGTCGCCGACCGCATGATCTACTTCAGCTACGCCGAGCCCCGCGAGAAGGGCAACGGCACCACGGTCGCCCGCGCCAAGCTCGTGGAGGACAAGGGTGCCGCCCGCCTCGACGACGTGAAGGTGATCTTCCGGCAGATGCCGACCTACGACGGCGATAAGCATTTCGGCTCGCGCCTCGTGTTCGCGCCGGATGGCAAACTGTTCGTCACCGTGGGCGAGCGCTCCGACAAGGAGCCCCGCGTCCAGGCCCAGGACCTCACCAGCGGCCTCGGCAAGGTCTTCCGCATCGATACCGACGGCAATGCCGCCAAGGACAACCCGTTCACGGGCGGCGAGAAGGCCAAGCCCGAGATCTGGTCCTACGGTCATCGCAACGTCCAGTCGGCCGCCCTCGACCCGCAGGGCCGGCTTTGGACCGTCGAGCACGGCCCGCGCGGCGGCGACGAGCTCAATCGTCCGCGCCCGGGCGTGAACTACGGCTGGCCCGAGGTGAGCTACGGCATCGAGTATTCGGGCGAGAAGATCGGCGAGGGCAAGACGCAGGCCGCCGGCACCGCCCAGCCGGTCTATTATTGGGACCCGGTGATCGGCCCCTCCGGCATGGCGCTCTACACCGGCGACAAGTTCCCGGCCTGGAAGGACGCCTTCCTCATCGGCGGCCTCGCCAGCCAGGGGATCGTGGCCCTGAAGCTCGACGGCGACAAGGTCGTCACCGAGGAGCGCATTCCCCTGGAGGCCCGCATCCGCGACGTGAAGACCGGCCCGGACGGGGCTGTCTACGCCGTGACGGACGGCCCGGACGGCAAGATCCTGAAGCTGACGCCGGGAAGCTGAGACAGATCGGCGTCCGCTGGGTCAGGCGGACGCCGTTGCCCTGATCGCCGCCAGGCTGAGGCTCATCGGACCGTTCGGCCCAGCCACGGCGAGGCGCTCGGTGCCGGTTTCGAGAAGCAGCGCCAGGGCATCACGCAGGGAAGCGTCCCACGCGATGATCGGGGCGCCCTCGGCCGGCTCGACCTGCGCGAGGGCGCCGACGGTGAGCCCGGCCAGACGCCGCAGGGCGCGGTCCGGCCCGGTGAAATCCGCCGCGAAGGCGTCGACGGGGTGCGCGAGGAGACGGTCGGGCGTATCGGCCTGGACAATGCGACCGGCGCGCATGAGCACGATGCGGTCGCCCATCCGCACGGCCTCGTCGAGGTCGTGGGTCACCAGGATGACGGTCTTGCGCAGACGCTTCAGGATGGTGCCGATCTCGGCCTGGAGACGACCGCGCGCCACGGGATCGACGGCCCCGAACGGTTCGTCCATGAGCAGGACCGGCGGATCGGCCGCGAGCGCCCGCGCCACGCCGACGCGCTGACGTTGGCCGCCCGAGAGGGCATCGGGCAGTCGGCCCCGGAACTCCGACGGATTGAGGCCGACGAGGTCGAGCAGGGCATCGACGCGTTCGGCGATGCGGGCCTTGGGCCAGCCCAAGAGTTCCGGCACCGTAGCGATGTTGCGGGCGACGGTCCGGTGCGGGAAGAGGCCGACGCCTTGGAGCACGTAGCCGATGCGGCGGCGCAGGCGGATCGGATCGACCTGCGCCACGTCCTCGCCGGCCAAGCGGACGATGCCGGCATCCGGCTCCACCAACCGATTGATCATCCGCAGGGTCGTGGATTTGCCGCAGCCCGAAGGGCCGATGAGGGCACAGGTCTCGCCCTCCGGGATCACGAGATTGATCGCATTCACGGCCGGACGGGACGCGCCGGGAAACCGCTTCGAGACGCCTTCGAAGCGGATCATCGCGGCCGCTCCAAAGACCTCAGCAGCCTTTGCAGATGGAGCCCATGGTGGTGCGCATCTTCGAATCCCACGCCTTGTCGCGGATGGCGGCGGCGCGCTGGGCCTTGGCCATGTCGGCCTCCGTGGTCGAACGCGTGAACGGCGCGCCCGTCCGCCCCGGCGGCTTGGTGACGCCCGTGGACGTGATGTTGCGGCTCCCCGCTGCTCCGGGCGTCTGGGCGACGGCGGGGACCGTCGCCAGCAGGGGCACGGCGAGGGCGGCGGCGAGGAGGCGGACCATGGGAAACCCGGATGCGTAGGACGAAACGCCGGACGATCGTCCACGAGACGATCCAATCAAGATCATAGGGTGCGCCGCACGGCGCGCCAACGCGCGCCCGATCGACGCGTGCGCGACGGCACGCGGGAGCGCGGATTAACAGGGGTGCTCCCGGATGGTCAGGGGCGGCTGAGGAACCCCACCGGCTCGCGACCGGGCTGGGCGAGCCAGAGCAGGAACGCCCCGAGGCCGAGGCCGAGGAGGGCGGCGGGCGCGAGGGTCAAGGGCAGCACCAGGATCTGCCACAGCCAGGGGGCGACACCCTCGACGGTGCCCTGGAGGGCGCTCGCCCGGTCCTTGAACAGGGTGAACAGCAGGTCGCTCACCGTCGTCACCCGCAGGCCGTTGTTGGCGATGGAGCGGGCGCCGTCATAGACGACGCCGACGAAGCCCGCCGCGAGGAGAACGAGGCCGAGGAAGCGGCTGAGGAAGCGAAGCATCGAGCCCGGTCACACCCGCCGGTCGAATACCGGCCGGGTCTTGAGTAGGGGCGCCCGCCCGCCGGTGCAAGCCGTGCCGCCGAGCCTGCCAGCGAAGCGCCGGTTGCCAAGCTGTGCCGCATTGCGAGCGCGACCCGGCCCATGCGACACCGCCCCGGTTTCGCGCCACGCCCGCCTCCGGGGACGAACCTTGACCGATCCAATCGCCGCCGCGTCCGAACCGCATGCGTCCGTTCCACAAGCCCCCTTGGCGCTCATCATCTTCGATTGCGACGGCGTGCTCGTGGACAGCGAACCGATCAGCCTGATGCGCCTCACCCTCGGCCTCAACCGCATCGGCGTCGCCATCGATGTCGACACCGTCCGGGTGCGCTTCGCCGGCACCTCCATGGCGTCGATCATGGCCCATATCGTGCGCGATTATGCCGTCACCGTACCGGACGACTTCGTCGCGACGGTGAAGGCCGACACCCTGCGGGCATTCGATGCCGGACTCCTGGCGATGCCCGGCGTGGCGGATGCCGTCGCGGGCCTCGCCCTGCCGCATTGTGTTGCCTCGTCTTCCGATCCGGTCCGGCTCGCCCATACCCTCGGCCTCACGGGGCTGCTGCCCCTGTTCGAGGGCCGGATCTATTCCTCGACCATGGTGGCGCGCGGCAAGCCCGCTCCGGATCTGTTCCTCTACGCCGCGGCCAGCATGGGCGTGGCCCCCGACGCCTGCCTCGTCGTCGAGGATAGCGTGCCGGGCGTTCAGGCGGCCCGCGCCGCCGGCATGCGCGTCCTCGGCTTCAGCGGCGGCGGCCACTGGGCCCATGACCGGACCGGCGCCGACCTCGCCGCCGCCGGGGCCACGCGGGTATTCGACGATTTCCGCCGGTTCACGGGGCTCGTTGCCGCCGCCTGAGGGCAAACCGAAGGAAGCTGTCGCGGCGGGCTTGGCAGGAAGCGCTTCCTGCCACGGTCGGCCGTGCATTCGAAAGATCGATCCGTTGACGAAATCACCGCCGCACAGCATCTTAAGGGTGTTCGGCGGCGGTTTCCACCGCCGCCGCGCCGCGGTGATTTGAAGTGTGTAGCTTGCGCCGCGTCACCAAACGCTAAAGCACTACGATGCGCCCGCGCCTCGTGGTCCTTATACGATGAGGATGACTTGCCGTGCTGACCATTCTGTTTTGCCGACCCCTCCCGATGCCCTGCATGTGCTGTCGACGCTGATCCCGCCGTGAAGTGTCCAGCCCATCTCAGCCCGGCCAAGCGCCGGAACCGGCCGCATGGCCGTCATCAGGAGTGTTTCGACCCATGTCCTACCCTCACGCAGAGACCACCGCCCGTGCCCTGAACCAGCGTTCGCTGGCCCCGCCCCTGGTCGATCTGCAGGCCCTGCGCGCCCGCAACGAATTGCATGCCGACAGCACGTCCCGGCGCCGCGCCGAACCGGCGCCAACCCGCATCATCGAAATCGGCGAGATCACGGCCGGGATCGCCGTGCCGGAACGCGGCGGCGTCCGGTTCTTCTCGTCGCAGCGCGACTTCGACCTCCTCGACGGAACAGTGTTCGGCAGCGTTGAGCAGGCCGCCCGCGCCGCCCGCGAGCGATTCCGGAATCGGTCGGGCTCCCGCGGTCGTTCGTCGGAGGGGCAGCGCCTCCGCGCCGTGTGAGCGCGTCTCAGGTTGGCCTGTTCGGCTTCTGGCAAACGCAGGCTCCCTCTCCTTCCAGGAGAGGGAGCCTGACGTGTTTCACGGATACGAGGTGATCGAACGAAACTCGTATGACCTGGGCGCCGCGTCCCTCCGGGGGCGCGGCGTTCCTGCGTCTACGTTCCTGCGTCTACTTGCACTCCTCGCGGGCGCGCTTCATCGCCTCGGCGAAGCCGGCAAGCGCGTATTCGTCGTTGGTCGGGTTGCCGCGCATGGACGTCGTCTTGACCTGGAGCTTGGCCGTGCGCGCCATCTCGGTGACGACGCGGGACTCCTCGGCCTGATTCTGGAGCCAGGCGTTGTTATCCTTGATGACGAGGCCGTAGCGGGCCGTCCCGAGGTGAATGGCCGGGTCCGTGGGAGCGGCCGTGACCTTGGCGTTCGCGGCTTGGGCAGCGGCGGGTTTTGCCGGGAAGCCCAGCATCACCGCGACCTCGTTGGCGATGTTCTCGCCCTTGCGCACGGTGACGAACAGGTAGGCCGTGTCGCGGGCGAGGGTTTTCGGCGTGCGCGTGGTCGGCTGGGCGATGGCGTAGCAGACGCGGGTCTTGCCCTGGCCGTTGGCGAAGACGTTCCAGTCACCGAAGATCGCCAAGGGCGTCGCTTGCTGCATGCCGGGCGCCGTCACGGCCTTCCCGCCCTTGCCCGAACGGGTCCGCCGCCGCTTGCGCGAAGGCTCCGCCGCCGCCTCGGGCGCTGCCTCCTGGGCCTGGACCAGCCCGGCCCCGAGGGGCGACCCGGCCCCCGTGAGGGCCGCCGGCCCGCACAGGAGAACCGAGGAGAGCCCGAGGAGGAAGCAGCGCCGGACGTCGAGGAGCATGAGAAACCTTGTGGGCGGGACCGTATCGAACCGGATGTTGTGGGAAGCGCCGTCAGGAGACGTGCGCGTCGACGGAGAGGCCCGGGACCGGGATCGCCGCCATCGGGATCGACCGCTCCGAACCGGTGGACTCGGCCGTGGCTTGCAGCAGCGGGACTGCGCGCACCTCCGAGGTCAGGGCCTGAAGCGTCGGCAGTGCCCGCGGCTTCGGATCGTTGTAGGGGGTGTTATAGCACTTGCGCACGGAGGCCCAGAACGCAACGCGCTCGGCCTCGCCCAGGCGGGCGAGAACGGCGTCGATGCGGTCCATGGCCTGCGCGGCGAGACCGGGAACGTCGTCCGGCATCATCCAACTCTCGACGGGCATGCGCGATCTCCGAACGGGCTCGGGCAGATTTCGGGGCGTCTCGCGAACACGAGGGGGCATTCGCGAGACGCCCATAGGCAGGATCACATAGCTGAGCCGTGAACGCCAAGCATCACGGCCCGGCTTTTCTCAGCCTTTCTCGTCGTCGGCGCCGAGCAGGCCGAGCCAGCGCGTGGCCTGGGCCCGCACGTTGTCGGGGGCGGTGCCGCCGTAGCTGGTGCGGCTCGACACCGAGTTCTCCACACCGAGCACGGCATAGACGGCGTCGGTGATCCGGGGCTCGGCTGCCCGCATCTCGTTGAGGGTGAGGTCTTCGAGGCCGACCTGGCGGGCGGAGGCGGTGCCGACGAGGCGGCCGGTGACGTGGTGGGCTTCGCGGAATGGCAGGCCGAGTTCGCGCACCAGCCAATCGGCCAGATCCGTGGCGGTGGCGTAGCCGGAGCCGGCGGCCCGGGCCAGGACGGGAGCGTTGGGCTCCAGATCCTTCACCATGCCGGTCATGGCGGCGAGGCACAGGGATAGGGCCTGGAGGGCGTCGAAGGTGCCCTCCTTGTCCTCCTGCATATCCTTCGAATAGGCGAGCGGCAGGCCCTTCATGACGATGAGCAGGCCCGTCAGGGCGCCGATGACCCGGCCGGACTTGGCGCGCACGAGTTCGGCCGCGTCGGGATTGCGCTTCTGCGGCATGATCGACGAGCCCGTGGTGTAGCCGTCCGACAGGCGCACGAAGTCGAACTGCGCCGAGGTCCAGACCACGAGCTCTTCCGCGAAGCGCGACAGGTGGACGGCGCAGATGGAGGCGGCCGCGAGCGCCTCGAGGGCGAAGTCGCGGTCGGCCACGGAATCGAGGGAATTGGCCGTCGGGCGGTCGAAGCCCAAGGACGCCGCCGTGGCATGGCGGTCGATGGGGAACGAGGTGCCGGCGAGCGCCGCCGCCCCCAGGGGACACTCGTTGAGGCGGGCGCGGGCATCGCGGAACCGGCCCCGGTCGCGGGCCAGCATCTCGACATACGCCAGGCAATGGTGCCCGAAGGTGACGGGTTGGGCCGATTGCAGGTGGGTGAAGCCCGGCATCACGGTGCCGGCATGCTGCAAGGCCTTCTCGGCCAGGGCCCGCTGCAGGTCGGCGGCCTGCGCGTCGAGGCTGTCGAGGGTGTCGCGCACCCATAGCTTCATGTCGGTGGCGACCTGATCGTTGCGCGAGCGGGCCGTGTGCAGGCGCCCGGCGGCGGGGCCGACGATCTCGGTGAGCCGGCTCTCCACGGACATGTGGATGTCCTCGAGCTCGCGCTTGAACACGAAGCCGCCGGCCTCGATTTCCGCCCGCACGGCCTTGAGACCGTCCTCGATCGCCGCCACATCGGCTTTGGGCAGGATGCCGGCGTCGCCCAGCATGGCCACATGCGCCAGGGAGCCGCGGATGTCCTGGGGCGCGAGGCGCTTGTCGAACCCGATGGAGGCGTTGATCTCCTCCATGATCTCGGCGGGGCCGCTCGCGAAGCGCCCGCCCCACATCCGGTTGCTCATGTTGACACTGTTCCTCTCCGCAGCCCCGTCCACCCGACCGGCGACGCAACGATGATGCCCGCTCGCACGGCGCGCCTCGCGGCCGGAGCCGCCCTCGTCACCGCCCTCGGGGCAGGGCTTGCCGTATACGGGACGGGTCGGACCGGCGGCAACTCCGGCCCCTGCGCGGGCGCGCCCCAGGCCATCGCGCGGCTCGCCCCGCATGCGCGCGGCGCCGTCGCGGCCCTGCAGGCCCTGGAGACACCGCGCCCTGCCCCCGCCCTGACATTCAAGGGGCCGGACGGCGCCGACACGACGCTGGCGGCCCTCGACGGACGCCTGAGGCTGGTGAACCTGTGGGCGACGTGGTGCGGGCCGTGCAAGGCCGAGATGCCGGCCCTCGACCGGCTCCAGGCGGAGATGGGCGGGCGGGATTTCACGGTCGTCGCCATCAACGTCGAGACCCGCAACCTCGACAAGCCGCCGCAATGGCTGCGCGACAACGCCATCACGCACCTCGCCTACTATGCCGATCCCGGCGGACGTGTGCTGCCGGCGGTGCAGAAGGACACGGGGTCCCAGGGCCTGCCGACGACGATGCTCGTCGACGCGAAGGGCTGCACCCTCGGGGTGATGAAAGGACCGGCCGATTGGAGCGGCCCGGATGCCCGGCGCCTTCTCGAGGCAGCCCTCGGCCGAAATTGAGGGCGCAGACCGCCGCTCGAATTGACACGCCGCCCCCCCGTCAACGCCTCTCGGGATCGATCGTGTATTTTTAACGAGACTTTAGGGTAATCGACAAACAGATCGAAGCTCACCCAAATTCGAACGGTCGAGGCGATCCGTGGCCCTGAGAAACCTCTCCATTCGTGCGAAGCTCAGCATGAGCTTCGGTGTGATCTGTCTGCTTGTCCTCGCCCTCGGCGGCCTATCCCTCTTCCATCTGAATGCCGTGAACACCATCGCGCGGGAGATGCGCGACGATCATCTACCGACCACACAACTGCTCGCGAAGATGCAAGTTCTGATCCTGCGGACGCGGACCAACGGCGCCCGGCTGATCAGCGCCGACACGGACGCCCTGCGCGCCGAGGTGACCGCCACCCTCGCCAAGCGCGATGCCGAGATGCGCGCCGTGCAGGCCGATTACACGGCCCGGCCCGCCACGCCGGAAGCCCGCGCGATCTACGCGGCCTTCGAGCAGCAGTGGACCGCCTACAACGCCCTGCGCGACGCCGCCGCCGCCGATGTGCGGGCGGGAGACATCGCCAAGGCACAGCGCACCTTCAACACCGCCCTGTCCACGGGGGTCAACGCCGTGCTCACGGAGTTGCAGAAGCTCATCGACCTCACCGACCGCACGGCGCGGGCGAGCGGCCGCCGGGCCCAGGAGACCTACGATACGGCGCTGACCGGCACCGTGATCCTCATTGGGGTCGCGCTGCTCTGCGCCGTCGGTGCGGCGGCGTTCCTCATCTTCGGCGTCAGTGGTCCCCTGCGGCGGATGACCCAGACCATGGCACGCCTCGCCCGGGGCGATGTCGCGGCAGAGGTGCCCGGCTCCGGGCGCGGCGACGAGATCGGCGCCATGGCGGAGGCCGTCCAGGTGTTCAAGGACAACATCGTCAGGACCCGCGCCCTGGAGGAGGAAACGCGCGTCGCCCGACTCGATGCCGAGGCGCAGCGCCGGATGGCGACCTTCAGCCTCGCCGACCGGTTCGAGGCGGCGGTGGGGGGCATCGTCGCCCAGGTGAGCGCCGCCGCCACCGAACTTCAGGCCACAGCCGGCAGCCTCTCGGGTACGGCCTCCGACACGGCGGGGCGCTCGACGCAGGCCGCGGCGGCGGCCGACGTGGCGGCCACGAACGTCACCGCCGTGGCGGCGGCCACCGAGGAACTCGGGTCCTCCGTCACGGAGATCGGCCGGCAGGTGCAGGGCTCGGCGAACCTGTCGCGCCTCGCCGTGACCGAGGCGAGCGAGACCGCCGCCCTCGTGCGCGACCTGAGCGAGACCGCCGGCCGGATCGGCGACGTGGTGGCGATGATCTCGACCATCGCGGGCCAGACCAACCTGCTCGCTCTCAATGCGACCATCGAGGCGGCCCGAGCCGGCGAGGCCGGCCGCGGCTTCGCCGTGGTGGCGACGGAGGTGAAGGAACTCGCGACGCAGACGGCGCGGGCCACCGACGAGATCACCGGGCAGATCGGCCGCATCCAGGCCTCGACGACACAGGCGGTGACGGCCATCGGCGGCATCACCACCCGCATCCGCGAGATCAGCGAGGTCGCCTCCTCTATTGCGGCGGCCGTGGAGGAGCAGGGGGCGGCGACCCAGGAGATCGTCCGCAACGTCAGCGAGGCGGCCTCCGGCACCGACGCCGTCACCCGCACCATGGGCAGCGTCGCAACGGCGGCCGAGGAGACGGGCACGGCGGCGGCGCAGGTGCTCTCGGCCGCCGCCGAACTGTCACGGCAATCGGAGGATCTGCGCGGTCAAGTCTCGCACTTCCTCGCAACGGTGCGGGCAGCCTGATTATCTCCGACGCAGGCGCAGGCCGAACACCCGCAGGGTGGCGAGCAGCAGCCCGGCATACACCACGGCCCCGGCGGCGCCGAGCACGCCGAGGACCACCACCTCGCGCAAGTGCGGCAGGGCCGGGACCACCCCCTCGACCACGGGCAGCCCGAAGCGGGCGACGCCGGCGAGGACGGCGCAGGCGAGGGTGACGCCGACCAGGGTGATGCCGAGGCCCCGGCTCGGTGCCATCCAGCCGCGTCGCCACGCCAGGGCGACGAGGAGGCCGAGGTTGACCCATTGGCCGATGGCGGTCGCCAGCGCCAGGCCGGTGACGCCGTAGGGGCCGGTGAGCACGATCTTGAGGGCCACGTTGATGGCGATGGCGGTCAGCGAGGCGATGAGCGGCGTCATGGTGTCCTGCCGGGCGTAGAAGCTCGGCAGGGCGCTGCGCAGGAGCACCACGGCGGGGAGCGCCAGGCCGTAGGCGGCCAGCACCGAGGCGGCCCGCGCCGCGTCCTCCGCCCCGAAGGCGCCGCGCTGGAACAGGGCCGCCATGATGAGATCCGGCAGGATCAGGAACGCGACGGTGAAGGGCGCCGACAGGGCGAGCGAAAACCCGGCCGCCCGGTTCTGCGCCGCATGCGCCCCGGCGGCGTCGCCGCCAGCGATCCGCCGGCTCATCTCCGGCAGCAGCACGGTGCCGGCCGCGATGGCGATGACGCCGAACGGCAGTTGATAGAGCCGGTCGGCGTAATACAGGGCCGAGACCGCCCCGGTGGGCAGGAAGCTCGCCAGGATGGTGTCGGCGAAGGACGCGATCTGGAAGCCGGCCGAGCCGATCACCGCCGGACCCAGAACCTTGAAGAACCGCCGCATGGCGGGATCGCGCAGGCTCGGCGCAGCCAGCGTCGGGGCGATGCCGGCGCGGCGGCAATCCCACCACACCAGGGCGAATTGCAGGACGCCGGACACCGACACGCCCCAGGCGGCGGCATAGGCGGCGTTGGGAAACAACCCGGCGAGGCCGAGGGCCGCCAGCATCGACAGGTTGAGGAGCACCGGGGCGCCCGCCGCCACGGCGAAGCGGCGATGCGCGTTGAGCAACCCCGAGAACAGGGTCACGAGGGTCATGAACAGAAGATACGGGAAGGTGATCCGGGTCAGCGACACCGCCAGGGCGAACCGCTCCGGGTCCTCCGAGAAGCCCGGCGCCAGGGCTTTGACCACCCAGGGCATCGCCGGCAGGGCCAGTGCCAGAAAGACGATCTGCGTCAGCAGCATCAGGGTGAAGATGCGGTCGGCGAACCGCCTCGCCGCCCCGGCTTCGGCCGCCTCGGACAGACCGGCATAGCTCGGCACGAAAGCGGTGTTGAACGCGCCCTCGCCGAAGATCGCCCGGAAATGGTTCGGCAGGCGGAACGCCACCACGAAGGCGTCGGCCAAGGGACCGGCACCCAGGATCGCGGCCATCACCACGTCGCGGGCGAAGCCCGTGACCCGCGACACCAGCGTCCAGCCGCCGACGGAGAGGATGCTGCGGATCATGGAACTCGCTCGACGGACGTCTGCCCCCCTGAATGGGAGGGAGCCGACGCGGGATGGGGCCGCGCAGCAGAAAGCCGACACGGCAACGCCGCGAGTCCTGACGACTCGCGGCGCGGCATGTCACACGAAAGACCTTACTTCGTGGCCTCGGCGTACATCTTCTCGACGTGCTCCCAGTTCACGAGGTTCTCGATGAACGCCTTGAGGTAGTCGGGCCGGCGGTTGCGGTAATCGATGTAGTAGGAGTGCTCCCACACGTCGACGCCGAGGATGGGCTTGGCGCCGTGCACGAGGGGATTCTCGCCGTTCGGGGTCTTCTGGATCTCGAGCTTGCCGTCCTTGACGGCGAGCCAAGCCCAGCCCGAGCCGAACTGGCCGACGCCGGCCTGGATGAAATCGGCCTTGAACTTCTCGAAGCCGCCGAGATCCTCGTCGATCTTCTTGGCCAGCGCCCCCGGCACGGCGCCGCCGCCATTGGGCTTCATCCACTGCCAGAAATGGATGTGGTTGTAATGCTGGCCGGCATTGTTGAAGAGCGGCTGGTTGTTGCCGTAGGCGGCGACCAGGACTTCCTCGACGCTCTTGCCTTCGAGGCCCGTGCCTTCGAGCAGCTTGTTGCCCGTATCGACATAGGCCTTGTGGTGCTTGTCGTGGTGGAACTCGAGGGTTTCCTTCGACATGTACGGGCCGAGGGCGTCGTAGGCGTAGGGCAGTTCGGGCAGGGTGAAGGTCATCGGCAAATCTCCGGATCGTGGTGTCAGGGTGCGACGGCGGGCGCGACGAGCCGCCCACCACCCGCTCGACCAACGCGCCGATACCTAAGTCGATGCCAGCGCGGCGGCAACGCCGCAGCGCGCCATGGGGGTGCACGGCCAACGGATTTTGCAAATGGTCCGCAGGGCCTTACTGTCCCCGCCGCACTACGGGTGCGGACGTTTTTCGAGAGTTCCATGAACATTGCGCTTTTCGCGCTCGCTGTCCTGATGATCGTCGGTGGCGTTGCGGCGGTGATCCAGGGGTTTCCCTTCGTGCGGCTGGAAAGCGGCATGGCCATGACCGTCGCGGGGGCGACCTCGGCCTCGGCGGGCGCCGTCCTCCTGGGCCTCGCGGTGGTGGCCCAACAGCTTCGCAGCCTTACCCAACGCCTCGCTTCGACCGAGCTTGCGCCCAGCCGGGAGATCGCGCCCAGCCGGGAGGCCGCCCCGGCCCGGCCTTTCGCGCCGGATCTGTCCGGCCCGACCGTCGCCGATCCCGAGCCGGACGAAAGGCCCGGCCGCCAGCGGCCGAGCCTCGACGGTCTCGCGACGCGCGACACGAAGGCGAGCCACGGCCTCGCGGGACTCGGAGCGGGGTTCGAAGCGGAATTCGCGGCGGGGCTCGCCGGTGCGACCTTCGCGGCCTCCGCGGCGAACGACGCCCCCCAGGGCGCCGGCCCCAGCGGGCGCGGGACCGAGCCGACCTTCATCCAGCCGCCGGAGCCGGCGGCAGCGGAGGTCGCCGAACCACGCCTTGAGGAACCCGCGCACGAGCCCCTCCTCGCCGAGGTCTCGCGCGAGCCTTCACCCTTGCCCGAGCCCTTTCCCCAAACCTCGCCGGAACTCCTGCCGCCGCCGGTGAGGACGGTGGCCGTCGAGCCTCCGCCCTCCGAGCCCGTGGTCCACGCTCCGCCGGTCCCGGAGATGGACACCTTGGCGCAGGACGATCATCCGAAGCCGCGTGTGTTCGACGTCGAGGCGGCGGGCGAACCCTTGCGCCTGTATCCGACCCTCGACACCACCGATCTCACGCCGCTGCCGTCGCCCGCTCCCGCCCCCGAACCGGAGCCCGTGGCCATCGAAGACCAACCCGACGTGGTCGGCACCTATAAGTCGGGGGGCAACACCTACGTGATGTTCTCCAACGGCTCCATCCAGGCGGAAACGCCGCGTGGACGCTTCACCTTCGCGTCCCTCGACGAACTCAAGGATTTCGTCCGGGCCGGGGGCGAGGGCGACACGCGGGGCGCCGCCTGATTCGAACCCATCGCGTCGCTGGGCAGGCCCCCTCGTTCAGGGCAGGGACGCCAGCACCGTACTGCGCGCCGGCAGCGGCGCCAGCATCCGCAGGCGAAACCCGTCGACGGGGTACGCCATCGTCACTTCGGCCCGCACCTGTGCCGTCAGCACCCGCTGGAGCAGGCGCGAGCCGAAGCCCTGACGCGTCGGCGGCGGCACGGGGGGGCCACCGCTCTCCCGCCATTCGAAGTCCAGCGTCCCGTCCGACTCGAGGCTCCAGGTGATGGCCACGCGCCCCTCCGACGTCGAGAGGGCGCCGTACTTCGCCGCGTTGGTCGTAAGTTCGTGGATCGCCATGCCGATGGGCACGGCGACGTCGGAGGTGAGATCGACGGCCGGCCCGTCGAGGCGAATCCGGGCATCCGCCGCCCCCTCCCCGAGGGAGCCATCGGCATAGGGCCGCAGTTCATTGGCCAGGAGGGTGCGCAGGGAGGCCGTCTGCCAAGTGTCTTCCGTCAGGACCGAATGGGTGTGGGCCAGCGACATGATCCGGCCGACGAACGCTTCATAGAAGCTCTCGATGCTGGAAGCCGTGCGCGCCGTGGAGCCGACAATGGCCTGCACCGTGGCGAGGGTGTTCTTCACCCGGTGATGCAGTTCACGGATCAGCAGGGTCTGGCGTTCCTCGGCCATCCGCCGTTCGGTCACATCGGCGACCACGCCGATGAGCCGACGCGGGAGCCGGTGATGCGGGTCCTGCTCGAAGCGCCCGGCGAGGTCGATGATGCGCCACGCGCCGTCGCTCCGGCGCCGGATGCGGCCCGTGGCCTGGAGCACGGCATCCCCCCGAAGGGCCCGCGAAATCGCCGTGCGAAACGGAGCTCGATCGTCGGGATGGAGGATGTGTTCGAGGAACTCGCGCTTGCCCACGGCGCCGTCCGCGACGCTGCGCCCGAAGATCGCGAACATGCGTTCGTTTTCCCAAACGGCCTGATCGTCGAGCATATGCCACTCGAAGATGCCCAATGCGGCGAGCGAGGTGGCGATGCGCAAGCGTTGCTCGCTCGCATGCAGGGCCGCGCGGGTGACGACCTCGGCGGTGATGTCCTGCACCGTCCCGGCGATGCCGGCCGCTCCCCCCCGCCCGTCCCACCGGGCTTCACCGCGCACGTCGATATGGCTCTCACGCCCGTCGTCGGACCGGTTCAGGCGGCATTGCAGGGCGAACGCCCCACCCTCCCCCAGGGCCTTGCGGACCTCGCCCTCGATCCGTGCGGCCTCGGCCCCATCGAGGCGCCCGCGCAGGCTCGCCCAGGGCAGGCCGGAAGTTGGGATTTCGCCCAGGATGCGGGCGGCCCGGCGCGAGAGCGCCACGAAGCCCGTCCGTGGATCGAAGCGCCATTCGCCGAGGTCGTCGGTCGGGCTCGCCGCGATCGACACGGCGTCCTCCGCCTCGGGGCCGTCGACCACGAGAACCTGGATTCCGTCCGCCGGAGCCGAGGGGCGGACCCGAACGTCGAGGACGCCGCCGTCGCGGCGGCGCCAGGGCCGGAAGCCCGCCGGGACGGGGAAGACGGCCTCACCGAGGTCTTCGAGGGCAAGCCCCGTCAGGCCGTCGGCCGGATACCCGAGCAGATCACAGAGATGGGGATTGGCCGCCCCGACGCGGCCGGTCCGGAGATCCAGGGTGAGGAGGCCGATCCCGGCTCCGGCGAACGCCGCCTCGGTTCCGTTCTGATCCGCAGCGCCGCTCACTCCGCCCCCCTCGCTCAACGGTGGCGCCCGCGTGAAGACTTCCCCATCGCGGGGGAAGGCTTCGGCAAGGCCGGACACGACGCACCGAATACATGCAAGGGCTTCGGGCGCCGGAAGGCAAGAGGGTTTGTTCTGGAGGGCGCCTGCACGGTGAGCGCGGCGCCTCAATCGGCGGCGACGCGCCGGAACTCGAGATAGGTCGGCAGGCGTCCAACGGCCAGGGCCTTGGCCTCGTAGCGGGTGCCGGGCCAGTCCGCCCAGGGGCGACGCCACGCGTCGGCCGAGGCGGCGGTCCAGGCCAAACCGGGGCAGCGGGCGGCCCGGACCAGAGTCCAGCCGGCATAGTCGTCGATGTCGCTGGCGAAGCGGAACACGCCGCCGGGCTTTAGGACCCGGGCGATCTCGCTCAAGGATTCGTCGGAGACGAAGCGGCGCTTGCGCTGGCGGCGCTTTGGCCAGGGATCGGGATAGAGCAGGTAGACCCGCGACAGGCTGGCGTCGGGGATCGCGGCCAGCAACGCCGTGGCGTCCTCGTCCCAGACCCGTACGTTGCGCAATCCACCGTCATCCACGGCCCGCAGGAGCTTCGCCACGCCGTTGACGAAGGGTTCGGCACCGACGATGCCGACGCGCGGGTTGGCCTGAGCCTGGGCGGCGAGATGCTCGCCGCCGCCGAACCCGATCTCCAGCCAGACCTCATCCACAGGAACGGAAAACAGATCAGGCGGATCGAGATGGGTCCCCGCCGCCGGCAGGGCCACGCGCAGACGCGGCAGTTCCTCGGCGATGCGCTGCTCCTGGGCGGCGCGCAGGCGTTTGCCTTTGCGCCGTCCGAAGAAGGCCCGGTCGGCGGCCTCTTCACCGACCGCATCGTCTCCGCCCGCGATGGGCGGGAGTTCGTCCCGCCCCATGGTCATGGGATCAGGACAGGGCCGACTTGAGGCTGTCGGCGAGGTCGGTGCGCTCCCAAGAGAAGCCACCGTCCGCGTCGGGGGCCCGCCCGAAATGCCCGTAGGCCGAGGTGCGGGCGTAGATCGGCTTGTTGAGGCCGAGCTTCGTCCGGATGCCGCGGGGCGACAGGTCGAAGGCGTTCATGAGAACATCCTCGAGCTTCGCCTCGTCGACCCGGCCGGTGCCGTGCAGGTCGACGTAGATCGACAGGGGCTTGGCGACGCCGATGGCGTAGGCGAGCTGGATGGTGGCCCGCGTCGCGAGGCCGGCCGCGACGACGTTCTTGGCGAGGTAGCGGGCGGCATAGGCGGCCGAGCGATCCACCTTCGTCGGGTCCTTGCCCGAGAAGGCGCCGCCGCCGTGGGGCGCTGCTCCGCCGTAGGTGTCGACGATGATCTTGCGGCCGGTGAGGCCGGCATCGCCATCGGGGCCGCCGATGACGAACTTGCCCGTGGGGTTCACGTGCCAGACCGTCTCCTCCGAGACCCAATCCTTCGGCAAAGCGGACAGGATGTAGGGCTCGACGATGGCGCGCACGTCGGCGGAATCGAGGCTCTCGTCCAAGTGCTGGGTCGAGAGCACGATCTGGGTCACGCCGACGGGGCGGCCGTTCTCGTAGCGGACCGTGACCTGGCTCTTGGCATCGGGGCCGAGCTTGGCGGCATCACCCTGCTTGCCCCGGCGGGCATCGGCCAGATCCTTGAGGATCTTGTGGGCGTAGTAGATCGGCGCCGGCATGAGCTCGGGCGTCTCGTCGGACGCGTAGCCGAACATGATGCCCTGATCGCCCGCGCCCTCGTCCTTGTTGCCGGAGGAATCGACGCCCTGGGCGATGTCGGCCGAT
The DNA here is from genome assembly GCF_900113485.1 of Methylobacterium gossipiicola. Lineage (GTDB taxonomy): Bacteria > Pseudomonadota > Alphaproteobacteria > Rhizobiales > Beijerinckiaceae > Methylobacterium > Methylobacterium gossipiicola. Next base: position 156,188 of record NZ_FOPM01000002.1, read on the forward strand.
TGAGCGTGGAGGTGGATGGCGATGTCGTTGTTCTTCCAGTGGAAGCCCGACTGCTCGTAGCCGATATCCTTCACCGCCTCGCGGGTGAGATGCTCCAGGTGCTCGAAGGTTACCGAATCGGGACCCCGGACCTCGCCCGCGATGACGATGCGGTTGGTGGTGGCCAGGGTCTCGACGCCGAGGCGGGCCTCCGGCATCGCCGCGATGTAGGCATCCACCACCGTGTCGGAGATGCGGTCGCAGACCTTGTCCGGATGACCTTCCGAGACGGACTCACTCGTGAAGAGGTAGTTGGAACGTGCCATGATCAGCAAACCCGGTTCTCGGGCGCGCCTCATGCGATGCAGCTGACCCGGCTAGACGGAAGGCCGGCTTCTCGCATCCGCCTTCTGAAGGGTCAAGACGAAAAACCGAACGCGTTCGGTATAAAGAACGTCATGACTGCTTTTCATCCCCGGAGCTTGGCGTCGAGGGCGCGGATCGCCGACGCGAATTCCTTGCGCCGCTCCTCCGAGAAATGCTCGGTCACGTGCCGGGCCACCACCTCCACGAGGCCGTCCCAGCTATCCTCGGCCGCGTAGGGCCGCTGCGGCGGCTCGGAAAAGCCGGCGGCATCCTCTTCGGCATGGGCGAGATCCTCGAAGAAGTAGGACACGGGCACGCCCGTCATCCGGCTGAAGCTGTCGAGGTGGATCGCGCTGATCCGGTTCGTGCCCTTCTCGTATTTCTGGAGTTGGGCGGCGGACATGCCGAACCGCTCGGCCACCCGCTTCTGGGTCAGGGACGCCTTCTTGCGCTGTTCGGCGATGCGCCGGCCCACATGCACGTCCCGCGCGTCGGTCTTCTGGCCTGCCATGCTGCTCGTTTCCGTCACACGGCTCGTCCGCCGGCGCCTTCTTCGAAAGGCGGGCCGTCCCCGCACTCCCTCGATGGAGGCCCCGCACGATCCGCGGGCACCCGCGACACGGGCTGAGAAATGGTGGCGTCCCCGGCAGGTCTCGAACCTGCGACCCCAGGTTTCATACCACTTCGGCTTCCGCCGCCGCCCCCTCGCGAGGACGTTCGTGGCCTGGACTATCCCTTCACCATGGGCTTCCGAGGAAGCCGTTAGGTGCCGCCCGTCTAGTCTCTACACCTTCCCGCTCCCCCTTCCGGGAAAGATTTCCCCGGGGGATGAGCGGGCTTGGCTCGGGATCGGCGGGGCCTGCCTGGGCAGACCCTCGGGCTTTCCCCGAATTTGAGCGGATCCACCGCGTGGTTTCCCCTCGCGGCGCCCAATTGTGTCTAGGAAACCTGTGCTCTGTCCAGCTGAGCTACGGAGACTCACCGCCCCCTTCGTAGCATCAACCCCGGGGCAGGCCAACCGCGCCGAGGCCGTGCCGGTACAGTCTGTGGCGGGGCTGCCGCAGGGCGCCCGAAACGGCCCCCGCGGGCGAGGTCGTGCTTGTCCCCCGGCGGGGGTCTCGCACAATGGCGCCGGAATTCGGAGAAAAGCGGTGCGGCATGGGTGATCGGAGGCGCGTCTGGGACGGAAGCGGTGCGCTCCTCCTGGCGATCGTCGGCGCTGTGACGCCGGCCGGGGCGGTGACGCCCGAATGCCGGACCGCCCCCCTGCCCGACACGGCGCTGACGGCCATCGGCGCCCGCGGCGAACTCGCCTTCGCGTCGGGGACGCGCGGCGTCCTCGACGGCCTGCGCTGGCCGGAGACGCCGGACCTCGCCGAAGCCGCCGCCGCGTGGCTGGAGACCCACCGGGGCGTACCCCTCACTCTCGTGGCCCGGGGCGAGACGGACCGCTGGGGCCGGGTCCATGTCGACGCCCTCGCGGCCGACGGCACCGTCGATCTCGCCGGCGGCCTCATCGAAGCGGGCCTCGCCGTGGTCGATGCGGGCGAGCGCGACAGCCTGTGCCGGCCGGGGCTCCTCGCCCTGGAGGCCGCCGCGCGGGGGGCCGGGCGGGGCCTGTGGCGCGAGGGCGCGTCCTCTCCCGGCGAACACGCGGCCGAGGACGGCGTGGCCCTGCGGGCGCGGCTCGGCCGCTTCGTCGTGGCGCGCGGGCGGGTCCTGTGGGTCGGGGAGCGGGCGCGGCGCACCTATCTCGACTTCGCCCGGCGCGGCGGCGACGGCCTCACGGTAACCGTGTCGAAACGCACTTGGCGTCAATTGCAGGACCGTGGTTTGAGTGCGGCGACCCTGCGTGGCCGGCTCGTGAGGGTGAGGGGCATCGTCGAGATCTGGCGCGGCCCGACCCTCGACGTGGCGAGCGCGGACATGATCGAAGTCCTGGATAGCCAAGTCTCGAAACGCGAAGTCTCGAAACGCGAAGTCTCGGACGCGACGCAGGCGCAGGGGCGCTGATCGGCATGACGTTGGCCATGATGGGCGGCACGGCGCGGGCCTCGGGCGGCGCGCGCGGATCGACGGCGGGTGCCGGCTCCGTCGGCCTGCGCGCGGGCGTTCTTTTTCTCACGGCCCTGCTCACGGGCTGCATCGGCGACCAGACCGGCGCAACATTGCAGCCGGCCGTGGTCGCCGTGCCGGCGGAGGCCCCCCGCGTCATCGGCCGCGACCGCACCAATGCGGATGCCGACCACGCCAAGCTCGTGGCCTCGTTCGGCGGCGAATACCGGTGGCCCGCCGCCCTGAAGCTCCTGACCGACGTCACTGACCGGCTGGTGCGGGCCACGGACCGGCCGGAGGAAGCGTACGCCGTCACCCTCCTCGATTCACCGGTGATCAATGCCTTCGCGCTGCCCAACGGCAGACTCTACGTGACGCGCGGATTGCTGGCGCTCGCCAGCGACACGTCCGAGATCGCCGCGGTGCTCGCACACGAGATCGCCCACGTCACCCTGCGCCACGCCACGGCCCGCACGGAACTGGCCCTCCGCTCGCAGCTCGTGAGCCGGGTGGTGGCCGATGTGCTCAACGATCCCGTCACCGGCGCGCAGCTGCAGAATCAGTCGAAATTCACCCTCGCACGCTTCTCGCGGGATCAGGAACTGGAGGCGGACGGCATCGGGGTGAAAACCCTCGCACGGGCGGGCTACGACGCGTTCGGCGCCGGGCGGTTCCTGCGCGCCCTCAGCCGCAGCACCGGATTGAAGGCGGGCACCGGCCAGGGTGGCGAGGCCGACATGCTCGCGACCCATCCGGGCACTCAGGAGCGCATCACCCTGGTGACGCGGGCGGCGCGCCTCATCGGCGCGCCGGGCCTCGGGGTCGACGAGCGCGCCCGCTACCTCGCGGCCATCGACGGCATCGCGTACGGCGACAATCCCGGCGACGGCGCCGTGCGCGGCCACCGCTTCCTCCATCCCGGCCTCGGCATCGCCTTCGAGGTTCCGGACGGGTTCACCATCGAGAACACCCGCAGCGCCGTCCTCGGCACCACGCCGGAGGGCAGCCGCCGCCTGCTGTTCGATCAGGTCGAGAACGCCGCCGGCCAGGGGCTCGACGCCGTGCTGAAAGCCACTTGGAACGACGCCCTCGAGGCCGGGTCCCTGGAAAGCCGGACCATCGGCGGGCACCCGGCGGTGACGGCCCTGTCACGTGGCAAGGATTGGACCTTCCGCCTCGCCGCCATCCGGGTCGGCGACGCGACGTTCCGGATGATCATGGCCGCCAAGGGCGCCACCGACCCCGAAGCCGCCTTCCGGCGTTGGACGGAGAGCCTCCAGGCGGTCGGCGCCGCCGAGACGCAGGCCCTTCGCCCCCTCCGCATCCAAGTGGTGCAGGCCGGTGCCGCCGACACCGTGGACAGTCTCACCCACCGCATGGTGGTGCCCGACCGCGCCGGCGAGCGCTTCCTCGTCCTCAACGGCCTCGAACGCGGGGCCGCTTTGCGCTCGGGCCAGGGCTACAAGCTCATCGTCGAGTGACCGGGCGTCCCGGACCAATGGAAAATTGATCCACGTCCGGGTCCTGTCACGGCAAGCGCATACGATAACGTCTCGGGCGCGGCCGAAAATCCTCGGCGTCGCGAAAGGCGCGGTTTCGCCCTCGGAGGAAACCGGCCATCGTCGTCCCCCGATTCGCAGTCAGACGGCAGGCTTTTCCCGAGAGGGGTTTGGAACGGTTCCATGCTTGATGCCCTCGGGAGCTTTCTTGATCGAAGCAATCTCTCCCCCCACGGTATCTGCCTCCTGTGGCGCCCGGAACTGATCTGGACACACGTCGTCTCGGATTTCGTGATCGGACTCGCCTACTTCACCATTCCGGTGGCGCTCGGCGTGTTCGTCACCCGGCGCAGCGACGTGGCCTTCGGCTGGATGGGCTGGGCCTTCGCGGGCTTCATCCTCGCCTGCGGCACCACGCACTTCTTCGCGATCTGGACTCTTTGGGTGCCGGATTACGCCGCCGAGGCCCTGCTGAAGGCCGTCACCGCGGTGGCGTCCCTGCTCACCGCGGTCCTGCTCTGGGAGCTGCTGCCGCGCGCCCTGGCCCTGCCCTCCCCCGAGACCCTACGCCGGGCCAATGCCGAACTCGTCGCCCGCATCCGTGAGCGCGACGAGGCCCTCGACGCCCTGCGCACGGCCATCGCCGAACGCGAGCGGGCCGAGGAGATGCTGCGCCAGACCCAGAAGATGGAGGCCATCGGCGCCCTCACGGGCGGCGTCGCCCACGATTTCAACAACTTGCTCGGCGTCGTCATCGCCAATCTCGATCGCCTCGCGCGCGCCCCCCTCGACGCCACGGCCGAGCGGGCGCGCGGCAGCGCCCTCAAAGGCGCGGAGCGGGCGGCGAGCCTCGTGCAGAAGATGCTCGCCTTCGCCCGGCGCCAGCCGCTCCAGCCGACCCGATTCGACGCCAACATCCTCATCGGCGATCTCTCCGAACTCCTGCGCGGCGCCCTCAACGCCACCGAGCCGCCGGAGATGGAGCTCGCCGCCGATCTCTGGCCAGTGCGCGTCGACGCCAACCAGCTCGAGAATGTGCTCCTGAACCTTGCGGTGAACGCTCGCGACGCCATGCTGGCACAGGGACGCCCGGACAGCAGGCGGGCGACGATCCGCACCCGCAACGTTCCGGCCGCCGAGGCCGCCACCCGCGCCGGCCTTCGGGCCGTCGATCACGTACTCATCAGCGTCACCGACCGGGGCTGCGGCATGAGCCCGGAGATCAGCGCCCGTGCCTTCGAGCCGTTCTTCACCACCAAGGCCGTGGGCGAGGGCACCGGCCTCGGCTTGAGCCAGGCCTTCGGCTTCGCCAAGCAATCGGGTGGTCACATCCTCCTGGATAGCCGGCCCGGACAGGGCACCACCGTTGAGATCTACCTGCCGCGCGACCGCGAGCCGGCCCCGCCCCCGGCGATCCCGGACGCCTTCACGCCCGCGCCCCACCTTCCCTCGTCGCGCTTCGCCTGACTCGGAGAGCCGCTTTTGACCGACCCCGCCGCGCCCCGGATCCTCGTCGTCGAAGACGAGCTCATGCTGCTCGAAGTGGTGACCGCCGAACTCGAGGATGCGGGCTTCGCCGTCGCCCAGGCGACCACGGCGGAAACCGCCCTCGACCTCCTCGCGGCGGACGCGGCCATCGACATCTTGTTCACCGATATCCGTCTGCCCGGCGCCATGGACGGCTGGCAACTCGCCGAGGCGGCACGTGGGCTGCGGCCCAACCTGCCGATCATCTACGCCACGGGCTTCACCCAGACCCCGCCACGGATGGCGGAAGGCAGCCTGTTCTTTACCAAGCCATACCGCGCCCAGGCGATCATCGACGCGATCCGGAGCTTTGGATCGGCCACTGCGTAGGTCGCGGGTCGGGCTTTCTTCCAAGACCGTTCGGGCCGGCTGCCTCGCATTGGGTCAGCGTGACGGGTCCCCCCTGAGAAGAGAGGGAGCCCGTCGCGCGCGGCCGGTCCGACGCAATCAACCGGAGATCGGATGAGACCGGGCACGGGCGTCCCTGCCGGTCAGGCGGCGGCGAGGGCCAGGGACATCGATTCCTTCTTCATCAGCTCGCGGTAGAACCCGTCCAGATGGGTCAGCTTCTCCGGTGAGCCATCCTGGATGATGCGGCCGCCTTCCAGCACCACGATCCGGTCAAAATCCTTCAGGGTCGAGAGCCGGTGGGCGATGGCGATGACCGTACGGCCCTGCATGAGGTTGGCGAGCGCGTGCCGGATCGCCTCCTCGGACTCCGCGTCGAGGGCCGAGGTCGCCTCGTCGAGGAGCAGGATCGGCGAATCCTTGAGGATGGCCCGCGCGATGGCGATGCGCTGGCGCTGGCCGCCGGAGAGCTTCACGCCCCGGTCGCCCACGATGGTGTCGAAGCCTTCCGGCAGGGCATCGATGAAATCGGTGCAATGGGCGGCGGCGGCGGCCTTCCACACATCCTCGTCGGAGGCGTCGGGACGGCCGTAGCGGATGTTCTCGCGCAATGTCCGGTGGAACATCGAAACGTCCTGCGGCACCACCGTGATGGCCTCGCGCAAGGATTCCTGGGTGACCCGCTGGATGTCCTGTCCGTTGAGCAGGATGCGCCCGCCCTGCGCGTCGTAGAAGCGCTGGATCAGGGAGAACAGGGTGGACTTTCCGCCGCCCGACTTGCCCACCAGCCCGACGCGCTGCCCCGGCTGGATCACGAGATCGAAATCCGTGAACACCGCGCGCCCGTCCGGATACGAGAAGGCGACGTGGTCGAAGGTGATCTCGGCGCCCGTGCCCGACAGCGGCACGGCTTCGGGATGGTCCGTGAGGTCGTGGGGCTGCAGCAGGGTGTGGAGGGCCTCCGACAAACGGGCGGTATGCTGGGTCGCGTCCACCAGGGCGACGGCGAGGTCGCGGGTGGCGGCGAGGATGCGGATGCCGAGGGTGCAGACGAGGACCACCTGGCCGTTGGAGATCGCCCCCGTCTCCCACAGGGTGATGGCCCAGTAGAGCAGGCCGAGGACGGCGAGCACCGTCAGGATGGCGTGAACGATGCGCAGCTTCTCGAGGTAGAGCAGCGACGAGCGGCGGGACCGCATCTCGACCCCGATGGTGCCGTCGAAGCGGACGTATTCACGCTTGAACGCCGAAAAGGCGCGCACGAGGGGCATGTTGCCGACGAGGTCAACCATCTCGCCGTCGACGCTCGCGGCCTTGGCGGCGAAATCGTGGTGCAGCGGCGTCCCAGCCGCTGCCATCTTGAACATCAGCACCACGACGGCGGCGAAGACGCCGGCCAGCACAAGGGCCATCGTGAGGCTGACCGTGCCGATGTAGAGGATCGACAGGAACGCGGCGACGCAGGGCGGCATCACGTTGAACACGAACATGTTCTCGACGGTGAAGATCGCGTTCGAGGTCGCGGTGATGCGGCTCGCCAGGGTACCGGGCTGGCGGTCGGCGAAGAACGAAGGCGAATGCCCGGTCATGTGGCGGAACAGGTCGCGCCGGATATCTCCCGTGACGCCCACGAAGGTGAACGAGCCCGTGAGGCTTGCCACACGCCAGAGCATGTTGTCGGCGGCGATGAAGCCGACGAGGAGGGCGAGCGCCCCCCAGATCAGCCCCGCCTCGGGACCCTTGCTCAGGGCATCGACGACCCCCTTCAGGGCGTAATCCGTGCTGACCGAGAATCCGACGGCGCCGAGGACGGCGCACAGGATGACGAGATGCGGCAGGGCTCGCCGGCGCAGGTAGCGGGCGACGAAGGCGAACGGCCTGTCGGCATAGACGCACAGGTCTTCCATCGCGGTGACAATCCCGTTTTCCGGGCAAGCTTGCCCGTTTTCCAAGCAAAGCCGCCCCTGCCCGAGGCTGCCTTGCGGACCGTGGTCTTTCGAACGTCGTCGGCGCGTCACGCCCACGAAACTGTGTGCCCCCACCGTTCGCAACGCAAAGCCCCCGCGAGCGTTGCAGGCTTACGTCGAACTCGGTCTCTTATGCGGAAGAAACCTGAACGTGGCTTGAGCGGCAAGCGAATTCGATGCCGCTCCCGAATCAGGGGGCGGGCGCCCGGCGGGTTTCCGGCATGATGAGGGCGAGCATCACGAAGCCGGCCAGGCCCACGAGGGCGAGACCGAGGAAGGCCGAATGGCTGCCCAAGCGGTCGGCCATGATCCCGGCGAGGGAGGTCGAGAGCGCCGCCCCGATGCCCATGGCGGTGCCGACGGCCCCCAGCGCGATGTTGAACCGCCCGGTGCCGCGCGTGACGTCCGAGACCACGAGGGGCACCATCACGCCGAACACCGCCGCCGAGACCCCGTCGAACACCTGGATCGCCACGAGGAGTTCGGGGCTGTCGGTATAGGCGAAGAGAAGCCCCCGGATCGGCAGGGCGGCGAAACCGATGAGCAGGAGGGGCCGGCGGCCCCAGCGCTCGGCGGCGCGCCCCACGGCCGGGCCGGACAGAGCCAGAACCACCTGGGGCACCACGATGCAGGCGGCGATGAGGGCCGTGGCGGTCTCGCTCGCCCGCAGGGTCAGCATGCTGCCCACCAGGGGCAGCATCGCGGCGTTCGCCAGAAAGAACAACGTCATGCAGCCGCCAAAGCACATGAGCGCCCGGTTGGTGAGAAGCGCACGCAGAGCTCCCTCGCGTTTCGGCTCCCCCGATCCCGTCGAGGGCATGCTCGCCACGGTCACGGGGCCTATCTCCTCGGGCCGGATGAACGACAGGGCCACCAGGGTGGGGACCATCAGGAAGGCGGTGAGGTAGAACACCGCGTCGTTGGAGAGGTAATACCCGCAAGCTCCCATGCCGGCGGCCGCGACGGCGTTGCCGAGGGCCGAGAAGCTGGCGTTTCGCCCGAGCCGCTCGCCCGCCCGGGCGTGGCCGACGAGACCGATGCTGATGGCCGCGATGGCGGGGGTGAGGATACAGCTCGCCGCCGAATGCGCCGCCATGGCGAGGAGGACGATGAGGAAATTCGGCCACAGGGCGAGGGCGAAGGCGCTCAGCGCGATGGCCACCACCGAGAACCCGGCGGCGAAGCGCAGGGACCGCATGGCATCGACGAAGGCCCCGCCCGGCACCTGGCCCAGGAGGCTGACGAGGCTGCCGACGGTGAGGGCGAAGCCGATATCCGACTGAGTCCACTTCGCCTGCGTGAAGTAGACGGCGAGGAACGGGCCGAATCCCGTCTGGAGATTGGCGACGAAGAACGCGAACCCGTCGAGGCCGCGACTGCTGGTGCGGGAAACCGCCTTCATGTCGGCGCCCTCCGCGACCGTATCGGTGCCCCCCCCGCGCCGTGGCGTGGGGCGGGGCCGGAACTCGGGTTGGGCGACCTCCCGCGGCCTTAGGGCGCGGCGGCCCTTCGGGAGGGGCACCGTCATTTGTCCGGGGCTCTCTCGGACGGTTTCACGTCGAGCGGCTTCACGTCGGCCGGCTTGGTCCCGGATGGTTTGGCCTCGGATGGCTTATCGGCCGCTTTCTCCGCTGGTGCGACGGCGGGGATCGCCGGGGCGACGGGCGGCGTCGGCGCGGGGGCCTGGGTCACGGCCGGCGCTGCGGCGGCGGGAGACGCTGCGGCGGGCTGCTCCCCCTCGGGCGCGGCGGGGCTGGCTGGGCCGAGGACCACGATGGGATCGCCCGGCTTGTATTCCGGCGAGACCCGCACCTGATTGCGGGTCAGTTGCAGCACGAGGCGGCTCGGCTTTCCATCCGAGGTGAAGCGCAGGGCGCGCCAATCCACGGCGATCTTGCGTGAGCCGACCCCGAGGAAGCCGCCGAAATCGATGATGGCGGCGCGCGGACGCCCGTCCTTGTCGAGGATGATGTCGATGATCCGGCCCATATCCTCGCCGTTGGCGCTGCGCACGGCCTTGCCGAGGACGCCCTCGTAATCCGCCGTGTCGAGGACGGTGGCGGGAGTGCCCGTGGGTAGGACGGGGGCGCCCCCCTGGGCCGCCGGAGCGGCGGGCGCGGCGGGCTGGGCCGGAGCGGTGACCGGCGGCACCGGGGTGGCCCCGAGCGGCGGCGCGGCACCCGCATTCGGCGCAGCGGCGGCGGGCACATCGACGGGCTTGCCGTTCGGCTGGGCTTCCCCGGCGAGGGCGGAGGCCGCCCCGAGGCCGATCGTCGTCGCGGCGATCATCCGGATAAATCTGAACACGTGCGTTCCCCGAGCGATGATCACACCGGCCCCTGCGCAGAACCCGACCCATCCGGCGGGCTCCCCCGCGCGGCGATCACCGTCCCTGCGCAACGACCAAGGCGAAGTTGTGAAGGCGCCGCCCCGGACGGACGAGGCCGCCCCGGTTGGCGAGAGGCGGCCCGGCGCAGCAAGAGCCGGGCCGCCCGGCGCATCGCTCTGCCATTCCGCCCCGCGCTCCGCAATCGTTCCCTGCGGCGAGACCGTAGCGAAATGTATTCGTGCCGCGATCACCCTGGGGCGGCGGCGCGTCTGGTTTTCGCCGAATCGGCGTCGTACACAGCCTGAAACACCGTACGCGCCCACCGCGCTGACGTCGCCTGCCCGAGGACCTTTGCCGATGCCCTTCTTCCGTAACGCCAGCGCCACGGCGCTCCTCGCCGCCGCCCTGGGGGGCTGTCAGGCGCTGGGCGGGGGCGGGGGCGTGATGCCGGCGAGCGATGTCGGGCCGCCGCCCTCCCTGCGCGGCTCGGTTCCGAACGCCTCGGGTCCGCGCTCGACCGCCGTCGATCCCGACGGAAACCCCCTCCAGACCGCGCCGACCCGGCGCCTCGACCTGCCGCGCTCGGCCGGCGGCGCCACCCGGTCGGCCGCCTCCGAGGAGCGCCGCATCCGCCGCGAGGATATCGAGGGCAACACCGAGGGTCGGTCGGGCTCCGGCGGCGGCATGGCGCCGAGCCTGGGTTCCGGCGGCGTCGGCGTTGGCGGCAAATTCTGAGCCTATAGGGTCCTGGTCCAGAGGCCGGTCCTCCGGGACCGGCGCGTCAGGCCGGAGAGCGTCGCACGCCGTAATGGTCGTCGATGCGTCCGCCGAAGGCCGGATCGGCGAAGGGGTCCTCGCCAGCCCCATGGGTCGGCGCCCGCTCGAGGGTGTCCCGGTCGCTATCGATAATGTAGCCGCCGAGTTCGACGCTGTAGCGGAGCGACCGCCAGGGAAGCGGGTGATAACTCTCGCCGAGGCCCAGGAACCCGCCGAAGGACAGCACCGCGTAGGCGACCTGTCCCGTGACCTTGTCCACCATGAAATTGTGCACCGTACCGAGGTGTTCGCCCCCGGCGTCATAGACCGCCGTGCCCTCGACCTTGTCGGACGCGATGAGGCGGGGCGTCTCGTCGATGGCCACGCCCTCACCCTTCGGGTCGAGTTCGAGGGAACCGGCCGGTCGCAGATGACGCTCGGGGGGAAGGTCTGTCGGCATCGGGGCGCTCCTGGATGTCGGGATACGGCCAACGCCCGAGTGACCCACCCCGGTTCCCGCTCGAGTCGGCGGAGCCGCCTTCGATGGCGAAGGCGGGCGAAATCCCGGTCCGATCCCGTCGAGCCCCTTCGGCGGTGCCTCACCGGGAGCCAGATGCATCGATTCGAGGAGAAATTCCTCGAAGGAGGCGAAGATTCTTGGGGACGGCCATTCCGGTCGATCTCGTCCCCCGGCGCGGCTTCGTGCGCCGGTCCCGAACAACGCAGGTTTCAGGGCGCGCTCCTGGCTGCCGGGCTGGCTCGGTGAGCCCCGCCCCATAGCGAGACGGAGGCGACGCCGAAGTTTTCCTTTCGGGTCAGTGGTTTGCCTTCGCACACCGTGAACGTCCCGATGGACCGCCTTGGACGATGGCGGATGACACGTCTGCAAGCACCGGGCGAGTGCCGCGCGCGGGTACCCCGGGGGATGGCGGCGCGGCGGCCGAGCCCACGGGCGAACGGGCCCGTTCACAGGCCCCGCCCCCTGTGGACGGGGCGGGGCCTGGCGGCGGATTCCCCTTGGAACGGTCGCAGCACTGCTTAGTTGTTGCAGCTATGCGCTCCGAGGCCCCGTGCCGTGGGCGTACCCGGCGCTGGCAGCCGAACCTTCGGAGGACATTCATGGCCAAGACCACCACCAAAAGCGCCGCCAAGGGCGCGGACAACGCCGCCGAGACCGTCGACGAGAAGCCGGCCGCCAAGGGCAAGAAGGTCGCCGCCCCCAAGGGTGATGGCGCCAAGCCGAACGCCCTGCAGCAGCCCCTCAAGCCCTCCCCCGAGCTCGCGGCCGTGGTCGGTGACGCCAACCTTCCGCGCGGCGAGGTGGTGAGCAAGGTGTGGGAATACATCAAGAAGCACGAGCTTCAGAACCCCGAGAACAAGCGCGAGATCCTCGCCGACGAGAAGCTCAAGAAGGTCTTCGGTAAGGACAAGTGCACCATGTTCGAGATGAACAAGCACTTGGCTGCCCATCTCAAGTCGATCTGAACCCATGGACCTTCGCGCCGGCCCCGCAACGGGGCCGGCGGCGGATGGACCCCCGAGCCGCCGCGATCTCGTCGCCCTGACGGCGACGGGCTTGGTGGCCGCCGCCCTTGGCAACACGGCGCGGGCCGCCGAACCGGAACGACCGGCTCCCTTGCGCATCGCCATCGTGCTGTTTCCCGGCATGACCGCCCTGGACGTGGTCGGACCCCAGACGTTCCTCACCGGGCTCGCCGGGCCGAATCTCCATCTCGTCGCGGAGCGGAAGGGACCGGTACCGAGCGACACCGGCCTCGAACTCGTGGCCACGTCCGACTTCGAGACCGGCCCGCGCGACCTCGACGTGCTGATGGTGCCGGGTGGGGACGGCACGCCCGATCAGATGGGCCACGCGCCCCTCCTCGCGTACCTCCGCGACCGGGCCGAGCGAGCGGCCTGGATCACCAGTATCTGCACCGGCTCGCTGATCCTCGGGGCAGCGGGGCTCCTCACCGGTTACCGCGCGACCTCGCATTGGTGCGTGCGCGACCGGGTTCTGCCCCTCCTCGGGGCGATCCCCGTGGCCGAGCGCGTGGTGTTCGACCGCAACCGGGCGACGGCGGCCGGAGTCTCGGCCGGCCTCGATTTCGCCCTCGCCCTCGCGGCGCGCTTGCGCGATCCGGACTTTGCCCGCGCCAGCCAGCTCGTGGCCGAATACGCGCCGCAACCGCCCTACTCGGCTGGCACACCGGACGCCGCCGGCCCGGCGATCACCGCGACCGCGCACGCGATCCTGAAGAACCTCACCGACCGGTCCCTCGCCGCCGCCCTGGCGCGACGCGGTTGAGCGCCGCGCCGCGATCATCGAACGGGACGGGGCGACCGCCCGAGCAGTAACCGGCTGGTGCGGAGGACATTTTCCGGTAACGTCATTCGACTTTCACACGACCGAACAGCGAGACGATGCATGGCCGGCGGTTTGGCGGACGACCTCATCCGGACGAAATCCCTCGAACGCCTGAACGCCGATGCGGAGAGCGGTGAACATACGCTCGCCCGCACCCTCGGCCCCTGGAGCCTCGTCGCCCTCGGGGTCGGCGCGGTGATCGGCGCGGGCCTGTTCTCCCTCACGGGCATCGCGGCGGCGGAACATGCCGGACCGGCGGTGGTGATCTCCTTCGCCATCGCGTCCCTCGCCTGCGCCTTCGCCGGCATGTGCTACAGCGAACTCGCCGGCATGATCCCGGTGGCGGGCTCGGCCTATACCTACGCCTACGCCACCATGGGCGAGCTCGTGGCGTGGATCATCGGCTGGGACCTCGTGCTCGAATACGCCGTGGGCGCCGCCACCGTGTCGGTGAGCTGGTCGAGCTACGTCACCCGGTTCCTGCGCGACACCTTGGGCATCAACCTGCCGCCCGCCCTCGTACACTCGCCGTTCGAGACCTACACCCTCGCGGACGGGGCGACGGCCCACGGCCTCGTCAACCTGCCGGCGATCCTCATCATCGTGGCGGCCTCGGCGCTGCTGATGATCGGCATCCGCGAATCGGCCCGCGTCAATGCTGTCGTAGTGGCGATCAAGCTCGCCGTGGTCGCCGTCGTGGTGGGGGTCGGCCTGTTCTACATCAAGGCGCAGAACTACGTGCCGTTCATCCCCGAGAACACCGGCACCTTCGGCGAGTACGGCTGGAGCGGGATCATGCGCGGGGCCGGCGTCGTCTTCTTCGCCTATGTTGGCTTCGACGCCGTCTCGACCGCCGCGCAGGAGGCCAAGAACCCCCAACGCAACATGATGATCGGCATCCTCGGGTCGCTGGCCATCTGCACGGTGATCTACATCGCCTTCGCGGGCGTGCTCACGGGCCTCGTCCCCTACACCCAGATGAAGGGTGACGCCGCCCCGGTAAACACCGCCATCGCCCAGACGCCGTTCCCGTGGCTGCGCAGCCTCGTGACCCTCGGGGTCATCGCCGGCTTCTCCACGGTGATCCTGGTCCTGCTGCTGGGCCAGAGCCGGGTGTTCTATTCCATGAGCCAGGATCGGCTGCTGCCGGGCTTCTTCTCGAAGATCCACCCGACCTGGAAGACGCCCTACCGCTCGAACCTGTTCTTCATGGTGTTCACGAGCGCGCTGGGCGGTTTCCTGCCGATCTCGCAGCTCGGCCACATGACCAGCATCGGCACCCTGCTGGCCTTCATGCTCGTCTGCGCCGGGGTCATCATCCTGCGCCGGACCCAACCGCAGGCGCGGCGCGACTACCGCACGCCCCTGGTGCCCCTGGTGCCGATCCTCGGCATCCTTAGCTGCTTTGCCATGATGGTGTCGCTGGATGGCGAGACTTGGGCACGGCTCCTCGTGTGGCTCGTCATCGGCTTCGTGATCTATTTCGCCTGGAGCCGCCGCCACAGCCGCGTCGGCCGCGCGGAAACCGGCGCCTGAGGCGCGAGAGGGGGTGCCGAGAAATCATTCCTCGGGCCCCCTGGGCAGGGTTCGACACGCCAGCGCAGGACGCTTCGGCGGCGTGGCGATCTACGTAGTCGCCCGTTGAAAGCCCCGGTGAATCGTCCATCCGCCCCCTGTCCAAGGGCCACCTCCGTGGCCATTCTCATGACCGGAACACCACCGGGCGCGAACCGAACACCGGTCTGGATCGTTGGGCAGGGCGACAGGGGAGAAGACGCATATGAAGGCACTCTTTGCAGCGGCGGCCGTCGGCCTGAGCCTGGTGGCTCCGCTGGATCTGGCCGTGGCCCAAGGGTACGGCCGGGACTACGGCTACGACCGGCGGGATTATGGCTATGACCGCCGCGATTCGGGCTACCGCGACCGCTACGACGACCGCCGCGGACGGGACTATGACGACGACGATCGCGGCCGGGGATCGCGGGGCCGGGGGTTCGACCGGGCCGATCGCGGCGGCGGCGGATTCGACGAGCGCTCTTACGTCCGCTGCAACCCCGACGTTGCCCAGGCCCTGCGCAACGGTCAGCTCACCTCGGCGCTGGCGCATTATCAGAAGTTCGGCCGGCGCGAAGGTCGTCGCCTGAGCTGCTGAGGCGCGAAGTTCGGGACCAATCCGGCTCTCGTTCGTTGACTGCGTGAACAGGCTCACCGGCGCGCCGCGCCGGGGGCTTCCCGATCACGCCATCAAGGAGCCGGCCATGAAGACCTTCATGCTCGCAACCGCCCTCGTTCTCAGCCCCCTGGCCCTGTCGGCCACGGCCCAGGCGCAGGGCACCATCCGAGGCGCCGAGCGCGGCGCGGAGGACGGCAACCGCGCCGCCGGGCCGGTCGGCGGCATCGTCGGCGGTGCGGTAGGCGCCGCCACCGGAACCGTGGGCGGTGTGCTGGGCGTCGATCCGGATCGCCGGGAGGACCGGATTGAGCGCCGCGAGGAACACATGGAGCGCGGTGCGGTGCGCGAGCGCCGCGAGCGCTGAACTTCGGAACGATCGTCGGGCTCTGCCCGACACCCGCCGAAGGGTTGACTCCTTTGGGAGCCCGAATGGGGCCGGCCTCCCGCGACGGGGCCGGCCCTGCGAATCAGTCGATCACCTCGACGATGCGGCGGGTCGCCGGCTCGACGAGCACCGGGTGATCGTTGACGATGGTGTAGTTGTAGCCCTTGAGGGCGAATTCCGGTGGTACGTCGTAGTAGACGACGCGGTCCGGCGGCAGTACGGCGCCGGCCTGGACCTTGCCCGCATACGCGAACGAGGGCCGGCGCTCGCCCAGGGCGTAGATGCGGAAGCGCTCGCGCCGGTCGATGCCGAGGATCTGGTTCGCCGTGCCGACGGCGCCGCCGACGACACTTCCGACCGCCGCCCCGAGGGGACCGGCGATATTGCCGCCCCGCTCCGCCCCGTCCTGCGCCCCCCGTTCGAGTCCCTGCGCCTGGGCGGCGGAGCCGAGGCCAAGGGCCAGAAGGGCGGTGATTCCGAGGAATTTGGGGGTCATGGGGGTTTCCTGAACCGGACGCGTCACGGCGTATCCGACCGACAACCCAGAGCAGACCGCTTCGGTTCGGCGGCCCGGCCTGCGATCACGCACGCCGCAGCGAGGCGTGCGTGATCGGATCGACTCAATAGTCGATCACGTCTTCCAGGGCGTAGTGCTTCACCGTCTTGCGGTTGGCGATGAGCTCGTCGATGGACGGCTCGCCCTTCATGGCGCGGGCGATGGCGAGCTTCGTCGCCTCGTAATTGGTGCGGTAGAGGTCCTTGCGGTCGACGTTCGGATCGGAGCTGCAGCGCTCGTCGAGCCAGATCATGATGATCATGCACAGCTCGTCGAGGCCGTCCTTCGGCAGCACGCCTTCGATGACGCTGTCGATGATAGCGTCGCCCGTGGCCGCCTGGACGACACCGCCGAGGAGTTCGGCATACTCGGCCGTGTGGATCGTAACCTTGGTGGTCATCATCGTGGCCGGGCGCACGAGCTGATTGAGGTCGCGCACCACGAACATGCGGGTGTGGCCCTGCACCTGACCCATCATGCCGGCAAACGCCTGGCCGACGGGGCCACGGGTGGAGCCGATGAGCACCTCCGGCATGGCATCGGTGTACTGACCTTCGGCGGCCAGCACGGTGGCTTCGCCGGTGCGGAACCAGATTTCGGACATGGGCGTGTTTCCTAGGAGGGAGAGGGCCGGCGACGGGCCGGACGGCTCGGGGCGCACAAACACCACGGGGCGGCGCGCCGTCAATCGCGGGGCTCGGATGGAATGCCCTGGCCTCCCGGCACGGGATCGGTCATGGAGGGCGGAATCGGTTCCGCGTATGCGGGGACGGTGGGGTGCGGAAGGATCACGGACGATGAGCGCAGGGGCACACGACCGGGACTGGAGCCTGTCGGTCGCCGCCGGGGCGGACAGCGTTCGGCTCGAGATCGGTCTGCCCGATGTCGCCGGACAACCGTTCACGGCGATCCTGGCCCTCGACCGCGAGGAAGCCCGCCTCCTCGCCCGCGCCCTCCTGTCGGCGGCGGGCGACGCCATCGAGCGGACGTTCTCGACGCCGCCGGAACTCTAACGATCAAAGTCCGACACGGGAGCGGCCGGGCAGGCGCGGCACCTTGGCGTCGCGTGGCTCGATGGGGCCGGCGCAGGTATAGGTGAACTCGGTCTGCAGATCCGTGAACACGGTCTCGCCGGTGATCTTGCAATCCTCCCGCACGGTCTCGTCGAGGTAGGCGCGGGCCGCCTCGCGGAAACGTTTGGCGCGGGTGAGGGCCGGGTCGCCGCCGTCGAGGCGGTCATCGATCCCGCAGCCGGTGATCTCCCGCAGGGAATTCGAGACGATGAGCATCTTGCGGATGCGGCGCTGGTCGTAGACCTCGTACGGGTCCTTGCAGCCGATCGTGACCACCTGGGGCGTGAGCGCCACATAGGTCTTCGACAGGTAGGCGAAGCCGGTGCAGCCCGAGGCCAGGAGGCCGAGGACGAGGACGCTGGTCAGCCGGTACACTTTCGAGGCGCCCTTCCGTGCCGAGTTCCGGCCGAGCATTGGAGGGCCAGCACCGCCACGGTCAAGCCTCGCCGGGCCACACTCCCGGGCAAACGACAAGCCGGCCCGGGGACAGATGTCGGGCTTAAGCCCGACATCCGCCGAAGGGATGATCCCTTCGGGATCCCAAAGACGTTCGACGTTACTCCGCCGCCGCCACGAGATAGCTCGCCGGATCGTAGTTCAGGATCGGCCCGAGCCAGCGCTCCACTTGGGCGAGATCCATGCCCTTGCGGGCGGCGTAATCCTCGACCTGATCGCGCTCGACCTTGGCGACGCCGAAGTAATGCGCCTCCGGATGGGCGATGTAGAGGCCCGACACCGACGAGCCCGGCCACATGGCGTAGCTCTCCGTGAGCTTCACGCCGATGCGCGATTCGGCCTTCAGCAAATCGAACAGCGTCGTCTTCTCGGTGTGGTCGGGCTGCGACGGGTAGCCGGGGGCCGGGCGGATGCCGGCGTAGTCCTCGCGAACGAGGTCCTCGGGCGTATAGGTCTCGTCGGCGGCGTAGCCCCAGAATTCCTTGCGCACGCGCTCGTGCATCTGCTCGGCCAGGGCCTCGGCGATGCGGTCGGCCAGCGCCTTCACCAGGATCGAGCGGTAATCGTCGTTGGCCCGCTCAAAACGCTCGGCGATGCGAACCTCCTCCAACCCGGCCGTGACCACGAAGCCGCCGACATAATCGCCCACCCCGCTCCCGGCGGGAGCCACGAAGTCGGACAGGCAGGTGTTGGCGCGCCCGTCGCGCTTCGACAATTGCTGGCGCAGGCCGTGGAAGGTGGCGAGCTTTTCCGAACGGCTCTCGCCCGTATAGAGCGTGATGTCGTCGCCGATGCTGTTCGCGGGCCAGAAGCCGATGACCGCCTTCGGATTGAACCAGCGCTCCGTGACGATCTGCTTCAGCATCGCCTGCGCATCGTCGAACAGGGCTTTGGCCGCCGGGCCCTGGGCCGGGTCCTCGAAGATCGCCGGGTAGCGGCCCTTGAACTCGTAGGTCTGCAGGAACGGCGTCCAGTCGATATACGGCACAAGGTCCGCGACGTCGTAGGAGGCGAACACACGGGCCCCCGTGAAGGTCGGCTTCTTCGGCGCGTAGCCCTCCCAGTCGATCCGGAACGGGTTGGCGCGGGCTTTCGCCAGCGGCAGGCGCTGCTTGTCGCGTTCCGAACGGGCATGGGCGTCCGAGACCTTCCGGTACTCGGCCCGGATGCCCTCGATGGTGGCGTCGCGCGTCTCCTTCGACAGCAGGCTCGACACCACGCCGACGGCCCGGCTCGCATCGGTGACGTAGACGGTCTGCCCGCGATTGTAGGACGGGTGGATCTTCACCGCCGTGTGGACGCGGCTCGTGGTGGCACCGCCGATGAGGAGCGGCACGTCGAAGCCTTCGCGCTCCATTTCGGCCGCCACATGCACCATCTCGTCCAGGGAGGGGGTGATGAGGCCAGACAGGCCGACGATGTCGACGTTCTCGCGCCGGGCCGTATCGAGGATCTTGGCCGCCGGCACCATCACGCCGAGATCGATGATCTCGTAGTTGTTGCAGGCCAGCACGACGCCGACGATGTTCTTGCCGATGTCGTGGACGTCGCCCTTCACCGTCGCCATGAGGATCTTACCGGCGGCCTGGCGCTTGCCGTCGCCGCCATTGGCGCGCTTCTCCTCCTCCATGAAGGGCTCGAGATAAGCGACCGCCTGCTTCATCACCCGGGCGGACTTCACCACCTGGGGCAGGAACATCTTGCCCGAGCCGAAGAGATCCCCGACCACGTTCATGCCGGCCATGAGCGGGCCTTCGATGACGTGGAGGGGCCGCTCCGCCTGCTGGCGCGCTTCTTCCGTGTCGGCCACCACGTATTCGGTGATGCCGTTGACCAGAGCATGCTCCAGGCGCTTCTCGACGGACGCCTCACGCCACGAGAGGTCGGCGGTCTTGGCCTGGACTCCGCCGCCGGACTTGAAGCGCGCGGCGGCGTCGAGGAGCCGGTCGGTGGAATCGGCGCGGCGGTTGAGGACCACGTCCTCGCACAGCTCGCGCAGTTCCGGCGGCAGCTCGTCGTAGATGGCGAGCTGGCCGGCATTGACGATGCCCATATCCATGCCCGCCTGGATGGCGTGGTAGAGGAACACCGCGTGCATCGCCTCGCGCACGGGCTCGTTGCCGCGGAACGCGAAGCTGAGGTTCGAGATGCCGCCCGAAATGTGGGCGTGCGGCAGGGTCTCGCGGATGGTCCGCGTCGCCTCGATGAAGGCGACGCCGTAGCCGTTATGCTCCTCGATGCCGGTGGCGACGGCGAAGACGTTCGGATCGAAGATGATGTCTTCCGGCGGGAACCCGACTTCCTCGGTCAGGACCTTGTAGGCCCGGGTGCAGATCTCGACCTTGCGCTCGTAAGAGTCGGCCTGCCCCTCCTCGTCGAAGGCCATCACCACCACGGCGGCGCCGTAGGACCGGCACACGCGCGCATCCTGGATGAACTTCTCGACGCCCTCCTTCATGGAGATCGAGTTCACGATGGCCTTGCCCTGAACGCATTTCAGGCCGGCCTCGATGACGTGGAATTTCGAGGAATCGATCATCACCGGCACGCGGGCGATGTCCGGCTCGGCGGCGACGAGGTTGAGAAACTCGACCATGGCCTTCTCGGAATCGAGCAGACCCTCGTCCATGTTGATGTCGATGATGCTGGCACCCGCCGCCACCTGATCGCGGGCGACGTCGAGGGCCGCCGCGTAGTCGCCCGCGGTGACGAGCTTACGGAATTTGGCCGAGCCCGTGACGTTGGTGCGCTCGCCGACATTCACGAAGGGGATCTCCTTCGTGAGGGTGAACGGTTCCAGACCCGAGAGGCGCATCAGGGGCGGTACCTCGGGAATGGCGCGGGGCTTCACCCCCGCGACGGCCTGCGCGATGGCGCGGATGTGGTCCGGCGTGGTGCCGCAGCAGCCGCCGACCATGTTGACGAGGCCGGCGGTGGCGAACTCGCCCACCAGCTTGCCCATGGCCTCGGGGCTCTCGTCGTAGAGGCCGAATTCGTTGGGCAGGCCCGCATTCGGATAGGCGCAGACCAGGGTGTCGGCGATGCGCGACAGTTCGGAGATGTGGCCGCGCATCTCGCGGGCGCCGAGGGCGCAGTTGAGGCCGATGGTCAGCGGGGTGGCGTGGCGGAGGGCATTCCAGAACGCTTCCGGTGTCTGCCCCGACAGGGTGCGGCCGGAGAGATCCGTGATGGTGCCCGAGATCATGATCGGCAGGACCATGCCGCGTTCCTCGAACACCGCCCAGGCGGCCGCCACGGCGGCTTTCGCGTTGAGGGTGTCGAAGATGGTCTCGATGAGGATGAGTTCGGCGCCGCCATCCATGAGGCCGCGCACCTGCTCGACGTAAGCCTGTTTGACCTCGTCGAAGGTCACGGCCCGGAACCCTGGATTGTTCACGTCGGGCGAGATCGACAGGGTGCGGTTCGTCGGCCCGATGGCGCCGGCAACGAAGCGGCGGCGCCCGTCCTGCTGTTCGGCGAGGGCCGCGGCCTCGCGGGCGAGGCGGGCGCCCTCCGCGTTCAGCTCGTGGATGATCGATTCCATGCCGTAATCGGCCTGGGCGATGGTGGTGCCGGAGAACGTATTGGTCTCGCAGACATCGGCGCCGGCGAGGAAGTAGTCGAGGTGGATCTGCCGGATCGCATCGGGCTGGGTCAGGATCAGCAGGTCGTTGTTGCCCTTCTGATCGTGGCCGTGATCGAGGAACCGCTGGCCGCGAAAATCCGCCTCGCCGTAACCGAGGCGCTGGATCACGGTGCCCATCGCCCCGTCGAGGACGAGGATTTTTTCCGCAGCCCGCTGCCGCAGGGCCGCTTCGATCTCTTGTCCGTCGACGGGGCGCAGGTTTGTCATGGCTCTCTCGGCGTCCTCCCGGGGCCGCGCAGCGGAACCCGGGATCCGGAACCGCGACGGTCCGGGAAAATCTGGGATGGCGGCCGAACGCTTCCGTCCGGCGACGCGGGCGTATGGAAAGCCCCGGGTGCGCTCATCGCGCCCCGGGATGACGGGTGTTCAGGCCGCTTTCGCGGTTTCCACCTTCGGGGCCTGCGAACGCAGGCCGAGGAGGTGGCAGATGGCGTAGACGAGGTCGGAGCGGTTCATCGAGTAGAAGTGGAAATCCTCGATGCCCCGGTCCACGAGGTCGAGCACCTGCTCGGCCGCCACCGCCGCCGCCACGAGGCGGCGGGTGTCGGGATCGTTCTCGAGGCCCTCGAAGCGGGCGGCGAGCCAGTACGGCACCGAGGCGCCCGTGCGACGGGCGAAGTTCGCCGATTGCTTGAAGTTCTGCACCGGCAGGATGCCGGGGATGATCGGGATGTCGATGCCGGCGGCGCGCACCTTGTCGACGTAGCGCAGATAGATGTCGTTCTCGAAGAAGAACTGCGTGATCGCCTGATCGGCGCCGGCATCGACCTTGGCCTTCAGGGCGTCGATATCGGCGTCCAGCGAAGACGCCTCCGGGTGCTTCTCGGGGTAGGCCGAGACCGAGACCTTGAAGTCGCCGATGCGCTTAATGCCGGCGACGAGATCGGCGGTGGTGGCATAGCCGCCGGGATGCGGCCGGTAGGCGGTGCCGATGCCGTCCTGCGGATCGCCGCGCAGGGCCACGATGTGGCGCACGCCGGCATCCCAGTAGGATTGCACCACGGCGTCGATCTCCTCACGGGTGGCATCGACGCAGGTGAGGTGGGCGGCGGGCTTCAGCGTGGTCTCGCGGACCATGCGCGCCACGGTGTTGTGGGTGCGCTCACGCGTCGAGCCTCCGGCGCCGTACGTGACCGAGACGAATTTCGGCTGGAGCGGCGCGAGACGCTCGATGGACTTCCAGAGGATCTGTTCCATCTCGTCGGTCTTCGGCGGGAAGAACTCGATGGAGACGCGGATGGGGCGGTAGCCGTCCCGGCTGGCGCGGTGTTGGGAGGCGGTGGGCATCGGGGACGTCCTCAATGTCGGTCGGTTCAGACGAGGCGGGAAAGGGGGCGGGGGCCGCTCAGGCGACGGCCCGTTCGGGCAGAACGGTCCGCGCGGGCAGGGCGTGAACATCCGACCCGAGCCAGAGCGTGACGGTGAGTTGGTGCTCGGCTTCCCCCGGAGGCGGCGCGAGATCGCGGGTGGTGACGGTGCCGAGGCCCGCATCGTTGAGCCAGCCCGTCACCTGCTCGGGCGCGAAGCCGAGACGACGATGGGCCTGGGTCTCGCGCAGGAATTCGAGGCCGTGCGGCGCGAAATCCACCACCAGGAGCCGTCCGCCCGGCGCCACGAGGCGCGCGGCCTCGCGAAGCGCGCGGGCCGGATCGTCGAGGTAATGCAGCACCTGGTGCACGAGGACGAGATCGAAGCTGCCGCGACCGAACGGCGGCGCGTGGATGTCGCCCTGCCGCAGATCGACACGCGATAGGCCGGCGCGTTCGAGGTTGGCGCGGGCGACGGACAGCATGGCGTGGCTGGAATCGAGGCCGGTGGCACGGGTGGCGCGCCCGGCGAGGAGACCGAGCATCCGGCCGGTGCCGGTGCCAAGATCGATGAGGTTGTGGATCGGCTTGGTGCCGAGCACGTCGAGCACCGCCGCTTCCACCGTCGCCTCGGGGACGTGGAGGGAGCGCAGGTGATCCCATTTCGGGGCGAGGCGGGCGAAGAAGGTCTGAGCGGCCTCGGCGCGCTGGGCCCGGACGGCGTCGCGCCGCGCCCGGTCCTCGGAGAGCGGCGGGCTGCCCGCATCGAGGCCGGCGATGAGCGGATCGACGAGGCCGGCGCGGCCATCGACGAGGCGAAAGAACGCCCAGGCGCCCTCGCGGTGACGCTCGACGAGGCCGGCTTCCACCAGGAGCTTGAGGTGGCGCGAGATGCGCGGCTGCGACTGGCCGAGGATGTCGGTGAGGTCCGAAACCGACAATTCACCCTCCGCCAACAGCGCGAGGATGCGCAGGCGCGTCTCCTCGGCCGCCGCGCGCAGCACCCCGAGGGCATGCGCGAACGGCACCGACGATTGCACTGGGGAACTCGCGTGAGACATAAAGATATCTTTATGTGCAAACGCAAGCCCTGGCAAGGGGCGTCCGCCTGAGGTCAGAATGCGTCCGCGCCGTCGTCCCACAGCCACGCCGCCCCGCGCACGCCCGAGGCGTCGCCATGTAGGCTCGGACGGATCGGGGTGTCGAACCGATCGGAGAACACATGCGCCGCCGTGAGGTCGCCGAGACCGTCGAACAGTTCGGGTAGGCGCGAGAGGCCGCCGCCGATGACGATGACGTCGGGATCGAGGATGTTGACGACATGAGCGAGTGCCCGGCCGAGGCGGTCGCGGTAGCGTGCGAAGGTCTCCTCGGCGCGCGGATCATGCGCCCGCAGGGCGGCCACGACGGCCTCGGCCGGGAGGGCCTCCCCGGTTCGGCGGGCATGGTCGGCGGCGAGGCCCGGCCCCGAGAGCCAGGTTTCGATACAGCCGCTGCGGCCACAATAGCAGGCCGGCCCCGGTCGCTCGTCGTCGCGGGGGCGGGGCAGCGGGTTATGGCCCCATTCCCCGGCGATGCGGCCGCGACCGGCCAATGCCCGCCCGTCGAGGGCGATGCCGGAGCCGACACCCGTGCCAAGGATGATCGCCCACACGATGGAGGCCCCGGCGCCCGCCCCGTCCACGGCCTCGGAGACCGCGAGGCAATTGGCGTCGTTCTCGACGCGCACGGGCCGACCGAGGCGCTGGGCCAGGTCGGTCGCGAAGGGGCGACCGTTGAGCCAGGTCGAGTTGGCGTTCTTGACGCGGCCCGTCTCCGGCGCGAGGGCGCCCGGCATCCCGACCCCGACGCTCCGCGCGGGTCCGGACCGGGCTTCGAGATCGGCCACGAGGGCGGCGATGGCCGCGAGCGTGGCGTCGTAATCGTCGCGGGGCGTCGGAACCCGGGCTTCCGCCCGCGTCGCCCCGGCCCCGTCGAGGACGATCCCGGCGATCTTGGTGCCGCCGAGATCGATGCCGAGCCGTAGGCGGTCGCTCACCGCACCCGCGCGGGGGTCGGCGCGGCGGCGGCGGACGGCGTGGTGATTGGGTCCATGTTGGGCGCGTGATCCGAGATATCGGTGCCGATGGAGACGGGGTGCTCCATCACCTGACGCAGCTTCTCCCGGTCGAGTTCGCCCTCCCAGCGGCTCACCACCACGGTGGCGACGCCGTTGCCGATGAGGTTGGTGATGGCCCGGCACTCGGACATGAACTTGTCGACGCCCAGAATCAGGGTCATGGCGGCGACGGGCACGGGGTTGTTGGGAATGGCCGAGAGCGTCGCCGCGAGGGTGATGAAGCCGGCGCCGGTGACGCCGGACGCCCCCTTCGAGGTCAGCATCGCCACGATGATGATGGTGGCGTACTGGCTGATGGACAGATCGGCGCCGACGGCCTGGGCGAGGAACAGGGTCGCCAGGGTCATGTAGATGTTGGTGCCGTCGAGGTTGAACGAGTAACCCGTCGGGATCACGAGGCCGACCACGGAATCCGAGGCGCCCAGCCGGCGCATCTTCGTCATCATGTGCGGCAGCACCGTCTCGGACGACGAGGTGCCGAGGACGATGAGGAGTTCGTCCTTGATGTAGGCGAGGAAGCGGAAGATCGAGAATCCGGCCACCCGGGCGATGCCGCCCAGCACGAGCACCACGAACAGGAAGGCGGTGACGTAGAAGGTGCCGACCAGCCAAGCGAGATCGACCACCTTGCCGATGCCGTACTGGCCGATGGTGAACGCCATGGCGCCGAAGGCGCCGATGGGCGCGAGCTTCACCACGAGGCCAATGATGCGGAAGAAGATTTGCCCCGCCGTGTCGATGGCGTGGGCGATGGCCTCGCCGCGCTGGCCCATGCCGGTGACGACGACACCCGTGAGGATCGAGATCAGCAGCACCTGGAGCAGGTCGCCCGTGGCGAAGGCGTCGAAAAAGCTCTTCGGGATCAGCGCCATGATATGGCCGGTCACCGAATCGTCGGCGGCCAGCTTCGCGTACTTCTCCACCGACTTGCCGTCGAGCTTCGTCACGTCGGCGTTGAAGCCGGCGCCGGGGCGAACCACCTCGCCGACGAGGACGCCGATGAGGAGCGCGATGGTGGAGACCACCTCGAAATAGACCAGGGCCTTGAGGCCGACGCGGCCGACCTTCTTCAGGTCGCCAATGGACGCGATGCCGTGCACGATGGTGCAGAAGATGATCGGCGCGATCATCATCTTGATGAGGGCGATGAAGGCGTCGCCGAGCCACTTGACCGACTTGCCCCATTCCGGAGCGACGTAGCCGAGCAGGATGCCGAGCGCGATGGCGATCAGCACCTGAATATAGAGAACCTTGTACCAGGGCTCGGCCACGCGGGGGGGCTCGGCCACGGTGCCGTGAGTTATCGCCTGGGACATCGTTTCCTCGCCCGTGCGCGCCGGAACCCGCGCATCTCTCTGCTTCTTGCCGGCGAAGCTAGCGAAGTTGCGGGTGCCACTCAATCACGCGGTTCGGGATGACAATGACATTCCCGTACGTGCGACCACCTTCGGAGACGCGCGCCGCGCGCCTCCGAGGACCGATTCGACCGACGATCAGGTCTGATTGCGGCGCGGCCGAACGGTCCAGCGCTCGAACTCGGCCGTCTCCTCCGCGCGAGCCGGCTGGGCCGCCTCACCCTCCGTCGGCTGCGGCTGCGGGTTGCCGAGGGCCTGCGACAGGCTCTCGATCACCTCGTCGATCCGCGCGTCGGTGGGGCCGGCATCCTGCGGCGCCGGCTCGACGGGAGCGGGGGCCGGCGGAGCGGCGGGCGGGGGAGACGGCCGGCGCAGGGCCTTCATGCCATCGTCCTCCGCGGGCTTCGGCGTGCCGCCGCCGAAACGGCCGAAGCCGAAGCGAGGCTCGACGAGGTCGAGGACGGCTTCGAGGGCCGCGTTGCTCAGGGCGATCTCGCCCGGCTGCGGCACACCCTGCAGGGCGACGGCATGGCGCTCGTAGGCGGCATCACCCGTCACCTCGGGGCCGAACCAGGCGGGGACGGCGAAGGCGTTGGCATCCCCGATCTCCTCGAACACCACGCTGACGAGGTCGAGGGCACCGGGGGTGACGTAGCGGTCGATCCGCGCCTCGCGCCCGCCACCGAGGGCGAGCACCGTGCGGTCATACAGGGCCTTGCCGCCGCAGACGTCGAGGAGCGCGTCGCCGTGGGCGCGCGGCACGTCCGTGCGCTCCTCGCTCGAAACCCCGTCCGGCCCCGTATTGACGAGGACGAGGTGACATTGCTGGCCATCGACCCGCACGTAGGAGACGCGGCCGCCCTGGGGCGCGAAGTAGCCCTCCGTGATCCGCGCGCCGCCACGCTCCTTGCGGATGAGGCGCACGAGGGAGGGGGCGACGAGGAACCGGCGAACGATGCTCATACGGACTCTCCGGGATTCGTTCGTCCCACGGTCTCATGTTCCGCCGGACTGATGGGGGAGGACGCTCCGGTCGCGCGACCGGAACGGTTTGAGGCGACACCCGACGACGGATGCCCCGTACTCATCGAAAAACAGTCTCTACGGGACTAAGCAAAACATCGCGGAAATCAAGGCTCTACGCCCGTTCGACGCTTCGATCGGAGCCTTCGTCCCCACCTTCGCGGCGGAACCGCCCCTCCCGGCGCCCCTCACACGAACGCCGTTCGATTCCTTCCGGAACGACGGCGTTCGGCGACGCTCAAGCGCCGCAAGGGCACCGCGAGACGGTTCCCGTTCCGATCGAGGGTAAACCGGATCAAGCCTCCGGCTCGAACCGCAGGGACACACCGTTCATGCAGTAGCGCAGGCCGGTGGGCGGCGGGCCGTCATCGAATACATGGCCGAGATGGCCCTTGCAGCGGGCGCAATGGGCTTCCGTGCGGGTCATCCAATGGGAGCGGTCGACCTGGGTTTCCACCGCGTCGGGAAACGGGGCGAAGAAACTCGGCCAACCGGTGCCGGACTCGAACTTCGTGCCATTCTCGAACAGCGGCGCGTCGCAGCCGGCGCAGTGGAAGATGCCCGGACGCTTCTCGGCGTTGAGGCAGCTCGTGCCCGCGCGCTCGGTGCCGTGCTCGCGCAGGACCCGGTACTGCTCCGGCGTGAGGATCTCCCGCCACTCGGCTTCGGTGCGGGTCTCAGGATTCGCTGTGGTCATGATTCAAGCTCTCGGGGCATCCGTCAGCCGCCTATATGGGGTTCCGCCCCCAGTCCTGGGAGACCTGGCATTCCAGACGTCAGGTCGCGCCCCGGGGCGGTGGCTAAGCCACCGCCCCGAGGGTATCGGCCATGCGGGCCTGCCGCGCGCCCATGGGAAGCTCCGCGCCCGTGGTGGTGTCACGCGCGGTCTGGTGCTCCATCTCGGCGTTGATCTCGCCGCCCACGAGCACGATGGTGGTGGAAATCCAGATCCAGGTCATGAAGCCGATGGCGGCGCCGAGCGACCCGTAAGTCTCGTTGTAATTGCCGAAGCTCGAGACGTACCAGGAGAACAGGATCGAGGCGAGGAGCCAGAGGAAACCCGCGACGACGCTGCCGGTCCCCACCCAGCGCCAGCGTGCGTGTTCCCGGCTCGGGCCGTAGCGGTAGAGCAGCGACAGGACGCCCAATACCACGAGGAGCAGGGCCGGCCAGCGCAGGAGGGCGAGGAGCCAAGCCGTATCGCTGAAGCCCACGAAGGTGAACACGATGGGCAGCACGACGATGCTCGACAGGGCGAAGATCGTGAACAGCAGCGCCCCGATGGTGAAGGTGAGGGAGCGCAGGTTGAGCATCACGAAGGAGCGTTTCTCCTCCTCCTCGTAGACGACGTTCAGGGCATCGAACATCGCCTTCATGGCGGCGTTGGCGCTCCACAGGGAGATCAAGAGGCTGGTGAAGAAGGTCACCCCGAGGGTGCCGGTTCCCTTCGCGGCGATGCGCTTGACCTGATCGCCGACGATCTCGATGGCGCCCGACGGCAACACGCCCTGCAGACTCGCCAGATGCTCGTTGATGGAGTTCACGTCCGCGACGAGGCCGTAGCACGAGACCAGGGCGGCGATGGCGGGAAACAGGGACAGGAGGGTGTAGAACGTGACCCCGGCGGCCACCGACAGCACCCGATCCGCGATGAACTCGCGGTAGACCCGAACGAGGATGTCCTTCCAGCCCAGGCGGGTGATCTCGAGGGGGGTGCGCGCATCGCGGCCCCGCTCGGGCTGCGTGGCGGCAACCCATTCGGCGGCGGGGCCCGTGTGGGATTGCGCGCCCTCGGTTCGGCCGGGCTCCGGCGGAGCGACCGCCGAACCTGCCCCTCGTGGCCGGGCTCGGCTCCCCGCCGCTAGGACGACGAGGGCGGTTCCGAGGGCCAGGGTCCACAGCACGGGGGCGGCGCCCTTCGGGGCGGGCGCCGGTTCGGGGGAGGAGGACATCGCTTCGGGAACCGTCGGGCAGAAAAGCCAAGCTTGAGCTTACGCCGGTCCCAACGTCAACGCGCGGGCGGACGTTCCCGAGGCGCCGCCTCAGGCGCCGTAGAGTTTCCCGTGGATGTCCCGCAGGACGTTCTTCTGCACCTTGCCCATGGCGTTGCGGGGCAACTCGTCGACGAACAGCACCCGCTTCGGACACTTGTAGCGGGCGAGACGCGCCTCCAGGGTGCGCAGGATCGTCGCCTCGTCGGGCGCCCCCTCGCGGGCGACGACCACGGCCGTGACACCCTCGCCGAAATCGGCATGCGGCACCCCGATCACCGCCGATTCCACCACGCCCGGCAGGGCGTCGATCTCGTTCTCGACCTCCTTCGGGTAGACGTTGTAGCCGCCCGTGATGATGAGGTCCTTGCCGCGTCCGACGATGTGGACGTAGCCTTCACGGTCGATCTTGCCGAGATCGCCGGTGATGAAGAACCCGTCGGCCTTGAACTCGGCCGCCGTCTTCTCGGGCATGCGCCAGTAGCCCTGGAACACGTTCGCTCCCTTCACCTCGATCATGCCGACGGCGTCGGTGCCGAGGGTCGCCCCCGTCTCGGGGTCCACGACCCGGACGGCGACGCCGGGCAGGGCCGGCCCCACGGTGCCGGCCACCCGCGCGCCCTCGTACGGGTTCGAGGTGTTCATGTTGGTCTCGGTCATGCCGTAGCGTTCGAGGATGGCGTGGCCGGTGCGGGCCTGCCAGTCGCGATGCGTCTCGGCCAGCAGCGGCGCCGAGCCCGAGACGAACAGCCGGATGGTCTTCGTCACGTCGGCATCGAGGCCCGGCTCCTTGAGGAGGCGGGTGTAGAAGGTCGGCACTCCCATCATGGCGGTGGCGCGCGGCATCAGGCGGAGCACCTGGGCGGCGTCGAACTTCGCCAGGAACAGGAGGGTGCCGCCCGTGACGAGAATGACGTTGGTCGCCACGAACAGGCCGTGGGTGTGGAACACCGGCAGGGCGTGGATGAGCACGTCGTCGGCCGTGAAGCGCCAGGCTTGCGCCAGGGTCCGGGCGTTCGACGCGAGGTTCTCGTGGGTGAGCATGGCGCCCTTGGAGCGCCCGGTGGTGCCCGAGGTGTAGAGGATCGCGGCCAGATCGTCGGGGCCGCGCGCCACGTCGGCGAAGTCTTGCGCTTCCGCGTCGGCGGCCTCAGCCATGCTGCCGCGTCCGGCAGCGTCGAGGGTCCGCACCTGCGCGACGCCGGCCGCCTTCGCCACTGCCTCAAGGGCTTCGCGCTTGCCCGGATCGCACACGAACAGGGCCGGTTCGGCGTCCCCGAGGAAGTAGGCGATCTCGGGAGCGGTATAGGCAGTGTTGAGCGGCAGGAACACGGCGCCGGCCCGCACGGCACCGAGATACAGGAACAGGAACTCCGGGCTCTTCTCGGCCTGGACCGCCACCCGGTCCCCCGGCTTCACCCCCAGCCCGACGAGGGACGCCGCGTAGGCGCCCGAGCGCGCCACGAGGTCCGCATAGGTGAAGCGCGCGCCCTCCCCCGTCTCGATGAAAGTCTTGCCCGCGGGATCGGCGGGCAGGTTCGCGCGAACGAGGTCGAACAGATGGTTGGACATGCGGGGTTCGGACTGCTTTCAGGCGTCCGCCAGGGCGACGGCGCGGGCGGGCGGCAGGTTGTTGCGCAACTCGCGGCTGACCGCGCTGGACGCCGCGACGGTGCCGAGATTGGCGAAGGTCTCGTGGTTCTTCTCGATGGCGGACAGGTCGTAGAGGTAGTTGACCATGAGACCGCGCGACTGGGCCAGCCCTTTCCGCGAGACATCGCCGAGGAAATTCAGGCGCTCCAGCCGGGCGCCGTTGCCGAGGTGAAACCGGGCGACGGGGTCCAGCGGTTTGCCGCGTTCGTTCTTGGCCCGCAGGAAATAGGCGGCGGCCGCCGGGATCATCGCCTTGCGGACGATCTCCGCCTTGGCCTTGTCGGCGTGCCAATCCGGCTCGTCGATGAGGCGCAGGGCCTCGACATCCTCGCGGGTCAGCCCCTGGGGCGCGTCGGCCCGGCGCTCGCGGTCGAGCCACGCCGCGAAGCCGGGCACCGGCGACAGGGTCACAAAGGTCTTGAGCGAGGGAATCTCGCGGGCGAGGTCCTCCACCACCTGCTTGATGAGGAAGTTGCCGAAGGTGACGCCCGCCAATCCTTTCTGACAATTCGAGATGGAGTAGAAGATCGCCGTCGTGGCCTCGCGTGCCGGCAAGGGCTCGCGCTCATGCGCCAGGATCGGCGCGATGGCCGGGGCGATGCCGGCGGTCAGCGCCACCTCGACGAAGATCAGCGGCTCGTCGACGAGGGCCGGGTGGAAGAAGGCGAAGCAGCGCCGGTCCTGCGGCGCGATGCGGCGGCGCAGGTCGTCCCAATCGGCGATGGCGTGGACCGCCTCGTAGCGGATGATCTTTTCCAGGATATGGGCCGGCGTGGTCCAGTCGATGGGGCGCAGCACGAGGAAGCCCCGGTTGAACCACGAGGCGAACAGGTGTTCGAAATCGCTGTCGAGGCTATCGGCGGCGTCGATGACGTCCGGGTCGGCCTCCTCGTCGCGCAAGGCCCGGCGCAGGCCGAACAAGTCTTCGCGCATCCGTACGAGGGCGAGGGTGCCGTCGCGGGCGAGGTTGAGGCGCCGTATGAGTTCCTGGCTGCGCGGCTCGGCCGCGTCGTGGAGGACGCCGAGGGCGGCCCGGCTCGGCGCCGCCCGGTAGGCCGCGATGGCCTCGTCCACGGCCTCGTGGTCGGCGGCGAACTCCGTGGCGACCATGCGCAGGAAATCCGCGCGCTCCGGCCGGGCGAGGCTGGCGTAGCGGTCGAGGATCAGCCGCGCGAGGGCGACGCCCGAGGCCTCGCCCCGGCGGGAGATCAAATCCTCGCAGAGCTTGAGCAATTCCTGCGCGCTGGCGCGCGCGCCGAGATCACCGCGCCCGAGGCCGATGAGGTCTCGGCCCCGCTCGCTGATGGTCTGCAGCAGATCGCCGAAGAAAGAGATCGCCGCCATGGAAACCGCCCGTCCCCGTATCGATGCCCGAACCGGGCGATCCTGCCGCGCGCATCCGCGCACGCCTCGGCGAACACCTTATGACGGCCAAGCTCGAAGGGCCAGAGCGGGACGAAACCGATCAGCCCGCTCCGCCCGGAACGAGATCGGCCCGGTCGGCGCGCTCGCGCCAATCCTCGACGCCATGCTGGCGCGCGAAGCGCAGTTCGGCGGCCCGTAGAGCACGCATGGGGTCGCGCGCCCGGACGATGGCCACGGACCCGACCGGAAAGGGAACGCCCAGGATTTCCTTCGCGAACTCGACACGATAATTCGGCATTCGTCACTCCGTCGTCGAGACCCGCACCGCGCACCATCGAAACGGGCGCGATTCGTTGGCCTCATTGGTGATCAGATCGCAAATCCCCGCGTTTTCCAAGGTGTTGCCCGAGCTTTGCCGGAGCAATTTCGACTCCTTGGCCGCCGATTTATGCGAATCATCACTCGAAGAGATGCGATCGGACTCACGCCCTGGTAACGGACCTGCGACGACACGTCCGGCCCGGCCTCTCCGTCGGACTTGCGGCGGCGGCAGGCGGCGCCGTACTCACGCGGTCCTCATTAGAACCGGAACATCACCAGCATGACAGCGACGCTCGCCCCCCGCCCGGCGGCCTCCCGGCGCGCGTCATGAGCGGGACGCCCGATCCGGAGGGCCACGGTTTCACCCTCAAGGCCCGCCTCGGCCTCACCCTCATCGCCGGGGGCGCCGTCGCCAACATCTATTACAACCAGCCGCTCCTCGCCCTGCTGGTGGCTGAGTTCGGCGACCGGGCCGCTACCCTCGTGCCCACGGCCTCCCTGGTCGGCTACGGGCTGGGCATCCTCTGCCTCGTGCCCCTCGGCGACAGCCTGCCCCGGCGCGGCCTCATCCTGATGCAGATGCTCGGCCTCGCCGTCGCGCTCATCGCGGCGGCCCTGAGCCCGAATCTCGGTTCCCTGGCGGCCGCGAGCCTCGCCATCGGCTTCCTCGCCTCGGCGGCGCAGCAGGCGGTGCCGTTCGCCGCCGAACTCGCCCCCGACGCGACGCGCGGGCGGATGGTGGGACAAGTGATGACCGGTCTCCTCAGCGGCATTCTCCTCGCCCGCACGGTGAGCGGATTCGTCGGCGCCCATTATGGCTGGCGCGCGGTGTTCTTCGCCGCCGGCGCCGTGGCGCTGGTCATCGCGGCCATCGCCGCCGCGACCCTGCCGCGCACGGCCCAGACGAAGCCGCTTCGCTACCGTGCCCTGATGGTGTCGATCCTCCACCTCGTGCGGACACAGCCGGTTCTGCGCCGCGCCAGCCTGTGCCAGGGCCTGCTGTTCGCGAGCTTCAACGCGTTCTGGACCACCCTCGCCCTCCTGGTGGAGGCGCCGCCCTTCGACCTGACGGCGGCGGGCGCCGGCCTGTTCGGCGTGATCGGGGTGGTCGGTGCCCTCATCGCCCCCGTCTCGGGGCGCTACACCGACCGGCGCGGCGCCCGGCCCGTGGTGGTGGCGGGCTCCCTGTTCGTGGTGGCGGCCTTCGCGGTCCTGTGGGCCGGCGGCACCGTTTCGCTCCTCGCCGTGGGGCTGGGCGTCCTCCTTATCGATATCGGCCTCAACGGCGCGCTCATCGCCAACCAGACCCGGGTCTACGCCCTGGTTCCGGGGGCGCGCGGACGGGTCAACACCGTGTTGTTCACCGTGATGTTCGTATTCGGAGCGCTTGGCGCCTTCGCGGGCAGCCAAGCCTTCCTGATGGCGGGCTGGTCCGGCGTCTGCGTCGTGGGCCTCCTGCTCTCGGGGAGCGGTCTCCTCGTCGCGCTCCTGGAGCGGCGGGCGAAGGCTACTTGAGAACCCGCGAGAGCCGGCACCATTCGGTCCGGTCCGCCGGCAGGCCGAAGCGCAGGCGGGACGGAGCGGCCTCGAACCGCCGGACGTAGATTCCGGCGGCGCCGAGGCGCCCGAACAGGCCCGGCCCGTCCGGGAAATCGGCCGTGCGGAACAGGCGGGTGCCGCCGACGACCGTTCCGCCGGCGCGCGCGATCATTCGGTCGAGGCGGTCCGCATCGGCGCCCCGCGCCACCGTGGCGGCCTCACGCCACGCGGTATCGGCCAAGGCCGCGCCGCCGATAGCCAGCGCCGGGCCGGACACCGCCCAGGGTCCGAGCGCCTCGGCGAGGCGGGCGGCGAGATCCGGCTCCGCCAGGGCGAAACCGAGGCGCAGGCCGGCGAGCCCGTAGGTCTTGCCGAAGGAGCGCAGGACCACGAGGCCCGGCCGGAGACGGGGCGCCAGGGACTCGACGGCTTCGAGATCCGCGAAGGCCTCGTCCACCACGAGGAGCCCGCCCCGCGCGTTCTGCAGCGCCGCGCAGGCGAGGAGGGTCGCGGCGTCCCAGCTCCGCCCGTCCGGATTGTTGGGGTTGACCACCACCACCACGTCGGCCGCCGCGTCGAGATCCGTCACCGGGACGACGGCGTGCCCGGCCCGCGCCCAGGCGGCCGCGTGCTCGGCATAGGTTGGCCCCACCACGGCGACGCGGGCTCGCGCCACGAGGCGCGGCAGGGTCTCGATGAGGATCTGGGTGCCGGGCGCGGCCACGATCCCGGCCGGATCGGCGACGCCGTAGGCCGTGGCCGCCGCCGCTTTGAGGGCCGCGAGGTCGGCGGGCGACGGCAGGCGCCGGAACGCACTGGCCTCCAGGGGCGGACAGGGATAGGGCACGGGATTGATCCCCGTCGAGAGGTCGATCCACGGCGCGGGCGCATCCGGAAACAGGGTGCGGGCCGCGTCGAGATCGCCGCCATGCGCGATGGGGGGCGCCCCGCTCACCGACACCGAATGCCCTGGACCGCCCTCACCCATCCGCCCGACACGCTCATCGTCCTGCTGCTCGCGCTGGCCGTCGAAGCGGCATGCGGCTATCCGGACCGGCTCTACAGGGCGCTCGGCCACCCTGTCACCTGGATCGGCGCCCTCATCGCCGGCCTCGACGGGCGCCTGAACCGGGGCGGCCCGAACCGGCGCCGGGCCATGGGGGTGATCGGCCTTCTCGTCCTTCTGACGGGGGTCGGCACCGTGACCGCCGGGCTCACCGCCCTCGCGTCGTTCCTCGGTCCATGGGGCGGCCTCGCGGCCCTCGCCCTCGTGTGTGCCAGCCTGCCGGCCCAGCGCAGCCTCCACGACCACGTCGCCCGCGTCGCCGCCGACCTGCGTCGCGACGGTCTGACCGGAGGACGCGTCGCCGTGTCGATGATCGTCGGGCGCGACCCCGAAAGCCTCGACGAGGCCGGCATCTGCCGGGCCGCCATCGAGAGTCTGGCGGAAAACTTTTCCGACGGGATCGTGGCCCCGGCCTTGTGGATCGGCGTCGGCGGCCTGCCGGGGGGCGCCCTCTATAAGGCGATCAACACCGCCGACAGCATGATCGGCCATCGCACCCCGCGCCACGAAGCCTATGGCTGGGCGTCCGCGCGCCTCGACGACCTCGTGAACCTGCCGGCGTCCCGGCTGGCCGGCGGCCTGTTCGTGGTCGCCGCCCTGTTCCATCCCGGCGCCTCGGCGGGGGCGGCATGGCGCGCCCTCCTGCGGGATGCCGGCCGCCATCGCTCGCCCAATGCCGGCTGGCCCGAAGCCGCCATGGCGGGGGCGCTGGGCCTGCGCCTCGCCGGTCCGCGCGTCTACGGCGCCACGCGGGTCGAGGATGCCTGGATGGGGGATGGCCGCGCCGAAGCCGGACCGGCCGACGTGGAGCGGGCCCTCGCTCTCTACCGCACGGCCTGTGGGCTGCTGTTCGGCCTCACGGCCCTCGCCCTCGGTGCCCTCGCGCTCAGCGTGTCATGATCCCGAACCTGCCCCTCCACCGGAGCCCCCCAATGATGCGTCGTTCCCTCCTCACCCTGGCCTCGGGGCTGGCGCTCCTGTCCCCGGCCGGCGCCCAGGTGCTGCGGCCCGTCGGCCAGCCCTACACCGTCGCCCCCGGCCTCATGGGGGAGGTCAACAAGAAGGGCGAGGGCAAGCCGGCGGAGGATGTTTCCGGTATCGCCTGCGCACCGGCCCCATCGGGCCCACGCACCTGCATGGTGGTGGACGACGAGGCGGCGGGCGCCCAGTTCGTCACCCTCGACGGCACCACGCTCAAGCCCGGCGCCATCGTGGACATCGCCGGCCGCAAGCCGCCGAAGGCCGCCGTCGGCGCGCCCCCGACCACGGGGGATTGCACCCTGGGCCAAGGCGCGTACCGCGAACTCGACGGCGAGGCCGTGGCCTACGCGGCCCCCGATTTCTACGTCACCGGCTCGCATGGCTGCAGCCGGCGGGGGCGCGAGTTCAAGCTCTCGACGGCCCTCCTCGCCCGCCTGCACCCGGACGCCGCCGGCACGGGGGCCAGCGTCGAGACCACCTATCGCCTCGGCGATGCCCTGCGGGCGGCCGACACGGTGGGACCTTACGTCCTGAAGGATCTCGAACCACGCGAGGGCGGCAAGCCCCTGTCCGGCCTCAACGTCGAGGGCCTCGCGGTTGTGGGGGACACGCTCTATGCGGGATTGCGGGCGCCGGTTCTCGACGGCGCCGCCTTCCTCGTCTCCGTGCCGGTCGCCCCCCTGTTCGCCCCGGGCGACGGGCCGCTCGCGGCAAAACCCGTGACGATTCCCCTCGCCCTCGGGCCGGATGCCGGCATCCGCGACCTCACCGCCCTACCCGACGGTCGCCTCCTCGTGCTCTCGGGGCCGACCCGCAACGGATTGAGCGTCCCCTACGGCCTGTTCCTCGCCGAACTGCCCTCCGGCAAGGTCACGCCGCTCGGCACGATCGCGCCCCTCGACGACGACGATGCGCGGTCGAAACCCGAAGGCATCGTCCGCCTCGGCCCCGGCCGGGTGCTGGTGGTGTTCGACAGCGCCCTCAATGGCGCACCGCGCGAATACGCGGTGGCGATCCCGTAGGAATGCCCGATCGGACTACGACGCCAAATCAAGCAAGCGATCGCAATCCACATGAGCTTCGAGGTGGTCGGCGAGGGCTTCGAGCACCGCCTCGATCCCGGCCTCGTAGGCGAGGCCGCCCGGCGCGGCCCCGAGGCGGGTGAGCCAGGCGGCGCGCTGGGCGTCGTCGGCGAACAGGCCGTGGACGTAGGTGCCGGCGACGAGGCCATCGGCCGAGACCGCCCCGTCCGTTCGGCCATCGGCGAGGCGCACGAGGGGGCGCCCGGCATCGGGGCCGGTGGTGTCGCCCACATGCATCTCGTAGCCGGCGAACGGAACCCCGTCCGCCAGGGTGGTGCCCGTCACGGCCTCCAGGCGTTTGACCGGTGTCATCACGGTCGCGACGTCGAGGAGGCCGAGGCCCGGCACCGTCCGGGGGGCGCCCTCGATCCCGTGCGGGTCGGACAGGGTCCGCCCGAGCATCTGGTAGCCGCCGCACAGGCCGAGCACCCTGCCGCCCCGGCGGACATGAGCGGAAAGATCGATGTCCCAGCCTTCCGCCCGGAACACGTCGAGATCGGCCAGCGTGGTCTTCGAGCCCGGTAGTAGCACGAGGTCGCAGACGGGGATCGGCTCGCCCGGCCGCACCAGCACCACGGACACGTTCGCCTCGGCCCGCAGGGGATCGAGGTCGTCGAAATTGGCGATGCGCGGCAGCACCGGCACGGCCACGACCTTGCGGCCGGACGCCCCGGATTCGGAGCCGATCAGGCCGAGCACGTCCTCGGCCGGCAGGCGGGCGGCAGGCGGGAAATGCGGGATCAGGCCGAGGGCTGGCCAGCCCGTGTGCCGCGCGATGAGAGCCATGCCGTCGGAGAACAGGCTCGGATCGCCCCGGAACCGGTTGACGAGGAAGCCCCGGATCATCGCCGCGTCTTCGGGCGCGACCACCGCCTTGGTGCCGACGAGGCTGGCGATGACGCCGCCCCGGTCGATATCGCCCAGCAGCACCACCGGTGTGTTCGATGCGCGAGCGAAGCCCATATTGGCGATATCGCCGGCCCGGAGATTCACCTCCGATGCTGAGCCGGCGCCTTCCACGATGACGAGATCGGCCTCTGCCTTGAGGTGCGAAAAGCTCTCCAGCACGGCGGTGAGGAGGCGCGGCTTCCAGCCCTGGTAGTCGCGGGCACCCGCCTGCCCCACCATCCGGCCCTGAACCACGATCTGGCTTCCGGTCTCGGATTGGGGCTTGAGCAGCACCGGGTTCATGTGGACGGAGGGCGCCACCCCGGCCGCCCGCGCCTGGAGCGCCTGCGCCCGGCCGATCTCGCCGCCGTCAGTCGTGACGGCGGCGTTGTTCGACATGTTCTGCGGCTTGAAGGGCCGCACCCGCAGGCCGCGCCGCACGAAGACGCGGCACAAGCCCGCCACGACCAGGGACTTACCGACATCCGAGCCCGTGCCCTGGATCATGATGGCGCGGGTCATGCGGGTGGCTTCCGAGTTCGGGCAAGACGAGGCAACGCCCCTATCACGGCGTCACCGGGCCGGCGACGGGGTGCAGGCGGGGTCGGACGGACGCACGGGGCGGGAAAAATCGAGGATCGCCGAGCCGTAGGTCTCGACGACCTCGGCGAAGGGCATCCGCTCGCCCGTGAACAGCACCGCCCGGTGGCGGAAGAGCTGCGCCGGGATGGCGAGGGCGCCGCAGGTCGCGGCCGGCTCCGGGGCTTGATCCCATCCCCCCGGCAGGGGCTGCCACAGGGCTTCCGACGCCACCGTCTGGCGGGTCGGCGCCAGGGCCTGGACGGCGCGGCCGAACGGCGTGTCGGTCGTCTCCAGACTCCGGTTCATCGCGGGCGTAAGCCGGTCGGGCACGTACCAGTTGTCCGCCTCCGATAGGATATGGTCGCCGCAGGCGAGGCGGACCCGGCGATAGCGCAGGGGCGTGTCCGGGCCGACCGCGAGGCGGGCGCGCGTTTCGGGCGACGCCGGCTTGTCGAGGCCGCGCTGAAGCTCGGCGGCGAGGCGGGCGGGTTCGGCCATGCCGTGGGCGCCGCACCACGCCTCCAGGGTGGCGGTGGCGCTGCGGCTCGCCAGCAGCCGCGCGTTGAGATCCTGCATCACCGCCATCGCCTCGACCCGGCCGAGATAGGTGTCGGGCCAGGCCGGGGCGGGTTCGGCATGGACGCCCGGGGCCGCCGTCGTCAGGATCGCCAGCATGAGGGCCACCCGCTTCAAAACTCGATGCCCTCCTGCGCCTTCACTCCGGCGGCGAAGTGGTGCTTCACCGCCCCCATCTCGGTGACGAGGTCGGCGGCTTCGATGAGGGCCGGCTTGGCGTTGCGGCCGGTGACGATGACGTGGAGATCGGGCCGGCGTGCCCGGAACGCCGTCACTACGGCCTCGAGGTCGAGGTAATCGTACCGCAGGGCGATATTCAGCTCGTCGAGGACCACGAGGCGGATGCTGGGATCGGCCATGAGGTCGAGGGCCTTGGCCCAGGCGTGCTCGGCGGCGGCGATGTCGCGGGCCTTGTCCTGCGTCTCCCAGGTGAAGCCCTCGCCCAGCGTGTGCCAGTCGATCCGGTCCCCGAAGGCTTTCAGGGCGTGCTTCTCGCCCGTGTCCCAGGCCCCCTTGATGAACTGCACCACCCCGACGCGCCAGCCATGGCCGAGCGCCCGCAGCATCAGGCCGAGGGCCGCCGTGGTCTTGCCCTTGCCGGGACCGGTGTTGACGATGAGCAGGCCCTTCTCGATGGTCTTGCCCGCCACCTCCGCATCCTGCACGGCCTTGCGCTTCTCCATCTTTTCGCGGTGACGGTCGGCGTCGCTCATGCGGGATCTCCAGGCGCGAGAGGGGATGTTTGCGGTTTCACGATCATCGGCAGCCCCGCCACCATGAACACCACACGGTCGGCCTGGGCGGCCAAACGCTGGTGCAGGCGCCCGGCGGCGTCGCGAAACCGGCGGGCGAGGGCGTTGTCGGGAACGATGCCGAGGCCGACCTCGCTGCCGACGAGCACCAGGGGCCCGGGGGCCACGGCGCAAGCCTCGATGAGCGCCCCCGTGGCGGCTTCGACGTCGGCCTCCGACAGGATGAGGTTGGTGAGCCACAGGGTGAGGCAATCCACCAGCACGGGCCCCGTCGCGGCAGCGACCGCCTCTGGCAGGGCCAGGGGCACGTCCCGCGTAATCCAGGAGGATGAACGCCGGTCGCGGTGGAGGGCGATGCGGTCGCGCATCTCGTCGTCCCAGACCTGCGCCGTGGCGAGGTAGAGCCACGGCGTCGGGCAGGTCTCGATCAGCCCTTCGGCATGGACGCTCTTGCCCGAACGGGCACCGCCGAGGACCAGGGTCAGGTGAGGAGGAGGCTGCGGCATCGGGCTGCTTTAACCCAAAACACGCGCCGGGGGTCAAAGAAGCCGGAAACGGCGCCCCCCGCGTTGTCACCGGTCCGCGAAGGGCGTAGAAGCTCACGATTAGGACGGTGCCCCGGTGACGGGGTGAAAAGGGAACGCGGTGAGGGGCGACGAGCCCCGAAACCACGGCTGCCCCCGCAACTGTGAGCGGAGACGGGTCTGCCATCGGCCACTGGAGCGATCCGGGAAGGCGGCAGGACCGGACGACCCGCGAGCCAGGAGACCTGCCGTCCGGCACCGGGGACCACCATCCTCACCTCAATCGCGGCCGCCGGCGGGGCGGCCAGGAGACGCACCGATGACCACCAACACCCTCGCTCTTGCCGGCACCCGCACCAACGAGCGCCTCGGCGCCGTGCTCGTCGCCGCCTTCCTCGGCCTCGGCCTCGTGTTCATGGCGGGCTTCGCTCCGGCGATGGCCCTGCACAACGCGGCGCACGACTTCCGTCATACCCAGAACTTTCCCTGCCACTGAGCGCACCGCGCCACAGGCAGACACCCCATGATCATCCGGCTCGTGTCGGCGGCCCTGGTCGCCGGCTTCCTCGCGGCTGTCGTCGCGGCGGGCCTGCAATTCGCGCTCACCTCACCGCTGATCATCGCGGCCGAGCGCTACGAGACGCAGGCCTCGACCACCGCCCCCCAGTTTGCTTCCCTCGTGGTGCGTGTCCATGGCGGACACGACCATGGGTCGAAGGACCCGTCCGTGTCCGGCGGCGAAGTCGCGCCCGAATGGCAGCCGGGTCCCGGCCTGCCCCGCATGGCGTTCACGGCCTTGGCCACCCTGGTCGGCGGCGTCGGCTACGCCCTGCTCCTCGGCGCCGTACTCCTCGCCTGCGGGCGTGAGCCGACGCCCGAGACGGGCTTACGATTCGCCATCGCGGGTTTCCTCGCCGTGGCCCTGGCGCCGGCCCTCGGGCTGCCGCCGGAACTGCCCGGCATGGAGGCGGCGCCGCTCGCCGAGCGCCAGTTCTGGTGGGTGATGACGGCGGCGGCCACCGCCATGGGTCTCTACCTCATCGCCCTGCGCCGTTCCCCCATCGCCATCGCGGGGGGCCTCGTGCTCCTCGTGGCGCCGCATCTCGCCGGCGCGCCGGAAACGAGCCACGCCGCCTCCGCCCTGCCGGCGGGCTACGCCGCGCAGTTCGCCGCGCGGTCGCTGGGCATCGCCTTCGTGTTCTGGGCGGTGATCGGCCTCGCCTATGGCTGGGCCTGGGGCCTGTTCGAGCGCAAGGCGACGGCGCATGCCTGATCCCTTGCCTGAAACCTCGCCCGATCCTTCGGACGACACCGTCACCCTCTACGTCTGCACCACCTGCCGCGTGGCGGGCGAGGCGGACGAGCCTCGGGCGGGCGCCCGACTCCTCGACGCCCTTCGGGACGCGGCCGGCGATCACGCCGGCCCGGGCCTGCGCATCGAGGGCGTCGAGTGCCTCTCCGTGTGCAAGCGGCCCTGCACCGTCGCGGTGGCCTCGCGCGGGCGCTGGACCTACGTCTACGGCGACCTCGACCCGGCCGACTCCGCCCGCACCATCCTGGAGGGCGTCGGCCTCTACGGGCAGACGCCCGACGGCATCGTGCCATGGAAGGCGCGACCGCAAGAATTCCGCAAGGGCGTCGTTGCCCGCATCCCGCCCCTCGCGACCCCGGACGCCCCATGAGCCTCGTGGACAAGATCCCCTGCACCATCGTCACCGGCTTCCTCGGGGCCGGCAAGACGACGCTCGTGCGCCACCTCGTGGAGAACGCGAACGGCCAGCGCCTCGCCATCATCGTCAACGAGTTCGGTGACATCGGCTTCGACGGCTCGTTCCTGGCCGCCTGCGGCATCGAGGGCTGCGGCGACGAGGACATCGTCGAACTCGCCAACGGCTGCATCTGCTGCACCGTCGCCGACGATTTCGTGCCGGCCCTGAACAAGCTTTTGGACCGGGCCGACCCGCCCGAACACATCCTCATCGAGACCTCGGGCCTCGCCCTGCCGAAACCCCTGGTCCAGGCGTTCCAGTGGCCGGCGATCCGCTCGCGGGTGACGGTGGACGGCGTCATCGCGGTCATCGACGGCCCGGCCGTGGCGGCGGGCTTCTTCGCCGACGATCCGGCGGCCTCCGCCGCCCAGCGCGCCGAGGATGCCAACGTCGATCACGACAATCCCCTCGAAGAAGTGTTCGAGGATCAGCTCCTCTGCGCCGACCTCGTGGTGATGAACAAGGCGGATCTCCTCGACGAGGCTGGCCGCGAGAAGGTCCGCACGGAAGTGAACGCCCACCTGCCCCGCGCCGTGAAGATGGTGGAGGCCGAGCATGGCCGCCTCGATCCGCGCGTGGTCCTCGGCCTCGGCGCGGCGGCGGAAGACGACCTCGACGCCCGGCCCTCGCATCACGGGGAGGGCGAGGACCACGACCACGACGATTTCGACACCGTCGCGTTGCCGGTCCGCGCCACCG
Organism: Methylobacterium gossipiicola; assembly: GCF_900113485.1. Lineage (GTDB taxonomy): Bacteria > Pseudomonadota > Alphaproteobacteria > Rhizobiales > Beijerinckiaceae > Methylobacterium > Methylobacterium gossipiicola. The sequence continues at coordinate 199,263 of NZ_FOPM01000002.1, forward strand.
AGACCGCAGAGGATCTGGCGATCCGCGTGGCCCGTGCCGCCGAGACCCCCGGCGTCCTGCGCATCAAGGGCTTCGCGGAAGTCACCGGCAAGCCCATGCGCCTCGTGGTCCAGGGCGTCGGCACCCGCATCGCCCACCATTACGACCGCCCCTGGAAGGGCACCGAGGCTCGTGACGGCCGCCTCGTCGTCATCGGCTTGAAGGGCTTCGATCGGAACGCGGTGGCCGCCGCCTTGGCGGGATGAACCTTGGCGGGATGAACCCATGCACCTGATCCGCGTCGATACGGTTTCCCTCGACGAGGGCGAAGCCGCCATCGATCTCGGTCAGGCACCGGGTGACATCGTCTTTCTGTCGTTCACGGATTCCGACCTGTTCGGGGTCGCGGGCGCCTACGCACAGGCCTTTTCACCCTCCGCATCCGAGACCGTCGCGCGCGGGTCCCCTCTCCTGAAAGGAGAGGGGCAGGGTGAGGTGTGTGACATCTCCGAGCATGTCCCGCACCTCACCCCAGCCCTCTCCTTCCAGGGGAGGGAGCCTGTCGCGTGTTTTCCCGAAGCGCCTCCACGCCCGACCTTACGCCTCGCGAAGCTCGCGAAGCTGCGCCACCCCATGTCGGTGGATCTCTACGTCGATGGGGTGATCGCGCGCTCGAAGATCGTGGTGATCCGCTGCCTCGGCGGTCTCGATTACTGGCGCTACGGCATCGAGCGGGCGGCGGCGGCCGCGCGGGCGGGCGGCGTCACCCTCGTGGTCCTGCCGGGCGACGACCGGCCCGATCCGCGCCTCGACGCCTTCTCGACGGCCCCCGCCCTCGCCCCGGTCCTCGACGCCTATTTCCGGGCGGGCGGCGCTGAGAACCTGCGCCGGATGCTCGGGCGCCTGGCGGCCGAGATCGGGTTTCCCGTGGCGGTGGAGGAGCCCCAGGCCCTGCCGCGCGGCTTCGTCTGCTGCCCCGGCTGCGGCCCCATCGACCGCGACCGCGCGGCCGCCGCCGGGCGCCCCCTCTGGGCCGGTGCGGCGCCGCTCGCCCTCGTCGTCGTCTACCGCTCGGCCATCCTGTCGGGCGACACCGCGCCCCTGGCCGCCCTGGGCGATGCCCTGCAGGCGCGGGGCTTCCGGGTGACGATGGTGGCGGTGTCGAGCCTCAAGGACCCGGCGGCTTTGGGCGTCCTGCGTGAAACCCTCGCGGCCGACGGACCCGCCATCCTCATCGCCGCCACGGCGTTCTCCGCCCGCGAGGATGCGGGCTTTGTCCTCGACGCCGCCGACTGCCCGGTGATCCAGGCCTACACCGTCGGCGCGGCGCGGGCCGCCTGGGAGGCTTCGGCCCGGGGGCTGGCGGCGGCGGACCTCGCCATGCAGGTCGCGCTGCCGGAATTCGACGGGCGCCTCTCGGGCTTCCCCATCTCGTTCAAGGAGGACGGCCCGGAGATCGACGGGTTCTCCGAGCGCCGGGCCCGGCCCTACCCCGAAGGCATCGCCGCCCTGGCCGACCGGGCGGCGGCCTGGGTGCGGCTCGCGCAAACGCCTCGTCCGAACCGCCGCCTCGCCGTGGTGCTCTCGGATTACCCCGCGCGCGGCGGCCGGGCCGGCTTCGCCGTCGGACTCGACACGCCCGAGAGCGCGCGCGCCATCGTGTCGGACCTGCGCGAAGCGGGTTACGCCGCCGGCCCCCTGCCCGACGCCGATGGGCTGATGCGCGCCCTCACGCACGGGCCGCGCGGTTTTTTCGTGGGCTTCGACGCGTATCGGGCGTGGTTCGATGGGCTGCCGGAGAGCGCGCGCGCCGAGCTGATCGAAGCCTGGGGGGAGCCCGAAGCCGATCCCCTGTGCCGGGACGGCGGGTTTCACTTTCCCATGATTTTGGCGACCGACCGTGGGAAAGACGCTTCGGGGGAAGCCTCGGCGCAAGGTAACGCCCGCACGGAGCCCCCTCTCCTCGAAGGAGAGGGTTGGAGTAGGGCGTGTGACCTTTCCAGAGAATCCACCCACCTCACCCCGTCCCTCTCCTCCCAGGAGAGGGGACTCGCGCTCGATTCAGCCAATGGAAAGCGCTCACACCGGGATCAGTCTGCGGGTGGTACAGGCCAGCCGGGCAACGTCGCCCTGTTCCTCCAACCCGACCGGGGGCGGTCGACTGACCGCAAGGCCGGGTATCACGACCCCGACGCCGTCCCGACCCATGCCTACCTCGCGTTCCACCTCGGACTGCGAAGGAACTTCGACGCCCTGATCCACCTCGGCACCCACGGCACCACGGAATGGCTGCCCGGCAAGGCCGTGGCCCTGTCGCCCGATTGCTGGCCGGCGCGGGCCATCGGGTCCCTGCCCGTGATCTACCCGTTCATCGTCGACGATCCGGGCGAGGCCGCGCCCCTCAAGCGGCGCCTCGGCGGGGTGGCTTTGGGCCACCTCACGCCCCAGATCGAATGCGCCGGCCTCGACCCGGACGCGGCCCACTTACGCGAACTCGTGGAAGAATATTCGGCCGCGAGCATCCTCGATCCGCGCCGCGCCGCGATCCTGGCCCGCACCATCCTGGAGGAGGCCGAATCGGCCGGGCTGCTCGCCGCCGCCGGCATCGACGCGCAGACGGCCATGCCCGACGCTTTGAGCGCCCTCGACGCGCACCTGTGCGACCTCGGCGAGGTCACCACCCGCGTCGGCCTCCATGTCTTCGGCCGCGCCGCCCCCGATGTCGCTGCGCACGTCGCCGCCTGCGCCACGGCCGAGCGCGACGGTTTGCTCGCCGCCCTCGACGGGCGCTTCGTGCCCCCCGGTCCCGCCGGCTCGCCGTCGCGCGGACGGACGGACGTGATGCCCACGGGCCGCAACCTCACCACCCTCGATCCGCGCAGCCTGCCGACGCGGGCGGCCACCACCCTCGGGGCCAAGGCCGCCGACGCCGTGGTGCGGCGCTACCTGCAGGACGAGGGCGAGTATCCGGCCCGGATCGTCATGGATCTCTGGGCCTCGCCGACCCTACGCACGGGCGGCGAAGACGTCGCCCATGCCCTCGCCCTCATGGGAGTCCGCCCGGTCTGGGACCACGCCTCGACCCGCGTCACCGGCTTCGAGGTGCTGCCGCTCGCTCTCCTCGACCGGCCGCGCATCGACGTGACGGTGCGGGTCTCGGGCGCGTTTCGCGACACCTTCCCCGAGACCCTGGCGCTCCTCGCCCGCGCCGCCGAAGCGGTCGCCGGCCGTGACGAGGAGGATTCCGAAAACCCCCTCGCCGCCGCCCGGCGGCGGGGCGAGGCCGGGTCCCGCGTCTACGGCGCCGCGCCGGGCCGCTACGGCGCCGGGGCCGGCGGCCTTGCCCTCGACGGTGCCTGGGAGAGCCGGGACGACCTCGGCCGCGCCTATCTCGACGCCACCTCGCACGCCTATGGCGGCGCCGAAGACCGCGCCGATGCCGGGTTCGCCGCCCGCGTGGCGCAGGCCGACGCCTATGTGCACGCCTTCGACGTCGCCGAGCGCGACCTCCTCGACGGCGACGCCGCCGTGGAGGCCATGGGCGGGTTCGCGGCGGCCGCCTCGTTGAGTGGCGCGCAACCGGCCCTCTACAGCCTCGACGTCGCGACGCCCGACACCCCGAAGACCCGCACGGCTCGCGAGGAGGCGGCCCGGCTGATCAGGGGCAAGCTCAGCCATCCGCGCTGGATCGCGGCGCAGCTGCGCCACGGCTATCGCGGGGCCCAGGAATTGGCGCAGGGCGTCGATGCGGTGTTCGTCCTCGCCGCCACCACGGACGCCGTGTCGGATGCCGACCTCGACCGGCTCTACGGCGCCCTCATCGCCGATCCTGACACCTTCGAGACCCTGCGCGCCGCCAATCCGGAAGCCGCCCGCGCCATCCTCGAACGCTTCGACGAGGCCCGCCGCCGGGGGATGTGGCAGACCCGCCGCAACGCCATGGCGGCGGACGAACTGATGCCCGAGGCGGCGGAATGAGCACGGCCTGCCCCACCGCGCCCCCCTCCCCCGGCCGCCGCGCCCTGCCCGAAGCCCCGAACCGACGCGGCTGGTGCCCGAGCCTCGCCCGGCCGATGCCCACGGGCGACGGCCTCCTCGCCCGCGTCCACCTGCCCCTCGGTCGCCTCACCGCCGCTCAGGCGCGGGCCGTGGCGGAAGGCGCGCGACGTTTCGGCAACGGCCATATCGACGTGACCGCCCGCGCCAATCTCCAGATCCGCGGCGTCACACCTGAGACGCGAGGCCCCCTCGCCGACCACCTCGCGGCCGTCGGCCTCGGCGACGTACGGGCCGATGGCGGCCCGCAGCGCCTCACCCTGACGCCCCCCCTGTTCGACCACGACACTTTGGCGGACGCCGTCGAGGCGGCCGGGCGCGCGGTTCCCAGCCTGCCGGCAAAAACCCTGGTGCTCCTCGAAGCGGCGGACGGCTTCGGCCTCGGCGCGGTGGAAGCCGACATCGCCCTACGCGTCCTCGGTCCCGACCGGATCGCCCCCGCCCTCGCCGGGTCGGACGGTCTGGTCTGGTTCGCACCCGTGTCATCGACCGAAGCCCTCGCCGCCGTCGCCGAGTGGCTGCGCGCCCTGGCGGCGAGCGGCGCCCGGCGCCTGCGCGACCTCGACCTCTGGCGGGAGGCGAGGCCCGCCGACCCCATGGCGGCGCCCGCCGCCCTTCCGCCCCTGACGCCGGGCCTGCACGCGCTCGGAGACCGCACGGCGCTGGCCGTCGAGGCTGCGTTCGGGCGCTGCACGGCGGACGGCCTCCTGCACCTCGCCGATTGGAGCGAACGCCTCGACGCCCCCCACCTCACCTTCAGCGCGACCCGTGGCGCCGTCCTCGTCTCACCGGATCGCGACGCCGCCCGGCAGGCCCGCGACGCCCTGGGCGCATACGGGTTCATCGACGCGGCCGAGGATCCGCGCGGACGGGTCGCGGCCTGCCCCGGCGCGCCCGCCTGCGCCTCCGGCTCGACGCCGACGCTGGCCGATGCGGCCCGCCTCGCCGAAGCCCTGCGGGGTTCGGGGATCGACGCCCACGTGTCCGGCTGCGCCAAGGGCTGCGCCCATCCGGGTTCGGCCGCCCTCACCCTCGTGGGCCGGGGCGGGCATTACGGCATCGTCCTCGACGGGCGCCCCGATGCCGAGCCGGCGATCCAACTCACTTTCGAGGCCGCGCTGGACCGCGTAAGGAGTGCGGATTCGGCCACTTCCCTCGCTCACGCCTTCAGGATCTCCGACACATGAGTTCGCGCCTCGACTATCTGCGCGACGGGCAGGCGATCTACGCCCGCTCCTTCGCGATGATCCGCGCCGAGGCGGACCTCGCCCGCTTCCACGGCACCGCCGAGCGGGTGGTGGTGCGGATGATCCATGCCTGCGGCATGACCGACCTGCCCCGCGACGTCGAACTCTCGGACGATTTCGCGCGAGCGGGCGAGGCCGCCTTGAAGGCCGGGGCACCGATCCTCTGCGATGTCCGCATGGTTGCGGACGGCGTCACCCGCGCACGCCTGCCGGCGAACAATCAGGTGATCTGTACGCTGAGCGACCCGCGCGTGCCCGAGATGGCCGCCAGCATGGGCACCACCCGCTCGGCCGCCGCCATGGAACTGTGGCGCGAGCACCTGCCCGGCAGCGTCGTGGCGGTCGGCAACGCTCCGACCTCCCTGTTCCGGCTCCTCGAACTCCTGGACGAGGGCGTCGCCCCGCCGGCGGCGGTCATCGGCATTCCCGTGGGATTCGTCGGCGCCGCCGAGTCGAAGGAGGCACTCGCCCGCGATGGCCGGGTGCCCTTCGTGGTGGTGCATGGCCGGCGCGGCGGCAGCGCCATGACGGCGGCGGCCATCAACGCCCTGGCGCAGGAGATCGAGTGATGGACGCGGGCGCTTCCCCTCCCCCCGCCGCGCCTCACGACGAAGCCGCGCGCCCGGTGGTGAAACTCACCGGGACCCTGTTCGGCGTCGGCATGGGGCCGGGCGAGCCCGATTACCTCACCGTGCGGGCCATGAAGGTCCTGCAAACGGCGCCCGTTCTCGTGCATTTCTGCAAGAAGGGCCGGCGCGGCAACGGCCGTACCATCGCGGATGCGGTGCTGGCCCCGGAGCCGGCGCGGGAATTTCCCCTCGTCTACCCCTACACCACCGAACTGCACCCCGAGCATCCCGACTACGTCGCGGCTTTGGCCACGTTCTACGACGACGCGGCCGGGCAGCTCGCCGACCATCTCGGCGCCGGGCGCGACGTGGCGATCCTCAGCGAGGGCGACCCGTTCTTCTACGGCTCGTTCATGCACCTGTGGCGCCGCCTCAAGGACCGTTTCCCCGTGGAGGTGGTGCCGGGCGTCACCGGCATGTCGGGCTGCTGGACGCGGGCCGGCACCCCCATCACCTGGGGCGACGACGTGCTCACCGTCCTGCCCGCCACCCTGCCGCACGCGGCCCTGGTCGAGCGCCTCGCCCGCACCGACGCCGCCGTGATCATGAAGCTCGGGCGCCATCTGCCGAAGGTCCGCGCGGCGCTTGCCGAAGCCGGCGTGCTGGAGCGCGCCGTCTATGTCGAGCGCGGCACCATGGCGGGCGAGCGCGTCGTGCCCCTGCACGAGAAGCCCGACGACACGGCGCCCTATTTCTCCATGGTGCTCCTGCCCGGCGAAGGCCGCCGGCCGTGACCGGCTCCGTCACGGTCATCGGCCTCGGGCCGGGCGATCCCGATCTCCTCACCCGCGCCGCCGAGGCGGCGCTTGCCCGGGCGCAGGACCTCATCGGCTACATTCCCTACGTGGCCCGCGTGCCCGAGCGGCCGGGCCTGACCCGGCACGCCACCGACAACCGCGTCGAGGTCGACCGCGCCCGCCACGCCCTCGAACTCGCCGCCGCCGGCCGCCACGTCGCCGTTGTCTCGGGGGGCGATCCCGGTGTGTTCGCCATGGCGGCGGCCGTGTTCGAGGCCGTGGAGGCGGGTCATCCCGCGTGGCGGACCCTCGACATCACGGTGGAACCCGGCATCACCGCCATGCTGGCCGCCGCCGCCCGCCTCGGCGCGCCCCTCGGCGGCGATTTCTGCGCCCTGTCCCTCTCCGACAACCTCAAGCCCTGGGAGGTCGTCACCGCCCGGCTGGAGGCGGTGCTGCGGGCCGACTTCGTGGTGAGCCTGTACAACCCGATCTCGAAGGCCCGGCCGTGGCAGCTCGGCCGGGCGCTGGCGCTGACGGCCGAGATCCGCGCCCCCGAGACCCCGGTGATCTTCGCCCGCGCGGTCTCGCGCCCCGACGAGGCGATCCGGGTCCTCACCCTGGCGGAGGCCCGCGAGACCACGGCCGACATGGCCACCATGGTGATCATCGGCGCCTCGGGCACGCGTTTGATTCCGCGCGGGGACGGGGTGCGCCCGTATGTCTACACCCCGCGCAGCGTGCCGGCGTGAGATCGGCCGGTCGGTCGTTGTCCGTCGGGGGCGACGGTCTTCACCTCACGCGCGGCTGGTACGGCTCACCGCGCTCGGGCCTGGACATATCCCATCGCAATCCCATTCGGATCGTTCACGCACACCACCTTCCCCCCACTTTCGGCGCGCGGCTTCACGCGACACGCGGGCGGCGCGGGTCCCCTCTCCTGGAAGGAGAGGGACAGGGTGAGGTGCGGGGCTTCTCCGAAAAGGTCACACACCTCACCCCCACCCTCTCCTTCCAGGAGAGGGAGCGCGTTGCGCCCTGCGCCACTCTGGAGGCCTCTGCGAATACGGATTCGAAGAAATCCGGAAAGAGAGTCGGCGAATGCGAAAAGGCGGGGCGCCGCCTTGGTTCTTCCGCCGCGCAAACGTCCCCTTCAAAGGGCGGCGAGCCAGACCAAGGCGCCCGCCACCTCGGGCACGCTCGGGCATTCGGGCTTCTCCGGTCGCGCCACCATCACGACGGGCAAGCCGAGGGCGCGCGCGGCGGCGATCTTGCCGTAGGTGGCCGCCCCGCCGGAATTCTTGCTGACCAGGACGGCGATGCCCTGTTCGCTCAGGAACGCCCCCTCGTCGGCCTCCGCGAAGGGGCCGCGCGCGGACAACGCCGTGAGACGCGGCACCGGCAGGTCCACGGGCTCGATGGAGCGGACGACATAGTCGTGTTGCGGCGCGTTCGCGAACACCCCGACCTCCTGGCGGCCAACCGTCAGGAACACCCGGCGGGGCGTGTCTCCCAAAGCCGCGACGGCGGCCTCCATGTCGGGAACGACCGTCCAGCGGTCCCCCGGCACCGGGTCCCAGGCCGGGCGGCGGATGGCGAGCAGCGGCGTACCGGTGCGGGTGCAGGCTTCCCACGCATGGGCGCTCATGCGGGCGGCGAACGGGTGGGTGGCGTCGATCACGCAGCCGATGCGGTTCTGCGCGAGGTAGGCGGCAAGCCCCTCGACGCCGCCGAAGCCGCCAATGCGCGTCGGAACGGGTTCGGCTTTCGGCGCCTGGGTGCGACCGGCGAGCGACAGGATGACGTCGAGGCCGGGGGGCAGGGCCCGCACCAGGGCGCTGGCCTCGCCGGTGCCGCCGAGGATGAGACAACGCGTGAGCATGGAAAGCCTTGTCCATGAGCCCTGAGCCCGTGTCGAGCCAACCCTGGCTCACCCTCGTGGGCATCGGCGAGGATGGCCGCGCGGGCTTGAGCCCCGCCGCCGCCGCCGCCCTCGACGAAGCCACCTGCGTGTATGGTGGGCGACGCCACATGGAGCTTGCCGGGCCGCTCGATGCCGAGACGCGGCCCTGGCCGAGCCCGATCTCGGACGCCTATCCCGGTATCCTGGCGCGGCGCGGACAGCCCACCTGTATCCTCGCCACGGGCGACCCGTTCCATTACGGGATCGGCGCCGAGATCGCCCGCCTCGTCCCGGCCGACGAACTTCGGGTGTTTCCCCAACCCTCGGCCTTCAGCCTCGCCTGCGCCCGGTTGGGCTGGGCGGTCGCCGAGACCGCCTGCCTCACCCTGCACGGAAGGGCCCTGCCGAACCTCATTCCCCATCTCCAGCCCGGCGCCCGCCTCCTCGTCCTCAGTTGGGACGGCTCGACCCCGGCGGCCGTCTCCGCCCTCCTGACGGAGCGGGGTTTTGGGGAATCGACCCTGACGGTGCTCGAGGCCATGGGCGGCCCGCGGGAGAGGCGACGGGAAGCCACCGCGAAAACCTTTGCCCTCGACGGGATCGATCCGCTCAACACCCTCGCCATCGCGGTGGCGGCGGCCCCCGATGCGCGGGTGGTGCCCCTGGCGCCGGGCCTCGACGATGCCTGGTTCGAGAACGACGGCCAGCTTACCAAATCCGACATCCGCGCCGTGACCCTGGCGGCCCTGCGGCCCCGCGCCGGCCAGCTCCTCTGGGACATCGGCGCCGGGGCCGGCTCGATCTCCATCGAATGGATGCTGCGCCGGCCGGGTCTCCGGGCCTTGGCCATCGAGGCCAACCCGGCCCGCGCCGCCCGCATCCGGCGCAACGCCAGCCATCTCGGCGTGCCGGGCCTCGCCGTGGTGGAGGGCGCCGCCCCGCAGGCCCTGGCCGACCTCGAACGCCCCGACGCGGTGTTCATCGGCGGTGGCGTCACGGCGCCGGGGCTCCTCGACCGGGCGCGGGACGCCCTCGTTCCCGGCGGCCGCCTCGTCGCCAACGTCGTCACCCTGGAGGGCGAGACCGTGCTGCTCGCCGCCTTCGCCCAACATGGCGGCGCGCTCAAGCGCCTCTCAGTGGCGAGAGCCGATCCGGTGGGACACCTCCACGGCTGGCGCACGGCGATGCCGGTGACGCAATGGGTCTGGACGAAGCCGTGACCGGCGGAGTCGTCGCCGGCATCGGCTTTCGCCGTGCCACGGCGGCGGACGAGATCCTCGCCCTCGTGGCGCGAGCCCTGGTGCCGCAGCCCCTCCCCCTCGGCTGCCTCGTCACTGCTGCCGACCGGGCGGACGAACCGGCTATCCGCGCCGCCGCCGCCGCCTTGCGCGTTCCCCTGATCGGCGTTCCGGCAGAAGACCTGATCGCCGTGGACGACCGCGTCGTCACGCGCTCGGCCCGTATCACGGCCACGCGCGGCGTCGGCTCCGTGGCGGAAGCCGCCGCCCTCGCGGCGGCCGGCCCCGGCGCCACCCTCCTCGGCCCCCGCATCGCCAGCGCCGGGGCGACATGCGCCCTTGCACTCCCCGGGGAATCCGTCACTCAGGCGCCATGACCATCCATTTCATCGGCGCCGGCCCGGGTGCCGCCGACCTCATCACCGTGCGCGGCCGCGATCTCATCGCCCGCTGCCCCGTCTGTCTCCATGCCGGCTCTCTGGTGGCGCCGGAAATCTTGAGCTGGTGCCCGCCGGGCGCGCGGATCGTCGATACCGCCCCCCTCGACCTCGACGCGATCATCACCGAATGCGCCGCCGCCCATGCGGCGGGCCAGGACGTCGCCCGGCTGCATTCGGGCGATCTCTCCATCTGGAGTGCCCTCGCCGAGCAGACCCGCCGGCTCAGGCAAGCCGGGATTCCCTACACGGTGACACCGGGCGTCCCGTCTTTCGCCGCCGCGGCCGCCGTGCTCGGGCGCGAACTGACCGTACCGGGTCTGGCGCAGTCCGTGGTTCTCACCCGCACGTCGGGGCGGGCCAGCGCCATGCCGGAGCGCGAGACCCTGGCGGCCTTCGCCGCGACGGGCGCGACCCTGGCCCTGCACCTCTCGATCCATGTCATCGACGCCGTGGTGGCCGAGCTGACGCCGTTCTACGGCGCCGAATGTCCGGCGGCGGTGGTGTTCCGCGCCACCTGGCCCGACGAGCGCGTCCTCACCGGAACCCTCGCGACCCTCGCCGGACAGGTGGCGGACGCGAAGCTCGAACGCACGGCCCTCATCCTCGTCGGCCCCGCCCTCGACCCGGTGGAGTTTCGCGAGAGCGCCCTCTACGCCACCGATTACGACCGGCGGTTCCGGCCGAACGCCGCGACGGTCAGGGGAGAGCGCGCGTGAGCGTGCCGGGCCTCCTCGTCGCCGCCCCGCGTTCGAGTTCGGGCAAGACCACCCTCACCCTCGCGCTCATGCGGGCGCTGACCCGGCGCGGGATCGCCGTGCGGGGCGCGAAATGCGGACCGGACTACATCGATCCCGCCTTCCACGCCGCCGCCACGGGCTTTCCGAGCTTCAACCTCGACAGCTTCGCCATGGCGGAGCCGATGCTCGACGCCGTGGCGGGCCTCGCCGGCACGAACGCCGACCTCGTGGTGGCGGAAGGCTCCATGGGGTTGTTCGACGGGATCGTGGCCGGGGCCGGCCGCACGGGGGCCAATGCCGACATCGCCGCCCGCTACGGCTGGCCCGTGCTCCTCGTCCTCGACGTGTCGGGGGCGGCGCAATCGGCCGCCGCCGTGGCGCTCGGTTGCGTGCACTACGATCCGCGCATCCGCATCGCCGGGGTGGTGCTCAACAAGGTCGCGAGCCCGCGCCATCGCCGCCTCGTCGAAGCGGGTCTGGCCAAGATCGGCCTGCCGGTGCTCGGCGCCCTCATGCGCGACACCAACCTGACCCTGCCGGAGCGGCATCTCGGCCTCGTCCAGGCCCGCGAGACCGGCGACCTCGACGCCCGCCTCGACCGGCTGGCCGATCTCGCCGAAGCCGGCCTCGACCTCGACGCCATCCTGGCCGCCGCAGCCGGAGCGACGCCCCGTCCCGACGCCGATGCGGCGCTGCCGACCCCGCCGGGCCAGCGCATCGCCGTCGCGTCCGACGCCGCCTTCTCGTTCCTCTATCCGCACATGGCGGCGGGCTGGCGGGCGCGGGGCGCCGAACTCGTGCCGTTCTCGCCGCTCGCCGACGAGGCGCCGCCCGCCGGCTGCGACGCCGCCTGGTTGCCGGGCGGCTACCCCGAACTCCATGCCGGGCGCCTCGCCGGAGCCGCGACCTTCCTCGGGGCCTTGCGCGATTTCGCCGTGGACAAACCCGTCCACGGCGAGTGCGGCGGCTACATGGTGCTGGGCGAAAGCCTGGAGGATGCCGAGGGCGTCACGCATCCGATGGCGGGCCTGCTGCCGGTGGCGACCTCATACCGGATGCGCAAGCTGCACCTCGGCTACCGCGTCGCGACCCTGCTGGCGGATGGCCCCCTGGGACGAGCCGGCACCCGCCTCGTCGGCCACGAGTTCCACTATGCCAGCGAGCGCACACCGCCGCCCGGCGAGGACATCGCCCTCGCCCGTGTCACGGATGCGGAGGGCGTTGCCATCGGACTCGCCGGCCACCGCGCCGGCCGGGTGACGGGCAGCTTCTTCCACCTCATCGGCTGACCCGTATGTCGCTGGAGGACAACGAAACGCCGCCATTCCAGAGAAATCGAACGGCATTCGTGAGACAAGGATAACAATGGTCCCGGATCGGCCTCTGGAGACGTGATCCGACGGAATCGGATCACGTCTCCAGAGGTCCGACGGGCGACGGCCCGGCCTATTCGACGACGACGTCGGGCGTCGAGACCTTGCCCATCTTCGAGATGGTGCGGACGATGGCGAGGGCGTCGCGGCGCAGATCCGCGTTGTCGATCAACGCGTAGGCCCGCAGCAATTCGATGGCGCCCTGAGCACTGAGAAATCCGAATACGTCGGATTGGGTGCCGTCGGCGTCGTCCTCTTCGAAAAACGCCGAGACCGGGACTTCGAGGAGCCGGGCGATCTCGCGCAGGCGACCGGCGCCGACGCGGTTCTGCCCCTTCTCGTACTTCTGAACCTGCTGGAACGTCACGCCGACGGCGGTACCGAGGGCCGTCTGGCTCAAGCCGCGGGCCTTGCGAAGGGCAGTGATCCGCAATCCGACGAGGCGGTCAACATCGGTGGTCTGTTTGGGCATCATATTTCGATTCAGTCCCTGAAGTTCGCGAGCACCACCGTCTGGATCGGCGAAGGAAGCAGACAAAAGGAAGAAACCCGCACGATATCGCGCAAATCCGTCCGTGTTCGGGGCCGATTCTTGGAGGCGACGCGCTCTTTCAAGTTTTTGAAGCAGCTCATCCCTGCGTCACCCGCAGCACCGACCGTGACTTTGTATGCGATTTCTAACGAAATTCTATATCCATTCAGATTGACCATAAAGCCGTCACGGAAAGCAAGCGACTCGCTCGCGACATCCACCCCGTCCGGCGGCGCCACGCCACATCCTTTGGGTTCCGACTTCACCTGGGCTAGGGTGGGGGACCCCCGCCCCGCGCGGACAGCACGGACCAGTATCATGTACATCGCGATGAATCGCTTCAAAGTCGTCAAGGAGTCCACACAAGATTTCGAGCAGGTCTGGCTCGGACGCGACAGTCAGCTCGGCGAGATGCCAGGCTTCGTGGAATTCCATCTGTTGCGGGGACCGGAGCATGAAGACCATGTGCTCTACGCCTCGCACACGATCTGGGCCTCGAAGGCCGATTTCGAGGCCTGGACCCGCTCCGAGCAGTTCCGCAAGGCTCACGGCCGGGTCCCGACCACGAAGCCCCTCTACCTCGGGCACCCGCAATTCGAGGGGTTCGAGACGATCCAGACCTTGAACGGGTCGGCGGCCACGCCGGACTGACGCGGACGGATGATGCCGTGCGGGGCCGGCCCGGCGCGGCGTCATCGGACGATCCGAGGCAGGAATGCCGCCGCGAGTCCAATGAGCGGCAGGTAGGCACAGAGGGCGTAGACCGTGACGATGCCGGCGTGGTCCGCCACCTCGCCCAGGATCGCCGCGCCGAGGCCGCCCATCCCGAACGCGAAGCCGAAGAACAGGCCACCGACGAGGCCGATCCGTCCGGGCAGCAATTCCTGCGCATAGACTAGGATCGCCGGCATCGCCGAGGCCAGGATCATCCCGATGGGGACGGTGAGCAGCACGGTTCCGGTCAGGCCGGCATGCGGCAGGGCCAGGGTGAAGGGCAGGACACCGAGGATCGAGCCCCAGATCACGGGCTTGCGGCCGAACCGGTCGCCGATGGGGCCGCCCAGGATCGTTCCCGCAGCCACGGCGCCGAGAAAGACGAACAGGTAGACCTGCGACTGGGCCACGGACACGCCGAATCGCTGGATCAGATAGAACGTATAGTAGGACGAGAAGCTCGCGAGGTAGAAATATTTCGAGAAGATCAGCGTCAGCAGGATGGCGATGGTGAGCCCGACCCGCCCGCGCGACAGGGGCGCGGCCCGGACGCCCGCGCGGGATGCCGGACGCGTCGTCGCCCGAAGCCGCCCGGCGTACCAGCGACCGACGAAGGCGAGGACGCCGATGCCGGCCAGAGCCGCGAGGGAGAACCACGCGACACTTCCCTGCCCGTGCGGCACCACTACGAAGGCCGCGAGCAGGGGACCGAGGGCCGTTCCGGCATTGCCGCCGACCTGGAACACCGACTGTGCCAAACCGTATCGCCCGCCCGAGGCGAGCCGAGCGACCCGCGTCGCCTCGGGATGGAACACCGCCGAACCGAATCCGACGAGGGCGGCCGCGAAGAGCAGGAGGGCGTATTCCCAGGCCACCGAAAGAAGCAGGAGGCCGAAAAGGGACGAGCCCATCCCGATGGCCAGGGAGAACGGGAGCGGTTTGCGATCGGTGTAAAGGCCCACGACGGGCTGAAGCACCGACGCGGTGAGCTGGAACACAAACGTGATGAGGCCGATCTGCCCGAAATCGAGCCGGAACTGCGCCTTCAGCAGGGGATAGATCGCCGGCAGCAGGGACTGGATGAGATCGTTGAGGAGATGCGACAGGCTCAGAGCCGCCAGCACCGCAACGGACGGACCGACCCTCGCGACTGAAACGGAGGGCGACGGGATTGGCGGCGACGGGGCGAAGGGCGTCGCCGCGTCGATTCGCTCGCGCGCGGCGACTTGGCCGTTGATGTTCACCATGAACGCTTTCCGACGTCTCCCGGATTCCCCGAAAACAGCCTTGTCACACCGCTGACGAAATGAACCGACACACTCAAATGTTATGAAAGAAACCATTCCATGCCGGCACTCCGAATGCCGGCGCTGCTCTCATTTCATGTCATAATCATGGCATAAATGGGCCGTGCATGGCAGCCAGACCACGGCAGACAGCGCACCTGCGCGATGCGTTTCGATCGCGTCCTCGACGTCTCATCCGCGCCATATTCGAAGACTTTCCGGTGGATAAGTCTGAGGACGATTGCTGAAAGCCAAAGCCTTTCTTAAGGCCGATGCAGAGAACGCAGTCCCACACACGACATAATCTGTTGCGTCTCGACCATCCGGCTCACGCCCGCCCGGGGATACGAGGTCCGAAGCTTGCGCCGTGATGCGAAGAATCCGGGACCGACGGGCCTGTTGCGTCGATCCTGAACACTTTCCGCTTCACGACGGGACATGGCATTCGGATGTTTCAGGAACCGGTCCAGAAAGTCTTCGCCGCCGCACCGCAAGCCGTCCCGTTGAACAAGCTTGCCCGACGGGACGTTTGGGCAGCCCTTCTTCCCCAGCGGCGGCGCGCCGCCTTTCGCCTCGGCCTCAGCGTATCCATGGCGGTGGCCGATCTCCTGGCCATCCTGAGCACGGCCTATGCCGTGGACATCGCGTACTCCCTCGGCGTGCCCGGATCTTTTCCGCCCGACGGCACCAGCGGCGGATTGCAGATCGCGGGACTCGTGGCCGTGCTGGTGCTCCTCACCCGGCTGGCACGGGAGGAGTACAGCATCGAGACGGCCCTCTCGTACGGCCCCTACCTGCGGCGCACCGCGACCCTGTGGGTGTCGGCCTGGGCCGTCGTGCTAATCCTCGGTTTCGCGACGAAGACCACCAACGATTTTTCCCGCCTCGTCTCCCTCGGCTTCTTCCTCGCTGGCCTGCCGGTGATGCTCGGCGTCCGCGCCGGGATGACCGCCCTCGTGCGCGGCGCGATCCGGCCGGGCTCGGCCTCCATCAACCGCATCCACCTCGTCGGGTTCGAGGAGGACATCACCCGGTTCTATGCCCACAACGATCCGGAGGCCCTCGGGCTTCGCGTCATCGGCACGAGCTATCTGCGCCGCGCCGACGAGAAGGCCGACGCCTTCGGCCGCGCCACGCAGATGGCCGAAGACCTCGATCTCGCCGTGTCGGTGGTACGCTTCCTGCGCCCGGACGACGTGTTCATCCTGGTCCCGTGGACGGAGGCGAGCGACATCGAGCGCTGTATCGACGCGTTCCTGCGCGTGCCCGCCGCCCTGCACCTGCGCCCCGGCTCGGTGATGGACCGCTTTCCCGATATCAAGGTCGGCCGCATCGGCCGCCTGTCCGGCCTCAGCATCGGCCGGCGTCCGCTGCAGGCCGGCGAGATCCTGCTGAAGCGGGCCGTCGACCTTACCCTCGCGGCCACCGCCCTGGTCATGCTGGCGCCGCTCTTCGCCGCCGTCGCGGTGCTGATCAAGCTCGACAGTCCGGGTCCGGTGTTCTTCCGACAGCGGCGCTACGGCTTCAACCAGCAGGCCTTCGGCGTCTACAAGTTCCGCAGCATGAAGACGGAGGGCGACACCGTCTTCCGGCAGGCTTCGCGCAACGATTCCCGTATCACCCGCATCGGGGCGGTGCTGCGCCGCTCCAACATCGACGAGTTGCCGCAGCTCATCAACGTCCTGCGCGGCGAGATGTCCCTGGTCGGGCCGCGCCCGCACGCTCTGGCCCACGACCGCAGCTTCGAGCGGCGCATCGCCCACTACGCGCGCCGTCACAACGTGATGCCGGGTATCACCGGCTGGGCTCAGGTGAACGGCCTGCGCGGGGAGACCCTGACCGACCTCGACATGGAGCGCCGGGTCGCCCACGACCTGTACTACATCGACAACTGGTCGATCTGGCTCGACCTGCGCATCATGGTCCAGACGGTCATCTCGCCCCGCGCCTACAACAACGCGTTTTGAGCGACCGTCCCGTTTTGGAACGCTCAGTCCTCGGCCGCGGCCCGTTCGAGACACGCACCGCACTCGCCCTCGACCTCGAGAATCCGGCTCGCCGGCTTGAAACCGAGCTTGGCCAGGGTGCGGCCGAGCCCATCCTCGACCTCGGGCGAGGTGGTCTCGTCGATGGTGCCGCAGGAGCGACAGATGAGGAAAACGAGGCCGGCGCCGTCCGAGTGCGCATGGCCGCAGGACACGAAGGCGTTGCGGCTGGCGATGCGGTGGACGAGGCCGTTCTCCGTCAGGAAGTCGAGGGCGCGGTAGACCGAGACCGCCGCCACCCGCTTGCCCGTGGCGCTGAGGCGCTCGGCGATGTCGTAGGCCCCGAGCGGTCGCGCCTGTGACGCCACCACTTCGAGGACGTCCCGGCGCAGGCGGGTGAACTGTAGGTCGCGCGCCCGGCAGACGGCCTCGGCCCGCGCCAGGGCTTCTTCCGGGCCGTGGTGATGTCCGCATCCTCCCGATCCGGCCTGCGTGCCCGCGTGGTCGTGCATGGGCTCCCGATCCCAGTGATTGACGGTGAGGGCGGGTCGGTTCGAGCCGGCCCGTTGAAGTCTCACGATGTTACAGTGTATCAGCGCGCAACGTAAGCCGATGCGCCCGTTCGGTTCGATTGCCCCTCCGTGACCCGTTCCAGCCCCCTGCCCCGCCGCTCGCTGTTCCAGGCGGGGGCATCCCTCCGCTTCGCCACGGCGGCCCTCGCGGTCGTCCTGCTATGGGGCGCCATCCTGTGGGTCTTGGCATGACCGCGCCGGGCGGCGCCATCGCGCTTCATGGCCTCACCCTCGGCTACGACCGCCACCCGGCCGTGCACCACCTCGACGGGACCATTCGGCCCGGCGCCCTGCTGGCGCTCGTCGGCCCCAACGGCGCCGGCAAGTCGACCCTCCTGAAGGGCATCGTCGGCGAGGTGCCGTGCCTTGACGGGCGCATCGACCGGCCGGGGCTGGCCGACGCCATCGCGTATCTGCCGCAATCGGCCGAGATCGACCGAGGGTTCCCCCTGAGGGTCCTCGACCTCGTCGCCATGGGCCTGTGGCGCCATATCGGTCCCTGGCGCCGGGCCGCCCCCTACCGCGACCGCCTGATCGGAGCTCTGGGCACCGTCGGACTCGTCGGCTTCGAGGACCGGCTCATCGGCACCCTGTCGGGCGGACAGTTCCAGCGGGCCCTGTTCGCGCGCCTCATCGTGCAGGACGCCCGCGTCATCCTCCTCGACGAGCCGTTCACGGGCGTCGACGGGCGCACCAGCGCCGACCTCCTGCGCCTCATCGCGACCTGGCACGGCCAGGGCCGCACCATCGTGGCGGCCCTGCACGACCTCGGACAGGTGCGCGCGCATTTCCCCGAGACCCTGCTGCTCGCCCGCGAACCCGTGGCGTGGGGGCCGACGGAAGCGGTGCTGACCCCGCGCAACCTCGCCCGCGCCCAGACTCTGTCGGAAGCCTGGGACGAGGACGCGGCGATCTGCGACGGGCCGGCCGGCCCTCCGGCCTCCCTCCACGCGCATACGCACGGCGATGAGCACGGCCATCACCACGGGCCTGGGCAGAGCCACCACCACCGGAACGCTCCGTGACCGCCACCCTCATCGACGCGCTGTTCGGCCCCTTCCTCGAATTCGGCTTCATGCGGCGCGCCCTCGTGGGTTGCCTCGCCCTGTCGCTGTCGGCCCCTCCCGTGGGGGTGTTCCTGATGCTGCGACGTATGAGCCTCATGAGCGACGCCATGAGCCATGCCGTTCTGCCGGGGGCGGCCATCGGCTTCCTCGTGGCGGGCCTGTCCCTGCCGGCCATGACGCTGGGCGGTCTCGCCGCCGGCCTCGCCGTCGCGCTGCTCGCCGGAATGGTGACCCGCTCCACCCTCATCAAGGAGGATGCGAGTCTGGCGGCGTTCTACCTGATTTCGCTCGCCGCCGGCGTTGTGCTGATCTCGCTGCGCGGCTCGCAGATCGACCTGCTGCACATCCTGTTCGGCACCGTTCTGGCCCTCGACGACCCGGCCCTGCTGCTGCTCGGCGGCATCGCCACCGTCACGCTGTTCGGGATCGCCACCCTCTACCGGCCCCTGGTGATGGAATGCGTGGACCCGCTGTTCCTGCGCACCGTGAGCCGGGCGGGCGGCCCGGTCCACTACGCCTTTCTCGGCCTCGTGGTGCTGAACCTCGTCGGTGGCTTTCAGGCCCTCGGCACCCTGCTGGCGGTCGGCCTGATGCTGCTTCCCGCCATCACGGCCCGCTTCTGGGCGACGGATCTCGGCGGCATGATCCCGGTCTCCATCGCCTGCGCCATGGCGTCGAGTCTGGCCGGTCTGACCCTCTCGTACCGGGCCGACCTGCCGACGGGGCCCGCCATCGTGCTGGCGGCGGGGGCGCTCTATGGCGTGTCGCTGCTGTTCGGGCCGCGCGGCGGCCTCATTCGGCGCTTCATCCGGCCGCGCCACCTCGAAGGATAGCGGGCGGTTCCGGCCAAACCCGCTACAGGTTGAACAGGCTCATGATGCCCGACACCAGGGCGTATACGAAGCCGGCATTGAGCAGGACCCCCACGGCACCCACCACGAGGCCGGCGATCACCACCACCCCGTCACGCTCGACGAGGCCGAGGCCCACGAGGCAGATGGCGAGGCCGAGCGGGATCTGCCCGACGATGGGCGCCGCCACGATGAGGGCGAGCGACAGGGTGAGAAGGATCAGCCCGACGCCGCGCAGGCCGAGGCCGGTTTCGAACAGACTCATGCGCGGGCGCGACCATTGTTCGAGGCGCCGCAGCAGCGGCACCGCCCGATTGGCCGCCCGCTCGACATCCTTGCGGGCCACGGAGCGGCGCAGGAGCGTGCTCGGCAGCCACGGCGCCGACATGCCGGCGGTGATCTGGACCGCCACGAGGAGCAACAGCAACCCGCATACGAGGGGGATCGGCGGCGGCATCGGCAAGCAGTTCGGCAAGCCGAGGATCACGATGAGCAACGCGAAGGCACGGTCCTTCAGCACCGCGACGATGTCGCCGACGGTCAGCCGCTCACTCTCCTGTTCGGAGAGGACGGTGAGCACTTCGGAAGTTCGGGCACCTGGAGACAAGAGAGCTCGGCCAATGGCGACGGTCCTGTCGCGGGCTGTAGCCTAGTCCGAGACGGGCGCCAAGCGGACGGGCGCCAGGGCGCCCGGCCCCCGTGCCGCACCACACCGTCCGCCAAAATATAACTCAAGGTCATTTTGTCTAGAAAGAAAACCTAAGGTATAGAATGGGATCGTTTCACCCCAGCAATTTGGCGTGAACAAATACGCCCCGGCGTCCCGCAGGACTCGTACAATCACAAATTCCGAAGATACTTCGTTGCACGCTGCGAGGATCGCGAGATGTGACGGGATCGGGACGGGCACTCCGAACGACACTGCTCTATACCATCGCGGGCTTGGCCGTCGCTTCCCCGAATCGTGGAGCGGCGCGAGCCGAGACCGAGCCGGCGTCCCGCCTCCTGTTCGGCACGCTCGAAGCCGGTCCGTCCACCTTCCTCACCGGCGGCGCCAAGCTCGCCCTCGACCGGATCGATCGTCAGGGCTTCGTCGGGCTCGCGACCCTCGGAGCAGGGACGCGCCGCGAGGGGACGAGCCGGCGCGACACCGCCACCGGGGCGGCGGTTTTCGGCTACCAATGGTTCCGGGATTGGGGCGTGATCGCCGCCTATGCGGGCGTCGAAGGCTCCCTCACCGCCCTGACGGCGGGCAGCGTGACGCGCCTGGACCCGATTCGCGTCGGCGCCCGACTCCAGGGCGAGATCTGGGCCCGCCCCGGCGAGGCGACACTCCTGACCGCGACGGCGATCCTCGACACGTCCCGCACCGCCGCCTGGGGCCGCCTGTCCTGGGGCTGGCGGGTGGAGCCGTGCTCCGGTTGGGGCGCCTATCTCGGCCCCGAACTCGCCCTCTACGTCGATCGAACCGGCTACCGGAAGTGGAATCTCGGCCTCCATGCGACGGATTTCACCCTCGGTCGCTTCAGCCTGCGCAGCTCCGTCGGTCTCCAGTTCGAACCCCAGGGCCAACCGGCGCCGTATGTGAGCCTCACCGCCTGGACACCCTGGTGAAGCCCTGTCCGCGTCACGGTTCGGCGACGTTCGAGCGCCGCGCGGGCTTGCCGATCCGGCGCTCGCATGGACGCCGGATCAGCCTTTCGTGCGCAGGGCGGAGCGACCACCATCGACGCCGATGATCTGGCCGGTGATCCAGCCCGCCTCCTCCGACACGAGGAAGCTCGCGAGACCGGCGATGTCCTCCGGGGTCCCGAGGCGCTGGAGCGCATGCATCGCCGCGATGCCGGACGCGAGGGTTCCACTCCCCGTGATGGCGGCCGAGAGGGGCGTGCGGGTCAGGGACGGCGCCACGACGTTGATTCGAACCTGGGGGCTCAACTCCGCCGCGAGCGAAAGGGCGAGACCTTCCACGGCGCCCTTGGCCATGGCGACGGAGGCGTGGCCGGTGAAGCCCTGCGCCACCGCCACCGTCGAGAACAGGACCACGCCGGCGCCCCCTTCGCCGGCGCCGGCTTTGAGGACGGGGGCGGCGGCCTGGATCGCCAGGAACGCCCCGAGGGCATTGATCCGAAAATCCGCCTCGGCATCCGCCGCCGTCAGGCGGGCCAGGGGTCTCAGGTTGATGGTGCCCACCGCATAGACGAGACCACCGAGGTCACCGCCGGCCTCCTCCGTCACGCGCGCGAAAAAGTCCGGATCGGTGACGTCGCCGGCCGTGACGGTGGTGTCGCCGAGTTCGGCCGCCGCCGCCGCGAGGCGCGCCCCGTCGCGGGCGGCCAGATGCAAGGCATAGCCGCGCCGACGCAGGGCCCCGGCCGTCGCCCGCCCGATGCCGCCGGTCCCACCGTAGATAATGACCCGTTTCATGCCCGCTCCGATTTCGTTGCAGCGGGATTAGGTAGGGCGCATAGGAGAATGCGGAACGTATTCAGCCCAGATCGTCCCATTCCTGGAGTCGCCTTTCTTCCAGCGAGAGTCCCCATGAAGTTCGCTTTTGCCGGCATCGATTTCCTCGGCGGCGTGTTCGACGGCCTCGTGGAGGCGGGCTGGACCCCGATCAAGCTGTTCACCCGCCCCTGCGACGGACTCTACGATCACAACGAGACCGTGGTGGCGCAGGCCCGCCAGCGTCGCCTGCCGATGCAACTCTCGCGGATCACGGTCGGTGATCTCGAGGCCCTGGCCCAGGCGCACGGACGGGATTGGGCCCTGGTGGTGGCGGGCTACCCCTGGCTGATCCGGGGCTGGCAGGGGCTCGCGGCCTACGGGGTGAACTTTCATCCCTCGCCCCTGCCCACGGGGCGCGGTCCCTACCCGCTGTTCAAGGCGGTGGCCGACGGACACACCGAATGGGGCGTCACCGCCCATGTGCTGGCCGAGGAGGGGTTCGACACCGGCGGCATCCTCGCCCAGGAGCGCTTCGCCCTCTCCGACCGGGAGACCCACGAAAGCCTGCTCACGAAGTGCCAGCTCGCCGCCCGTCGCCTC
Organism: Methylobacterium gossipiicola; assembly: GCF_900113485.1. Taxonomy (GTDB): domain Bacteria; phylum Pseudomonadota; class Alphaproteobacteria; order Rhizobiales; family Beijerinckiaceae; genus Methylobacterium; species Methylobacterium gossipiicola. The sequence continues at coordinate 221,657 of NZ_FOPM01000002.1, forward strand.
GCCACCGGTCCCATCGCGCGCGACCTGCCCGCCCACTGGCGCAATGCACAACCCCAGGGCGAAGGCTCGTACTGGCCTCGCGCCACCGATGCCGACCGCACCCTCGATTTTCGCGGCGACGTCGACGCGATCCTGCGCCGGGTCAGGGCCTTTGGGACCATCGAGACCATCGCGCGCCTCGGGGACAACCGGATCTACGTGGCCGCAGCGGAGGGCTGGCGCGAAGCCCACCGCCACAAGCCCGGCACGGTAATCCATCGCTACCGCCGTCAGATCGTCGTCGCGGCCCGCGACGGCTTTATCCAACTCAACCGTTGGAGCCCCGTGGCCGTGACGGAGGCCGGGCATCTGGGGCGGTGAGGGCCTGCGTTCGTATGTCCCAGGCCCGGATGCGCTGGGGACCGGACTCGGTGGGGACGCGTTCCTTCCGCGTCTCGGAGCAAGATCCCCATGGCGCGGATGCGCAAGAAAGCCGACCTTCCGACGAAAATCTGCGCCACCTGCGGCAAGCCGTTCGCGTGGCGCAAAAAATGGGAGCGAGTCTGGGACGAGGTCCGCTACTGCTCCGACCGATGTCGGGCCGAGGCGAAACGGGCTCGACCGCAAGCAGCGTCCTGAGCGGCGCGATCAGGCGAGGCGCGCCAGGGCGGCGGGCGTATCGACATCCGCCAGCACGGCGGCGTCGAGAGGGACTTCGCGCACGTCCCCACGCTCGGCGAGGAGGCGGCCAGCGCCCCGGTCGCCCGTGAGGGCCGTGAGCTCGGCGGCGAGGCGCCGCCGGTGGAGCAGCACCGGGTTGCCGCGCTGCCCGGCATGGACGGGCACCACCGCGGCATCGCCTTCCACATAGGCGTCCGCCAGGGCGCGCAGATGATGGGCGCCGATGCGCGGCATGTCGCCCAGCAGCACCAGGACGGCCTCCGCCCCCGGCAGGGCCGCGAGGCCGGCGCGCAGGGAGGTGGACAGGCCCTCGGCATGGGCCGGGTTCTCCACGAAGGTGAGAGCGAGCCCATCGAGGGCGGCGCGCACGGCCGGCGCGTGGGCGCCCAGCACCGCCACCACGGGGCCGAGGCGGGAGCCAAGGGCCGCCCGCGCCGCGTGGCGCACGAGGGGTTCCCGTTCGAGACTCTGCAGGAGCTTCGGCGCCGGTCCGAACCGGGTGCCGCGCCCGGCGGCGAGGAGCACGAGCCCGAAATCAGGCATCGTCGTCGGCCGGAGTCCCGCCGGACCGGGGCTGGGGCCGCGACACGATCTCCATGAGAAGGCCGCCGACGCCGAGGCCGACGATGTCGGCGCGGGTGACGGCGAGCCCCGCCAGGAGGCGGTGCAGCACCCAATCGAACCCGTTCTCCTTCGGCGAGCGGGCACAGCCGGGAGCACCGATGACGGGCACGTCGCAGAGCCGGCCGACGAGCAGGAGATTGCCCGGATCGACGGGCATGCCGAGGTGGTCGACGCGGCCGCCGGCGGCCTCGATCCCGGCCGGGATCACGTCGCGCCGGTCGGTGATGGCGGAGGCGCCGAACACCACCACGACGTCGGCGCCCTCGGCCGCCACGGTCCGGATGGCCGAGCCCACGGCGTCCGATTCGTGCGGCACCCGCAGGTCCGCGACGATGGCCGCCCCCGTGGGCGCGAGGCGGGCCCGCAGGGTCGTCAGGGTCTTGTCCACCGTCGCGTCCTTGAGGCCGGGCAGCAGGGTCGAGACCACACCGACTCGGGTCCGGCCGTAGGGCGCGACCCGAAGGGCTGCGTCCGGGGCGATCCGGCTGGCGTGGTCCAGCGCCGTGCCCGCGACGGCGTAGGGAATGATCTTGACCGTCGCCACCATCTCGCCGGCCACCACCGGCCGATAGGCCGGCAGGGTCGCCACCGTGATGGCCTCGTCGACGGCGTTCACGGCATCGATGCCCGCCCGGTCGATGAGGAGGAGGCCCGCCCGCGTCGTAAACAGGTTGCAGCGGCCGGTGAAGGGCGGCTCCGTCCGCAGGCCCGGCCCGGCGAGGCGCGCGGCGAGGTGGCCGGCGGCCGCATCCTCACCGACATCGCCCGGCTCCAGGCTCACGGCCACAAGCTCGCCCATGCCGGCGGCGTCGAGACGGGCCGCGTCCTCCGCCGGAATCGGCCGCCCCTTGCGCAAGGTCACGTCGTGCGCCCGCACGGTGTGGGCGGCGATGAGACCCGCCGCCTCGCGGGTCGGCACGGCACCGAACCTCATGCCGGGGTTCCCCCGCGCGGCGTCCGCAGGGCCGCCACGATCTGGCCCAGGATCGCGACGGCGATCTCGGGCGGGCTGATGGCGCCGATGTCGAGCCCGATGGGGGCGGCGATCCGGGCGATGGCCTCGGGCGAGAATCCCGCGGCGCCGAGGCGGGCGACGCGGGCCGCGTGGGTCTTTCGCGAGCCGAGGGCGCCGACGTAGAAGCATTCCGCCCGCAGGGCCGCCGCGAGGGCGGGATCGTCGATCTTCGGATCGTGGGTGAGGGCGGCGACGGCGCAGTAGCGGTCGAGGACCGGCACGGCGCCCCCCAGGGCCTCGTCGGGCCATTCGGGCACGAGGCTGATCCCGGGAAAGCGTTCGGGCGTCGCAAAGGCCGTGCGCGGATCGATGACCGTGACGGCAAGGTCGAGGGCCGACGCCATCGGGCTCAGGGCCTGGCTGATATGCACGGCCCCGACGATGACGAGCCGCACGGGGGGCGCCTGGACGGTGAGGAAGAGTGGGCGGCCCTCGACCTCGGCGAGGCCGCTCCGGCCCGAGGCGAGGCGCTGGGCAAGCATATCGCCAAGGGGATCGGCGGCAATTTCTGCCTCGCGCACCACGCGCTGGTCGCCCCCATCGAGGTCGGTGATCAGAATGGCGGCCCGCCGGGCGGCGCGCTCGGCATTCAGGAGGGCGAGGATATCGAGCTGCATGGTGGCGACCTCAGGTCACGGGCTCGACATAGACACGAATGCGCCCGCCGCACGAGAGGCCGACCCGCCAGGCGGTCTCATCGGCGACGCCGAACGCGATGACGCGCGGGCGGCCATCCGCGATGGCGTCCATCGCCTCGGTGATGACGGCGCCCTCGACGCAGCCGCCCGAGACGGAGCCGAGGAAGTTGCCGTCGGCATCGACGACGAGGTGGCTGCCGACGGGTCGGGGTGCCGAGCCCCAAGTCTCGATGACCGTCGCCACGGCGACGCCGCGTCCGGCCCGGCGCCACGCCTCGGCCGCGCTGAGGATATCGGTTTCGGTGGAGAGCATGGGAGACTCCGGATCGGGACACCCGCCCCTCTCCTCGCAACACGGTGACGGACAGTTAGGCTCCGCCGACGAGGCCACAATGCGGTCCATACGCCCGGGCGTGCCATTGCGCACGGGTCGCCACGGCCTATTCTCGGGACGACGACATGCGGGAACGACGCGGATGAGACGGTTGGCCCTGGCCTTCACCCTGCTCGCCGGGGCCGCGCAGGCCGAGCCGGCCCCCATCGCCATCGGGCTGTCGGCGCCCTTGACCGGCCCGGATGCCGCCTTCGGGCAGGGCATGCGAGCGGGCGCCGAACAGGCCGTGGCCGACATCAACCGGGCCGGCGGGGTCGACGGCCGACGCCTCGCCCTGGTGGTGGCCGACGATGCCGGCGATCCGAAGCAGGGCCTCGCCGTGGCCCGCCGGTTCGCCACGGAGCGGGTCGGCCTCGTCGTCGGCCCCCTGAACGCCGCCGTGGCGAGCGCGGCCGTGCCGGTCTACGCCGAAGCGGGCGTCGTCGCGGTGACGCCGGGCGTCACCTGGGCGCCCCTGACGGCGCGCGGGCACTGGAACGTGTTCCGCACCTGCCCCAACGAGGCGCAACAGAGCGCGGTGGCGGGCGCCTATCTCGTTAGTCATTTCGCCGGCCAGCGCATCGGCCTGGTGCACGACAAAACGAGCTTCGGACGCGGCCTCGTCGACGGGGTCGCCCGCGCCCTGAAGGCATCGGGACAGGGCGAAGCCGCCTTCGAGGCCCTGGCGCGGGGCGACAAGGACCCGTCCGGCCTCGTCGCCCGCCTGAAGCGGGCGCGGGTGGAGGCGGTGTATTTTGGCGGCCTCGCGGCGGAGGCGACCGTCCTGCTGCGCGCCATGCGTGAAGCCGGGCTCACCGCCCCCCTTGTCGGCAGCGACGGGCTCCTCGACCGGGAGCTGTCCCAGAATCCCGCCGCCGACGGCACGGTGATGACCCTGGCCCCCACCCCGCGCCTGCCCGAGACCAAGGGCGCCGCGGCCAAACCCCGGGCGCCGGAAACCGAGCTCTTCGCGGCCCAGAGCTACGCCGCCGTGGAGGTGCTGCGCGCCGGCCTCGTCGGCGCGCGCGCGACGGAGGGCCGGGCGGTGGCCGCCTTCCTCCACGGCGGACAGCCGGTGAAGACCGTCCTGGGGCCCCTCGCCTTCGAGGGGAACGGCGACCCGAAGGCCGATTCGCGCCGGCCTACCTACGCGCTGCAGGTCTGGCGCCGCACCCCGGACGGTCGGCTCGACTACGCCGGCAACACCGTCGAGCCCTGACATCGCGGCTTTCGCGACAGAGAATCGCCCCACGACTGTCCTGGACGCGGCGGTTCGGACGATCTCTTGTCGATGACGGGCGGGGTTCGACGGGAAATGCTTGCTTCGCGCGAGTCCGAACATTATGTCGGGGCAACGCTCGCCGGTGTTGCGCATCCGATGGGATCGGACCCGCCGCCCGCCGCGTTCTGCCGAACGGCTTCGTTTTATTTCCCGGGTCGCCCCGTTCAGGCTGTCCGGCTGGAGAGTGTGGATGGCGAAAGAAGAGTTGATGCAGTTCGACGGTCTCGTGATCGAGATCCTGCCGGACGCACGCTACCGCGTGCAACTCGACCAGGGGCACGAGATCGTGGCCTACACGGCCGGCAAGATGAAAAAGAACCGCATCAAGACTCTGGCCGGCGACCGCGTCACCGTCGAGATGTCGCCCTACGATCTCGAGAAAGGCCGCCTCGTGTTCCGCCACAAGGACGAGCGTTCCGCCGGTCCGCGCCCGCCCATGCGCGGTCAGTTCCGCCGCCGCTAAACGAGGGGCGCCCCGGGCGCCTTTCGAAACTGGATGGTCCAGAATGGCGATGCCCGCTTCGGCGGGCATCGCCATTTTCGGTCCTATCCCCCGTGTCTCACTTCCCGAACCGCTCGAATTTCGGAAAGCTCCGCGTCATCAGGGTACCGGCGTCGGAGCGGTGGCCCATCCACTTCTCGAGGACGCTGGCGCTGGCCAGCCGCGCCTCGCCGCCGGTCTCGCGCCAGGGCAGGCCCTCCGCGAGGGTGAACACGCAGGCATCCGTCAGGGTGGTCTGGCGGCAGCGCTGCAGGCGCACCCCCTTGCCGCGCACCAGTTCGGGCATTTCCGCGAGCGGGAAGACGAGGAGCAGCCGGTCGGCGCTGCACACGGCGACGTGGTCGCCCTGTGCAGGCACCAGCAGGGCTGCCGTCGCCGGCTCGTCGAGGCCGATGATGCCCTTGCCCTTGCGGGTGTTGGCCACCAGCGCGTCGGCGGGGGCGATGAAGCCGCGCCCGTCCGAGGCCGCGACGAGGAGCTTGGTGCCGGGCTGATACGGCAAGGCCGCGACGATCTCGGTGCCGTCGTCGAAATCCACCATGAGGCGGATCGGATCGCCGAAGCCGCGCCCGCCGGGGAGCTTGGCCGCCTCCAGGGTGAACACCTTGCCGTTGGAGGCCAGCACCAAGAGCTTCGCCGTCGTCTCGCTCGGGAAGGCGATCTTGAGGCTGTCGTCGCCCTTGAAGGCGACGCCGGAGAGATCGGCCACGTGGCCCTTGAGGGCGCGGATCCAGCCCTTGGCCGACACGATGACGGTGATCGGCTCGCGCTCGACCATGGCGGAGGTGAAGTCGATTCCCGCGGTGTCGGGCGGGTTCTCCAGGGTGGTGCGCCGGGCGCCGATCTTGGTGTCGGGGCCAAAGGTCTTCTTCACCGTGCGGATCTGCTTGGTGATGTCGGCCCATTGCAGCTTGTCGGAGCCGAGCAGGTCTTCGATCCCCTGCTTCTCCTTGGTCAGGGCGTCGAATTCGCGCTTGAGCTCCATCTCCTCGAGCTTGCGCAGGGCGCGCAGGCGGGTGTCCAGGATGGCGTTGGCCTGCACCTCGGTGAGTTCGAACCGCTTCATCAGGGCGGTCTTCGGCTCGTCCTCCTCGCGGATGATACGGATCACCTCGTCGAGGTCGAGGTAGACGATGAGCAGGCCGCCCAGGATCTCCAAACGGCGGTCGATCTGTCCGAGGCGGTGGCGCGAGCGGCGCTGGAGCACGACGCGGCGATGGTCGAGCCATTCGCGCAGGGCTTCGGCCAGACCGATGACCCGGGGGACGAGGCCGCCCACCAGCACGTTCATGTTGAGCGAGATGCGGGCCTCTAGCTCCGTCAGCCGGAACAACGATTCCATGAGGATGACGGGATCGACGTTGCGGGCGCGCGGTTCGAGAACGATGCGGACATCCTCGGCCGATTCGTCGCGCACGTCGGCGAGCAGCGGCAGCTTGCGCTCCTGCAGCAGCTCGGCGAGCTTCTCGATGAGGCGGGCTTTCTGCACGCCATACGGGATCTCCGTGACCACGATGGTCCAGGTGCCGCGTCCCAGATCCTCCTTCGTCCAGCGGGCGCGGACGCGAAAGCCGCCGCGCCCCGTGCGGTAGGCTTCGGTGATCGAGTCCGCGCTGTCGATGAGGATGCCACCGGTGGGAAAATCCGGCCCCTTCACGAAGGTGAGGAGTTGGGCGGATGTCGCCTCCGGGTGGGTGATGAGGTAGAGCGCCGCGTCGCAGAGTTCGGCGGCGTTGTGGGGCGGGATCGAGGTCGCCATGCCCACGGCGATGCCCTGGGAGCCGTTGGCGAGCAGGTTCGGGAAGGCGGCGGGGAGCACCACCGGCTCCTCCTCCTGCCCGTCGTAGTTCGGGCGGAAATCCACCGAATCGTCGTCGAGCCCTTCGAGGAGGAGGCGGGCCACCTCCGTCATCCGCGCCTCGGTGTAGCGCTGGGCGGCGGCGTTATCGCCGTCGATGTTGCCGAAATTGCCCTGGCCGTCCACCAGCGGATAACGCTGGGCGAAATCCTGCGCCATGCGCACGAGGGCGTCGTAGGCCGCCGTGTCGCCGTGCGGATGGTACTTGCCGATGACGTCGCCGACGATACGGGCGCATTTCTTGAACGCCGAGGTCGGGTCGAGCTTCAGGAGCCGCATGGCGAACAGGATGCGCCGATGAACGGGCTTCAAGCCGTCCCGGGCATCGGGCAGGGCCCGGTGCATGATCGTCGAGAGCGCGTAGGCGAGGTAGCGATCCTCCAGCGCGGATTTCAGCTCGACGCTCTCGATGCCGTCGGAGCCCGACGGCGGCTCGAAGGGCTGGCCCATCACCATCTCCAGGGGCGTCCACGCCCCAAATCAGAACAAATCAGGAACACGACTTAGGCGTTTCCGGTGCCCAAGGCAACGAAGCGTGTGCGTGCGTCCGGGGGTTGCATCGCGCGCGGCCCCCAGAAGTGCTGGTCGAGGAAGTAGCCCGTCAAGGTAAACCCGGCGGTAACGTCGCGCTCATCCGGCGTCATCGGCAAGGGCGTCCCCGGCTCCCGCGCCCGCAGGAAGTCGGGCAATGCCAGGAGTTTGTCGCGGTAGGGTTCGCCGGCCGACGCGCTCACCGCCCGGCCGGAGCGGGGCGAGACGTAGATTAGGGCGTCGTTGCCCCCCGTGGCGGCGCAGGCCGAGAGGTCGAGGCCGAAGCCGAGTTCGGACAGGATCGCCAGTTCGAACCGTACCATGAGCGGGGGGGCGATGTCGGGATCGTGCAAGTGGTCGATGAGGATACGGGCGGCCGCGTAGAGTTCGGGATGGGGATCGCGCTCGGGCAGGAGCCGGAGCAGGCCGGCGAGATGCGCGATGCCGTGGAGGGCCAGGCCCGACCCCATGAGGCGCGCGGCGACGGATTCGACGGGCTCTACGGCGAAGGCGCCCAGGCCCTCGTCGAGGCGGGCGCGCCACGTCGCCTGCACGCGGTTGCCGGGCTGGAGCACGGGCTGCATCCGCCGCGAGCGCCCGCCATGGACGAGGCCGAGATGGCGCCCGTGGGCGGCGGTCATGAGTTCGAGCACCACGCTCGTCTCACCCTGCCGACGCAGGCCGAGCACGATGCCGTCATCGGTCCATTGCATCGGATCGTCTTAGGCCGTGGGGGCGGCGTTGGAAACGACGGGGATCGATGTGATAGCATCTGCGCCAGTCGTTCTCGCCCTGCGGGAAAACGGCTACGCTCGCGCGATCCTCCCGATTCGAGAGCGAGACCTCGGATGGCACCATGTCTTCGTCGCGTACAGCCCCTCCCCGCGACGCGGCAAGGCGGACGAGCATTTCCGGCTGCAGCGCTACTCTCCGGGCTGGCGCTGCTCTCCGCCTGCACGTCCCACCCGGCACCGCCGCCCGGCGCGACCCTGCGCACCCGGATCGCCGCCCTCGCCCTGCGCCAAACGGATTTCGGCGCGGTGTCGGTGATTCCGGTGCGGTTCGAGCATAGCCGCATCGCCGGGCCGTTCGAGGATGGCGGGCGCACCCTCTACTGCGTCTCCACCCGGATGAAGGGCCGGACCTTCGACAAGGGCGAGCGGGCCAAGGCGGTGATTCGGGACACGGGCGGCGCACTCAGCGTGCTGTCCGACGACGAGGAAGTTTGCTCCGGCCATCGCACGGAGCCGTTTTCGGAACTGGAGACCCTCGGCAACCGAGCCTGAGGGCCTTGTTCCGGACAGGGCACGATGGAACCATGGAGTATGCCCAAACGCCCCCTGAGCCTGACCCTCGACCTCATCGCCCGCGCCCATCCCGACCCCGTCCGCGACGATCCGACGGCACAGACATTTCTCACCGACGACGAACTCGGCCCCGGCCTGACCCAGGCCCTCGCGCGGCGGCCGAAGGCGGGCGAGAGTCTTTGGGTGTTCGGCTACGGTTCCCTCATCTGGCAACCGGAATTCGCCTTCACCGAACGGCGGATCGGCACGGTGCGGGGCTACCACCGCCGGTTCTGTCTGCTGCAGCGCCGGTTTCGCGGCAGCGTCGAACGGCCGGGCCTCGTCCTGGCGCTGGATCGCGGCGGCCTGTGCCGGGGCGTCGCCTTCCGGCTCGCGGACGATGATCCGCACGCCACCCTGCTGCCGGTCTGGCGCCGGGAAATGCGCGGCAACGGCTATCTCGGCCGCTGGGTGACGGTGGAGACCGACCAAGGCCCGGTGACGGCCCTGACCTTCGTCGTCAACCGCGCCAGCGACCGCTACACCGGCCGCCTCACGGAGCCCGAGATCGCCGACCGCATCGCGACAGGCGCCGGGCATCTCGGCCCGAGCGCCGAATACCTGTTCCGCACCGCCGAGGCCTGCGCCCGCGAGGGGATTTTGGACCTGCACCTGTGGACTCTCCAGGCGCTGGTGGCCGAGCGGCTGGAGGCACGGGCCGCTTGCTGAATCCGGGTTCGAAGGGCGAGCCCTTCGCGGGGCCGGGGCAGAGCCCCGGACAAACGTCGGGCGCTGCCCAACACCCGCCGAGGGAATGATCCCCTCGGAACCCCGGATCAGTTCACCTCCACCTGCACCACGCCCGGCACGGCCCGGAGCGCCCCAGCGATCTGCGGCGTCGCCTGATACTTGCCCGGCAGCTTCACCTCGACCTCGCGGTCGCCGCCGTCGAGGAGCAGGATGAGCGAGACCTCGCCCTCGCCGCGCACCTGCAGGCGCTGCTGCACCGACGGGATCGGGCGCTCGTCCCGCAGGTAGACGCGCATGCCCTTCTGGTGGCGGGCCACCGCCGCGTCGAGGGGTTCGGCCGTCATGATGCGGGCGCGGACATCCTCGCCTTCGAGGTTGGCCTGGAGCTGGAGGACCAGGGGGCTGCCGGGCTCGAGGATCTCGCGGTAATGCCCGAGGCCTTCCGAGAAGATGATCGCCTCGAAATGCCCGGTCTGGTCGGACAGGATGACGATGCCGAGCTTGTTGCCTGTCTTCGTCCGCCGCTCCGACCGGTCGAGGACGGAGGCGGCGACGCGGCCGACGCTGGTGGTGCCCGCCCGCACGGCGCGGCAGAACTCGGCCCAGGTCTGGACCCGGAGCTTGCCCAGGAGATCGCCGTACTCGTCGAGCGGATGGCCCGAGAGGAAGAAGCCGATGGCGTCGTATTCGCGCTTGAGCTTCTCCGCCATGGGCCAGCCGTCATAGGCCGGCACCCGTAGGGTGACATCCGCGGAGGTGACGCCGCCGAACATGTCGACGATGCCGGTGCTCTCGGCCTCGGCCGCGCCTTGCGCGAGCTTCATCATCGGCTCGATGGCGGCCCAGGCCCGCGCCCGGTCGGGCTCCAACACGTCGAGCGCCCCGGCGGCGACGAGGTTTTCCAGCGTCCGCTTGTTGATGAGGCGCGGGTTGATGCGGCGGGCCAGACAGGCGAGTTCCTTGAACGGCTTCTCGCCGCGCGCCTGGACCACGGCCTCGACGGCGCCGCGCCCGACGCCCTTGATCGCCGACAGGGCGTAGATGATGCGCCCCTCCCGCACCTCGAAATTCACGCCCGAGGTGTTGATGGAGGGCGGCTCGACGGTGATCTTCAGGCGCTGCGCGTCCTGGCGGAACTCCGCGAGCTTGTCCGTCACGTCGATGTCGAGCTGCATGGCGGCGGCCAGGAATTCCACCGGATGGTTCGCCTTGAGATAGGCGGTCTGGTAGGTCAGCAGGGCGTAGGCGGCGGCGTGCGACTTGTTGAAGCCGTAATCGGCGAACTTGGCGAGCAAGTCGAAGATCTCATTGGCCTTCGCTTCCGTCAGTCCGCGCTCTAGGCAGCCCTTCACGAAGCGGTCGCGCTGGGCGTCCATCTCCGCCTTGATCTTCTTGCCCATGGCGCGGCGGAGCATGTCGGCCTCGCCCAGCGAATAGCCGGCCAGGACCTTGGCCACCTCCATCACCTGTTCCTGGTAGACGATGATGCCGAAGGTCTCGCGCAGGATCGGCTCCAGCTTGGCGTGCGGATACCAGCTCGCCTCGTTGCCAGCGTCGCGGCCGAGCTTGCGCTCGCAATAGACCGGGATGTTGGCCATGGGGCCGGGCCGATAGAGAGCCACGAGGGCGATGATGTCCTCGAACCGGTCGGCCTGCATCTCGACGAGCGCCTTGCGCATGCCGGCGGATTCCACCTGGAACACGCCCACCGTTTCGCCGCGCTTCATCGGCGCGTAGGTCGCCTCGTTGTCCAGCGGCAGGCTCGCCAGGTCGACGATGATGCCGCGCTTGGCCAGTAGATCGGTGCAATACCGCAGCAGCGTCAGGGTCTTGAGGCCGAGGAAGTCGAACTTCACCAACCCCGCCTGCTCGACCCATTTCATGTTGAACTGGGTCACCCGCATTCCGGTCTTCGGATCGCGGTAGAGGGGGACAAGCTGTTCGAGGGGCCGGTCGCCGATGACCACGCCGGCGGCGTGGGTCGAGGCGTGGCGGTGCAGGCCCTCGAGCTTCTTGGCGATCTCCATGAGGCGGGCCACGATGGGCTCCTCCTCCATGGCCGCCTGCAACTTCGGCTCGCCCTCGATGGCCTGGGTCAGGGTCACGGGATTGGCCGGGTTCTGTGGCACCAGCTTCGTCAGCTTGTCGACCTGCCCGTAGGGCATCTCCAAGACGCGGCCGACGTCGCGCAGCACGCCGCGCGCCTGCAAGGTACCGAAGGTGATGATCTGGGCCACCTGCTCGTGCCCGTAGCGCTCCTGCACGTACTGGATCACCCGCTCGCGACCATCGACGCAGAAGTCGATGTCGAAATCCGGCATCGAGACGCGCTCGGGGTTGAGGAAGCGCTCGAACAGCAGGCCGAACCGCAGGGGATCGAGGTCGGTTATGAGGAGCGACCACGCGACGAGGGAGCCGGCACCCGATCCGCGGCCCGGGCCGACGGGAATGTCATGCTCCTTCGCCCACTTGATGAAGTCCGACACGATGAGGAAGTAGCCGGGAAACTTCATGCCGACGATGACGTCGAGCTCGAAAGCGAGGCGGTCGCGATAGACCTGTTCGGTCATGCCCGGCGCGGTGCCGTGCTGGGCGAGACGCAGGTCGAGGCCCGCGATGGCTTGGCGACGCAGCTCTTCCGGTTCGTCGAGGGGGGGCGCGACCTCCGCCTCGGGCACGGCGGCATCGAGGGCCGCGACCACGCCGAAATTCGGCAGGATCGGCTTGCGGGTGCGCACGCGATAGGCGCAGCGCATGGCGATCTCGACGGTGGCGTTGAGTGCGTCCGGCAGATCCGCGAACAGTTCCGCCATCTGCGCCCGGGTGGTGAAGCCGTGGCGCGGCGTGAGCCTGCGGCGGCGCTCGTCGGAGACGAGGCGCCCGTCCGCGATGGCCAGCAGGGCATCGTGGGCGTCGTAATCGCTGGTTTTCGCGAAGAACGGCTCGTTGGTGGCCACGATGGACAGGCCGTTGGCGTCGGCGAGGCGAAGCAGCTCCCGCTCGACGGCGCGCTCGTCGGACAGGCCGTGGCGCATGATCTCGACGTAGAGATTGTCCTCCCCGAAAGCGGCCTTCAGCTGGCCGAGGCGCGCGGCGGCGAGGTCCACCCGGCCCTGGCGCAGGGCCGTATCGAGGGGGCCGGTGCTGCCGCCGGTGAGCGCGATGAGGCCGCCGGCGCATTCGGCGAGACCGGCCGCGCCGACACGGGGGGCGTCGCCGAGCGCCCCATCGAAATAGACGCGGCTCGCCAATTTGAGGAGATTCGCGTAGCCCGCCTCGTCCTGCGCCAGGACCACGACGTTGGCGCAGCCCGCCTGCCCCGGTGCCACCCGCACCATGGGATCGGGCGTCTCGAACGCCACCGTCACCTGCAGGCCTGCGATGGGCTGAAGGCCGGACCCCGAAGCCTTCTCGGAAAATTCGAGGGCTCCGAACAGGTTGTTGGTGTCGGTGAGCGCCAGGGCCGGCTGCCGGTCGGCGGCCGCCGCCTTGACGATGTCCCCGACCTTCAGCGCCCCTTCGAGGAGCGAGAACGACGAGTGGACGTGGAGATGGACGAAACCGGGGTCTTTGAGGATGCGCGCCATGCTCCACCTGACCGCGCCAAGATGAAGAAATTGGGCCGCGTTCGACCCATCGCCCCGATTCGCTGTGGAGAGGTCCCGCGCGTGACGCCGGTGCAACGCCTATCTTAACGGCGACAGGGCTACGGCCCAGATCGCGACGGCACCCGCCAGGAGCCCAAAGGCCATGAGTTCGACCATGCCGGTCAGGAACATCCGCTTGAACATCGGCCCTGCCTTTCGTTGACGGTTCTATTTTTGTTCCTCGTTTGTTCCATGTAAAGGGAAAAATCGCGCTTCACGTCGATCGGAGTCAACGAGCGGTGAATCGCGCTGCTCAACCGGTCCATCGGCAAACGATCATCGAATGGGCCGTGATGGCGGGCCGGATGCGAACCGTACAGGCCACTTTCGCCGATGCAGAACCGATCCATCGACTGAGCCGGAACCACGATCCGTGACCGGCTTGTCTATTCCATTCCGAGTCCGCGCAGGCTCCGTCGCCTGCGAGGCAGGGCGATTTCATGGGGGGATCTTGGCCCGTCGGAAGATCCCTGGCCCGGCGTCCGCAGCGGAACCCGGGAGGCAGAACTACAGGTGCCGCACGGTGTTCTGCCGTCAGCGCCCCTGGGACCGGGTTCCCCGATCGCGCCCCGGAACGACGATCAAGGTCATCGCCCCCGGCCCCGATCAGTCGAGGGGGACGATCAACCCGTCGCGGATGGTCACGCGCCGGTCCATGCGGGCGGCAAGCTCCATGTTGTGGGTCGCCACCAGGGCGGCGAGGCCGGAGGCGCGCACCAGGGAGACGAGGATGCCGAACACATGGGCGGCGGTGTGCGGATCGAGGTTGCCCGTAGGCTCGTCGGCCAGCAGCAGGCGCGGGCCATTCGCCACCGCCCGCGCGATGGCGACGCGCTGCTGCTCGCCGCCGGAGAGTTCGGCGGGGCGGTGAATCAGCCGGTCCTTGAGGCCGAGGAACTCCAGGAGTTCCGTCGCCCGCGCCTTGCCCTCCTTATGGGACAGGCCCCGGATGAGCTGGGGCATCACCACGTTCTCCAGGGCCGAGAACTCCGGCAGGAGGTGATGGAACTGATAGACGAATCCCATCTCCTCGCGGCGGATGCGCGTGCGCTCGGAATCCGCCATGGCGGCGGTGGGCCGCCCGCCGACATAGACCTCCCCCGCATCGGGCCGTTCCAACAAACCGGCGACGTGCAGCAGCGTCGACTTGCCGGCCCCCGACGGCGCCACCAGGGCGACGAGTTCGCCGGGCCACAGGGCGAACTCGGCGCCGCGCAGGATGTCGAGTGCCCCCGCCCCTTGCGCATAACGCCGTTCGACCTTGGCGAAGAACAGGGCCGGGACCGGCTGCGCGCCGGGCGCCTCGGCTTTCGTGTCCATGGAAGTCCTCTTGGGGAAGCCGCTCGCGGCCGCTCGGTTCGTGCCCTTAAAGCGCCTTCCGTGATTCATGAAGCACGAAAGGCGCCCTCCGTCGTGGTGGGGTCGCGATCTCTTCACACGGACCAGGCATTGCCTCGCGCGAAAGCACCCTAGCCGTAACGGAGGGCCTGCACCGGATCGAGCCGGGCGGCGCGCCAAGACGGATACAGGGTGGCGATGAGCGACAGGGCGATGGAGGTGACCACCACCACGGTGATTTCCTGGCTGTTCATCTCGGCCGGGATCTCGGCCAGGAACCGCACCGTCGGGTCCCAGGCCGAGGGAAACAGCACGCGCTGGATCGGCTTGATGTTGAGGGTGATGAGGATGCCGAGGCCGAGGCCGCTCAACGTCCCGACGATGCCGATGAGGGCGCCGTTGATGAGGAACACCCGCATCACCGTGCCGGGCGTCGCCCCCATGGTGCGCAGGATGGCGATGTCGCTCGACTTGTCGCGCACGAGAAGGATGAGCCCCGAGACGATGTTGAGGGTCGCCACGACCACGATGAGGCTGAGGATGAGGAACATCACGTTCCGCTCCACCTCCAGGGCGCCGAAGAAGGTGCGGTTACGCTGGCGCCAATCCGTGAGCAGCACCGGGCGCTCGGCCGCCATTTCGAGGTCGGGCCGCATGGCCGCCACCCCATCGGCGTTGTCGAGGTAGATCTCGATGAGGCTGACATCGCCCTCGCGGTTGAAGAACGCCTGCGATTCGGCCAGCGGCATGAACACGAAGGTCGAATCGAACTCGGTCATCCCGACCTCGAACACCGCCTTGACGGTGTAGGACTTCGTGCGCGGCGCCGTGCCGAACGGCGTGGTCGCGCCCTTCGGCGTCGAGAGGGTGATGGAATCGCCGGCCTGGAGGCCAAGGGATTCGGCCAGACGCCGGCCGATGGCGACGCCGCTGCCGTCGTCGAATCCCTCCAGGCTGCCGCCCCGGACGTTCTTGGCAACGGCGGTGATCTTGTCGAGATCTTCCGCCCGGATGCCGCGCACGAGGACGCCGCTGCCGCCATAGGGCGAGGACGCGAAGGCTTGGCCTTCGACCAGGGGAATCGCGGAGCGGACGCCGGCGACCTTCGACAAGCGGTCCGACAGGTCCTCGAAATCCGCGAACAGACGGTCGATGGGGGTAACGAAGACGTGGCCGTTGATGCCGACGATCTTCGACAGCAGTTCCGTGCGAAAGCCGTTCATCACCGAGAGCACGATGATGAGGGTGGCGACGCCCAGGGCGATACCCAGGACCGAGAAGAACGCCACCACGGAGACGCCGCCGCCGCGCCGCCGCGCGCGCAGGTAGCGCCCGGCCAGAATCCACTCGAACCCGGCGAACGGGGGTGTGCCGCCGCCCCGCAACAGGGCTCCGGCCCCCTTCAGCCGCTCCATCAACGCCGCCCGCATGGCGGCCTCAGGCCCGCTTCAAGCGGGCGATGAGATCGATGGGCGCGATGGTCTCGCGCTCGCCGCCGGCCCGGCGCTTGAGTTCGACCTTGCCCTCGGCGAGGCCGCGCGGACCGACGATCACCTGCCAGGGCAGACCGATGAGATCGGCGGTGGCGAACTTGGCCCCCGGCCGCTCGTCGCGGTCGTCGTACAGCACCGTGAGGCCAGCGGCCTCGAGGCTCGCCTGGATCTCCGTGCAGGCGGCGTCGGTGGCGGCATCGCCGGTCTTGAGGTTGATGAGCGCCACATCGAACGGCGCCACGGCATCCGGCCAGATGATGCCGGCTTCGTCATGCGACGCCTCGACGATGGCCGCCACGAGGCGGCTCGGGCCGATGCCGTAGGAGCCCATATGCACCGGGCGCTCGATACCGTCGGGCCCGGTGACCTTGGCGCCCATGGGCTCGGAATACTTGGTGCCGAAATAGAAGATGTGACCGACTTCGATGCCGCGCGCGGCCATCTGGTTGTCCGCCGGAACCTCGGCGAAGGCGGCCGGCTCGTGCATCTCGCTCGTCGCGGCGTAATGCGATGTCCAGCGATCGACGGTGCCCTGGAGGCCGGCGACATCCTCGAAATCCGTGGTCACGGGCGGGATCTCGAAATCGAGGTACTGCCGATCGCAGAACACTTCGCTCTCGCCGGTCTGGGCCAAGATGATGAATTCGTGGCTGAGATCGCCGCCGATGGGGCCGGTATCGGCCCGCATGGGGATGGCCTTGAGGCCGAGGCCCGCGAAGGTGCGCAAGTAAGCCACGAACATGCGGTTGTAGGCATGGCGGGCGCTCGCCTGATCGATGTCGAACGAGTAGGCGTCCTTCATCAGGAACTCGCGCGAGCGCATGGTGCCGAAGCGCGGCCGCACCTCGTCGCGGAACTTCCAGGAGATCTGGTAGAGGTTCTTCGGCAAGTCCTTGTACGATTTCACGCTGGCGCGGAAGATCTCGGTGACGACCTCCTCGGCGGTGGGGCCGAACAGCATCTCGCGGTCGTGACGGTCGGCGATGCGAAGCATCTCCTTGCCGTAGGCCTCGTAGCGTCCGGATTCCTTCCAGAGTTCGGCCGACTGGATCGCCGGCATCAGGATCTCGATGGCCCCGGCCCGGTCCTGCTCCTCGCGGATCACCGCGCAGACCCGGTTCAGAACCCGCAGACCCAGCGGCAGCCAAGCGTAGATGCCGGCGGCTTCCTGGCGCACGAGGCCGGCCCGCAGCATGAGCCGGTGCGAGACGATCTCCGCCTCTTTGGGCGTCTCGCGCAGGGTGGGGAGGAAGTAGCGGGAGAGACGCATGGAAGGCCCTGGAACCGGCGTGCCGAACCGTCGGACGCGCCGGGGCACACAACACATTGCTTCGGGAAAATACAAGCGCAGCCGGGCGACACCTGGACTGCATCGCCCCGAAACGCAGGCGCGCGGTGCGATCTTCGGCTGCGCGACGCCCGCCCCCTCCATCGGACCGGCATCCCCTTGAGCGCAGAATGCGCCCGGTTCGTTCCGCGCGGTGACGCGATCCTCGCGACCTCAGGAGATGCACCGAAGCGGCAGGAGCCGCCCCCCCTTCGACAAGCCCTCGACGATACGAAGCGAGCAACCCGGATAAACCGCTCGGACGGACTGCCATATCCGGTAGAAAAGCACCGGTTTTTCCTATCCCCGACGTGACAATGGGAATTTCTGTTCCTATAAGCACGCTTGCTGGTCGCAAGGCTCTTGAGAAGCCGCGACAGGCCCGGGTCTTGGGAGGAACAATCAGCCGCCGCGCCGTCAAGATGCGCGAGATAACGAGGCTGTTCCGACAATCGTCTTCGTCAAAAGCAAGGCTTCGGCCTTGCTTTTTTTATGCCCGGACGCCGGCAAACCTTTCGCCGGCTGCGGATGGCCATCAGGACAGCTTCAGAGTCCAGCCAATTCGAACAAGGGAATCGCCCCGAGGAACACCACGCTGGCGAGGAGCGTGGTCCAGAGCGCCTTCTCTCGCAGACGCGGCGTCGCCGGCGCGCCCGGATCCTGCCCCGGAACGACCAGGGCGGGATCGGTCTCGGCCTGGTTCCGGATCGGCAGGATCACGAACAGCAGCGTCCACCACACCACGAAGTAAAGGGCGACGGCCCCGAACACCGTGAGCCGGAACTGGCTCACCGCCACCACGACGACGAGGGCGATGACTGCCAGCATGACGGCCAACGTCCGCAGGGTGGAGGCAGCGAGGCTGACGAGGACGGCGTTCAAGCGGCTCAGACCTGCTCGAGTTCGACCAGGGTGCCGAGGAAGTCCTTGGGGTGGAGGAACAGGACAGGTTTGCCATGGGCGCCGATCTTGGGCTCGCCGGTGCCGAGCACGCGGGCGCCCTGCGCCTTCAGCTTGTCGCGGGCGGCCAGGATGTCGTCGACCTCATAGCAGACGTGGTGGACGCCGCCCTGCGGGTTGCGCTCGACGAAGCTCGCGATGGGCGACCCCTCGCCCAGGGGCGCCATGAGCTCGACCTTGCTGTTGGGCAGGTTCACGAACACCACGGTGACGCCGTGCTCGGGCTGCGGCAGCGGCTCGGTCACCGTGGCGCCGAGGGTGTCGCGATAGATCGCGCAGGCGGCGTCGAGGTCGCGCACCGCGATGGCGACGTGATTGAGGCGTCCGATCATGTTGGCTCCCTCCAAGCTCATGGCATGCGCGAAAAAGCCCTCCTCCCTGTAGGGGAAGAGGGCGCGACGCGGTTCTAGACTTCCACCACCTGCACGTGACAGGCGGGCTTCTTGCCCCAGGCTTCGTTGACGCCGGAGCGGATCGCCCGGTCCACGGCCTTCTCGACGGCCTCGGCGTCCCGGCGCTTGACCTTCGACAGGCCCGACAGGGTCCGGGCGACGCACTCGATCACCACGTCCAGCATCGGCTGGCCGCCGCGACCGCGATTGGGCAGGCCGATGATATCGATGGCGGGCTCACCCAACACCTCGCCCTGCTCGTCGATGGCGATGGCGACCGAGACGAGACCGGCCTGCGCGAGCTTGCGCCGCTCAGGGATCGCCCGGTCCTTGGCGTCGATGAGGATGTTGCCGTCCTTGAACAGGCGGCCGGCCTTGACGTGATCGATCACCTCGGGCGTGCCGGGGGCGAGGCGCACGACGCTGCCGTTGCGGGCCTTCACGATGTTCGGCACGCCCTGCGCCCGGGCGAAGCGGGCGTGCTCGTCGAGGTGCAGGGCCTCGCCGTGGACGGGGATCGCCGTCTGCGGCCGGGTCCAGGCGTACATCTCTGCCATCTCCTCGCGCCGGGGATGGCCCGAGACGTGGACGAGCTTGGTCCGGTCGGTCACGACCTCGATGCCGGCATTGACGAGGTCGTTGATGATCGCCCCCACGGCCCGCTCGTTGCCCGGAATGGCACGGGAGGAGAAGATCACCCGGTCGCCCGCCGCCAGGGTCACGTCGGGATGGTCGTCGCGCGAGACGCGGGCGAGCGCCGCGCGCTCCTCGCCCTGCGAACCGGTGAGCAGGCACACCACCTTGTCGCGGGGCAGGTATCCGTAGGCGTCCGCCGAACGGAAATCGGGCAGGCCGTCGAGGAAGCCGCATTCGCGGGCGACGCCGATCACCCGGTCCATGGCACGCCCGACGGCGACCACTTCACGGCCGCAGGCCTGGGCTGCCTCGGCCACGGCGCGCATGCGGGCGACGTTGGAGGCAAAGGTGGTCACGGCGACGCGGTTCGGCGCCTCGGTGATGAGTTCGCGCAGGGTGGCGGCGACTTCGGCCTCGCTCGGGGAGCGGCCTTCCCGCACGACGTTGGTCGAGTCGCTGATCATGGCGAGGATGCCCTCGTCACCCAAAGCCCGGAACGCGGCCTCGGAGGTCACATCGCCGAGGATCGGGGTGGGATCGAGCTTCCAGTCACCGGTATGGAGCAGCAGACCGTGCGGCGTGCGGATGGCGACGGCGTTCGATTCCGGAATCGAGTGCGAGACGGGCACGTACTCGATCTCGAACGGACCGATCTGAACCCGGCGTCCGGCCTGGATCTCCTTCAGCACCACCTTCGGCGCACCCGGCTCGCTGAGGCGGCGGGCTTCCAGCAGGCTTTTCGCAAAGCGCGTGGCG
Organism: Methylobacterium gossipiicola; assembly: GCF_900113485.1. Lineage (GTDB taxonomy): Bacteria > Pseudomonadota > Alphaproteobacteria > Rhizobiales > Beijerinckiaceae > Methylobacterium > Methylobacterium gossipiicola. The sequence goes on from NZ_FOPM01000002.1 coordinate 241,725, forward strand.
TAGACCGGCGCCTTGAGCTTAGGCCACAATTCACCGATGGCACCGATATGATCCTCGTGCGCATGGGTGATGAAGATGCCCAGCAGATCGTCCTTGCGCTCCTCGATGAAGCTCAGGTCCGGGAACATGAGGTCGATCCCCGGGAAGCCCTCTTCCCCGGCAAACCCCATACCGCAATCGACCATGATCCATTTGCGGCGCTTGGCCGGCCCGAACCCGTACAATGCCGCATTCATGCCGATCTCGCCCACGCCGCCGAGCGGCACGAAGACGAGTTCGTCTTGCCCTGTCGTCATCTTCACCCAAACCTCAAGCCGCCGTCGCGGCCGTTCCCAAATGCACCTCGCCCGCCGTCACGGTCCGTCGCGTTCCCTCGTCCGATCGGATGACGAGGCGTCCCGCTTCGTCGATCGTCTCGAAAATTCCATGCACATGGGTGTCGCCGGTTCGAACGGTCACCGGCGCGCCGATCCCGGCCGCGTCGGCGATCCAGCGTTCGCGGATTCGCGAAAATCCCCGGCCCCGGTCCCAATCCCGCGCCGCCTCGACGATTCCATTCGTTAGGCACACGAACAGATCCTCGGCGCGCGTGGCGTGCCCCAACTGCCTGAGGCAGGTTGCCGGATAAGGCAAGCCCTCCGGTGCCGCCGCGACGTTGACGCCGAAGCCCATCACCACCGCGCGACGCCCGCCGGGGAGGGTTTCCGCTTCAAGGAGGAGCCCGGCGAGCTTGGCGCCCGAGACCAGGACGTCGTTGGGCCACTTCAACCGGAAGGATGCCTGCCCTACCCCACCCTTCGCGTCGTCGAGCCCGCCGGGCTCCCTCTCCTCGATGGAGCGGGGTATGCCCCCGTCGAAAAGTTCACCAACAGCACCCTGTCCCCCTCCCCCAGGGAGAGGTGACCCGCCTTCCATGTGACGCGGTGGCGGGACGCGGACCACCCTGTCCAGGGCCGCCATCAGGCCGACACCGGCCACGAACCCCAGGGTCGGCACATCGGCCGGCTCGACGTCGTCCACCGGCCAAAGCAGACTCGCGGTGAGATTGCCCGGTTCGGATGCCCAGGCATTTCCGCGCCGGCCACGTCCCGCAAGCTGGCGGTGGGCCGCGACCCAGAGGGGGCCGGTCTCTCCGGCGCGCGCCCGCTCCAGGGCCTCCGTGTTCGTAGAGCCGAGGCTCTCGTGAACGTGAAGGCGATGGCCCGCCGCCCGCGCCCGCTCCCCCAGACGATACCCGCTCAAGGACGCGGCCTCAGGAGCCGGCGAAGAGCGACTTCGCGGCGGCACCGGCGGCGCCCACGAGGGGGGCCGGCACGATCCAGAACAGAACCACGACGACGCTGGTGAAACCGAGAACGATGCGCAGGCCCGGTGCCATCGGCTCGTAAGCGGCCACCGGCTCGTCGAAGTACATCACCTTGACGAGGCGCAGATAGTAGAACGCGCCGACCACACTGGTGACGACGCCGATCACCGCGAGCGTCACGAGGTTCGCCTGGATGGCGGCGGCGAAGACGTAGTACTTGGCGAAGAAGCCGGCCAGCGGCGGAATACCGGCGAGGGAGAACATCATCGCGGCAAGGCAGAAGGCGAGGACAGGGTGGGTCCGCGACAGGCCGGAGAGGTCGTCCACGGTCTCAAACATCTGACCACCGCGACGGAGCGACAGGATCACCGCGAAGGCGCCGAGCGTCATGGCGAGGTAGATGATCATGTAGATCACCACGCCGCGGACACCGTCCTGCGAGCCGGCGGCGAGCCCAACCAGGGCGTAGCCGACGTTGCCGATGGAGGAATAGGCCATGAGGCGCTTGAGCGAGCGCTGGCCGATGGCGGCGAACGAGCCCAAAGCCATGGAGGCGATGGCGACGAACACGATGATCTGCTGCCAGACGGCGGTGACGTCCGGGAAGGCGCCGATGAAGATCCGGATCGTCATCGCCATGGCGGCCATCTTGGGTGCCGAGGCGAAGAAGGCGGTGACTGGCGTCGGCGAGCCCTCGTAGACGTCCGGGGTCCACATGTGGAACGGCACGGCCGCGAGCTTGAACGCGACGCCCGCCGCCACGAACACGATGCCGAGCACGAGGCCGAAACCGACAGTCGTGTCGTTCAGGGCCGCGACGATGCCGGGGAACGAGACGGTGCCGGTGAAGCCGTAGACGAGGGACGACCCGTAGAGCAGCATGCCCGAGGAGAGCGCGCCGAGGACGAAGTATTTTAGACCGGCTTCGGTGGATTTCAGGTTGTCGCGGTGGAAGGCGGCGATGACGTAGGCCGCGAGCGACTGCAGTTCGAGGCCGAGATAGAGGGAGATGAGATCGTTGGCCGAGGCCATGACCATCATGCCGAGCGTGCAGAGCACGATGAGGATCGGGAACTCGAACCGGTCGATGCGGGCACGCTGAAAGTAGTCCCGAGCCAGCAGGATCGAGGCGGCGGAGCCAAGCAGAATCAGCGCCTTCATCACCTTCGAGAAATTGTCGACGATGAAGGAGCCGTTCAGGGTCGTCACCTTTGCGCCGGATTGCGACATGACCACGAACAGGGCGAGAATCATGAGCAGCAGGGCGCCGACGCTGACACCCTCCGCCGACCGCTCACCCCGGAACGATCCGTAGAGGACGAGGACGAGGACGCCGACGGCGAGGATCAACTCGGGCAGAGCGGGCCAGAGCGCGGGCAGGACGGATTGGGCAGCGATCATCGGAGCGGTGCTTTCAGCGCGCGGCGGGCGGGAGGGCAGCCGCCGTCTGCGTGTTCGACAGCGCGGTCTTCATGCTCTGCATCAACGCTTCCGTGGAGGGAGCGAAGGTGTCGAGGATCGGCGCCGGATGGACCCCGTAATAGATCGTCAGGGCGACGAGGGGGGCGATGATGATCTTCTCGCGCAAGTCGAGGTCGAGGATGCCCTGGAGGCTCGGCTTCTCGAGCTTGCCGTAGATCACCCGGGCATAGAGCCACAGGGCGTAGCCGGCCGACAGGATGATGCCGAAGACCGAGAAGAACGCCACCGTCGGATTGGCCTTGAAGGCGCCCATCATGGCGAGGAACTCGCCGACGAAGCCCGACGTGCCGGGGAGGCCGACATTGGCCATGGTGAACACCATCATGGCCGCCGCGTAGAGGGGCATGCGCTTCACGAGGCCGCCATAGGCGGCGATCTCGCGGGTGTGCATCCGGTCGTAGACCACGCCGACGCAGAGGAAGAGCGCGCCCGACACGATGCCGTGGGAGATCATGAGGAACAGCGCGCCCTGGATCCCCTGCTCGTTGAGGGTGAACAGGCCGAGGGTCACGAAGCCCATATGCGCCACGGACGAGTAGGCGATGAGCTTCTTGATGTCGCTCTGTACCATGGCGATGAGCGACGTGAAGATGATGGCGATCACCGACAGGGCGAACACCATCGGGGCGAAGGCCTGGGAGGCATCCGGGAACATCGGCAGCGAGATGCGGATGAAGCCGTAGCCGCCCATCTTCAGGAGGATGCCGGCGAGGATCACCGAACCGGCGGTGGGTGCCTCCACGTGGGCGTCGGGAAGCCAGGTATGGACCGGCCACATGGGCATCTTCACCGCGAAGGAGGCGAAGAAAGCGAGCCACAGCCAGGTCTGCATCTCCACGGGGAAGCGGGTCTGCAGCAGGGTCGGAATATCGGTGGTGCCGGCGTGCCAGTACATCGCCATGATGGCGAGCAGCATCAGCACCGAGCCGAGCAGGGTGTAGAGGAAGAACTTGAAGCTCGCGTAGATGCGCCGCTTGCCGCCCCAGATGCCGATGATGAGGAACATCGGGATCAGGCCGGCCTCGAAGAACAGGTAGAACAGCACCAGATCGAGGGCCTGGAACACGCCGATCATCGTCGTCTCGAGGACGAGGAAGGCGACGTAGTATTCCTTCACGCGCTTGGTCACGGAGAGCCACGACGCGCCGATGCAGAACGGCATCAGGAAGGTGGTCAGGAGGATCAGCGGCATCGAGAAGCCGTCAACGCCGAGCTTGAACCGGGTCGCCTCGCTCAGCCAGACATGGCTCTCGACGAGCTGGAAGCTCGCCGTACTCGTGTCGAAGCGGCTCCAGGCCACCAGGGACAGGAGGAAGGTGGCGACCGTGGCGGCGAGGGCCGCCCAACGCGCGTTGCGCTTGGCGGCCTCCGTCTCATCCCCGAGGGTGAGGATGAAGGCCGCGCCGCACAGGGGCACGATCAGAAGGCCGGAGAGGATTCCGAGGCCGAACATCTAGCGGGCGCTCCCGTTCTTATCCGCGACCATCAGTGTCCGACCTTGGGCAGGCCGGCGAGCATGTACCAGCTGATGAGGCCGGCGACCCCGACGAGCATGACGAAGGCGTAGTGGTAGACGTAGCCGGTCTGGAGCCGGACAACGCCGCGCGTCACATCCAGCACACGGGCGGCGATGCCGTTCGGTCCCATTCCGTCGATGATCCGGCCGTCGCCTTCCTTCCAGAGGAACTTGCCAAAATCCTTGGCCGGACGGACGAAGATCCGGTCGTAGAGTTCGTCGAAGTACCACTTGTTGAGCAGGAACCGGTACAGACTCGGCTGCTGAGCGGCGAGCTGGCCCGGCAGTTCGGGACGGCGGATATACATCCAGAACGCGAGGACGAAGCCGGCGACCATCATGATGAAGGGCGCGTAGGACACCAGCGCCGGAACGTGGTGGATGTCGTGCATGATGTGGTTGTCGGGGCCGTGGCCCAGGGAATGGCCCCAGAACCGGTCCATGCCCTCACCGATGAAGCGGTTCTTGAAGATCAGGCCGGCGAATAGGGCGCCGAAGGCAAGGATGCCCAGGGGAATCGTCATCACGAGGGGGCTCTCGTGCGGCGTATGGGCGTGATCGTGATGCTCGATGGCGCTGTGCGAAGCGGGCTCGACGTCGTGGCCATGGTCGTCGTGGGCGACGCCCTCGTGGTGACCCGGGGCGCCATCGGCCTCGTTCGCGGCATGCGCCACGGCATGATGCGCGTCGGTAGGCGCCGCGCCGTGATGGGCCCAGCGCGCCGGCCCCTCGAAGGTGAGGAAGAACAGGCGCCAGGAATAGAACGATGTGAACAGGGCGGCGACGACGGTCGCGAGGAAGGCCAGGGTGTGGCCCGGCCGCGTCGAGGCGTAGGCGGCCTCGATGATCGCGTCCTTCGAATAGTAGCCGGACGTGAACGGGAAGCCGATGAGCGCCAGGGTGCCGATGGTCATCATCGCCGTGGTGAACGGGATGTAGCGGCGCAGATTGCCCATGTTCCGCATGTCCTGCTCGTGGTGCATCGCGTGGATGACCGAGCCGGCGCCGAGGAACAGCAGCGCCTTGAAGAAGGCGTGGGTGAAGAGGTGGAACACCCCGGCCGAGTAGGCGCCGACGCCCAGCGCCACGAACATGTAGCCGAGCTGCGAACAGGTCGAGTAGGCGATGACCCGCTTGATGTCGTTCTGGACGAGGCCGACGGTGGCGGCGAAGAACGCCGTGATTCCGCCGATGACCGTCACCACCACGAGGGCGTTGGGGGCGAGTTCGAAGACCGGCGACAGGCGCGCCACCATGAACACGCCCGCCGTCACCATGGTGGCGGCATGGATGAGGGCGGAGACCGGAGTCGGGCCCTCCATGGCGTCGGGCAGCCAGGTGTGGAGCAGGAACTGCGCCGACTTGCCCATGGCGCCCATGAACAGGAGCAGACAGGCGAGCGTCCAGACGCTCCAATCGTAGCCGAGGAAGTGGAAGGTGGCGTCCTTGATCTCGGCGGCGCGGGCGAAGATGCCGTCGAACGCCACCGAGCCCGTGAGCACGAAGACGAGGAAGATGCCGAGCGAGAAGCCGAAATCGCCGACGCGGTTGACGATGAAGGCCTTCATGGCCGCGGCGTTGGCCGAGGGCTTCTCGTACCAGAAGCCGATGAGCAGGTAGGAGGCGAGGCCGACGCCCTCCCAGCCGAAGAACATCTGCACGAGGTTGTCGGAGGTCACCAGCATGAGCATGGCGAAGGTGAACAGCGACAGGTAGGCGAAGAAGCGCGGCCGGTGCGGATCCTCCTCCATGTAGCCGATGGAGTAGAGGTGCACGAGCGTCGAGACCGAGGTCACCACCACCAGCATCACGGCCGTGAGGGTATCGATCCGGAACGCCCAGTCGACCACGAGGTCACCGGCGGTGAACCAGTTCGCGACCTGGACGCGGGTGGCGTGATCCGTGCCGGGAATGTCGAGGAAGACGCCCCAGGACAACAGCGCCGAGAAGGCGAGGAAGCCCGTGGTGATGGCCTCGCACATCTTGGGGCCGAGCCGGCGGCCGAACAGGCCCGCGATGAGCGCGCCCATGAGCGGAAAGAAGACGATCGCGTGATACATCGCTGGCTTGTCCGGCCTCCTGGGTCGCGCCCGGCCCCGCGCGCTTCGCGCGGGGCCTCGAGCAAGCGAGCCCTGTCTTCGTGTCACCGCGCGGGGCCATTGACGGCCCCGTTCGGTCGGGTCTTCGCGCGGGGTGCGTCAGCCCTTCATCATGTTCACGTCCTCCACCGCGATGGAGCCGCGGTTTCGGAAAAACACGACGAGGATGGCAAGGCCGATGGCGGCTTCGGCCGCCGCCACAGTGAGCACGAACAGGGCGAAGACCTGGCCGGTGATGTCGTTGAGATGGGTCGAGAACGCCACGAGGTTGATGTTCACCGCGAGCAGGATCAGCTCCACGGACATCAGGATGACGATGACGTTCTTGCGGTTGATGAAGATGCCGAGCACCCCGAGGGTGAACAGGATCGCGGCGACTGTGAGGTAATGGCTCAGGCCGATCATCGGATGGGTCTCCCGTGGTTCGGCATCAGACTTCCACGCCCTGGCGCGACGGCACCTTGCGGGTCTCGACGGCGGCGGCCTGGGTGCGGGCGTTCTGCACGGCGATGTTCTGGCGCTTGACGCCGGGACGGTCGCGCAGGGTCAGCACGATGGCGCCGATCATCGCGGTGAGCAGGATGAGGCCGGCGAGCTGGAAGTAGAAGACATAGTCCGTATAGAGCACCCGGCCGAGCGCCTGGGTGTTGGTCAGGCCCTCGGTGCTGGCGAGCGGGCCGAGCGGCGCCTGGAGCAGGTCGGGGTCGATGTTCCAGGTGCCGACGACGAGCACCAGTTCGATGAGGAACACCGCGCCGATGAGGGCGCCGATGGGCAGGTAGCGCTGGAAGCCCTGGCGCAGCTGCGCGAAATCCACGTCGAGCATCATCACGACGAAGAGGAACAAGACTGCGACGGCGCCGACATAGACGACGACGAGGATCATCGCGAGGAACTCGGCCCCCATCATGACGAAGAGGCCGGCGGCGTTCACGAAGGCGAGGATGAGGTACAGCACCGAGGCCACGGGATTGCGCGAGGCGATCACCATGAAACCCGAAGCGACGGTCACGCCGGCGAACAGGTAGAAGAAGGCTGCGGCTGCGCTCATGCGATTGTGGAGATCAGCCGTCCGGAGGACAGCCCCTTCTGCCGTTGATTCGTCTATGGCCCTTGCGAGCCGCCTTGATGGCCGGGAAGGCCGTCAGCCGGGCAGGTGATGCCGCCCGTCTATAGATCCCGCCCCTGCGGTGCACAACCGCGGAGCCGTCGCGCCTTACCGATAAGGGGCGTCGACGGCGAGGTTGCGCGCGATCTCGCGCTCCCACCGGTCGCCGTTTAGGAGAAGCTTCTCCTTGTCGTAGAGAAGCTCCTCGCGGGTCTCCACGGAGAACTCGAAATTCGGTCCCTCGACGATGGCATCCACCGGACAGGCCTCCTGACACATGCCGCAATAGATGCATTTGACCATGTCGAGGTCGTAGCGCGTGGTGCGGCGGGTGCCGTCGTTCCGACGTGGACCGGCCTCGATGGTGATGGCCTGCGCCGGGCAGATCGCCTCGCACAGCTTGCAGGCGATGCAGCGTTCCTCGCCGTTGGGATAGCGGCGCAGGGCGTGCTCGCCCCGGAAGCGCGGCCCGCGATGACCCATCTCGAACGGGTAGTTGATGGTGGCCTTCGGTTTGAAGAAGTAGCGCATGGCGAGGGCGAACCCCGTCACGAACTCCTTGAGCAGAAGACCCTTGGCGACCTGATCGAGCTTCATGCCACGATCTCCCTGTGGGTGATGTCAGGCACCCGGCGCGAGGCCGGTGAGCTTGAGAACGAAGGCGACGACGACGACCGAGACGAGGGAGAGCGGAAGGAACACCTTCCAGCCGAGCCGCATGAGCTGATCGTAGCGGTAGCGCGGCACCATGGCCTTCACCATGGCGATCATGAAGAACAGGAAGCTGGCCTTCAGGGCGAACCAGATCAGGCCCGGCACCCAGGTGAAGGGCGCGAACGGGATCGGTGAGAGCCAGCCGCCGAGGAACAGCACCGTGCCGAGGGCACACATGGTCATGATCGCCACGTACTCGCCGAGCATGAACAGCAGGTACGGCGTCGAGGAGTATTCGACCATGTAGCCGGCCACGAGCTCCGATTCGGCCTCCGGCAGATCGAAAGGCGGGCGGTTGGTCTCGGCCAGCGCCGAGACGAAGAACACCACGAACATCGGAAACAACCACAGCCAGTACCAGCCGAGGATGCCGAGGGACGTGTCCTGCGCCATGACGATGCGCGACAGGTTGAGGGAGCCGGCGCAGAGCAGCACACAGATGATCACGAAGCCGAGGCTGACCTCGTAGGAAATCATCTGGGCGGCCGAGCGCAGGGCGCCGAGGAAGGCGTATTTTGAGTTCGAGGCCCAGCCGCCCATGAGCACGCCGTAGACCCCCAGGGACGAGATGGCGAAGATGTAGGTGATGCCGACGTTGAGGTCGGCGAGCGCCCAGCCCTCGGCGAGGGGAATCACAGCCCAGGCGGCGAGCGCCAGGGTGGCGAAGACGAGGGGCGCCAGGAGAAACAGCCCCTTGTTGGCGCCGGCCGGAATCACCGGCTCCTTCAGGACGAACTTCAGAAGATCGGCGAAGGATTGGAACAGGCCCCACGGCCCGACGACGTTGGGACCGCGCCGCAGCTGCACCGCCGCCCAGATCTTGCGATCGGCGAGCAGGGCGTAGGCGATGAAGACGAGCAGCAGGGCCAGGAGCACGAAGCTCTTGAGGGCCATGAGCAGGACGGCGCCGAGGGCTTCCCAGAAGGTCATCGCAGGAAACCCTTATTCGGCGGCTTCGAGGCCACGCACGCGTGCGAGGCTCGAACATTCGGCCAGCACCCGCGAGGCGCGGGCGATGGCGTTGGTGAGGTAGAAGTCAGGTACGGCCGGCGCGAAGGCCGCGCGGTCGGGCGCCCCCCCGAGCCCCGCCAAGGTCTCGACCGTCGCCACGGTGTTGCTCGGCGCCACGGCGTCGAGGCCCGCGAAGTGCGGATGGGCGGTATAGAGGGCCCGGCGCAGGGCGACCAGCGAATCGTAGGGAAGGCGCTGGCCGAGCACGTCGGACAGGGCGCGCAGGATCGCCCAATCCTCGCGGGCATCGCCCGGCGGGAAGCCGGCGCGGTTGGTCATCTGCACCCGGCCTTCGAGGTTAACGAAGGTGGCGCTCTTCTCGGTGTAGGCCGCTCCCGGCAAGACAACGTCGGCCCGGGTCGCGCCCCGGTCGCCATGGGTGCCCTGATAGATCACGAAGGCGCCCGGACCGACCTCGACCTCATCGGCTCCGAGGTTGAAGAGGACGTCGAGGGCGCCGGCCTGCGTCATGGCGGCGACATCGAGCCCCCCCTCCCCCGGCACGAAGCCGAGATCGAGGGCGCCGACGCGGGCGGCGGCCGTCTGAAGGACGCCGAAGCCGTTCCAGTCTGCGGTCACCGCGCCGATGTCCTTGGCGAGCGCCGCAGCGGCCGACAGGATGGCGGCGCCGTCCGGACGGGTGAGCGCGCCCGTGCCCACGATGACGAGGGGACGGCTCGCGGCCCTCAAGACCTCGGCGAAGCTGTGCCGACCGGCAGCGATCTCGCCCAGAGTCTCCGGGCCGGCGCCGAGATAGGTGTGGGGATAGGTGAGGTCGACCGCCTCGCCGATGAGGCCGACGGCGAGCGGCGCCATGCGCCAGCGCTTGCGGATGCGCACGTTGACGAGCGATGCTTCGAGGCGCGGATTCGTTCCGACCAGCAGGATCGCGTCGGCCTCCTCGATCCCCGCGATGGTGGTCCCGAAGGTGTAGGCCGCCCGGCCCCAGGCCGGATCGATGGCCTCGCCGGCCTGCCGGCCGTCGAGATTCGTCACCCCGAGAGCGGTCATCAGGGATTTGAGGGCGAACATCTCTTCTACGCCGGCGAGATCGCCCGCGATGGCGCCGATGCGCTTGGGGTCGGTGCCCTTCATCCTCGCCGCGATGGCGGCGAAAGCCTCGCCCCAAGAGGCCGGGCGCAGGCGGCCGTTCTCGCGCAGATACGGCCGGTCGAGGCGCTGCATCCGTAGGCCATCCACGGCGTGGCGGGTCTTGTCGGAGATCCACTCCTCGTTGATCGCCTCGTTGATGCGGGGTTCGATCTGGATGACTTCGCGGCCCTTGGCGTCGACCCGGATGGCGCAGCCCACCGCATCCATCACGTCGATGGACTCGGTCTTCGACAGCTCCCAGGGACGGACCTCGTAGCTCTGCGGCTTGTGGACGAGGGCGCCCACGGGGCAGAGATCCGCGACGTTGCCCTGAAGCTCGGAGCCCATGGCGGATTCGAGGTAGCTCGTGATCTCCATGTCCTCGCCGCGCCCAATGGCGCCGAGATCCGGCACGCCGGCGACTTCCGCGAGGAAGCGGACGCAGCGGGTGCAATGGATACAGCGGTTCATGGCCGTACGGACGAGGGGGCCGATATACTTCTCCTCGACGGCGCGCTTGTTCTCGCCGTAGCGGGTCGAATCGACGCCGTACGCCATGGCCTGATCCTGCAGGTCGCAGTGGCCGCCCTGGTCACAGATCGGGCAATCGAGGGGGTGGTTGATCAGGAGGAACTCCATCACCCCCTCGCGGGCTTTCTTGGTGGTCCCTGAGCGCGTCAGCACCTCCGGCGGCTCGCCGTTGGGGCCGGGCCGACAATCCTTCACCGCGTAGGCGCAGGAGGCGACGGGCTTCGGGGCCCCCTTCAACTCGACGAGGCACATGCGGCAATTGCCCGCGATGGACAGCCGCTCGTGGAAGCAGAAGCGCGGAATCTCCGCGCCCGCGACCTCGCACGCCTGGAGCAGCGTGTAATCGGCGGGAACATCGACCTCGGTGCCGTCGACGACGATCTTGGTCATGCGTGGGTCTCGGGTTCGAATTCGGGTGGGTGCGGGCGGGGGATCACTCCGCCGCCGGGGCGGATCACTCCGCCGCCATCGGCACCGGGTCGGAATGCGGGTTGGCGCTATAGCGGTCGATCCGCTTCTCGATCTCGGGACGGAAGTGCCGGATCAGGCCCTGGATCGGCCAGGCAGCGGCGTCGCCGAGCGCGCAGATGGTGTGGCCCTCGATCTGCTTCGTCACATCGAGGAGCATGTCGATCTCGCGGCGCTGGGCCCGGCCCTCGGCCATGCGCAGCATCACTCGCCACATCCAGCCGGTGCCTTCGCGGCATGGCGTGCACTGGCCGCAGCTCTCGTGTTTGTAGAAGTAGGCGATGCGGGCAATGGCGGCGACGATATCGGTGGAGCGGTCGAGGACGATGACCGCCGCCGTCCCGAGGCCGGAGCCGAGGTTGCGCAGGGTGTCGAAATCCATCTTGGCGTCGATGATCTGCTCGGCCGGCACTAGGGGCACCGACGAGCCGCCGGGGATCGAGCAGAGCAGGTTGTCCCAGCCGCCCCGCATGCCGCCGCAATGCCGGTCGATGAGCTCGCGGAAGGTGATACCCAGCTCTTCCTCGACGTTGCAGGGCTTGTTGACGTGGCCGGAGACGCAGAACAGCTTCGTGCCGGTGTTGTTCTTGCCACCCAATCCCGCGAACCACGCGCCACCCCGGCGCAGGATTGTGCCGGCAACGGCAATCGACTCGACGTTGTTCACCGTCGTCGGGCAGCCGTAGAGGCCCATATTGGCCGGGAAGGGCGGCTTCATGCGCGGCATGCCCTTCTTGCCCTCGAGGCTTTCGAGCAGGGCCGTCTCCTCGCCACAGATATACGCGCCGGCGCCGTGGTGGACGTAGATGTCGAACGGATAACCGTGAATGTTGTCCTTGCCGACGAGGCGGGCCGCGTAAGCTTCGTCGACGGCCCGCTGCAGGGCGTGCTTCTCGGCGACGTACTCGCCGCGGATGTAGATGTAGCAGGCATGCGCCGCCATGGCGAAGGAGGCGAGCATGCAGCCTTCGATGAGGAGATGCGGATCGTGCCGCATGATCTCGCGGTCCTTGCAGGTGCCCGGCTCCGATTCGTCGGCATTCACCACGAGATAATGCGGGCGCCCATCCGACTTCTTCGGCATGAACGACCATTTCAGGCCCGTGGGGAAGCCAGCACCGCCGCGCCCGCGCAGACCCGACTGCTTCATCTCCTCGATGATCCAGTCCCGGCCCATCTCGAGGAGAAACTTGGTGCCGTCCCAGGCGCCGCGCTTCTGCGCTTCCGCCAGATCCGGCGAATGCAGGCCGTACAGGTTGGTGAAGATACGATCCTGATCGGAGAGCATGCTAGTTCCCCTTCTGCGGGGCGGAGGTGGCGGCCGCATCGTCGTTCGCGCCCGAAGCGACGGGCTGCGGCGGCGGTTCGTTGCGCGGCAGATCGGATTGCGTGCCGGCCTCCGCACCGGCCGCCTCGGCCTTGGCAATGGCCTCGGGTGCCGCCGGCTTGTTCCGCTGGGCCGTCGATTCCGTCGTGTCAGCCGCATCGGCCTTCGCGCCGGCCGGCACCGGAGTCTCCCCGGCGGCGTTGCGCTGGGCGGGTGCATCGGTGGTGGCTGTGCCGACGGCGCGGCCAGCATCGGGGCGGGCGGGCTTCGGATCGACGGCGGCCCGCTGCTCGGACGAGGCGGCCTCCGCCTTGCCGCCGGCCTCGTCCTGCTTCGAATCGGCCGTCTCGAAGCGCTTGCGCCAGGCACCGACGCGGGAACCATCGAACAGGCTCGCATCCGTCAGCGTATCGGGGCCGCCCTTCGGCTCGGAAGAGGTGCGTCCGATCTGCGAGCCGACCTTGACGGGGCGTCCGGCAGCGAGGTCGTCCATGAGCTTACCCAGAAGCTCAGGCGTCAGGTCCTCGTAGTAATCCTGGTTGATCTGGGCCATGGGCGCGTTGCAGCAGGCGCCCAGACACTCGACTTCGAGCCAGGAGAAGTTGCCGTCCGCACTCACATGGCCCGGCGCGCCGAGACGGGCGTGCAGATAGTCCTTCAGCTCGCGGGCGCCGCAGGAATCGCACGGCACCGTGCCGCAGAGCTGAATCCAGAACCGGCCCACCGGCTCCAGGGCGAACATCGTGTAGAAGGTCGCGACTTCGAGGACGCGGATATGCGGCATGCCGAGTTCGTCGGCCACCGCCTCGATGGCCTTCTGCGGCAGCCAGCCGCCGTTCTGCTCCTGCGCCTTCCACAGCAGCGGGATCACGGCCGAGGCCTGACGGCCTTCCGGATACTTGTCGATCTGTCCCTTGGCCCACTCGGCGTTCTCGGATGAGAACGCGAAGCTTTGGGGCTGCTCGGCGGCGGGGGCGAGTCTGCGATTGGCCATCAGTCCGAAACCTTGCGTCCCTTCACCGGTCCACTTCGCCGAACACGATGTCCAGCGTGCCGAGCACGCACGACACGTCGGCCAGCATGTGGCCCCGGCACATCCAGTCCATGGCCTGGAGGTGGGCGAAGCCCGGAGCGCGGATCTTGCAGCGGTAGGGCTTATTGGTGCCGTCGGCGACGAGATAGACGCCGAACTCGCCCTTCGGCGCCTCGACGGCGGCGTAGACTTCACCCGCCGGCACGTGGAAACCCTCGGTATAGAGCTTGAAGTGGTGGATGAGCGCTTCCATCGAGCGCTTCATCTCGCGGCGCGGCGGCGGCGCGAACTTGCCGTCGGTGGCGGCGATGGGACCCTGGCCGGCGGGCTCGCGCAGCTTCACGCAGCATTGCCGCATGATCTTCGCGGATTCCCGCATCTCCTCCATGCGGATGACCTGGCGATCGTAGGTGTCGCCGTTCTTCCCCACGGGGATGTCGAACTCCATTTCCTCGTAGCACTCGTAGGGCTGCGACTTGCGCAGATCCCACGGGATGCCGGAGCCGCGCACCATCACGCCCGAGAAACCCCAGGCCATGGCCTCGTCGACGGTGACGATGCCGATGTCGACGTTGCGCTGCTTGAAGATGCGGTTGCCCATGACGAGGTTGTCGAGGTCGTCGACCACCTGCAGGAACGGGTCGATGAACGCCTCGATGTCGTCGATGAGGGCGGGCGGCAGGTCCTGATGCACGCCGCCGGGCCGGAAGTAGTTGGCGTGGAGCCGCGCCCCCGAGGCGCGCTCGTAGAAGATCATGAGCTTCTCGCGCTCCTCGAAGCCCCACAGGGGCGGCGTGAGGGCGCCGACGTCCATCGCCTGCGTGGTGACGTTGAGGAGGTGCGAGAGGATACGGCCGATCTCGCAGAACAGCACTCGGATGAGCTGGGCGCGGCGCGGCACTTCCAGCCCGAGCAACTTCTCGATGCCGAGGCAGAAGGCGTGCTCCTGATTCATCGGCGACACGTAGTCGAGCCGGTCGAAATAGGGCGTCGCCTGCAGGTAGGTCTTGTGCTCGATGAGCTTCTCGGTGCCGCGATGCAGCAGACCGATATGCGGATCGACCCGCTCGACGATCTCGCCGTCGAGTTCGAGCACGAGGCGCAGCACGCCGTGCGCCGCCGGGTGCTGCGGCCCGAAATTGATCGCGAAGTTGCGGATGTTGTGCTCGGTCATGGCCTCGCTCCGCCGCTCAATGGGACCGCTTCTCATCGCCCGGGAGCACGTAGTCCGTGCCCTCCCACGGCGACAGGAAGTCGAAGTTTCGGAATTCCTGGGTCAGCTTCACGGGCTCGTAGACGACGCGGGCCTCGTCCTGATCGTACCGGACCTCGACGAAGCCGGTGAGGGGGAAGTCCTTGCGCAGGGGGTGCCCCTCGAATCCGTAATCCGTCAGGAGGCGGCGGAGATCGGGATGGCCCGAGAACAGGATGCCGTAGAGGTCGTAGGTCTCGCGCTCGAACCAGTTCGCCGCCGGGAACACGTCGATGACGGACGGCACCGAGGTCTGGTCGTCGGTCTGCACCTTCACGCGGATGCGGACGTTATGGCGCAGGGACAGCAGGTGGTAGACGACGTCGAACCGCTTGGCGCGGCTCGGATAATCCGCGCCGCAGATGTCGATGAAGCAGCGGAAGGCGCAGTCCGGATCGTCGCGCAGGTAGGTCAGGGCGTAGACGATGTCGCTCGCCTGCACCACGAGGGTCAGTTCACCGAACGCGATGGTGCGGCTCACGACCGCCGGGCCGAGGGCGGCGCCGATGTGATCGCTCAGGGCGGCAAGCGCGTCCGGCCCGGTGGCGGAGGCGGTGTGCGCCCGAATGGTGATGCCGTTGCTCATCAGCCCCTCAGCGCTCGATGGTGCCGGTGCGGCGGATCTTCTTCTGCAGCAGCAGCACGCCGTACAGAAGCGCCTCGGCGGTTGGCGGGCAGCCCGGCACATAGATGTCGACGGGCACGACCCGGTCGCAGCCACGAACGACCGAGTAGGAATAATGGTAATAGCCGCCGCCATTGGCGCATGAGCCCATGGAGATGACGTAGCGCGGCTCCGGCATCTGATCGTAGACCTTGCGGAGGGCGGGAGCCATCTTGTTGGTGAGCGTGCCGGCGACGATCATCACGTCGGACTGGCGCGGCGAACCGCGTGGGGCGAAGCCGAAGCGCTCGCAATCGTAGCGCGGCATCGACATCTGCATCATCTCGACGGCGCAGCAGGCGAGGCCGAACGTCATCCACATCAGCGAGCCCGTGCGCGCCCAGTTGATGAGATCGTCCGTCGAGGTGAGGAGAAAGCCGCGATCGGCAAGCTCGCTGTTAATCGACAGGAACGTCGGATCGTCCGCTCCGATGGGCCGACCGGTGTTGGGATCGATGATCCCCTTGGGGGCCGGCGCGATGGCTGGGGCTCGGGAGAGGTCGGGGCTGAAGGCCATCGGTTTCTCGGGATCAGGCTTCGGACAATGGGGCGACGCGACGATTCGGGGGCGCTAGTCCCACTCGAGGGCGCCCTTGCGCCATTCGTAGACGAAGCCGACGGTCAGAACGCCGAGGAAGGCCATCATCGACCACATGCCGAACCAGCCGAGTTCCCCGAAGGTGATCGCCCAGGGAAACAGGAACGCGACCTCGAGGTCGAAGATGATGAACAGGATCGCCACGAGATAGAAGCGAACGTCGAACTTCATGCGCGCGTCATCGAAAGCGTTGAAGCCGCACTCGTAGGCCGAGAGCTTCTCCGGATCGGGGCTGTTGTAAGCCACGAGGAAGGGCGCCACCAGCAAAGCCGCCGCGATGAACAGCGACACGCCGATGAAAACGATGAGGGGCAGATAATCCGCCATCAGGCCGGTCATGCGGGACCTCTCATGTGCACCGGCGACCGCAATGTCCCGGGGGCGCCCCGCCGGATGGAATTGCTCCAATCCCAGACTGCGCCGGCGGGAGGCTTAGACGACCCCCGGAGGTGAAACAAGGGCGGCGCGCATTGCACAAATTCGCACATGTCAGGGAGGTAGGCTCGCGGGCAGAACCGGCAACACGACCGATCCGCGCAGGCATCTCACCCCGGGATAACGGGGACATCCGTGACGCGACGCAAAAATTCCGTCGCACCGCGAAAGCCGAGGAACCATAAACCTTGGCCGTGGGTTTCATTCATGTCCCACTCAGGCCGGATCGCGTTAGGTCGACGCACATTCGACCTCAAGGAGACGCTTCGTGCGCATTGCCCAGATTGCTCCGCTTTCGGAGGCGGTCCCCCCGAAGTTCTACGGCGGCACCGAGCGCGTCGTATCCTGGATCACGGAAGAGCTCGTCCGCCAGGGCCACGACGTCACCCTGTTCGCCAGCGGTGATTCGGAGACCTCGGCCAAGCTTGCGGCCTGCACGCCGGAGGGCCTGCGCCTCCTCGGCTACCGCGATCACACGGCGAGCCACCTCGCCATGCTGCACCACGTGCACAAGCGCGCGCATGAGTTCGACGTGCTGCACTTCCACATCGATCTGCTGCAATATCCGATGTTCGAGGACCTGAACCACAAGTGCGTCACCACGATGCACGGACGCCTCGACGTGCCGGACTTCATGCCGGTCTACCGCACCTTCACGGGCATGCCCCTGGTGTCGATCTCCGACAACCAGCGCGAGCCGATGCCCAAGAACGTGAATTGGGCATCCACCATCCATCACGGCCTGCCGGCCCAGAACTGTCCGTTCTACCCAGAAGCGAAGGGCGGCTATCTCGCGTTCCTCGGCCGCATCTCGCCGGAGAAGCGCCCCGACCGCGCCATCGAGATGGCAATCCGGTCGGGCGTGAAGCTCAAGATCGCCGCCAAGGTCGACAAGGCCGACCAGGATTACTGGGACGAGGTCATCGAGCCGATGATCCACCATCCGCTGGTCGAGTTCATCGGCGAGATCAACGAGGAGCAGAAGAAGGACTTCCTCGGCAACGCCCTGGCGCTCGCCTTCCCCATCGACTGGCCGGAGCCCTTCGGTCTCGTGATGATCGAATCCATGTCGGCCGGCACGCCGGTCATTGCCTTCCGCAACGGCTCCGTGCCGGAAGTGATCGCCGACGGCGTCTCGGGCGTCCTGTGCGATTCGATGGATGATGCCGTGGCGGCCGTCCACAAGGTGCAGGCCATGAGCCGGGCCGGCGTCCGTCGCCATTTCGAAACCCAGTTCACCGCCGAGCGGATGGTTCAGAAATACGTCGCCGTCTACGAGAGCCTCCTCGCGGCCCAGAGCGACGTGATCAAAATGCCCCAGGCGATGAGCTTCTCGCCCCGGTACGGCGATCTCAACGGCTCGGCCCTGGCGCCGATCCCCGTGGCGGCGATGCCGGCCTGACCTCTCCCGGGCCGGGCGTTCGGTTCGGCCCCGTGGGGTGACGTCGTACGATTGCCGCACTACCTGTCAACGATGAGGCCGCCCGCGTCGCAGATCGCGACGGGCGGCCTTTCGATTCCAGATCCAACCGCGACCCCCCACCCATCCGGAGACGCTCGGGCATGGCAGCTGACACTTCCACGGCGGATGCAGAACACGCAAACGGCCCGCTGAATGGGCCGTCGAGCCATGGCTTTCAGGATGCCGACGCGGTCCTGCCGCAGTATCACATCGAGGCGCAGACCTCCCTGGTCGAGCGCCCCCTGCGCTCGCTGAAGTACGGCGAGGCTTTCGCCGTCCTCGACAGCTACGGCGATATCGGCGTCCTGCCCGGCCCCGAGGGCCTGTTCTTTCAGGACACCCGCTATCTCTCGCGCCTGCACCTCACCATCGAGGACCAGCGTCCGCTGCTCCTGTCGTCGGTGATGCAGGACGACAACGGTGCGCTGAGCGTCGACATGACGACGCCCGACATCCGCATCGACGCCCACGACGCGACCACGATCCCGCGCGAGCTCATCGCCATCGAGCGCACCAAGTTCCTGTTCAAGGGCGCGTGCTACGACCGGATCGGCCTGCGCAACTACGATTCCCGCCACTGGACACTGCGAATCGGTGTGACCTTCGACGCGGATTTCCGCGACCTGTTCGAGGTTCGCGGCACGGCCCGTACCGCGCGCGGCAAGCGCACCGTCGAGGTGGCGAGCGAGACGGAGGTGCAGTTCCGGTACGTCGGCCTCGACGAGGTGGTGCGGACCACGAGCCTGCATTTCGGTCCCAAGCCGAAGAACATCGAGCCCGGCAAGGCGAGCTTCGAGGTCTCGCTGCCGCCGGGCGGGCGCGCCTCCCTGTTCATCCGGACGGTGTTCGAATCACACCGGGCCTATACCAGCGCGCCGGCCGCCGAGAAGGTCGGCGAGGACGCCGCCGCCGGGCTGTCGCGGGCCTCGGGCTCTTCCGCCGCCGTTCGCCACCCCAAGGGTCTCGCCGAGGGCGTGATCTTCGCCCGCGCCTACCGTGATTCGCGCCGGGACCTGCGCCAGCTCACCGCCGGTATCACCACGATCATCTCGTCGAATGACCAGTTCAACGAAGCCGCCTGCCGCGCCACCGCCGACCTCTACATGCTGGCGAGCCGCACACCGGAGGGCATCTACCCCTTCGCCGGCATCCCCTGGTACTCCACGGTGTTCGGGCGCGACGGCATCATCACGGCGATGATGGCCTTATGGATCGACCCGAATTTCGGCAAGGGCGTCCTGCGCTACCTCGCCTCGACCCAGGCCAAGGCCATCGATCCCGCCGCCGACGCCCAGCCCGGCAAAGTGCTGCACGAGACCCGGCGCGGCGAGATGGCGATGCTCGGCGAGGTGCCGTTCCGGCACTATTACGGCACCATCGACGGCACGCCGCTCTTCGTGATGCTGGCGTGGGAATACTACTCCGTCACGGGCGACCGGGAGACCATCGAGCGGATCTGGCCGGCCCTCGAACTCGCCCTCGAATGGATGAACAAGTATGGCGACCGGGACGGCGACGGCTTTGTCGAGTACGCCCGCGACACCGACAAGGGCCTGGAGAACCAGGGCTGGAAGGACAGCCACGATTCGATCTTCCACACCGACGGCAACCTGGCGAAGGGTCCCATCGCCCTCTGCGAGGTCCAGGGCTACGTCTATGCCGCCAAGAACGGCATGGCCAAGCTCGCCAAGCTCCTCGGCCATGCGGAGTTGGCCGAGCGCCTGAAGCACGAAGCCCGCGCCCTGCGCGAGAACTTCGACAAGGCGTTCTGGTGCGACGCCATCGGCACCTATGCCCTGGCGCTGGACGGCGAGAAGCGTCAATGCGCCGTGCGCTCGTCGAATGCGGGCCACGCCCTGTTCACCGGCATCGCCCTGCCGGAGCGGGCCGCCAGCGTCGCCGCCAACCTCCTGTCGAAGGACGGGTTCAACGGCTGGGGCGTGCGCACCATCGCGCGCGGCGAGGCGCGCTACAATCCGATGTCGTACCACAACGGCTCGATCTGGCCGCACGACAACGCCCTCGTGGCCCTGGGCCTCGCCCGCTACGATCTCAAGCCGGAAGCGTCGCGGATCTTCGAGGGCATGTTCGACACCGCCCTGTATCAGGAGCAGAAGCGCCTGCCGGAACTGTTCTGCGGCTTCATGCGGCGGCATCAGCGCGGCCCCGTCGCCTACCCGGTGGCGTGTTCACCCCAGGCCTGGGCGGCGGCGGCGCCCTTCGCGTTCCTCGCCGCCTGCATGGGCCTCGAGCTCCAGCACGACCGCAACCGCATCCGCCTGCGGAACCCAACGCTGCCGGCCTTCCTCGACGGGGTCTCGATCTTCAACTTGAAGCTCGGCGATTCGCGCGTGGACCTTCGGCTTCAGCGCTACGGCGGCGACGTCACCGTCAACGTCCTGCGACGGACTGGGGATGCGCAGGTCTCGGTGGTTAAATAGGCCCCTCCCCCGCCGGTGGTCTGCGATCAACGGCGGGGCCGTTGATGAAACACGACACACGAAAAACGCCGCCTTCCGAAGGAAAGCGGCGTGGATCGTGCGACGACGATGCGAACGCGCCTTAGCGCGGCGCCAGGATCATAATCATCTGGCGGCCTTCGAGCATCGGTTCGCTTTCCACCTTGGCGATCTCCTGGGTCTCGTTCTTCACCCGTTCGAGAAGGCGCAGGCCGATATCCTGGTGCGCCATCTCGCGGCCACGGAAGCGCAGGGTCACCTTGACCTTGTCGCCCTCCTCGAAGAACCGGACCACGGCCTTCATCTTGGTGTCGTAATCGTGCTTGTCGATGCCGGGGCGGAGCTTGATCTCCTTGACCTCGACCGTCTTCTGCTTCTTGCGGGCTTCGTTCTGCTTCTTTTGTTCGTTGAAGCGGAAGCGGCCGTAATCCAGCAGCTTGCAGACGGGAGGAACGGAGTTGGGCGCGATCTCGACGAGGTCGAGGCCGGCTTCCTCGGCCAGAGCGAGGGCGTCGAAGAAGGCGACCACACCCCGGTTCTGACCGGTGTCGTCGATGAGCTGCACTTCGCGAACGCCACGGATGTCCCGGTTGGCGCGCGGCCCGTCCTTCTGCGGGGCCGGCATGGCTCTCATAGGTCTACGAATGGCTTCAATCTCCTGATGAAACGACGAAACGGCAGCCTATGAACACCAACCCCGCAAGGCTGTTCCTGGCCACCAATCGCTCCGGAATCCGGATCGACACCTTGGCTGAACTTTTCTTCAAGTCAACTCTGACGAACCGGTTTGGTTCATGCGGTCCGAAGTCCCGCCCGCCCGGCGAGGAGGTCGGCGTAGACCCCGAGGGTGTCGCCGACCATGCCTTCGAGGGAGAAGTGCGCCTCCACATGCGCCCGGCCACGCCGAGTCATGGCCTCGCGGGCCGAGGCCCCGAGGGACAGGGCCTCGGTTAGGGCGTCGGCCAGGGCCGGGGCGTTGCCCGGTGGAACCCGCCAGCCCGTGCGCTGGGTCGCCGGAACCTCGGGCGGGGCCAGCACGGTCTCGGGCACGGCCCCGAGATCGGACACGACCACGGGCGTGCCCAGGGCCTGCGCCTCGACGGCGGAGCGGCCGAACGCTTCGGGTTCGACGGAGGGCACCGCCACCACGGAGGCGGCGCGAAACGCCGCCGGCATGTCGGTGCAATGCCCGACCCGATGCACGATGCCCTGGAGTCGCCGCACGGCGATGAGGGCATCAAGTTCGCGCTCGTAGGCGACGCGGCCCTGCGGATCGCCGGCGAGGACGATGGCGACGTCGCTCACGCCCCGGTCGCGCATGAGCGCGGCGGCCTCGATGAGCACGCGCTGCCCCTTCCAGGCCGTGAGCCGGGCGGCCAGGAGCACGACGCGCTGGTGCGGCGCGACGCCCCAGGCCCGCCGCAGGGCCTCGACCCGGGCCGGTGCCACGGCGCCGGGCTTGAACAGGGCGAGGTCCGTGCCCCGGTGGATCACCCGAACCCGGTCGCCGGCCTGCTCGGGGTGGAGGGTCCGGATGAGGTCGGCGGTATAATGCGAGTTGGCGATGACCACGTCGCCGCGCGCCATCACGGAATTGTACAGCACCTTCACGCCGGTGCGGCCGGAATAGCTGCCGTGATAGGTGGTCACGAACGGAATTTCGAGGCGGCGCGCCGCCCCGAGGGCGACCCAGGCCGGGGCCCGGGAGCGGGCATGGATGATCTCAACGCCTTCGCGCCGACATAGGCGGGCGAGACGGCCGATATTGAGGGCCATGGAGAGCGGGTTCTTCGAGGCCGCCGGGAAGGGCAGCCAGATCCCGCCCTTCGCCTGCAACTCCCCCACCAACCGTCCGCCCTCCGTGGCGATGAGGGCGCGCGCGCCCGCCGCCGCGAGGGCCGCCGCCACGTCCACGGTGGTGCGCTCGGCCCCGCCCGCGTCGAGGGCCGGGATGATCTGCAGGATGGTCCGGCCCGAGAGGGGAGCGGATTCCACCGGAAACGCGCCGCCGCGCGGCTCGCCAGTCACGACGCGAACCCGCAATCCGGCCCCGTGACGGGGCGCGAAGGGTGAGAGCGGGGGCAGGAGCGTCCATCGCGCATGTCGGTCATGGGGCCAGCATGGGCGCGGTGCTTTACGGCCCGGTAAACGAAAGGCAAAGGCAAAGGATTGGTTTTCGATGGTTCAGAACAACGGGGATAAACCGATGCCGCAACCCGCCGCCGAGGCCCCGGTCTTCCTGGATGTCGGGAGCGGTCCGGACGCGCGCCGCATCGCCGTGCTCGTCCGCCCCGGCGATGGTCCGCCGCTGGTCTGGTGCGGAGGCTTCCGCTCCGACATGCGCGCCACCAAGGCGGAGGCCCTGGACGGCTGGGCCCGCGAGACCGGCCGCGCCCTGGTTCGGTTCGATTATACGGGCCACGGCGAATCGAGCGGCGATTTCGCGGGGGCCACGATCTCGACCTGGTTGGAGGATGCCCGGGCGGTGATCGCGGCCTTCGCGCCGCAGCGCCCCCTCCTCGTCGGCTCGTCCATGGGCGGCTGGATCGCCTGCCTGGCGGCGCGAAACGGGGTCGCGCCCTCGGGTCTCGTGCTCATCGCCCCCGCCCTCGATTTCACCGAGGACCTGATGTGGGCGCGATTCACGCCGGAGATCCGCGCGACCATCGAGCGCGACGGCTTCTGGGCTCGGCCGAGCGAGTACAGCGACGTGCCGGTGCCGATCACCGGTGCCTTGATCGCGGATGGGCGTCGGCACCGGATGCTGGGGGACGCCATCGATCCAGGCTGCGCGGTTCACATCCTGCAGGGCATGGCCGATCCGGACGTGCCGTGGTCCCACGCCCTGCGCCTCGTCGAGCGCCTGCCCCCGGCCGGTACCGTCCTGACTCTCATCGCCGATGGCGACCACCGCCTGTCGCGACCGCAGGACCTTGCGCGGCTGCTGGCGGCGGTGGCCGGGATCAGTGGAGGCTGACGGTCTGGAGGTCGTTGGCCATGGCGTTGGCGACCACGGCGTCGCGGGAATCGGCGAGCAGGATCGGGGCGCCGCTGGCGGACAGCAGGGCGAAGAGGTCGAGGCCGGGCGTCAGTTCCGGCGCCTGCGGGAACAGGCGTGTAACCTCGTCGGACCGCATGGCGCGGACATAGGCGATATGGCCTTCGCCCAGGGCCGCGAGGTCGGCGGCATCGAACTCGGCCGGATCGAGGTCTGCGCCGGTGATGGGATTCTGGCTGAATGCAGTCATGGTCGGCTCTCCTTCTGGCAGAGCGTGATGATGTTCGGCCGGGTCCGTCCCGACCGGCTCGAAAACCGGCGTCCCCTCACACGTCGTCGCGGGACGCGATGGCGATCTTGCGCACCACCCGCTCGGGCTCGGGGCGGGTGAGATCGATGGACAGCAGACCGTTCGAGAGATCGGCGCCCATCACCTCCATGCCGTCGGCGAGGAGGAAGGTCCGCTGAAACTGCCGGGCCGCGATGCCGCGGTGGAGAAACTGGCGCGCCTTCTCGTCCACCTGCCGGCCGCGCACCACGAGTTGGTTCTCCTCCAGCATCACGTCGAGCTGGTCACGGGTGAAGCCCGCCACCGCCAGGGTGATGCGCAGACGGTCGGGCTCCTGCTCGCTGCGGACGACCCGCTCGATATTGTAGGGCGGATATCCATCGTTGGCCGCCTTGGAAACGCGATCCAGGGCCTGCTCGATCTCGTCGAAGCCGAGGAGGAAAGGATGTCCGAACGGAGAAGGCCGCGCTGTCACGGATGATTGTCCTTCTGGCGAAGCCCCGGAGAGGATAGAGAGGCACTTCGTGGAGAGACACTCGGCCCGGCGGGACGCCGCGCCGTGTTCGGAAAGCCCGCCGGAGGCAGCGCCGTCCTCCGGCGACGCCCGCCGGTGAACGGGATATGGAATTGGAACCGAGGCCCATCAAGGGCTTGCCCGCCGGTCGATCCGGAGCCGCCCGACGCAAATCCGGATTTTTCCGCAGAGGCGCATATCCGGGCCGGGTCCGACACGCCACGGAAACGGCGGGACGCTTCGGAACACAACGGCGGGATCTTTCGGCAAGACGCCTCGGCAAATCCGTGCCAGCCCCGGTAACAGTTTGGAACTACTCTGATATTCAGTCCTGTGCTTGATCTGCCGCCGCGAACTCGGATATTGCGTCGCACGACATGGATAGTCGCCGCATGGGCTTCGGTCCATGTCGAGCCGGGTCGTGTTCCCCTCGAACCGAGACGCGGGCCAGGGGTCGTGACGAGCGGTCGCGACTCGCACGGCCGGACGTCACGGTCGCTCGCGAGGGGGCCGGAAGCGGAATCGGCACCGCTCATCGTTCGAGGAAACGGAACTGTCATGGTGGGAGTGCGCGGCGTGGTCAGGGAACAGCTCCGGAAAGCGGGATGGACCGCCGGTCTCGGCATTGTCGTCCTGGGGAGCGTCACGGGCGCCGCGATGGCGCAGGAGACGAAGCCCGCGCCCCTCAAGCTCGAACTCAATCGCCTCGAGCAGGCCGGCGAAGCCTGCCGCACCTATCTCCTCGTCGACAACAGCCGCGGCCCGGCCCTGAAGTCCCTCAAGGTCGATCTGTTCGCCTTCGACACGGACAGCGTTGCCCAGAAACGCCTCGCCGTCGAACTCGGCCCCGTGCAGGAGCGCAAGACCGTGGTCCGGCTGTTCGATTTCCCCGGCCTCGCCTGCGCCAAGATCGGCCGGGTCCTCCTCAACGATGTGCTGACCTGCGAAGGCGGCGAGGCCAGCCGCGAGACCTGCCTCGAGCGCATCGAGACCGATAGCAAGACCTCCGCGCCCTTCGTCCGCTGATCCGCCCCGAACCGAACCGAAAGACATTCCCATGGATCCGACCACTGCGCCCGCAGGCGTCTCCCACGACATGTCGTTCCTCGGCCTGTTCCTCCAGGCCGACCCCATCGTGAAGTCGGTGATGATCCTGCTGGTGGTGGCGTCCATCGCATGCTGGACGGTGGTGTTCGAGAAGATCGTGCGGATCGCCGTCGCCAAGCGTCAAGCCAAGGCGTTCGACGCCCTGGTCCGCTCGGGCGGCAGCCTCGAAGCCTCGGGTAAGGGCATGGATGCCCAGGTGGCGGCCGCCGCCATCGAGGCGTGGCGTGACCAGGACAGCAGCGAAACCCGGGCCGAACGACGCGACCGCATCGAGCGGGCCATGCGCGCCGCCCTCACGACACGCCTCAAGGCGATGCAGACGGGGCTGCCGCTTCTGGCCACCTCCGGCTCCACCGCGCCGTTCATCGGACTGTTCGGCACGGTGTGGGGCATCATGAATTCGTTCTCGTCCATCGCGAAAAGCCAGGACACCTCCCTCGCCGTGGTGGCGCCCGGCATCGCCGAGGCCTTGTTCGCCACCGCCATCGGCCTCGTCGTGGCGATCCCGGCCGTCATGGCCTATAACAAACTCACCACCGATATCGGTCGCGTGCAGGCGAGCTTCGTCTCCTCCATCGGCATCCTCGGCAACCGCCTTGCCCGCGACCGCACGGTGCATGGCCGCGCCGCCGCCGCTGAATAGCCGCCGACCGACCGTCCCGCGTCGGGGACGGGGACCGGACGCACGGAACACGGCCGGCCTCGTCCATGGGCGCCGGCTCCGAACCGATTTTCATTTTTCGCGAGGAGGGGGCGCCGCTCGACCGGCTGCCCGCCCGTAGCCCTGGAGGGCGATGCATGGCCATGGGTTCGATCCGCTCCGGCGGCGGCGGTGACGACGAGGATGCCCTCGACGGCGCGCCGATGTCCGAGATGAACGTCACGCCCCTCGTGGACGTGATGCTGGTGCTGCTCATCATCTTCATGGTCGCGGCGCCCCTCATGACCACGGGCGTACCGGTGCAACTGCCCAAAACCACGGCGCAGAAGGTCGCCCAGGCTAAGAAGCCCCTGGAAATCTCCATCGACAAGGACGGCAAGCCCTACCTCGCCAAGGAGGAGCTGACGCCCGAGACCCTCATGCCGCGCCTACGCGCCCTCGCGGCCGAGGATCCGGGACAGGTGATGCTCGTGCGCGGCGACCGTGACGTGCCCTATGGCAAGATCATGGAAGTGATGGGCCTCGTCGGTCAGGCCGGGTTCACCAAGGTCTCGCTCATCGCCCAGTCGCCCGGCGGCGCCCTGCCGTCGGCGCCGGCGCCCGCCGCAGCCCCCGCGACCGGAACGGCCCCCTGATCCCATGAGCGCAACTCCCAGCGCAGGTCGCATGAGCGCCCCGGCTCCGACGGGCGATCCCGATGGTCGCGGCTCTTCCACGCTCGTCACGGCCTTCCTCGTCGCCCTCGGCCTGCATGGCTCCGCCCTTGTCGCCCTCACGCTGTTCCAGCCGGAGCCCAAGGCGCCTCCGGGCGAGAATATCGTGACCATCGACCTCGCGCCGCAGATGGCGGAGGTCGAGACCCAGGCGCCGGCCGAGCAGGCGGCCTCCGTCTCGGCGCCGCCCGAGGCCAATCCGGTGGAAACACCCGAGACCGTGGAGCAGGAAAAGCCCCTGGAGACCACGGAGGTCGCCCCGCCCGAGGCGACGGCGCCTCCGCCGCCGGACACCGCGATGGTGGCGCCCGAGGCCACCACCGTCGCCGAGCCGCCGGACGCACCGCCCGTGCCCCCCGTCGCCGAGGCGGTCGAGCCGCCGCCGGAGGATCAGGTCATCACCTCCACGGGCGAGACCGCCCCCGCCCTGGCGCCGCCCCCGGCCGTCGTGGCGCGGGAGTTGCCGAAGCCCGTGGAGAAGCCGAAGCCCGACGAAGCCAAGATCCTCGAGGCGCGGCGCGAGGCGAAGCGCAAGGCCGACCGCGAGGCACGGCTCAAGGCCGAGCGCGAAGAGGAACGCCGCGAGGCACGGGAGGAGGCCCGGGCCGAGGCGAAGGCCAAGGCCGCCCGCGAGGCCGCGCGCCGCGCTGCAGCGGCGGCCAGCGAAGGCCGCGCCCGGCAGAACTCGGCCTCCGCCTCGCGCCAGAGCAGCACCGGTGCGGCGGCCGGTGGAAACGACGCGAACGCGCTCCGCGCCTGGCAAGGCGCCCTGAGTTCGGCGATCCGTGGCCGCATGAACGCCAACGCGGCGGCGGGAACCAGCGGCGGCGTCGCCGTGGTGCGGTTCACGGTCTCGCGCTCCGGTCAGGTCCTGAGTTCGGGCCTGTCCAGCAGCAGCGGCATCGGCGCCATCGACAGCGCGGCCCTGGCCACGGTGCGCGGTTCCCTGCCGGCCGCCCCGGCGGGCGTGACCATTCCGAGCCTTGCCGTCACCGTACCCCTGCGCTTCAGCCCCGGCCGGTGAGCGCCGGGGCGCCATGACCATTCGGTTCGCATGGCGGTTCGGTTGACATGACCGTCTGGTTCACGAGCGACACCCACTTCTCCGATCCGCGCATCCTGCGGATCGACAAGCGTCCCTATCCCGATCTGCCCACGCACGATGCCGCGCTCATCGCGGCGTGGAACGCCGTCGTCTCCCCCGTCGACACGGTGTGGCACCTCGGCGACGTCGCCCTGCGGCCGAGCCCGGACTGCATCGCCGAACTGCTCGGGGCGCTCAACGGCACCAAGCACCTCATCGTCGGCAACAACGATGGGCCGGAGACCCTCGCCGCCTCGGGCTGGGCCAGCGTCGGGCACTATGCCGAGATCGTCGTGGACGAGCGCCCCCTGGTGCTGTGCCACTACGCCTTCCGAACCTGGAACGGCATGGGCCGGGGTGCCGTCGACCTGCACGGCCACTCCCATGGCAAGCTCACACCGATCCGGAGGCAATACGACGTGGGCGTCGATGCGCAGGGGTTCCGGCCGGTGAATCTCCCCGCAATCCTGGCCTCCCGCCGTGGCCGAAAAGCGGGCGGGCGAGGCACGGAACCTTCGCCTTAGGTCATGGGTTCTTGGGGCATGAACGCGGGATGATTGGTCGGCCCTCTTCCGAGACTTCGGAAAGTCCACCCTTCACCTGCACACCCTGTCCCTCGAGACGTGCACCGCCGAGGTTGTTCCATGCGTCATGCTCGTGTCACGCCGCTTCTGTCCCTGGGCCTCATGCTGGCCGTCGCCGGATCGGCCGTCGCCGCTCCCGGCTGTTTCGAGGGACGACGCAAGGTCGACGAAGCCAACGCCCTGAAGTTCCAGGCCCGCGAGGAAGCCCGGATCGGCAACCACGACCGGGTCTGCGACACCCTCGACGAGATCGGCGACCGTTATGCGGATGCCCGTGACGCGTTCGAGGATTGCGGTGCCGGCGTCGTCGCCATCGATCTGCGCAGTGAGGCCCGGAACCTGCGCATCGCCAAGAAGGTCAACCGCTGCGACTGAGCGCGTGCGGCCCCGCACTTAGGCCCGGCGTCAATCGTTTCACAAGTCTGAACAGGCGGCGCAGAGCTCGCTGTCCCAAAGGTCCCCGTCCCATGAACCGCAACGTCCTGTCCTCGAATATGACTCTCTCCGACGCCGTCCTCGGCCCCACCGCCACTTTGCGCGCCGAGACCGGTCCGTCCTTCGCCGCAGCCCTCTGTGGCTTCCTTAGCACCACGGTGGCCACCACCATGGTGATGTTCCTGCTCAGCAGCGTTTGAGAACGGGGCGCCCATCCGTCAGGGCGCCGACGAGGCCCGACGTCGCGCTCAAGGCGCCACGAGCCAGAACCGCCTGTGGTCGAACAGCATATCGGCCTTGCCGACCCCGCCCCGCGCCGCCGGGCAGAATTTGGGCGCCTCGGCGTGCAGGTCCGACGCCGGCCCGGGCGTCCGGGCCGCTGGTAGAATCGGCGCCGTGGACACGGGAAAGAGGCCGAGCCGTGCCTGAACGCTAGGCTGACGCACGGCGACGATGGTTACCAGGGAGGCCAGGAGCGCGCCCGCCACCGTGCCGAAGACAAAGTTCATCATGGGTTCGGAAATCCCGCGCTCGCCGCACGGCATGAGCCGGCCCGCGATCACCGGCCTCTCCCTGCTCAAGCTTCTCGGCATGAATACGGCGAGGGCGCGAATTACGCTCCGTTAACGATGCCCCCCATAGGCTCCTCCCGCCGCGAGTTCAGTCTTAGTGCGGTGTCTGGGGAGAGAGCAGTATGTCGTACGGTGCCAACGCCTACGCGAAAGTTTCACAGACGGCCATGTCGCCGCGCGAGGCAGAAGCCGCCGTTTTGATCAAGGCCGCGGCTCGCCTTCAGGCGGTGCAGGCCGATTGGGAGAATCAGAAGGACGTTCTCGCGGACGCCCTCAATTTCAATCAGAAGGTCTGGGCCATCATCGCCGGCGCCGCGACCGAGCCGGACAGCCCGCTGCCCGAGCCGATCAAGACCAGCATCGCGCAGCTGTCGGTGTTCGTGTTCCGCCGCATGGTCGATACGCTGATCGAGCCGAACGCCGACAAGCTCACGGCCCTGATCAGCATCAATCACAACATCGCCGCCGGCCTGCGGACCTGAGGTCGACCCTCCTCCCGAGGGAAGGAGGGCCGATACGGTTTCAGGAATCGAGACCCGAATCCTCGTCGATATCCACGAGGAAGACGATATCGGCTTCGTCTTCGCCTTCCTCTTCGTCGTCCTCGTCCGCGTCGTCCTCATCCGCATCGTCGTCGTTCGAGGCGGCCTCGGCGTGGCGGGCATCCGGCTCGAAGGGCTCGTCCTCCTCCGAATCGTCCTCGGCCAGGGCATCTTCGAAGATCTCCGTCTCCTCCTCGGTGGCGGGGCGGATCTTCAGCGGGGAGGTGCCGTTCCACAGCACCTTGCCCTCGCTCTTCATGGCCTGAATGTCGTCCTTGAAGCCGTCGCAGGTGAAGAGATCGCGGGCGACCTCCTCGGAGCCGTTGATGACGGCGATGGCCACGCCATCGATCTCGAGTGTGAACATCGCGAATTCCTCTCGAACGTCGTTGCGCAGGGATGCGCCGGCCGCGCGGCGTCGGAAGACGCCGACCTGGGTCCCGCCGCCCGTGTAGGGGGCAACGGCGTGCACGCCAAGCCCCACTCCGTGGCCATCCCGCTCGCCGCCCCCCGGAGGGGACTGGATCTCAGCCGCCGCCCCGGGCAATGGCGCGCTTCACCACGCCCTGAACCTCCGGGTTCGACAGGAACAGATCGTGGTTGATGAGGCCGCCGCCGTAATCGGACGCGTCGGCGACGCGGACACCGAGGGCCTCCAGGCGCTCGCGGTCGGCCGCCCCCGCCCGGACCACGCCGCCCGCGATGGCCCCGGAGAGTTCCAGCGCCCGGTCGTTGGTGGACGAGATCACGGTGATCTTCTTCACGTCGGGCCCCAGCCGCTCGACGGCCGTGGTGAAGAGATCGATGTCGATGTCGGGGGCTGCCAGCACCACGGCGCCGATGCGGGCCATGGCCGCCTCGCCCGCCTCGGCCCGCAACATGCGCAGGGTCTCGAGGGTCAGGAGCGTCCCCATGGAATGGGCGACGATGTTGATGCGTCCGCCGGAGGGTGAATTCGCCAGGGCCTTCAACAAATCCTCGAAGGCGTCCCGCGACCAAAGGGCGCTTTCGCGGTCGTAGCCGTAATCGAAGGTCGCGGCGGCCGAGGGCCAGGTGAACAGGGCCGAAGCGCCCTTGAAGCGGATGCCGTCGGAGAGCCGCGCCGCGCTGAGCGCCGCCGACTCGAAGCTCTCGCGGTAGCCGTGGACGTAGATGAGGACATCGCGGCCGAAGGCAGCCTGGGTGAAGGCCGCCGCCGCCCCCGGCCCGGTCTCGACCTGCGGTACGGCCGCGATTCCCCAATCACCGGTGACGACGGACGAGACCTTGCCGATGAGCGAGCGGTCGGGCGCGGCGAGACGCACCTCCGCGAAGCTGAGGCCCCGGCCACGGTCGGAACTGAAATACGGGCTCTTCGGCGGATTGCCCACGGGCTTGCGGGTGGTGGCGACGAGGAGAATCGGGCTGACATCGATGTTCGACTGACGTTCGGGGGCGGCCGAGGCCGTGGAAAGTTCGTCGGTGACGCAAGCGGAGAGCCCCGGAGTCAGGGCGGCCACCCCCATGAGGGCGGCGAGGCGCACGAGGCCGCGACGGGACGGCCGAGGAGAGCGGTTCATGCGGTCAGACAACCTGTGGGGGCCGGGGACCGGCCGTCGCGTTGGGCTAACCTGTCGCGGACGATCGTGACCATGGCGGGGCACGACCGTGGCCGTGCCCCGTGTGGATTGCGGGCAGAGACGCGCATGTGGCGCAGCTCCCACACCCGCCACGGTCGTCCGGTCGAAGGGGGCGCATCCACGACACCCCGCGGAATACGATCGCACGCCCCCCTCGACGAATGCCGGCTGGCCCGGCAAGAAGTGGGCATGGCCCTCTCCTCCGCTCCATCCCCCGCCCCCGCAGCCGCCCTCGACATCGACGCCCTGCGCACCCGGCTCCTGGCCGGCGACCGGGCGGCGCTCGCCCGCGCCATCACCCTGGCCGAGTCGAAGCGGGCCGATCACCGCGCCGTGGCGCGGGACCTCATCGACGCCGTGCTGCCGCAGACCGGCCGGGCGATCCGGGTCGGGATCACGGGCGTGCCCGGGGTGGGGAAATCCACGACCATCGACGCCCTCGGCGCCAATCTCACGGCCGCCGGGCACAAGGTCGCCGTCCTGGCCGTCGATCCGTCCTCGACCCGGACGGGCGGCTCGATCCTCGGCGACAAGACCCGCATGGCCCGCCTCGCCCTCGATCCGAACGCCTATATCCGCCCTTCCCCCTCCTCGGGCACCCTCGGCGGTGTGGCGGCCAAGACCCGCGAGACCATGCTGCTCTGCGAGGCGGCCGGGTTCGACGTCATCCTGGTCGAGACCGTGGGCGTCGGCCAGTCGGAGACGGCGGTCGCCGATCTCACGGATTTCTTCCTCGTCCTCATGCTGCCCGGCGCCGGTGACGAGTTGCAGGGCATCAAGAAGGGGATCATCGAACTCGCCGACATGATCGCCGTCAACAAGGCCGACGACGGCGAGGGTGAGCGCCGGGCCAATGCGGCGGCCTCGGAATACCGCGCCGCCCTCCATATCCTCAGTGCACCGAGTTCCACCTGGACGCCCCCCGTCGTCACCATCTCGGGCCTGAACAACAAGGGCCTCGACGGGATGTGGGACAAGGTGGTCGACCACCGCAACAAGCTTACCGCTACGGGCGAGATCGCCAAGAAACGACGGGCCCAGGACGTGAAGTGGATGTGGGCGCTGGTCCACGAGCGCCTGCATCAACGCCTCGTCGGTTCGGCCGATGTCCGCCGCCAGACGGCCGAGGCCGAGGCTGGCGTCGCACGGGGCGAATCCTCGCCGGCCGCCGGGGCGGAGGCCATCGCCACCCTCATCGGCCTTTGAGGGCCAAGCCCCTCCTCGTCACCGGGTTCGGGCCGTTTCCCGGCGTGCCCCGCAACCCGAGCGCCGTCGTGGCGCGCCTTCTCGGGATCCACGCCCGCCGGCACGGCCTCGCCGGGGGCGATGTCCGCGTTCTCATCCTGCCGACGTCCTATGGGGCGATTCCCACGCATCTGTTCCCCGCCCTCGCCGAGGGCCCGAGTGCGGTGCTGATGCTCGGCGTCGCGCGGAGGGCCAAGCGGGTCCGCGTCGAGTTCCGCGCCCGCAACCGGGTGAGCCGGCTGTTCCCGGACGCTTCCGGCGCGATCGCGCAGCGTCTCACACTCCTGGCCGGCGGACCGGCCGAGCGCCGGGCCGGGGGTGCCGCGAAAGCGCTGGCGAGCCTGCGCCGCCACGGCATCGCGGCGATCCCGTCGCACGATGCCGGGCGCTACCTCTGCAACGCCGCGTATTTTCACGCCCTCGCCGAGGACATCCCCGTTCTGTTCATTCACATCCCGCCCTTGGCCGAAGTCGGGCGCCCCGGGCCGTATCAACGGGACAAACCGCCCGCCGAAGCCCTGGCGGCGGCCCTGGTCGCGGTCGCGCGCGGCCTCCTCGTGTAGGGGCGCGTTCTCCCTGCGGCTGAAGCCCTTGAGGAAAATCCACTCGCTGCGGTGCCGGATCGGATCTCGGGCGTTCTGTGAAGGTCGGATGCGGGCGTGCTGCGCCCCGGCGGCACCGAACCCGCATCGAAGCGTACACAGGAGAATGACCATGGTGGACACGGATCGCATCGTCGGCACCGCCAAGGATCTCGGCGGCCGCGTACAGGGCGCCTTGGGCGACGCCCTCGGATCGCACGGCGACTCCGTCGAGGGCCGTTTTCGCGAGGCGCAGGGGCGCGCCCAGGACGCCTACGGGCAGGCCAAGGACACCGCGCGGGACCTCGCCGACAACGTGAGCGATTACGCGGGTGACGCCTACGACCGGCTCCAGGATCGCGGCGGCACCTATTTTCGCGATGGCACCCGGGCGGTCGAAACCCGCGTGGAGGAGAACCCCTTCATCGCCCTGATGCTCGCCGGGGCCGTCGGCTACGGCCTCGCCCTGCTGCTGCATCGCCGCTGAACTTTTCAGCGCCGCCCTTACGGGGGCGGCGCGACCTCCTCGTTCACTGCGCCGTCCAGCCGCCATCCATGGCGAGGTTGGCACCGGTCATCTGGCTCGCCGCGTCCGAGCACAGGAACACCGCCAGCGCCGCCACCTGATCGACGGTGACGAATTCCTTGGTCGGCTGGGCTTTCAGGAGCACATCGTTGATCACCTGCTCCTCCGTGAGCCCCCGCGCCTTCATGGTATCGGGGATCTGGCTCTCCACCAGCGGCGTCCAGACGTAGCCGGGCGAGATGCAGTTCACCGTGATGCCGTGGGTGGCGAGTTCGAGCCCGGCGCTCTTCGTCAGGCCCGCGATGCCGTGCTTGGCCGCCACGTAGGCCGACTTGTAGGGCGAGGCCACGAGGGAATGGGCCGAGGCGGTGTTGATGATCCGCCCCCAGCCGCGCGTCTTCATGCCGGGGATCGCCGCCCGCATGGTGTAGAATGCCGACGACAGGTTGAGGGCGATGATGAGTTCCCACTTCTCCGGCGGGAACTCCTCGATGGGCGAGACGAACTGAACGCCCGCGTTGTTCACCAGGATGTCGACGGCCCCGAAGGTCTCCTCGGCAAGAGCGATCAGGCCCGCGATCTCGTCGGGCTTGGTCATGTCCGCCGCTGAGTGGATCGCCCGCACGCCGAACTCGGATTCGATGCCCGTCCGCGCCGCCTCGATGGCGTCGGGCGATCCGAAACCGTTCAGCACCACGTCGGCTCCTTGCTGCGCGAAGGCCCGTGCGATGGCGAGGCCGATGCCGCTGGTGGAGCCGGTCACGACGGCGGTTCTGGATTTGAGGGTCATGCGGATCTCCTGAAGGACGCGCCAGGTCCGTTTCGGGCGAACCCTGCCCCATGCGGCGCGGCAAGTCGATGCGCTCCGACCCGGCTGCGGCGTGCTATAGCGACGGCCGACGCCCATCGTCATGGGCGACGCTCGAAGGATGCCATGATCCGGTTCCTCGCCTCGCTGGCCCTCGTTCTCACCGGTCTCGCCGGAGCCTCGGCGCAAGGGCTCAAGCCCCCGTCCGACCTCGTGACCGCGAGCCTCGTCGCCGAGCCCGCCGCCATCCGGCCGGGCGAACCGTTCAGCGTCGGCCTGCGGATGGTGATGCGGCCGGGCTGGCACGTCTACTGGCGCAATCCGGGCGATTCCGGCCTGCCGCCGGACGTCGCCTGGACCCTTCCGGCGGGCTTCACGGCCGGCGGCCTCGATTGGCCCGCGCCGCACCGCATCCCCGTCGCCCAGCTCATGAATTTCGGCTACGAGGGCGAGACGGTCCTGCTCAGCGCCGTGACACCGCCCGCGACCCTGACGCCGGGTAAGCCCGTGACCCTACGGGCGCGCTTGAGCTACCTCGTCTGCGAGCGTGAATGCGTTCCCGGCACGGCGGAGCTCCAGCTCACCCTGCCGGTGGCTCAGGCCGGAACCAGCACCGGCGCCAATCCGCAGACCCGCCTCCTGTTCGAAAAGGCCCGCGCGGCCCTGCCCCAGCCCGCGCCCTGGCCGACGCGTCTTACCGCCACGAAGACCCGCCTCGACCTGACGGTGGAGGCGCCGAACCTCTCGGGCGACGGCGTGAGCGCGGTGGCGTTCTTTCCCTATGCCGAGACCGTCATCGAGAATGCCGCCTCGCAGGAGGTGCGGATCGATGCCGCCGGCCTGCATCTCGGCCTCGTGCGGGGCGACGCCGACGCGCCGCCGCCCGCCTCCCTCCCCGGCGTACTGACCTTCGACGAGGCCACACCCGATGGCCCGGTCCGGCGCGCCTACGCCTTCGGCGAACCACCCGCCCCAGCCGCCCCCGTGGCGAACACCGCCGAGGTCGCCCCGGTGGCGGCGCCAGCGCCGGACGACACCCTCACCCTCTGGAGCGCCGTCGGCCTCGCTTTCCTCGGCGGCCTCGTCCTCAATCTCATGCCCTGCGTGTTCCCGGTCCTGTCCATCAAGGTCCTGAGTCTCGTGCAACATTCCGGCGAGACGCCGCGCCGTGTGCGCCTGCACGGCCTTGCCTACACGGCCGGCGTGCTCGCGGCGTTCCTTGGCCTCGCCGGGCTGCTCATCGGCCTGAAGGAAGCCGGCGCCGGCATCGGCTGGGGCTTCCAACTGCAATCCCCCGTCGTCGTGGCCGCCCTCGCCTACCTCCTGTTCGGCATGGGCCTCAGCCTGTCGGGCGTCGTCCATCTCGGCGGCGGCATCGCCGGCCTCGGCGACGGCTTGACCCGGCGGGCGGGCCTCGAGGGCTCGTTCTTCACCGGGGTCCTCGCCACCGTGGTCGCCACCCCCTGCACGGCGCCCTTCATGGGCTCGGCCGTGGGCTTCGCCCTGACGCAGGCGCCGGCCGTGGGGCTAGCGGTGTTCGCGAGCCTCGGCCTCGGCCTCGCCCTCCCCTTCCTGCTCCTCACCGTCTGGCCCGCTGCGCTACGGGCCCTCCCCCGTCCGGGCGCCTGGATGGACACGCTCAAGGGCGTGCTGGCCTTCCCGATCTACGCCACCGCCGCGTGGCTGATCTGGGTGCTGGCCCAGCAGGTCGGCCCCTCGGGATTGCTCGCAGCCCTGCTCGGCCTCGTCCTCGTGGGCTTCGCCGCCTGGGCCTGGGAGCGTGCCCGCGAAGCGCGCCCGCTCTGGGCCGGGATCGCCCGGGGCATGGCGGCGGCGGCTCTGGCGGGTCTCGCCCTCCTCACCCTCGGCCTGACGCAGGACCGCGCCGCCACGGCGGCGCAAGCGGAGGGAACGGAGGCGTTCGCCCAAGCGAAGCTCGACGGATTGCTGGCCCAGGGGCGGCCGGTCCTCGTCAACATGACGGCGGCGTGGTGTATCTCCTGTCAGGTCAACGAGCGGACGACCCTCGGCACGAAGACCGTGCGCGATGCCCTGTCGGCGCGCGGCGTGACCTATCTCAAGGGCGACTGGACGAACCAGAACCCGGAGATCACCGCCTTCCTCGCCCGTCACGGCCGCAGCGGAGTACCCCTGTACCTCCTCTATGCGGGCCGGGGCGAACCCACGATCCTGCCGCAGATCCTGACCTCGGGTCTCGTGCTCGATGCCCTGGCCGCCCTGCCGACCGCGCCGCGCAAAGCCGCCCTCGCGACACCGGAGCGCTGATCATCCCCACGTCGATCCTACGGACCCCATGACCGACGCCGCCGCTCCCCGCTGGGCCGTGTTTGCCAACGGCGATTTCCGCCGCTACGGCAGCGCCCGTTTCCTCACGGGCCTCGCCTTCCAGATGCAGGCCGTGGCGGTGGGGTGGTTCGTCTACGATCTGACCCGCTCGGCCCTGGCGCTGGGCCTCGTCGGCCTCGCGAGCTTCCTGCCCGCCATGCTGTCGGCTCCCATCACCGGGCATGTCGCCGACACCTATGACCGGCGCATGATCGCGGCCGTCGCCTACGCGATCCTGGCCTTGGCCGACCTCGGGCTCCTCGCTTTCGCCCATTACGGCACCGGCGCCGTCTGGCCGGTCTACGCCCTCGTGGTGATCATCGGCACCGGACGCGCCTTCGCCAACCCAGCCCTGCAGGCGCTGTTGCCGACGCTGGTGCCCCGCCCGCTGTTCGGGTCGGCCATCGCGTGGAACGCCTCGCTCTGGCAGAGCGCCTCGATCCTCGGACCGGCGCTCGGCGGCTTCCTCTATGCCCTCGGCCCGGCCGTGGTGTTCGGCACGGCAGCGCTCAGCTTTGCCCTCGCCAGCGCCCTCGTCGCCGCCATCCGCTTCCGGCCCGCCCCCGTTTCGGAACGCCCGCCCGTGACCTGGGCGACCCTGTCGGCCGGCCTCACCTATATCCGCGACCACCCCGTGGTGCTCGGGGCCATCAGCCTCGACCTCGTCGCGGTGCTGCTCGGGGGCGCCACCGCCCTGCTGCCGATCTTCGCCGCGGAGGTGCTGCATGTCGGTCCCCTCGGCCTTGGAATCCTGCGCAGCATGCCGGCGGCGGGGGCCGTGCTGACGGCGATCCTCCTCGCCTACCGCCCGCTCCAGCGCCATGCCGGCTTGCGGATGCTCCAGGCGGTGGGCGTCTTCGGCCTCGCCACCCTGGGGTTCGGGCTCTCGACCTCCCTGCCGTTCTCCATGGCCTGCCTGTTCGTCACGGGCGCGGCCGACATGATCAGCGTCTACATCCGACAGACCTTCGTGCAGGGCGAGACGCCCGACGCCATGCGCGGCCGGGTCTCGGCCGTGAACACGGTGTTCATCGGCGCCTCCAACGAACTCGGCGAATTCGAATCCGGCCTCCTCGCCGCCGCCATCGGCGCCGTGCCGGCGGTGGCGCTGGGCGGCCTCGCCACGGTGGCGGTCGCTTTCGCCTGGGGGCGGATCTTTCCGGCGCTCCGGGCGCGGGACAGGCTTTTGCCGATCGGGTGAACCGGGGCTGGCCCAACGGCACAAAGCGGCGTTATCCCTGGGACGACGATTTTTCACTCGAATATGGATAAATTCTTTTTTGTCATATACTTAATCCATGAATTCTGAGCCGTCCGCCCCCATATGTCCGAGCTGGTGCGATGTCTTACAGCGATCTCGATGGCGAGCAGACGCGACAGACCCTCAACACGGAACAGGCCTTCGAGGCCTATCGCGCGGCGCGTGACGAGCTGAAACATCGCTTCGCCGGCTCCATGGCCTGGAAGACGATCGCCGGCATCACCTACCTCTATCGCGGGCAGCGGGGCATCTGGAAATCGCTTGGCCCCCGGACACCGGAAACGGAGGAGGCGCTGGTCAGCTTCAGGGCCGGTCGGCTTCGGACCCGCGCGCGCATGACATCCCTCGCGAAGCGATTGGATCGCATGGCAGCGGTCAATCGCGCCCTCGATCTCGGTCGAATTCCCGTGATTGCCGCCCGCATCCTGCGGGCTCTATCGGACGCACGCCTCACGGAGACGGCCATTCTCACGGTGGGAACGAATGCGCTCTATGCCTATGAGCGGATGGCCGGGGTCCAGATCGCCGATGCGATCCTCGCAACCGAAGACATCGACTTCTTGTATGATGCCCGCGCAAGCCTGAAGCTGCTGGCCCCGGATGTCGCCGCGACGGGCGTCGCCGGATTGCTCCGGAAGGTTGATCGATCCTTCGAAATCATCGGCAAGGATGGATTTCGGGCGACGAACCGTGACGGCTATATCGTCGATTTGATTACTCCGGCCCCGAAAGATCCGATGCTCTCG
Organism: Methylobacterium gossipiicola; assembly: GCF_900113485.1. Lineage (GTDB taxonomy): Bacteria > Pseudomonadota > Alphaproteobacteria > Rhizobiales > Beijerinckiaceae > Methylobacterium > Methylobacterium gossipiicola. Next base: position 280,913 of record NZ_FOPM01000002.1, read on the forward strand.
CGTGGACGCAAACGGATCGGATCGGAGGCGGGGGATTTGACTGCCGTCGAGATCGAAGGCCTGAATTGGCTCGTCAACGCCCCGAAGATCACGGAGATCGTCATGGACCAGCGCGGCTACCCCGCGTCCATGATCGTTCCAGATCCCCGTGCCTTCGCCCTGCACAAGTTCTGGCTGTCGAAGCGGGACGACCGAAATCCCGCAAAGCGCCGAAGAGACGAAGCGCAAGCCGGATTGATCGTTGGTCTCCTGGCGAAGCACCTGCCGCATCTGCGTTTCGACGATCCGGCCCTGGCCGCCTTGCCGCGCGCCCTGCGCGATGAGGCCGCGCGTCTTGCCCCCGCGAGACGGGAGGCGGCACCGGAGCCGTCCCGTCTCGAACCGGACTGGTGATACGATGTCCGCGCGGCGCGTGAGCGAAGCCCAAATCCGCATTGCGAAGCCTTCAAACGGATGGGGTATGCGTCTTGGTGTCTCTCACACAACTCGCGGGGCGCCGTCAGGCCCAAGGCGACAACCGCCCGGGACCGGGAGTTGTGTGAGGCACGCTTACTTCCCCGACAGCAGCGGCGACCACGTCGGGTCCGACGCGTAGGACGGCGTTGGCACGGGCTGCTCCACCTTGCCGGTAATGTCGACCATGTAGAGCTTGCCGCCGCCCTGGCCGCCGGGATCGCGGAAGAACAGCACGTACTGGCCGTTGGGCGCGAAGGTCGGCCCCTCGTTGTGGAAGCCCTCCGTGAGCACGCGCTCGCCCGAACCGTCCGGCTTCATCACGCAGATGGCGAAGCCCCCCTTGCGCTGGCGGGTGAAGGCGATGAGGTCGCCGCGCGGCGACCAGGCCGGCTGCGAGGCCGAGCCCTCGCCGAACGAAAGGCGGGTCGGCGTCCCGCCCGTGGCGCTCATCACGTAGATCTGCTGCGAGCCGCCGCGATCCGATTCGAACACGATCTGGCTGCCGTCGGGCGAGTAGGTCGGCGAGGTGTCGATGGCGTTGCCGTTGGTGATCGGCGTCTGCGCCTTCGAGGCGAGATCCATCACCACGATGTCGGCGTTGCCGCCCTCCTGCACGCTCATGACGAGGCGTCGGCCATCGGGCGAGAAGCGCGGGCTGGTGCTCATGGAGCCGGCCTTGCCCAAAGCCTGGCGCGAGCCGGTTTCGAGGTTGATCACCTGGATGCGCGGCGGCTGGCCCGTCGCCTGGGTCATGAAGGCGATGTCCTGGGTGGCGGGCGAGTAGCGCGGGGCGACCACGGCCGTCTCACCGTTCGTCAGGGCGCGCACGTTGGCCCCGTCCTGATCCATGACCATGAGGCGCTTGCGGCGGTTCTCCTTCGAGCCCGACTCGTCCACGAAGGCGATGCGGCTGTCGAACCAGGGTCCGAGACCGGTGATCTTGGTGTAGACCGCATCCGAGATCAGGTGCCCCATGCGCCGCGCGTTGGCGGTGTCGGCGCCGTATTGCTGGCCTGTCATCTGCTGGCCCGAGGTCACGTCCCAGAGGCGGAACTCCACCTTGAGCTTCCCCGAAGCCTCGCGCGACACCCGCCCCGTCACCAGGGCCTGGACACCGGCCGCGCGCCACTTGTCGAACCCCGGCACCGCATCGAAGCCCGGCGCCTCGGGAAACTTCGCCTTCTCGGCGGGGGTGAAATAGCCCGACCGGCGCAGGTTGTTGGTCACCACGCTCGACACCAGCAGGCCGAGGCTCGGATCGCCGGAAAAGTCCGTGATGGCGATGGGCATGGGCTGGAACGCGCCGCCGCCGATGCGCAGGTTGAGCTGCGCCCGGGCCGGCCCGGCGAGGCCGAACAGCGCCAGGGCCAGGACGGCCAAGAGATGCGCCAGACGCGGGATCGGTGTTGAGATCATGGTGGGGTCCGAGTTCTGGATGAGGTCCGTCGGGCACGCCGTGAAGACCGGCGCGCGGAAAGGCTCACGGCACGGGCGGGCGGCCCGGATCGGTGGGAGGAGGCTGGGGCATCAGACCCGCGAGAACTCGAATTCCGCGTTGATCGCCTTCCAGTCGTTGTAATACGGCGCGTATTGGGCCGGGATCTTGTAGGGGGCGCAGCGCCGCACCGCGCGCTGCGCGGCCTCCGCGATGGAGCGGTCGACGGCGTTGGCGCCGCCGCGCATGATCCGGGGCTCGGTGGTGAGTCCCCCATCCGGATTGAGGCGGATGTCGAGCATCGGCAGGATCACGCCCTGTGACGCCCCGGGGGGCGCGACGTAGCACCGCTCGATCTGCTGCTGCAGCATGCCGACCAGAGCCTCGCGGAGCGACGGCGACAGGCGCGGCGCATTGCCGGAGGCGGCCCCGAGGGAGGCCGTGCGCTGGACTTCGCGGCCGGTGGCGCCCGTGGATTGCGACGGGGACTTCGAGGCGAGGAGCTGGCGGATATCGCCGGCGCTGAACTTGTCCGCGAGTTCGGCCTGCTTCTTCGCCTTGGCCTCGGCATCGGCCTTGGCTTTCGCGTCCGCCATCGCCTTGGCCTTCGCCTTGGCGGCGGCTTCCGCCTTGGCCTTCGCGGCTGCCTCGGCCTTAGCGGCGGCTTCGGCGACCTCCTTCTGGTGCTCGGCCTCGGCCTTGGCCGCCTTCTCGGCGAGGGCCTTGGCGGCCTTCTCGGCCTGTGCCTTCGCTTCGGCGCGCGCTTTCTCGGCCTCTGCCTTCTCGGCCTTCGCTTCGGCCTCGGCTTCCGCGCGGGCTTTCGCCTCGGCGCGCGCCTTTGCCTCGGCTTTCGCCTTCGCGGCCCTGGCTTCGGCCGCCTTCGCTTCGGCCGCCTTCTCGGCTTCGGCCTTCGCTTCCGCCTCGGCCTCTTCCTTCTCGATGAGCTGCGCGAGTTGCTCGCGCTTCACGGCGGCCGCCTTCGCCTCCGCCTTGGCGGCGGCGGCAGCCTTGGCTTCGGCCGCCTTCGCCTCCGCCGCCGCTTCGGCCTTGGCACGCGCGGCCTCCGCCTTGGCGGCTTTCGCTTCCGCTGCCTTCGCCTCAGCGGCCTTGGCTTCGGCCGCCTTCGCTTCGGCCGCCTTGGCCTTCGCCTCCTCCGGATCGGGCGCGTCGGCGGGCAGGGGGATTTCCTCGGCGCTCGCCACCTTCATGTCGGCGGGACGCTTCGGCGGGGCGGGTGCGTCGACCTTGGCGTTCTCGGGCTCACGCTCCTCGACCTTGTCCGCCTTGCGGTCGGCCCGGGGCTTCGCATCCGTCTGGGGCTTGTCGGCGTTGGTCTCGCCCTTCGTCAGCTCCGAGAATTGCTGTTCGGTCATCACCTCGACGGGCACGCCCTCCTGCGCGTCGGGCAGGGCCGGAGCCGCGACGGTGAGCATCGCCACCGTCAACACGGCCACGTGCACGCCCGCCGAGATCCAGACGCCCGGTTCGTTGCGCTTGAAAGGATGCTTCACGGCAGCGCGCCCGCTATTTCTGGTCGGGCTCGGTGACGAGGGCGACCTTCTTGAAGCCGCCGCCGGTCACGATGGCCATCACCTGGGCGACCCGGCCGTAATCCACCCGCTTGTCGCCGCGCACGAACACCCGCTCCTCGAAGCCGGATTTCGAGGCCTCGGTGAGTTTGGGCACGATGCTGTCGTCGCCGAGTTCGTCCTCGCCGAGGAACACCTGGCCGGACTGGCGGATGGAGAGGGTCACGGGCTTGGTATCGGAATTGAGGGGACCGGCCTTCGATTGCGGCAGATCGAGGGGCACGCCGACGGTCATCATCGGCGCGGCCACCATGAAGACGATGAGCAGCACGAGCACGACGTCGATGAACGGCGTCATGTTGATCTCGTTGATGGCGCCCTGGCGCCGTCCGCGCCGCCGCCGGCCGCCACCGCCCTGTGCCGCTCCGTGGGCCATGCCCATGATCGTCCCTCGGTTTAAGCTTGGAGTTTGGCTATCGCGGCCGTGTCAGGCGGCGAGCGACAGGCGCTCGTCGATCTGGCGGGAGAGGATGGCCGAGAACTCGTCGGCAAAGCCTTCGAGCCGCGACTGCTGCTTCGACACGGTGGCCTGAAGTTTGTTGTAGGCGAGCACCGCGGGAATGGCCGCGAACAGCCCGATGGCCGTAGCGAACAGGGCTTCGGCGATACCGGGGGCGACCACGGCAAGGGAGGTGTTCTTCGACGCCGCGATGGAGGTGAACGCCGTCATGATGCCCCAGACCGTGCCGAACAGACCGATATAGGGGCCCGCCGAGCCGATGGAGGCGAGGAACAGCAGGCGCGATTCGAGGCGCTCGACCTCGCGCTGGATCGTGACGTCGAGCACCTTGTCGATGCGCTGGGACAGGCTCTGAATCTGCCGGCCGGACCCCTCGAACGAACGCTTCCACTCGCGCATGGCCGCCACGAACAGGGCGCCCTGCCCGACCGCCGGGCGGTCGTTGAACGAGCGGTAGAGTTCCTCGAGGGAGCGACCCGACCAGAATGCCTCCTCGAAGGCATCCATCTCGGCCTTGGTGCGGCGGAACAGCAGGGTCTTGTCGACGATGATCGACCAGCACCAGACCGAGGCGCCGAGCAGACCCAGCATCACGACCTTGACCACGAAGTGGGCCTGCAGGAACAGGCCCAGCAGGGTCATGTCGGGGGCCGGGATCGCCTGCATGGCATCGGCTGGGTTCATCGCAACATCCTCGCAAAACCCCATGTCGGGGCCGCCGCCGGACCGGTGGCCCGGCCGTCGCGCTTCAACCGGAACCATGAGGTATTTCAACGCTCAATGGTCCGCGAATCTGTCGAAAGTAAGGGCCGTGCCATCCCGTGATTGCGGTGCGGCAAACCCTTGCGGTTCGTCAGTTTAGGCACCCGTCAAGGTTAAGGTTTGGTTGAGATGTCGCCCGATGCGCCACTCAGGGCCATCCGCAGGCTGTCGGGCAGGCGGATGGCCCGGCCGTCACGCACGCAGGCCACCACCACCTCGGCCCGCACCAGGCGTTCGTCCCCGCGCCAGATTTCCTGGGCGAGGTGCATGGACGCCCCTTTCATCTGCGCAGTCCAGGTCCGGACCGCGAGGAGATCGTCCATCCGGGCGGGCTTGGCGTAATCGATCACCATCCGGCGGACCACGAAATGCAGGCCGGCGGCGTCGCGGTGCAGGTCCGACTGATCACCGGCGAGGCCCCGCAGCAGTTCCGTACGCCCCCGCTCCATGAAGCGCAGGTAGCTCGCATGGTAGACGAAGCCTGAGAAGTCGGTGTCCTCGTAATAGACGCGCACCGGCAGGGTGTGGATTCCGGCGGACTCGATTTCGCTCAAGGGCGGGTCTCCTAATGATACGCGGCGCCTTACGCCTCCGGCTCGTCCTGGCCGCCGAACAGTCCGAACTGTCCTGGCGCCTCCCGCCGCGGCTCGGGAAATCCCATGTGGCGGAAGGCGTGCGGCGTCAGCATCCGACCACGCGGCGTGCGCTGCACGAAGCCTTTCTGGATGAGATAGGGCTCGATGATGTCCTCGATGGCGTCGCGCGGCTCGGAGAGGGCCGCCGCGATGGTCTCGATGCCCACGGGACCGCCGTTGAAGGATTTCGCGATCATCGTGAGGTACTTGCGGTCCATCACGTCGAGGCCGGCCGGATCGACGTCGAGGAGTTGCAGCGCCCGGTCGGCGATGGCGCGGGTCACCGTCGGGGCATCGGCCACGATGGCGAAGTCCCGCACCCGGCGCAGGAGACGCCCGGCGATGCGCGGGGTGCCGCGCGCGCGCTTGGCGATCTCGTTGGCCCCCTCCTCCGACATGCCGAGGCCGAGCACCCGCGCGCCGCGCCGGACGATGAGTTCGAGTTCGTCCACGTCGTAGAATTCGAGGCGGATCGGGATACCGAAGCGGTCGCGCAGCGGCGTCGTCAGCAGGCCGGCGCGGGTGGTGGCCCCCACCAGGGTGAATTTCGGCAGCTCGATCTTCACCGAGCGCGCTGCCGGGCCTTCGCCGATGATGAGGTCGAGCTGATAATCCTCCATGGCCGGATAGAGAATTTCCTCCACCGCCGGATTGAGGCGGTGGATCTCGTCGATGAAGAGCACGTCGCGCTCTTCGAGATTGGTGAGCTGGGCGGCGAGATCGCCGGCCTTCGCGATGACCGGGCCGGAGGTGGAGCGGAAGTTCACCCCGAGTTCGCGGGCGACGATCTGCGCCAGGGTGGTCTTGCCGAGCCCCGGCGGCCCGACGAACAGCACGTGGTCCAGGGCCGAGCCGGTCTTCTTCGCCGACTCGATGAAGATGCTCATATTGGCCCGCGCCGCCCGTTGGCCGATGAATTCGGCGAGACTCAGGGGGCGAATCGACGATTCGAGGTCGTCCTCCCGGCGCTCCGGGGTCAGGAGCGAGTCCGGCAGCGGGTGCAGGGTCGGCGATTTCGGGGGTTTCGGCGGCTTGCTCACACGGGCTCCCGGCGGGCCCGGCGGGGCCTCATGTCCAGCATCTGTTCTCCGGGCCGATGTCGCACACCGGGACGTTTCGCGCTACATTCGCGCCAGCGGCGACCGGCCGCCCGGGAACGCGCGCCATGGGCAACGCCTCCGCCGATTTCGAAACCATGGCGTTCGACGATTCCGAGGAATTGCTGGCCGACAAGCCGCGCAACGAGCGCTGGGAACTGATCGGCGGGCGTGTCGTCCGGATGATGGTGCGCGCCTGGTGGGAGCACGCGCAGATCGTTCAGAACGTCGCGCGCCATCTCGGCAATCGCTTCGAGGACGTGAATTCGCCCTGCCGGGTGTTTACGGAGACATTCCACCTCAAGAGTCGCCCCCTCGACGCGGCGATGCTGCCCGATGTCCTGGTCGCCTGTGGCGACCTCGAACCGGGGGCGACGTCATTTGACAATCCCACGGTGCTGTTCGAGGTGCTTTCCCCCGAAACGGAAGCTCGCGACCGCTTCGAAATATGGCGGATCTACCAGCAATTTCCTGCGCTCCGGCACTATGTTGTCGTCGCGCGGGACCGGCCCCATCTAGAAGTCTACGACCGGGTGGACGGTGTACGGTGTGTAGAACGGGTTTCGCGTCCTCGACGGACTGGACGCGGCTCTCGACCTTCCGGCGATCCGCGTGTCTCTCCCGCTTCACGCAATTTACCGGCGGGTCTTTTCCGGCTAACGTCCCGCGGCGCGCGAGGCGCCGCGGGGGCATCACATCAATCGGCTTCCGGCGCGATGGCCTCGAGGCCGCCGATGTGCTTCTGCGCGTAGAGCGGCAGGCCGATCTGCTTGATCAGTTCGAGCTGCGTCTCGAGGAAGTCGATATGGCCCTCCTCGTCGGCGGCCAGCGCTTCGAACAGGTTCTTCGACACGCGGTCGTTGATCGAGTCGCAGTACTGCGCGGCTTCGAGGTAGAGCGCGCGCGCCTCGGTCTCGGCGGCGAGATCGCACTCGATGATTTCCTGCACGTTCTGGCCGATCCGCAGCGGATCGAGTTCCTGCAGGTTCGGGAAGCCGTCGAGGAACAGAATGCGATCGACGAAGCGATCGGCGTGCTGCATCTCTTCGATGGATTCCTTGCGCCAGAACTTGGCGAGATCGATGTAACCCCAGTCATTGAGCATGCGGAAATGGAGCCAGTACTGGCTCACCGCCGTCAGTTCGCTGCGCAGTCCCCGATTGAGGTACTCGACGACCTTCGCATCACCCTTCATCCGCCCAATCTCCCTTGAGGCATTGCAGCCGGAAGGGAACGTGGCGTCCCGTATGGACGCTCAGGCGGCGATCCCCTCCTCCGCTGTTTGGACCTTGACCAAACTACAGCCCGTTGCGCAACCCGTGGAGCACGCATGGGTTGCCTCATCGAGGGCGGCCTGCAGCGCAGTCTGCATGATCGACCGGATGGTCCGGGCGCAACGTCCGCATTTCGGACTGCACCCAAGGCAGGCCTGAACCTGGGCCGGCGTACGCGGGCAATCGGGACCGCGATGGAGGCACGCACGCACGGCGTTGTCGGACAGGACGTTACAGGAGCAGACGATCATGCGGAATCGGAACTCGCGCTAGGCATCGTGCCGGTGGGGAAGATCCAGAGTCATGACCCCGTTCTTCGATGGAACGCTAGATTAGAACAATTGAAAACTGCAACATTTTCAATACCTTAGCGTGCTCCCGCCTTTCTGACAAGCGGCGGGCGAAACGTCAAGCGCACAATCGCATTGTGCGCGATGGAATTCTCCAAAGCCTCTCACCGGGCCAATTCGCGAAGCCCCAATCGAATCAGCGTCTTGGCTTCCGCCCCTTCGCCCGCACCAGCCAGCACGGCCGCGATGGCGGCGGAGGCTTGGACCGGGGCGTAGCCGAGATTGACCAGGGCCGAGACCGCGTCGGCAACGGGCTGCGGCGCGGAGCGATCCGCGACGGACCCGTTCAGGGCGATGACGGAGGGGTCGATGGGCGCATAGGCCGGGGCCTTGTCCTTGAGTTCGGCCACGAGGCGGGCAGCGAGGCGCGGGCCGACGCCGGGCGCGCGGGCGACGGCGGCCTTGTCCCCCATGGCGATGGCCGAGGCGAGGGCTTCGGGCTCCAGCACGGAGAGCAGACCGAGGGCGACCTTGGAGCCGACCCCCTGGACGGTCTGGAGCAGGCGGAACCACTCGCGCTCGGGATCGGAGCGGAATCCGTAGAGACGGATCATGTCCTCGCGGACATGGGTGTCGATGGCGAGCTGCGCCGGTTCGCCGACGGGCGGCAAGCGCTGCAGCGTCCGCGCCGAACAATGCACCACGTAGCCGACGCCCTGGACGTCGAGGATCACGAAATCCTCACCGTAGGAATCCACCACACCCTTCAGCTTGCCGATCATGCGAAGTCACTTATCAGAGGGGACGGAGCACCGTCCGGGGGATGGCCGGGCGGCCGGCAGAGGGGAACAGCATGAAGCGCGGATCCGTCGTCACAAAGTCTCGAACGAGCCCGCGCGTTGCCCTGCGCAGTACCATCGTTCTCGCCCTGATGCTGTCGGGGGCCGCCCGCGCCCAGGACGCGGCGCCGCCCGCCCCAACCACCGATCCGACGCAGGTCCGCTCCGGCGCCTACCGCCTCGATTCGGCCCACGGCAAGATCACGTGGTCGCTCAGCCATCTCGGCTTCTCGACCTATTACGGGGCGATCACCGACGTCTCCGCCGAGGCGACCCTCGACGCCAAGGCGCCGGGGTCGAGCCGCATCACCGTCACCATCGGCACGCCAAGCATCACCGGCCTCAACGACAAGCTCGACGCGCATCTGAAAAGCCCGGATTTCTTCGACACCCCCAAATTCCCCACGGCGACCTTCGTCAGCACGAGCGTGGAGCCGACGAGCCCCACGACGGCACGCGTCAACGGCACCCTCACCCTGAAGGGCGTCACCAAGCCGATCTCGTTCGATGCCACCTTCAACCAAGCTGGCCTGCACCCCGTCGACAAGCTCTACACCGTCGGCTTCGACGGCCGGGCAGTGATCAAACGCTCGGATTTCGGCATCACTGCCTATCTGCCGATGGTGGGCGACGAGGTGACCCTGCGCCTCGAAGGCGAGTTCAAGGCGGTGCCTTAAGTTCGGGTTCCAAGGACCAAGCCCTTCGCGGGTCCAGGCAAGTTGTCGGGCTCCGCCCGACACCCGCCGAAGGGATGATCCCTACGGGATCCCGGGCTTGAAGGCTCAGGCTTTCGCGAGGGCGGCGGCGATGCGGGCGGCAGCCAGGGCGCTCACGCCCGGCATCGGGGCGTGGCGGCGGGTGAGCGCCTGCGAGGCGCGGTGATTGGCGTGGGTGACCGCGATGGCGAGGGCGTCGGCGGCATCCGCCGTCTTGAACTCGGCCTTCGGCATCAGGAACTTCACCATCGCCTGAATCTGGACCTTGTCGGCGTGTCCGGCGCCGCAGACCGTCTTCTTCACGAGGTTCGCGGCGTATTCGGACACCGGCAGTCCAGCCAAGGCCGGCACCAGCAACGCGACGGCGCGGGCGTGCCCGAGCTTCAGCGTCGCCTGGGCATCCTTGTTGACGAAGGTCTCCTCCACGGCGACCTCATCGGGCGCAAAGCCCCGGACCACCCGGCTGATGCCCTCGTGCAACTCGCGCAGGCGCAACGCCAGGGGCAGGTCCCCGTCCGACGTCACCACCCCGCAATCGACATAGGCGAGCTTCGTCCCCGTGACGGTGACGACGCCCCAGCCGGTGCGGCGCAGTCCGGGATCGATGCCGAGGATGCGGACGGGTTCGGTCATGCACGGTGAAGCCCTGGGGCGCCCATCGCCCTCACGTCGAGCGTTAGGCACATACCGTGAACGAGGGGTTTCACGAAACCCCCTGCCGTGAACGAGAGGCTTCGCCAACCCCCGCCCCGCGAAACGCGAATGGCGCGGCCCCGTGAGGGACCGCGCCGCAGGAAGGCGTCAGGCGGGTTCGCTTCAGGCCGCAGCCGAGACACCGGCGGTGGTCGGCACCGACGCGATGGTCTTCAGGATCTGCGACGCGATCTGGTAGGGGTCCCCCTGGCTGTTGGGACGGCGGTCTTCCAGATAGCCCTTGTACTCGTTGTTGACGAAGCTGTGCGGCACGCGGATCGAGGCGCCGCGATCGGCCACGCCGTAACTGAACTGGTCGATGGCCGCGGTCTCGTGCTTGCCCGTCAGACGCATGTGGTTGTCGGGGCCGTAGACGGCGATGTGATCGTCGAGATTCTCCTTGAAGGCGGCCATCAGCGCCTCGAAGTAGGCCTTGCCGCCCACCGTGCGCAGGTGCTCCGTGGAGAAGTTGGCGTGCATGCCGGAGCCGTTCCAGTCGGTCGCGCCGAGCGGCTTGCAATGGTACTCGACGTCGATCTCGTACTGCTCGCACAGGCGCTGGAGGAGATAGCGGGCGACCCACATCTCGTCGGCGGCCTTCTTGGAGCCCTTGCCGAAGATCTGGAACTCCCACTGGCCCTTGGCCACCTCGGCGTTGATGCCCTCGTGGTTGATGCCGGCGTCGAGGCAAAGGTCGAGGTGCTCCTCGACGATCTTGCGGGCGATGGGGCCGACATTGCTGTAGCCGACGCCGCAATAATACGGACCCTGCGGCGCGGGATAGCCGGTGGCGGGGAAGCCAAGCGGACGACCGTCCTTGTAGAAGAAGTATTCCTGCTCGAAACCGAACCAGGCGCCGTCGTCATCCAGGATGGTGGCGCGCTTGTTCGAGGGGTGCGGGGTGACGCCATCGGGCATCATCACTTCGCACATGACCAGGACGCCGTTCTTACGGGTCGAATCGGGGAAGTGGCGCACGGGCTTGAGCATGCAGTCGGACGAGCCACCCTCGGCCTGCAGGGTCGAGCTGCCGTCGAAGCCCCACATGGGGAGCTGCTCGAGGGTCGGGAAGCTGTCGAACTCTTTGATCTGCGTCTTGCCGCGCAGGTTGGGAACGGGCGTGTAGCCGTCCAACCAGATATACTCGAGTTTGTACTTCGTCATCGTGAAGTCTCGCTTTCGTTCGAGAGACGGACCGGCGGCAAGCACGGACCTTCGGCGCCTCAGGGAACTACCGCCTCCCGTTAGGCATTTCCTGTGCCAACTTCGCTTCTCACCCCGACACGCCGCCGTCACCCGTCCTACCTCCGCTTCTGCGGGATTTGCTCCGATCCGGGCAAGTTCGCCGCCACGGTCGCCCACGAAGCGGGCATAATGCCTATTTTATGATCAATAAGCCCGAATGCTGCGATCATAAGCAGAATTTAACGGTCAAACCCATAGTCTCATTGAGGCGAAATCAGGATACGCGGCCCTGGGATCTTGGATCACGGACTATCGCCCGCCAAATTTGCAATCATCGCCCTGCGCATATTTCCGGCAAATGGCGGTTTTATTCGCATTCCCACGCGCAATGCCGGCGGGGATGGCCTATGTTGCGTTCCGTATCCATGAGGGATCACCGGCCCCGCCACGCAAGGAGTCCGAGTTCGATGACACCGTCCGCCACCCGCGAAACCGCCAAGATCTATGCCTTTCCCACCGGGGGTCGTCTCGGTCTGGACCGTCGCGAAGCCGGTCGCCCGGTCGTGGACGCGAAAGCGGCACCGGCCGGTCCGGTGGTTCCCGCCCTGTGCGGCTATCACGAAGCCGCCCTCATGGACGCTGATCGCTCGCGCAAATCCTGACGGGCCGGTCAGAGCCCGAAGATCGACCAGCCAAGCCGCTTGGTGAGGGTTTCGAGGGCGATGCGGCCGAGATGGGAATTGCCCGAGGCATCGAGGCCGGGCGACCAGACGGCGATGGAGGCACGCCCCGGCGCCACCGCCAGGATGCCGCCGCCGACGCCGCTCTTGCCCGGCAGGCCGACGCGGTAGGCGAATTCGCCGGAGCCGTCGTAGTGACCGCAGGTGAGCATCACGGCGTTGATGCGCCGGGCCCGCTCGGCCGAGACCACGGAATACCCCGTCGATGGGCTTCGTCCCGAATGCGCGAGGAAGCGTCCCGCCATGGCCAGTTGCCGGCAGGTCATCGCGATGGCGCAGTGGTGGAAGTAGACGCCGAGGGTGAAATCCACCGGATTGTCGATGACGCCGTAGGACTTCATGTAATTGGCGAGGGCCATGTTGCGGAACCCCGTGCGGAGTTCGGACGCCGCCACCGCCTCGTCGATGGTGATGCTCGGGTCCTCGGCGACGAACTGCATGAAACGCAGGATTTCGCCCAGGGCCTCGCGTGGCTGATGCCCCGACAGGATCACGTCGGTCACCGCAATGGCGCCGGCATTGATGAAGGGATTGCGCGGAATGCCGCGCTCGCGCTCCAACTGGACGATGGAGTTGAACGGGCTGCCCGAGGGCTCGCGCCCGACCCGGCGCCACAGGCGGTCGCCGACCATGCCGAGGGCGAGGGTGAGGGTGAACACCTTCGAGATGCTTTGGATCGAGAACGCCACGTCGGCGTCGCCCCCGGCCGCCACCGTGCCGTCGGCGTCGATGACTACAAGGCCGAAGGCACCGGCATCGACCCGAGCGAGTTCCGGGATGTAGGTCGCGACCTCGCCCCGGTCGGGCCGCGCCCGCATCTCCTCGGCGATCTCCCGCACCACGGTTTGCAGGTCGGGGGTTGGGCTATACGGCACGGGCGGTCTCACGCGGTCTGACGGGCGGCCATCCCCGACGCAACGAAGCTGCCAAGCTTTCTCGACGCGAACTCCGCCGAACCGTCAACCGGCCAGCTTCTCCATCAGGGCATCCGAGAGGGTGAAGTTCACGAAGACGTTCTGCACGTCGTCCTGATCTTCGATCACCTCGACGAGGCGCATGAGCTTCTCGCCGGTCTCGTCGTCGACCTCGATGGTGTTCTGTGCCTTCCAGATCAGGGCCGTGCGGCGGGGTTCGCCGAACCGCGCCTCGAGGGCTTTCGACACCTCGCCGTAGGCCTCCTGGGCGCAGGTGACCTCGTGGCCATCGGCGTCCGAGCGGACGTCGTCGGCGCCGGCCTCGATGGCGGCCTCCAGCATGGTGTCGGCATCCGCCACGTGGGCGTCGAACGCAACCACGCCGACATGGTCGAACATGAACGAGACGGCACCGGTCTCGGCGAGACTGCCGCCGGACTTGGTGAAGGCCGAGCGCACGTCGGAGGCGGTGCGGTTGCGGTTGTCCGTCTGCGCCTCGACGATGAGGGCGGCGCCGCCGGGGCCGTAGCCCTCGTAGCGGATCTCGTCGTAATTCTCCGAATCCGCGCTCTGGGCCTTCTTGATGGCGCGCTCGATGTTGTCCTTGGGCACGTTCTCGGCCCGAGCCGCGATGATGGCGGCCCGCAGGCGGGCGTTCATGGCCGGATCGGGCAGGCCGAGCTTGGCCGCGACGGTGATTTCGCGGGCGAGCTTGCCGAAGATCTTCGAGCGGACCGCATCGACGCGGCCCTTGCGGTGCATGATGTTCTTGAACTGGGAATGGCCGGCCATGGCGTGACGGACTCTTCGATAAGGGGCGGCGCCGGAGGAGAGCGTCCTCGACGGCGCGGGAACACGGTAAGGGGCGGCGTTTATAGGCCGGGGCGGTGCGACGTGGCAACGCGGGCGCCCGCCGGACGTTGACGGCAATGGAGACTCCGATCCGCTCGCGATCCCCCACCCCGAGGCCCGCGACGCCGCCCGATCCCACCCGCCCGGCGGCGGGCCGGGGACGGCTCGGCCTCGCGGCGATCCTCGGCCTCATCGCCGGCGCCGTCCTGTTCCCTACTCCGGCCCGGGGACGAACGGGGGAGCAAGCGGATGCGACCCCCGTCGGCGGGCGACACCGAACCCGGCCGGAACCTTAGACTTACGCCGGCCGCACCCCGCGCAAATCGGCCGCGCGGTGGGGCCGCTCTCCGGAAGAGCGCGACGCCGGCGACGAGGCGGATGCGCGTTCGGGCCGTCGCGTGGCGGTCATTGCCGCCTCAAAGCCACACCGAGCCCCCCACGGACGACGACCGCACGGTCAAGGCGTTGCATAAGCGCGCCATAAACAGCATCACGCGATCCAGATTTCCGGGCCGTTCGGATCGCCATCCCGCCGATGGGGCGAACCGAAGAGTCGGCCGTTCGACGCCGCCCGAAATCGCTCAGCACAAGAGAAAACCCTATTATGAAGACGCGCGCAGCGGTGGCGTGGGAGGCGAAGAAGCCCCTCACCATCGAGACGATCGATATCGAAGGTCCCAAGGCCGGCGAAGTTCTCGTCGAACTCATGGCCACCGGCATCTGCCACACGGATGCCTACACCCTGTCGGGCCTCGATTCCGAGGGCAAGTTCCCGGCGATCCTCGGCCACGAGGGCGCGGGCATCGTCCGCGAGGTCGGCGCCGGGGTCACCGATCTGAAGCCCGGCGATCACGTCATCCCGCTCTACACCCCGGAATGCCGCGGCTGTAAGTCCTGCCTGTCGCAGCGCACCAACCTCTGCACCGCGATCCGCGCGACGCAGGGCCAGGGCGTGATGCCGGACGGCACCTCACGGTTCTCGTGCGTGTCCACGGGCGGAAGCCCGGGCGGCGCGAACACCGTGTTCCACTACATGGGCTGCTCGACCTTCTCGAACTTCACCGTCCTGCCCGCCATCGCCCTGGCCAAGATTCGCGAAGACGCGCCGTTCGACAAGGTCTGCTACATCGGCTGCGGCGTCACCACCGGCATCGGCGCGGTGCTCTACACCGCGAAGGTCTGGCCCGGCGCCAACGTCGTGGTGTTCGGCCTGGGCGGCATCGGCCTCAACGTGCTCCAGGCCGCCCGGATGGTGGGGGCCGACAAGATCATCGGCGTCGACATCAACCCGGACAAGCAGGAGATGGCCCGCAAATTCGGGATGACTCACTTCATCAACCCGAAGGAAGTCGGCAACGACCACGTCGTGGCGGCGATCCTCGACGCCACCGGCGGCGGCGCGGATTTCTCGTTCGACTGCACCGGCAACGTCAACGTCATGCGTCAGGCCCTCGAGTGCTGCCACCGGGGCTGGGGCGAGTCCATCGTCATCGGCGTCGCCGAGGCCGGCAAGGAGATCTCGACCCGTCCGTTCCAGCTCGTCACCGGCCGCGTCTGGAAGGGCTCGGCCTTCGGCGGCGCCCGCGGCCGGACGGATGTGCCGAAGATCGTCGACTGGTACATGGAGGGCAAGATCAACATCGACGATCTGATCACACACACCATGCCGCTGGAGCAGATCAACCACGGCTTCGACCTCATGCACGAGGGCAAGTCGATCCGGTCGGTGGTGGTTTACTGAGCCGACTTCCAACGCTGTGTTCTCGACGGCGTCGGTAAGCATTCCCCTCTCCCCGCACGCGGGGAGAGGATCGCGGGCACCACATCGTGTCTGCGGCGAGCGAGGGGCGAAGCCGGAGCAACGCTGAGGGAGCGCCGCCGGACGCGGCGCCTTCCAAATTCCCCCCTCACCTTCGGCTGCCGCCTCGGCGCCCTTTCCGACAAGGGGGAGACACGTCCCCCGCCGGGATTTCAGCAACGACGATTACCTCGGCCCCATCAGGAGAGCATCATGGAAACCATCTCGAAGGCCCGCGCCCATGGCGGCACGCAGGGCGTCTACAAGCACGATGCCCAGACCACGGGTTGCCCCATGACCTTCGCGGTGTTCGTGCCGCCCCAGGCCGAGCACGGCCCGGTGCCGGTGCTGTGGTATCTGTCGGGCCTCACCTGCACCCATGCCAACGTCATGGACAAGGGCGAGTACCGCAAGGCCGCCGCCGAGCACGGCGTGATCGTCGTCGCCCCGGACACCAGCCCGCGCGGCCCCGGCATCCCCGACGAGGAAGGCAACTGGCAGTTCGGCTCCGGCGCCGGCTTCTACGTGGACGCGACGCAGGCGCCCTACGCCACGAACTACCGGATGTGGAGCTACGTCACCGAGGAGCTGCCCGCCCTCATCGCCAAAGAATTTCCCGCCGATATGAGCCGGCAGGGCATCTTCGGCCATTCCATGGGCGGCCATGGGGCGCTGACCATCGCGCTGACTTATCCCGACCGCTTCAAGTCCTGCTCGGCCTTCGCCCCCATCGCCCAGCCGTCCACGGCCGGATGGTCGAAGCCGGCCCTGGAGAAGTATCTCGGCACCGATCCGGCCGCCTGGCGCGCCCACGACGCAACCCTGCTCATCGCCGACGGTCGTCGCTTCTCCGAGTTCCTCGTCGATCAGGGCACCGCCGACAGCTTCCTCCAGGACGGTCTGCGCCCCTGGCTGCTGGAAGAGGCCTGCAAGGCCGCCGGCATCCCCCTGACCCTCAACATGCGCGAGGGCTACGATCACTCCTACTTCTTCATCTCCACCTTCATGGACAGCCATATCGCCTGGGCGGCCGCCCGCCTGAAGTGAGCAGCCCCGGATTCCGGCGGACGAGTCCCGCCGGGGTCGCTTCGCCCGACGACGGAGCATGATACAATCGGTCGTCGCCCGCCCATGGGCGGCGGTCCGGGAGGTCAGGGATGAAGGTCGTCGCGGATTTGTGCATCGTCCCCATGGGCGTCGGCCCCTCGGTCTCGCCCTATGTCCGGGCGATCAAGGCGATCATCGACGCCAGCCCCCTCCAGGCCGAAATGCACGCCAACGGCACGAACATCGAGGGAGAACTGAGCGAGATCTGCGCCCTCGCCGAACGCTGCGAGGCGCGTCTCGCCGAACTCGGCGTCGAGCGGGTGTTCTTCACCATGACGTTCTCGTCCCGCCGCGACAAGGCGCAGACCATGGCCGACAAGCTGGCGGCGGTTTCCTGAACCCCGCCCCCGGACGCCCGGCCGACCTTTCGCCCGGCCCAAGGGACACGCGAGCCGCGTCTTTTCCCGAAAGCCGGAAACCACGGTCGGGGCGATGCTTTATATGAAGCGCCTCGGTCGCGAAGGCGGGGGTCGCATCCGGCGCGGAGCGCCGGTCGCCAAGGAGACGGCATGAGCTTGTTCCAGGATCTCGTCGGTCGTTTCACCCGGGGCGTCGGCGCCTATGTCGGCGACCGGCTTCTCATGGAAGCGGCGGTGTCGGCCGCCGCCAACGTCATCCTGGCCGATAGCGAGATCGACGAGGAAGAGGTCGAGACGGCGCTGGCCGGCATGCGGGCCAACCCGATTCTCGAAAAGGGTTACGACACCCTCAAGCTCGAGGCCGAGTTGTTCGAGGGGCTGGATCGGGCGCGGACGCGGGCCGGAAGGGCCGAGAACCTGCGCCATGTCGCGGCCCTCGCCGGGCGCGAGGCGGTGCAGCGCGAGGCCGTGTTTCTCATCGCCGCCGATGTCGCCGATCAGGCCGGGATCAGCGCCGTCGAACATGCCGCCCTCGCCGAGATCGCCACCGCCCTCGGCGTCGACAAGGACCGCCTCCTGAGCGGCGCCATCCAAACTGAATAATGAATAACTCAGCGCGTTTCACCGTATGGCCCAGTCTTGGCATGATCTGGAACCGTCACCCGTCCGGGCGCAGCCTTCAAATGCCCTGCCCCGGCAGTCCGGGCGCAGGTGATATGTGCAGCGCAACATAGGGAAAACGCACCGCAGCAGCCGACGCGACACTCTTGCGAAGTTGAAAGCCGACCTCTACCCTGTCTCTAGTCAACAAGACTTCCACGACACCGAAATCGGCAGGATAAATCCTGCCGACGGATATCGAAAGTGGGGGACGCGGGAGGGAGCGGGCGATGAAGAAAAATAAGGTCATCTCGGCGGAAGAGGCCATCGCCCTCATCCGGCAAAACGACGTGGTGACCACCACGGGCTTCGTTCAGAGCTGCATTCCGGAGGCGCTGCACGCCGCCCTGGAAAAGCGTTTCGTCGAGACCGGCGCCCCCCGCGACCTCACCCTGATCATGACCGCCGGGGCCGGCGACAGCAAAGGCCTCGGCACAGGGCGCCTGCACCACGAGGGCCTGCTGAAGCGGGTCATCGCGGCCAATTTCGGCCGCATGCCGAAGGTCGCGAAGGCCGCCCAGGAGAACAAGATCACCGGCTACAACCTGCCCCAGGGCGTGATCTCGCAACTCTACCGCGCCTGCGCCGCCGGCCAGCCCGGCCTGTTCTCCAAGGTCGGTCTCCACACCTACGTCGATCCGCGCCACGGCGGCGGTCGCGTCAACAGCGTGACCCAGGACGAGATCGTCAAGGTGGTGGACGTCGATGGCGAGGAATGGCTGTTCTACACCGCCACGAAGATCGACGTCGCCTTCATCCGCGGCACCTCGGCCGATCCGTCGGGGAACATCTCCTTCGAGAAGGAGGCCCTGACCCTCGATTGCCTCGCCCAGGCCATGGCGGCGCGCAACAACGGCGGCATCGTCATCGCCCAGGTCGAGCGCATCGTCGATGACGGCTTCCTGCTGCCGAAGGACGTGCGGGTGCCCGGCATCCTCGTCGATTGCGTGGTGCTGGCCGAACCCGAGATGCACCGCATGAACTACGGCGTGCAGCACGATGCGGCCCTCGCCGGCCAGATCCGCGTGCCCGTCGCCGGCATGAAGAAGATGGCGCTGGATGCCCGCAAGATCATCGCCCGGCGGGCGGCCTTCGAGCTTCCGCCCAACGGCGTGGTCAACCTCGGCGTCGGCGCCCCCGAGGGCATCTCGGCGGTGGCCAACGAGGAGAAGGTGACCCCCTACATCACCCTCACCACGGAGGCCGGGGCCGTGGGCGGCGTGCTCGCCTCCGGATCGAGCTTCGGCGCGGCCACCAACGCCGACTGCATCATCGACCAGAACCAGATGTTCGATTTCTACGACGGCGGCGGCCTCGACATGACCTGCCTCGGCCTCGCCGAGTGCGACCAATACGGCAACGTCAACACCAGCATGTTCGGCGGCCGCCTCAACGGCTGCGGCGGCTTCATCAACATCTCGCAGAACGCCCGCTGCGTGGTGTTCGCCGGCACCTTCACGGTGGGCGGCCTCGAGACGGTGATCGAGGACGGCAAGCTGCGCATCGTCACCGAGGGCCGCTCGCAGAAATTCCTGCCGCAGGTCGAGCAGATCACATTCAGCGGCTCCTACGCGCAGATGCGCTCGCAGCCGGTGATCTACGTCACCGAACGCTGCGTCTTCCAGCTCACGGACGAGGGTCTGGAGCTCATTGAGGTGGCGCCGGGCATCGACATCGAGCGGGACATCCTGCCCCATATGGGCTTCCGGCCGATCATCCGGCAGCCGGCGCTCATGGATGCCCGCCTGTTCCGCGACGAGCCGATGGAGCTCCTCGCCGACCTCCTGAACCTCAACCTGTCGGAGCGCGTCAGCTACGATTCCGAGCGCAACATCCTGTTCGTCAACCTCGAGGGCTGGCACGCCCGCGTGAAGAGCGACATCGACGACCTGCGCAAGGTGCTGGTCGGAGCCTGCAAGAAGGCCGGCCAGCGGGTCAATTGCGTGGTCAACCACGACGGGTTCCGGATCAACGAGAACCTGTACGACGACTACGCGAGCATGATCCAGTATCTCGCGGCAAACTACTACGCGACGACGACCCGTTACGCGACGAGCGCCTTCCTGCGCCTCAAGATGGAAGAAGCCCTGAACCGTCGCGGCCTCGCGCCCCACGTGTTCGAGCGCAAGGAGGATGCCCACGCCTTCGTGGACGGGCTCGACAAGAAAATCCGCCGCGCCTCCACGGCCATCGCGTCGGCGGCCTAGGCAAGACAGGCCCCTGCCCTTTCGTGGGCAGGTCCCCCCTTTCAGGGGAGAGCGTTCATGGCTCGGGCGGGAGGGGGCGACCTTTCCCGCCCGAGCCATTTGTGGGATTTCGTTCCGGGTCGTTCCGCCCCCGCCCCGGGGCTTGAGGCGACGCGCCCCCTCCGAACCGAAACGCCAGGCCAATGATCGTCCGTTCGCGTCCGGGTCTGCTCACGATCCTGTTCACCCTGCGCGGCTCGATCCTGCCGCAGGTGGCGCCGAAGGTGTTGGCGATCACGGCCATCGCCGTCGCCGTCGTGGCCGCCGAGAGCCGCTGGCCGGAAGCCTTTCCCATCACGGCCGGCGTCGGGCCGTTCACCCTCATCGGCCTCGCCCTGTCGATCTTCCTCAGCTTCCGCAACAGCGCCTGCTACGACCGGTGGTGGGAGGCGCGTCGGGCCTGGGGCACCCTCATCGGCGAGACGCGGGGGATCGCCCGGCTGTTGTCGGCCCTGCTGCCGGAGCCCGAGCATGCCGACCTGCGCCGCCGCGTGCTGCGCCGGATCTCGGGCTTCGCCCATGCCCTCCATGCGCAGATGCGGGGTGGACACGAAGCCGATGCCGCCCGCCCCTGGCTCTCGCCGGACGAAGCGGAGAGTGTCGCCCGGGGAGCCAATGCGGCCGATGCCGTGCTCGGGCGCCTCACCGCCGATCTCGGCGACGCCTACAGGGCGGGCGCGCTCACGGACGTGCTGTTCGGGGTGCTGGAACACCGCATTGCCGCCCTGTCCCAGGCCCAGATCGTCTGCGAGCGCATCCTCACCACGCCGCTGCCCTTCGCCTACACCCTGCTGCTGTACAGGACAGCCTGGATCTATTGCCTGTTGCTGCCCTTCGGGCTCGCCGCCTCCCTCGGCTGGGCGACGCCGCTGGCCGTGGCCCTCGTCGCCTATACGTTCTTCGGCCTCGACGCCCTCGGTGACGAACTCGAGGAGCCATTCGGCACCGACCCGAACGACCTTCCCCTCGACGCCCTCCTCCACACCCTCGACGGGATCGTCCTCGATGCCCTGGGCGAGCCGAGGCCCCCGTCCCTCAAGCCGAACCGCTATCTGCTGACGTGAACCCGGCGGGTCCGAGGTCGCACGCGCGTCCTTGGAGCGCCGAGGCGGCGCCCTACCTTGACGCCCATGACCGAGATTCCAGACGACAACCTCGACCATTATGCCCTGGGCTTCCACGCCCCCCGGAAGGGCTTACGCCGCCAGGACTGTCCCTACGCCGAGGGGACGGAGCCGCATACCCGGTGGATCGCCGGATACGACGCGGCGATGGAGGAGAGCCAAGGCGACGAACACACCTGAGGGCGTCGGCGCCGGGTCGGCCCCATCGCTTCGTCCGTCCCGATGCGGGATCCGGATGCCGGAACGCCGCATCTCACAGACGCGTTACCACGGACCGGCGGACAGCCGAACGCCCAGGGAGATGCATCATGAAGGCCCTCGCGCTCATCGTCACCGCCACGTTGGTCCTCGGCGCGGCGGCTCAGGCCGCGGAAGGCGGCTCGGGAACCACGAACAACACGGGCGCCAACGATGCCGGTTCAGGCGCGACGCCCGGCGCCGCCGGCCGGGGCACCGGCGCTCCGACGTGCTGAGGTCTTCTCTCCCCGACCCCGCCTTTCCCAGTACAACCCTCGGCCTTGACCAGTCGAGACAGACCGGATCGCCAGCATGTTCGCTTCCCCGGAACGCCCGTGGGTCTTTCCATTCCGCGCCGCGCTGACGACCGTCATCGTCGCGTTGCCGGCCATCGTGTCCATGGGCCTAGCGATGCCGGCGCAGGCGCAGAGTCCCTCCAAGGACTTCCTGTTTCAGGAGCAGCGGTTCAGCCGGGCCTGCCGTCCGCCCCTGAAATACGCCGCCGGGGCGTGCGTGCGCCGCTGTCCCGCAGGCTATGAGGATATGGGCCGAACCTGTCGCCTGAGGACGAACCGAGGCGGCCGCTGACCGACGCCCGGGCGTCGTGGCGAAACCCAGGCGCGCGAATTCATCGGCTCTGAGGCAGGATGCTTCGATCGGTCTGCGCCGCGATCGCGGGAACGCCCGGCCGAGGCGCTGTCCCGATGCGGATCGCCCACGGCGCGCCGTTCGGGTAAAGCTCACCCATCCGCCGCGGCGACGCCATGGTGGGCCAGCCTTTCAGCATCGTCCCGCTCGACGGGTCGCCGCGCCCCCCCGGTCTTTCCTTGAACGATCTCTCTCCATCGCCGGGTCGCGTCACGGACGCCGCCACTCTGCTCCCTCCGGCCCCCAGGGCGGCCCGCTGGATTCCCCACGCGATCCTCGTGGCGGGATTGCTCGCGACGGGCGTGAGCACCGCCCTGATCCGGCGGGCGGCGGACTTGCGCGACAGCCTCAACTTCCAGCACGCCACCGAGATCGAGCTGCGCACGGTCGAGGACCAGTTCCGCACCTACACCGCCCTGCTGCGCGGCGGCGCAGGATTGTTCGCCGCCAGCGGCGACCGGGTTACCCTGGCCGAGTTCCGGGCCTACGTGCAACGGATCGAGTTCCAACCCCTCTATCCCGGCGTGCTCGGGATCGGCTTCACGCCGACCCTCCCGGCGTCCGAGCGCGAGCGGTTCGCCGCGCAGGCCGAAGCCTTGGGCGTCGCCGGATTCCGCGTGCGCCCGGCCTCCGACAATCCCCTGATCAGCCCAGTCCTGTTCGCCGAGCCGCCGAACCCGCGCAACCTCGCGGCCATCGGCTACGATGTGATGTCCGATCCGGTCCGCCGCGACATGGTCGAGCGTGCCCGCGACACCGGCCTGCCGGCCGTCTCGGCCCGCATCGAGCTCGTGCAGGAAATCGACGCGAACAAGCAGGCCGGCTTCCTCGTCGCCATGCCGGTCTATGCCGGCGGGACCGTGCCGGCCGATCTCGCGGTGCGGCGGCAACGGTTCCTCGGCTTCGTCTTCGGTGCGTTTCGCGCCAACGACCTGTTCAACAGCATCGTGGCGGCCCGGGCGGAGGAGGACGCCGCCTTCGCCATCTACGATGGACGCCCGAGCGAAGCGACGCTGCTGCACCGCTCCGCGCGCACCGCGAATGCGCCGGCCGGCCGCCTCAGCCGTGAGGCGGGCCTGGACATCGGTGGCCGGACCTGGACCGTGGTGTTCGAGCAACGGGTCTCCCCGCAACGGGCGTCGGCGCTCTCGGAGATCGGGCTCGTCTGCGGCGGCGGGCTCCTCGCCACCGCTTTGCTCGGCGTCGCCGCGTTCCGCCAGCGTCGGACGCAGGACGAGATCCGCCGGCTCAACATGTCACTGGAAGTCCGGGTCGAGGAACGGACGCGCGACCTGCGGGACGCGGCCGAGCGCCTGCGCCAAGCCGGCGACGAACGCGCCCGCATGGAAGAGGCCCTGCGCCAGTCCCAGAAGATGGAAGCGGTGGGCCAACTCACCGGTGGGCTGGCGCACGACTTCAACAATCTGCTGGCGGGCATCTCGGGCTCCCTGGAACTCATCGAGACCCGCCTCGG
This sequence comes from Methylobacterium gossipiicola, assembly GCF_900113485.1. Lineage (GTDB taxonomy): Bacteria > Pseudomonadota > Alphaproteobacteria > Rhizobiales > Beijerinckiaceae > Methylobacterium > Methylobacterium gossipiicola. Next base: position 304,503 of record NZ_FOPM01000002.1, read on the forward strand.
CCAGGGCCGGTCCAAGGATGTCGGTAAGTACATCGCCGCCGCCCAGGGCGCCGCGCAGCGGGCCGCGGCGCTGACCCACCGCCTTCTGGCGTTCTCGCGCCGCCAGACCCTGGCGCCCAAGGCCACCGACGCGAACAACCTCGTGGACGGCATGCTCGACCTCATCCAGCGCACCGTCGGCCCGGCCATCGACGTGCGACACCGGGGAGCGGACGATCTCTGGCCCGCTTTGGTCGACCCGTCGCAGCTCGAGAACGCACTCCTCAACCTCTGCATCAACGCGCGCGACGCCATGCCGAACGGGGGCCGGATCACCATCGAGACCGCCAATCGCCGGATCGACCGCGCGCAGGGGGAGATGCAGGATCTGCCCGAGGGGCAATACCTCTCGCTGAGCGTGTCCGACACCGGCACCGGCATGTCGCCGGAGGTCGTCGCCCGCGCGTTCGACCCGTTCTTCACCACCAAACCCATGGGTGAGGGAACGGGGCTAGGCCTGTCCATGGTCTACGGCTTCGCCAAGCAGTCGGGCGGGCAGGTGCGGATCGTTTCCGAGGTCGGTCAGGGCACGACGGTCTGCCTCTCCCTGCCACGGCATCACGGGGTGGCGGACGCGAACCACGCGCCCGAGCGGCACCCGATGGCCCAGGCCGTGGCCGGCGAGACCGTTCTGATCGTGGATGACGAGCCGACCGTGCGCATGTTGGTGACCGATGTCCTGAGCGATCTCGGCTACACCGCCGTCGAGGCTGCGGACGGGGCCGGCGGATTGCGGGTGCTGCAATCGGATGCGCGCATCGACCTGCTGGTGACGGATGTCGGCCTGCCCGGCGGCATGAATGGACGGCAGATGGCGGATGCCGCCCGGGTCGGCCGGCCGAATCTGAAAATCCTGTTCATCACCGGTTTCGCGGAGACCGCCCTGCTCGGCGACGGCCAGCTCGCCCCCGGCATGGCCGTGCTGACCAAGCCGTTCGCCGTCGACGTCCTGGCGGCCCGCATCCGCGAGATGATCACAGCCTGACGTCGATCATCATACGGGGTGTGATGGTGATGTGCGTGGTCTCGGCGCCGAGCTGCACCGAAAGGGTACGGCCTACCGCGAGTGGCTGAACGTCAGCGGGAATGCGCTGCTTGAACTGCGGGAGAGAAGAACCTGACCGCTTCATCGGACGGGGAAGCCTGAGGAGCATGTGGCACGCCGTTGTGGCACGGTCTGCCTGTCGCAACTACCTCATCCGGCTTAAGTTTCTGAGGCGTAGACGCTTCTCAGAACATTGGTGCCCAGGAAAGATGTAAAATATCCGAGTAAATTCAATGCATCTAAGCAAAGGTGCGGGATGAAACCGACCTTTGACCGATAAGGTTTATTTCCCCGAGCGCCCGCACCATCCAAAGCGGTTTTGCCCCCGCCCTCCCCTCTCCTTAGCGGGAACGGGCGTGACGATCCCCTGGTGACGATTCGTTTGCGGTTTTCCCCGGTTCGCACAAGGGATTGAATTCCTGATTGACCGCGGAACTCGAACCGTATGTTCCTTCTTTGTTCTCAGGAGGAGCCCACCCATGACCGCTGCCCAGATCGCCGAAATGGCATCGATGAGCCAAGCCGAGATGATCGCATTGGCTTACGAGGAAGCGGCCGGTGGCGATGCCGGTCGTGCCCTGCGGGATGCCATCGACGATCTCCTCGTGCTCGAGGAAAAGTTTGCGGAGGCCGAGCGCCTCGTTTCATACGGCTTCGTCCGTGGCGACCTCGCGAGCGAGCGGCGTTGAAGTGGAACGCCTCTGCGACGTTCGGGCAGCGCAACTCGTCATCACCTGCGGCCCCTGCGACCGCCGGGGCGTCTATGGTCTTGAGGGCTTGCGGCGGCGATTCGGCAACCATGCCTCGGTGCTGGACGTCTACCTGCAGCTCCCCCAAACCTGCCGCTATCAGCGCGAGGTCGGAAGCCGACAGCCCAACGTGTACGGTGTGGGCTGCCGAGCCAAGCTCGATACCACGGGCACGTCGGCGAGGAACGGGCTGCCTTCGAGGACGTGAGCGGATGTGTAACCTCTACAGCCTCGTGACTCCCCAGGCCGAGATCCGAACCGTCTTCGACGTCTCGGCCGATCACACCGGCAACCTGCCGGCGATGCCGGGCATCTTTCCGGATCAGCGCGCCCCCATCGTGCGTGTGGGTGAGGACGGCGCACGGGTGATGGAGATGTTCCGCTGGGGTATTCCCGGTCCGAAGCAGTTCGGTGAGCATCCCGTCACGAACGTGCGCAACGTGAAGAGCCCGCACTGGCGGCCGTGGCTCAAGCCCGAGTTCCGCTGCCTCGTGCCGGTGTCGTCCTTCAGCGAGTACGCCGACACCAAGCCGAAGAAGACCCCGACGTGGTTCGCTCTCGACGAGGAGCGCCCCCTATTCGCCTTCGCGGGCATCTGGCGCCCCTGGACCGGCGTGCGTGGCACCAAGGCCGAGAACCCCGACCGCGTCGAGGAAGAGCATCGCTTGTTCGCGTTCCTCACGTGCGAGGCGAACGGTGTGGTCGGACCGATTCACCCAAAGGCCATGCCGGTGCTGCTGACGACGCCCGAGGAATGGAGCACGTGGCTCGCGGTGCCGACGGAGATCGCCCTGGAGCTGCAGCGCCCGTTGCCGGATGCCATGATGCGGATCGTGGCGCAGGGAGCTCGGAGAGACCCGGCGGCCTGATGCGGTGAGCCCTCTGCTTTTCTTCGAAAAGCCCCCGAGGGTGCGTGGGTTGGATTGAAAAGCAGCGGGGATACCAAACGGAGCCCGCCCAGCGCCTACCCCTCGCCAACCGTGACCGCCGCATCGATCTCATCGACCTTGCCCGCCAAGCCCGGCACCTCGTTCAATTGACGAAGGCTGGTGAAGCGTCCGCGTTCCTCGCGGTAGCGCACGATCTCGAAGCCATGGCCCTTCAGGGCGGGAACTTGATCGAGTTCGTCAGCGGTGGCGGCGTTGAGGTCGATCATTGAATATTCCTACGGGGTGGTGCCGGAGGAGACGACAATTGGCGGCCATCGGTTCCGCCGATCATGATCACGTTCGATCCTCAGCCCGTCTGGCCTGACGCTTCCGGACTGCCACACCTCGAAGCTCAACGGGTGATCCGAACGTGAAACGGCAGGGCGAAGGCCCTGCCGCTCTGGTGTGATGGCTCCCGGACACCGAGAGGTGAGCCCGGCCTATCGAGCCAAAACCTCAGCGACGACGCGCCGGGGCGCAGGTGCCCCAGGGGTCAGGGAAGGCGTCGTCGTCAGTTCGGAAGCAGGACGCACGGCAGCCGTGACGCGGGCTTGATCGCGGTACAGCGTCGGCGTGACGTTAATGCGCTCGTCGGCTGCCGCAGCGCCGGTGAGGATGATGGACGCCAGGGTAGCGAGAGCGAAGGTACGGACGGTCATCGGGTTGTTTCCTATCGTGATCCGGGGCCAGTCCCCGTTTCATGAGAGGAATATGCTTCGCACCGCACCATCACTCAAACAGATTAGATTGATAGTCGATATCGATTCAGTCAATGGAGCGGCTAGAGATAGAATGGAGCCCGCACGCTCCGAATTGCATGAATGAGACGGAGGCTTTTGCCTCGCTGGCGGATCCGGCCAAAGGGTGTGAGATTGACGTCACATCCCGCTGGCCCCGTGATCAGATCGGGCGGTGGGGTCGTTAGATTTCGGTCGTCAGACTTACGCCGTTGAGAGGTCGGCCCACGGGCGCCGTGCCGATCTGGCTGGTCGGGCGATGATGGGTGACGTCGACATCGCCGTGGAGCGCCTGCTGCTGGAGAAGATAGCCGAGGTTCGGCGGCAGCTAATGAAGGCGATGGAGGCTTAGAACGAAAAAGCCTCGCATGGCTCTGGCCGGCGGGGCTTTGATTGAGGGTAACGTCTACTATCAGAAGGCCAGCGTCCAGATACCAGAAGGGCCATTTGATATAAGAACGCAGCTTTGCAGGACATCTCGACCGAGGAGCCCGTCTATCCCCTGCGAGCGGAGGTGTGTCTCCATCACGGGCAGGGCATCAACGAAATGGCCGAGGTCCGTCGGCTTGGTCGGAGGTATGAAGAGAGCCACGTCGTACTGATAGCAGCTATGCGTGCCGCCATTCGTTGATGGCGTCATCATGTTAGCGACGCCAGTGGGTGTCAGGCTCAGGGGAGCAACCAAGCCTGGGTCTACGCATGTCACCGAAGCGCCGGTATCAGCTAGAAACGTGCCCAGCACGAAATTCGGCACCGGCTGCCCAGCGGCGATCAGTGCCTCACGATGGGGCTTGCTCAAGCCGACATTAATCTGGACCAAGGGACCAGCTTGCCCGAACGGCAGAGTTATTGACGGCATTCGAACACAAGATCACGTGTAAAGAATGCGACCTGCTCAGCAGGCGCAATTTTCTTGACGAGAAACTCTCCCGCGCGATGAGACTCATAGCCGGCTTTCAAAGCATCGGCGTAGGTCTCGAACTTACCCTCGATTCGATCATCCTTGATCAGAACGAATTTACCAACGTCCGCCAGAAGCTCTGGCAGCTTGGCATTGAAGGTTGCGATTTCGCGATCAAGTGGGGGCATGACGTCCTCCCGGAGCATAAACGATTCCTGTTGAGTCGCCGGAAATGTGGGTTGACAACGCTTAACAGGATATGGCGATCCGCCGCAATCCGTCGGCAGACATCCTTTGGGTTATGTACGCTTGGTTAGCGGCGGTTTAACGACGCTGACGAAAAGCCCGCCACGGCGTGAGCCGGGCGGGCGAAAGGCGATCCTCGGGAGGAAGATGCAGGGTGAACGGCTCAGACCGTCGGGTGGTTCCGGCCTACCGCCTCGCCACCCCGCCCGTGATCATCCCTACCAGAAACGCCATCAGGGCATAGACGGCGGTGAGGTCTTGTTCGAGGGTGGCGCAGGTCACGCGAACCAAGACCACGCCCCGGCAGCCGCCCGGTCCAGCAGCCCCAGGAACCACGAGGCGGTGTCCTCGAGGAAGAACCGGCAGGCTTCGAGGTAGGTGGAGATATCCGGCCGCGTCCACAGCACGATGCAGATGCCCATGACGGCGACGCCCATGCCGAGGCCCAGCACGATCCGGTTGCGCCGGGGCACGACGCCATCGACCGCCCCCGGCGCCACGATATGCATGATGCCGGAAATCGCGCTCATGAGGATCCAGAGCGAGTTCGCGTCGATGTTCGTGAACCACAGCGGCATCCCGGCGAGCCGGAACACCACGGAGAAGATCGCCTGGCAGAACGTCGCGCACCACCCGAGCGTGACGCCGACGATGAGGTAGTCCCCGCGCTCGGGCGATTCCGACCGCCACGCGGCCTTGGCATCGGGCCAGTAGACAACGACCACGGTGGCGGCAACCGACGCTTGGAAGATGCGCTCGGCCAGGATGAGATCGGCGTTCGGCACGAAGAAGTTGAGCATGAACACCGTGCCGACGAGCACGATGGTGGCGAACACGATCTGCTTCTTGATGGTCTCCGGCGAAGTGTCGTCGTATCGCGGCATCATGGTTCGGCGCCCTCGCTTTCGATCCGCTCGTGTCGGAGGCGGTCGACCGCTGAGTTCGCGACCCTCCTCATGTCGCCGACCCGCAGGCCGGTCCTCTTGCTCGCGTTGGCGGCGTCCTGCGCCGACATGATGTGCAGCTTCTCCGCCCGGTCCAGGCGGTCTTCCTTGATCACGTCGTGGCGCTCGACGCAGTGTAGGCAGAGCGCCCGGCAGACCCGCTCGCGGAGGCGTTCGAGGATCATGGCGTACGCCCTCCCGCACTCCGCTCGATCTCCTTGAGAATGGCCTTGTCGTTGGCGGCGCTGGTGAGGGCGGCTTCGGTGACGGTCTTGAGCGTGGCGGCCTGACCGTCCTGGAGCTCCTTGACCGCCTCGGTATGCGCGATCCCTGCTGCCGAGGACCGCTCGATGGCGGTGGCGACGCGCTCCACCATGGCCCGCCCGTCGTCGAGGCGGGCTTGCCACGACTCCTTCAGCCATTTCACCAGCACGGCGATGGCCGCGAGGGATAGGGCCAGGGCGCCGACAACGCCGTAGTCCTTGATTAGGCCGGCGATAGCCACGGCGCCCATGGGGTCGGCCTCCGGCGCCACGGATCAGCGGTCCCCGCACACGGCCCGGAACTTGGCGTTCGCCACGCGCAGCTGACGCCGCGTCTCGGCCGTGTCCTGGGCCGAGTACCGGACCAGGGCGGAGGTCTCACAGAACCGGGCCGCCGCCGGCACCGGATCGGGCGCGGTGCAGGTGAACACGAAGAACCCGGCGGCGGCGCAGGTGAAGGTCATGGGTCTCTCCGGAGGTCACGAGGATCGTCGGATTCGTCGGCGGCGGCCTCGCCCGCGCGCCGGGCAATGGCTTCCTGGCGCTCGGCCTCGACGCGGGCGGCATTGGCCTGCGTCGCCGCGCCGAGGTCGCGCAGGGCGGCTTCGGCACGACGGTTGGCCAGGTATTCGGTGATCAGCCGGACGAGGAAGCTGATCCCGGCGCTGGCCCAGAACGGCATCAGTGCGCCGCCTGGACCTTGGCGCTCTCGACCGCGTTCGCGATCTTGGGCGCCGCCGTGATGCTGGTGACGCCGGGCACTGCGGCGGCGGACGCGACGAGGCCGGCGGAACGGCGGGTGTAGAGGCTCCAGGCCGTGACGGAGATGGTCACCAGAGCGCCGATGATGGCGGTGGAGGTCTCGGCGTCGATCCAGCCTCGGCCGACGGCGATGCCGCCCGCGAACTGGAGGACAGTGCGCAGCAGGGAGGTCAGCTGTTCGCTGTTCATGGTCGTGCTCTCGATGTGGGGAGTTGCGCGGCTGACCCGGCCGGCTCGGGAAGGACTTGCGCGCCAGGGTAAGGCGGCGCTGGACCGGCTTCAGCGCCGCGTGAGCCGGTCGAACAGCCACCGGCCGAGGCGCGCCCACGGGGACGGGTTCTCGGGGTAGCGCGGCGGCGGCAGGGGCTCAGTTGGCGGGAGTGGGTCGGCGGCGCGGCGGGGTGCGGCCGGGAAGACGGGGCGATCTTGGCGCATCACGCCTCCGACACGCCGGAGAGAGCGCCCACCACAGTGGTGGGCAGCTTGGAGGCCGCCGGGATCGGTAGATCGGCGGGCCAGCGGAATGACGTGAACTCGGAACGCTTGAAGGCCGCCACCGACCAAGCGTCACCCTGGTTGCCACCGAGCAGGAAGATCTGGTCGCGGTTCGCGCCGACGACGAAGCCGACATGACCCTGCCAGGCCGAGTTGCCCCGCTTCTTCGTGGCGACGCAGCCCAGCACCGGCTCCTTCAGGCCGACGCCCCAGCCCTCGTAGGAACGCGCCGCGAGGCTGCCCGAAGGCTTGAACCCGGCCCGCTTCAGCATGGCGCCGACGGCCGCCGCGCACCACGCCACGCTGTCCTGCTTGATCCCGGCGAACCCGGCATCAGCGAACAGCTGCACCACGCGCGGGTTGTTGGCCGCGCCCGGCCCCTCCTTCACACCGAGCTCAGCCGCCGCGAGAGTCAGCCAACCCGGTTGTTCGGGCTCGGCTCGCTTTTCCGAGACATCGGCTACGGCGAGGGCCTTTCGCGTCAGGGGGCCGGCGATGCCATCCGGCACGAGGCCAGCCGCGCGTTGGAACGCGGTCACGGCGGCGATGGTGCGGGGGCCAGCGTCACCGTCCGCGCCCGCCGGCCCGAGGTCGTACCCGCGCGCCAAGAGAGCGCGCTGGATCTCAGCGATCGTCATGGTTCTCTCCAGATTGTCAGGGGTATCTCAGGCGCGGCGGGAGGCGGCGCGCAGGGCAACTACCGCAGATTTCGCGGTAGTTCGCAGACTGGGCCGAGGGGCCCGCACGCTAAGTTGTTTTGTGGATTAGGTTTTATGTCAAATTAGGGGCCTAAAACAGCCTCAAGGGCCCTCACCTTGCGACCCGCCTCGCGGCGCGGCGCAGTGGGCCTGTCAGGCGCGAGCCGGGCGGCGCGGCGAGCGGGCTACGGCGGCGCGATGGTCGTCAGCGTGCCGGAGGAGCCCCGATACTTCAGCGCGCCACCCTCGACGCACAGGACACCGCCGCCGGTCGGCGCCGCCGTGGCGCATGTGCCGTTCGGCATGAGGATCGACTTGGTGGCACCCTGGCGGTCCGTGAACCCGGCAACGCCGAGGTTTTGGTTGGCATCGAGCGAGATGACCTCGCCCACGCCGCCGGCTATCACGCGGAAGCGGTCGCCAGCGTCCACGCCCTGAAACTGGAACTCCCGGTTGGCATTGGGCAGGCTTACGACGCCCTGGACCGGCATCGTGAGCCGGTCAGACCGAAGCGTGGGTCCGTTCGGAATATCCAGACGAGTGAACGAGGCGGCCCCCGCTTTGTCGATGCGGGCGAGATAGGTGCTGCCGTCTACGGACAACCATCGAAGCGCATCGCCCGCACCGCCTGCAAAGCCCTGGACAAGGGCTTGTTCAATGCGGATGTTTTGAGTAGCAAGAAATCCGTAATTCAATGGCGCGTAGCCGAACCCGCCATAGTTGTTGGTCCCGAGATAGTAACCGTAATCGACGGGCTTTGCGGCGCTCGTCGTGTCGATGTTCATCTGGAACCCGGCAGTCAATCCGGCGCCGGGCCGTGTGGTGACGCCTCCCTTGTAGGCAAGGGCGTTGCCGCCGGTATTGTCGGCCCCGATGGTGACGCGGGAATAGTACCCCGCAACGGTGCCGGGGCCGTTGTTGGTCAGGTTGCCGATGCTCGCGTAAGCATTCGAGCCCGGAACACCCGGTGCGTCGGCGCGCCCGCCGTTGACGATCAGGTCGTAATCCAGCCACGAGACCTTTGAGCCGCCGGTCTGCTGGATCGTCTGGCGCCACCCCATGTAATCGAACTGCTTGTTCGCCGGCATCGTGAACGTGGTCGGCGTGTCGACGCTTCCGCCGCTGTCGAAGATGATGCCGCGACCGAGCACGCCGGCCGCCTCGGAAAACAGGGGAGCTTTGAGGGTCTGGATCGTCAGGGCGTCAGGGGTGCCGATGTACTTGCCACCCTGGTATCGCCCGATCTTGAGATCGTCGGACAGGCGCACGTCGCCGTTGTCCTTGATGCGCGGGGCCGGCAGCACGCGATCGAGGGCGAGCACGGGACCGGCCTGGAGGAGCGCCAGGGCCGTTGCGAGGATGCGAAGCGTCTTCATCGGGCGATGATCCACACGTTGGCGGCGCCTCGGCGGAAGCCAAGGCCCTGATAGGCGTCGGTGATCTGGATGGCGACTTGGCCAGCGATGGTGTCGTTCGTGCCGGCACCGGTCGTGACGGTGATGGGGCGATCCACGGAGCACTGGCCCGACTCGTCCGCGATGAACAGCACTTGACCGATGGGATAGAGATCCACATCGGGCAGCGTGACCGTGCGCGCGGCAGTCAGGACCGCAAAGCCGATTTGCACGTCGGTGACGAGGGCTTGGTAATCGGCATCGGGCGCCGGAGTATGGCCGATGGCCGCTTTCCCCCCCAGGGCGACGGTGAGGCCGGGCACGTCCTGATAGCGCGCCACCTGGATGGTGAAGGGCGATCCGGGCCACGCCCCGCCGGCCTTCGGCCCGTACATCCGCCGGCCCAGGCCCGCCTCGGCCCGATCCTCGATCCAGTAATCCCCATCCTTGCCGTCGGCCGGCACCGGCGGGACCGTGCCGGTGATGATCGTGGCGCCGGGCGAGCCCTGGCGCCCCGGCACACCGATGGACGTGACGATGGGCTGGCGCGAGGCCGCATAGGCGACCGCGAAGGCGCGGGACAGGAACGCCAGGATTCCGGACGGCTCGCCGTAGCGGATGCGGATCGGCATGAAGAGGTGGCGTTCGCCGTCGACCACCTCGAGGAGATCGGCGGTGAAGTCGCCGCG
>NZ_FOPM01000020.1 GCF_900113485.1 Methylobacterium gossipiicola
AGCACATCGAAGGAGAGGACGAGGCGGGCGACGGGGCCGGCGAAATCACCGGCGAAGCGGTGGTGTAAGCGCGAGCGAAACAGGCCCGCCCGTCTCCGGCGGGCCTGTCGTCGAAGATCATCCCCCGCTCAACGGCAGGCCGGAAACGGCTCAGGCGGCGAGGGCCGAGGCGACGTAACAGCGGTCCTTGCCCTTTGCCTTGGCCTCGTAGAGGGCCGCGTCCGCTGCGGAGAGCAGATTCGCCAGGTCGGAGCCGTGTTCGGACGCCAGGGCGAGGCCGATACTGACGCCGATCCGGACGGTCCGATCCGAACCCAGCGCATATGGCACCGAGACCTGTTCTCGCATCCGCTCGGCGAAAGTCAGGAGCGCGGAACGTGAATCTTCATCCGTGAGCACGACGAACTCGTCGCCGCCGAGGCGCGCGAGGAGATCGCCCGGGCCGAGGCGATTGCGTAGGCGGTCGGCCACGGCCTGAAGCAGCATGTCGCCCGCCGCATGGCCATGGACATCGTTGACGGCCTTGAAGCCGTCGAGGTCGAGGAAGAACAACGCCTTGTTTTCTCCTGGCTGCCCTCCCATCGCCGCCATGAGGCCAGCCCTGTTCAACAGGCCGGTCAGACTGTCGTGCTGGGCTCGGAATGCGTTCTCACGCTCGGCCCGCATGGTGGTGACGAGCATTCGGTTCAGGCGGAAGCCGGCGATGCTCATGCTCACGAGGTAGAACGGAGCTTGGATAAGGACGATGAGCATGATCGGCTCGCCGGAAAACGGAACGGCCAGCACGCCCGGGGCGAACGCGGTGATGATCATCACAGCCACGAGGCGCGGAGCTCCGAAATTCCGGAAGGCGATTCCGCCCACGACGGCAGCGGATGACATGCCGATCAGGCCGGTCACGACCCAATCCTGATGCAGGAAGCTGACAAACAGGCCGTATCCGAGACTCGCGGCCCAGGCGAGACCGAGCAGGATGTAGAGGTCCGTCGGCGTCTCACGCCGTTGCGCCGCCGCCCGCCTTGCGGCGATCAGGAGCCCCACACGCAGCGCGCAGATGAGAACGTCCACGGCGCACCAAATCAGAAACTCCGGACGCGGGATGCGATAGGCGACGCAGGCCGATACGAGCAGCGTGTTGACGACAGCTCCGGCGAGAAGCGGCAGGGTGCCGAACAAGCTTCGGATCAGTGCGATGTGAATTTCTGTCGGGACATCAGGGCCGGCATTCGTGAGCCAACGGATGAGCCGCCACCGCGGCGGACTGTACATCCATGTCTGGTCGCGCATGATCTATCCAAAACTTTGCGAATACCGGATTTGTCTTTTCAAATCGATGCGCCATAGCTCAAGCTCTGAACACAACATGACCGATGAACGAATCTCATTAAAATAGTCCTGATTTATGTGAATCAATGCACGCCAACGCGCCTATCCCGGGGCGAGACGCGGCGCGTATCCAATGCGCAAGGAGCCCTGGTCGAGGAACGTGTGTTCAGTCGGCCGGCCTGCGAGGCGGACACGCTCCGTCCGAAGGTCAGGCGCGCCAAACTAGGCACGTTGAAAAGCGACGGGCAGCCGAGGGCGATCCGCATCGATCCCGCCGGGCAAGGTTTCACTCAAGCGCGAAATGCTCTACCTCGGGTCGCGATGATCCGCACCGCGCTCTATGCCGGCTCCTTCGACCCGGTCACAAACGGACACCTCGACGTCATCCGTCAGGCGTGCCGCCTCGTGCAGAACCTGGTCATCGCCATCGGGGTGCATCCGGGCAAGACGCCGATGTTCACCGCCGAGGAGCGCGCCGATCTCCTGCGCGCCACCTGCACGCCGCTCGCCCAAGCGGAGAATGCGCGTTTGGAGATCGTGTCGTTCGACGACCTCGCCGTGACGGCCGCGCGGCGCCACGGCGCGACCCTGTTCATCCGGGGTCTGCGCGACGGCACCGATCTCGACTACGAGATGCAGCTCGCGGGCATGAACGGCGCCATGGCGCCGGAAGTCCAGACGGTGTTTCTACCGGCCTCCACCGGCGTCCGGCCCATCACCGCGACCCTGGTTCGGCAGATCGCCGCCATGGGCGGCGACGTCTCCCCCTTCGTGCCGGCCCTGGTCGCCGAGCGCCTGTCCACCCGCTTCGGTCGCGCCTGATCGCGCCGGCCCATTCAAGACGAATGAGAGAGAGTTCCATGCCGTTCGGATTCAACCGCCGCCTCGCCCTCTTGGGGATCGCCGCCCTCGTTGCCTTCGCGCCCACGGCCCAGGCCGCCGACGAGAACACCGTGTTCCTCGACACCAAGGACGGGCGCGTCACCATTGAACTGCGGCCGGATCTCGCCCCGAAGCACGTGGCCCAGCTCAAGACCCTGATCAAGCAGGGCTTCTACAACGGCCTCAAGTTCCACCGCGTCATGGACGGCTTCATGGCCCAGACCGGCGATCCGCGCGGCAACGGCACCGGTGGCTCGAACCTGCCGAACATTCCGGCCGAGTTCTCCCAGACTCCGTTCCGTCGCGGCACCCTCGGCATGGCCCGGGCGAGCGATCCGAACTCGGCGAACTCGCAGTTCTTCATCTGCCTCGCCGACGCGCCGTTCCTCAACGGGCAATACACGGTCATCGGCGTCGTCTCGTCGGGCATGGAGGCCGTCGACAAGATCAAGAAGGCCGCCCCCGGTGCGCCCGGCGGCGCCGTGCAGGACCCCGACAAGATCGTGAAGATGCAGATGGCACAGGGCGCCAAGTAGTATCGGGACGGCGGCGTGCCGGGGTTTCGGCAGCGTATGGCCGTCCTCGCCCTCGTGGCGTGGAGCGGCCCGGCTCTGGCCGCGCCCCCGACGGGGCCACTGACCTTGCCCGAAACCCTGCGGGGAACCGTGCAGGTTCCGCAGCCCGCACAGGGGATGGCGCAAGGTCCGGGCGCTCCGGTCGACACCCTGAAGGCCCTCTACCCGGCGCTCGCCGCTTGCTGGACCGTACCGGAGGGCCTCGCTCGCTTCGAGCGCACCGAGATTACGGCCCGATTCGCCCTTCGCCGGGACGGATCGGTCATCGGAACCCCGCGCATCACCTTCGCAACGGAAGGCGGCGACGGCCGGGCCCGCGCCCTGCTGGCGGAGGCTGCCGTCGCGGCGGTCCGGCGCTGTACGCCCGCGCGGGTCACGCCCGCCCTGGGGGCGGCCATCGCGGGGCGCCCCATCGCGCTCCGCTTCATCCATCTCGGACCCAGAGGACAAGGAATCTAGAGCCATGGCAGATAACGAGACCATCACCCTCGAGACCACCAAGGGCCGCGTCGTCATCGGCCTGCGCCCCGACCTCGCCCCGAACCACGTCGAGCGTTTGAAGACGCTCGCGGCGCAAGGCTTCTACGACGGCGTGCCGTTCCACCGCGTCATCGACGGCTTCATGGCCCAGACGGGCGACCCCACGGGCACCGGCTCGGGCGGTTCGGACCTCCCCGATCTCAACGCCGAGTTCAATGCCGAGCCGCACGTGCGTGGCATCTGCTCCATGGCCCGCACCAACTTCCCGCACTCGGCCAATTCGCAGTTCTTCATCTGCTTCGGCGATGCCCGCTTCCTCGACAAGCAGTACACCGTCTGGGGCAAGGTCACGGAGGGCATGGACGTCGTCGACACCCTCAACAAGGGCGAGCCGCCGCGCTCCCCCGACAAGATCGTCAAGGCGACCGTCGGCACCGCCTGAGGCGCGCCGGGACATTCCAGAATGAAGGCCCGCACGATCCTCGTGCGGGCCTTTCTTCATTTCAGAGCCCGGTACGGGAGCGAATGAACCGATGAATCCCGCGACACTTCCCCCGCGCGATCTCCTGCTGGCGCTCGCCGTGGTGGCGGTCTGGGGCAGCAACTTCGTCGTGATCCGCATCGGACTCGACCACCTGCCGCCCCTGCTGTTCGCGGGCCTTCGGTTCGCCCTCGCGGCCCTACCGGGCGTGTTCCTGCTGCCGCGGCCCGCCGCGTCCTGGCGCAACCTCGCGGCCTACGGCCTTCTCATCGGCGCCGGGCAGTTCGGCCTGCTGTTCGTCGCCCTGCGTGGAGACATCGCGCCCGGCCTCGCCTCCCTGGTGGTGCAGGTGCAGGTGTTCTTCACCATCGGCCTGTCCATGTGGCTGACGGGTGAGCGCGTGCGCGGCGACCAATGGGTGGCGCTGGCCCTCGCGGTCTCCGGCATCCTCGTCATCGCGCTCCACACCGACGCCACCACCACGCCCCTCGGGCTCGGCCTCGTGCTCCTGGCGGGCTTCAGCTGGGCCGCCGGCAACATGGTGGCGCGGGCGAGCGGCGTGCGCAGCATGCTGTCCTATGTGATCTGGGCGAGCCTGTTCTCGGCGCCGCCGCTCCTCGCCCTGTCGTTCCTCCTGGAGGGCTGGGACGCCATCCGCGACGGGGTGATGCGGGCCGATGCGGCGACCTGGGCCGCCGTGCTGTGGCAGGCGGTCGGCAATGCCCTGTTCGGCTATGCCGCCTGGGGATGGCTGCTCGCCCGCCATCCGGCCGCCCTCGTTACGCCCCTGGCCCTGCTGGTCCCGGTCTTTGGCATGGGTGCGTCCGCCCTGTGGCTCGGCGAGCCCCTGCCGCCATGGAAGATCGGCGCGGCTCTGCTCGTCCTCGGGGGCCTCGCCCTCGGGGTCCTGTATCCGCGCTGGCGACGCCTGCCGTGACGGAGCTATGAGCCCGCGAGGTAGGCTTCGGCCTGGGCGAGGTCGTCCGGCGTGTTCAGGTTCCAGAACGGATCGACGGGCGCGGCGGCCCAATCCACCGCCACCGCCCCCTGCTCGCGCAGGAAGCCGCCGACCCGCCGCTCATTCCGATCGACGAGGTATTCGCGCAAGGCCGTCCGAAGGGCGACGGGCCACAGTGCCACGGTGAAGTGCTCGCGCCCGTTCGAGGCCGCCATGGCGATGGGAGCCGCGCGCGCGGCCTCGGCCAGGCGGGCGACGAGGTCGAGGGGCAGGAACGGCGCGTCCCCGGTGATGCTCGCCACCTGCGCGATCCCGGGATGTTCGGCAGCGGCGTGATCGAGGGCCGCGAGAACCCCCGCCAGGGGACCGGCATGATCCGGAACGTCATCGGGCACGATTCGCCCGGGGAACGGCCCGAACCGGGACGGGTCGCCGTTGGCATTGAGGATCAGGCCCGTGCCGCATTGCGGCGCGAAGCGCCCCACCACCCGGTCGAGGAGCGTACGGCCGGCAAGCGACCGCAGGGGCTTGTCGCCCCCGCCCATGCGCCGCGACAGGCCCCCGGCGAGGACAACGCCGAGAATGCCGTTTCTCGGCACTACTCGAAGACGATGCGCGGAGCCGCGCGGGTCGCGGGCGCGCCGTTGAGGTTGGTCCAGAGCTTGGCGGCGATGTCGCGGTAGACCTTGGCCTGCGGCCCGTCCGGATCGACGGCCACCACCGGACGCCCGGCATCCGAACTTTCGCGGATCGTCATGTTGAGGGGAATCTCGCCGAGGAACGGCACGTCGAGGCGTGCCGCCTCGTCGCGGGCGCCGCCATGGCCGAAGATGTGCGAGGCATGTCCGCAATTCGGGCAGACGAAGGTCGCCATGTTCTCGATGACGCCGAGGATCGGCACCGAGACCTTGCGGAACATGGTGACGCCGCGCCGGGCGTCGATGAGGGCGAGATCCTGCGGCGTCGAGACGATGACGGCGCCCGACAGGGGTGTCGCCTGCGCCATGGTGAGCTGGGCGTCGCCGGTGCCGGGCGGCATGTCGACCACGAGGATGTCGAGGTCGCCCCAGGCCACCTCGCGCAGCATCTGCGTGATGGCCGACTGCACCATGGGGCCACGCCAGATCATCGCCGTCTCGGCCTCGATGAGGAAGCCGATGGACATGACCTTGATGCCGTAGCCCTCCATGGGGGCGAGCATGCGCTCCTCGATGACCCGGGGCTTGCCGGACAGGCCGAACAGCTTCGGTACGGACGGGCCGTAGATGTCGGCATCGAGCAAACCGACCTTCAACCCCTGCGCGGCGAGCGCCAGGGCGAGGTTGCAGGCCGTCGTCGACTTGCCGACGCCGCCCTTGCCGGACGCCACCGCCACGATGTGACGAACGCCCGGCAGGGCAGGCCCGGTGCGGGGCGGCGGGGGGGCGGCCGGGCGGCCGGGGGCGGGCGGCTGGGGCGCCTGCCCCTGCGCCGGATGGTTGGGACCGCGCTCCGAGGTCAGGCTCGCGAAAACGCCCGATACCCCAGGGGTCGCCAGAATCGCTCCCTCGGCCTGGCGGCGGATCGGCTCGAACCGCTCCGCCTCGCTCGGATCGATGAGGATCGAGAACATCACCCGGCCGTTCGGATCGACCACCACCTGGGACAGGCGGCCCGAGGCCGGGAGCGTGGTGCCGCCGGCATCGACGGTAACGGTCGACAGGGTCTTGAGGACATCGTCGCGGGTGATCGCCACGCTCGGGCTCCTTCGGGGCAGGGGGCGGGTCGGCCCGGATACGATTGCTCGGCACGCCGACCGGATCGGAGGTCAGGCGAACCTGTCTGCCACGGGACAGCATGACGGGGCAGGGAGCGCAAGCCCACGGCACGCGGCCGATCGGCGCGAAACCAATACGAAGCTCGTCCGTTGAGCCCACGAAGCCGCCGGCAGCTTCCGTTCCGGGAAGTCACCGCGGCACACATCGCATTCAAGTCGGAGAGTCCAACCCATGCATCAGGGCAACCACCGCGATCACGAGGGCGCCAAGAAGCTCTTCGCCCTCATCAAGGACATCAAGGTCGCGATGATGACCACCGCCGATCCGGATGGAAAGCTCTACAGCCGGCCGATGTGGTGCCAGGACGCGGACGAGAACGGCGATCTGTGGTTCTTCACCAAGCTGCACTCGCCCAAGACAGCCGAGATCAGCAAGGACAATCAGGTCAACCTCGCCTATTCCGATCCGTCGAGCCAGACTTACGTCTCCGTCGCCGGCAAGGCCGAGATCGTCACCGACCAGTCCGTCATCGACTCGAAGTGGAGCGAGAGCATGAAGACTTGGTTCCCCAACGGGAAGGAGGATCCGGAGGTTGCGCTGCTCCGCATCCACCCGGAGAAGGGCGAGTACTGGGACAGCCCCAACGCCACGGCCCTGCACATCTACGGCTACCTCAAGGCGGCACTGACCGGCGAGTCGCCGAAGACCGAGACCAAGAAGGTCGATCTCGCCTGACCGCACGCGCAGGTTCTTGCTTGTCGAGGGCAGTCACCCACAGGGTGGCTGCCCTTTTGCCGTTCCCCGATCGCAGGTGCGATTGACTTTGCGGCGAAGCCCATGCGCTCAATGCGGGCGAGCGGGCAGGGGGACCCGCGTCGGACCGTGACCGACCATGCTCGACCTCGCGACCCGCGTGTACAATCACAGCTTCAAGATCGATCCCATCGTCCGGTCGCTCCTCGACACGGATTTCTACAAGCTGTTGATGGCGCAGACGATCTTTCGCCGCCGTCGCGACACGCGCGTCACCTTCGGCATTCAGAACCGCTCCACCCGCGTGCGCCTCGCCGACTTCGTCGATGAGGGCGAACTGCGCGAACAGCTCGACCATGCCCGCAGCCTGAGGCTCAGCCGGGGCGAGGCGACTTGGCTGCGCGGCAACACCTTCTACGGCCAGCGCCAGATGTTCGCCCCCGATTTCATGGACTGGCTGGAGGGGTTTCGCCTGCCCGAATACGAGTTGGAGGCCCGCGACGGACAATACGTCCTCACCTTCCACGGCCCGTGGATCGAAACCACCATGTGGGAGGTGCCGGCCCTGTCGATCCTCAACGAGTTGCGGACGCGCGGTGTCGTGCGCCACATGGGCAAGCTCGAACTCCAGGTTCTCTACGCCCGCGCCATGACCCGCGTGTGGGAGAAGATCGAGCGGCTGCGCGCCCTGCCGGACCTCTCCATCGCGGATTTCGGGACGCGTCGGCGCCACGGGTTCCTGTGGCAGGATTGGTGCGTCGAAGCCATGGGGGCGGGCCTCGGAGACCGCTTCCTCGGGACCTCGAACTGTCTCATCGCGCTCCGCCGGGAGGTGGAAGCGGTCGGCACCAACGCCCACGAATTGCCCATGGTCTATTCGGCCCTGGCCGACGACGACGCGGCCCTGGCCCGCGCCCCCTACGACGTCCTCGCCGACTGGCAGCAGGATTACGGCGGCAACCTCCTGGTGATGCTGCCCGACACTTACGGGACCAGCGGATTCCTCGCCCACGCGCCCGACTGGATCAACGCCTGGACGGGGATCCGCATCGATTCGAAAGAGCCCATCGCGGGCGGCGAGGAGGCCATCGCGTGGTGGCGTTCGCGAGGCTCGGATCCGCGCGAAAAACTCGCGATCTTCTCCGACGGGCTCGACATCGACACCATCGAGTCGATTCATGCCCATTTTCACGGGCGGATGCGCATCGGCTACGGCTGGGGCACCCTGCTGACCAACGACTTTCGCGGGCTCGTGCCGGATGGCCGCCTCGATCCCATCTCCATCGTGTGCAAGGTCATCGACGCCGATGGGCGGCCCACGGTGAAGATCTCGGACAATCCCTCGAAGGCCATCGGGCCGGAGGCGGAGGTCGCGCGCTACCGCCGGGTGTTCGAGACGCCCGACGCCGACGCGATGCCGGTTCTGGTGTGAGTGCCGGAGACGCATCGTGCGGATCGATCTCAACGCCGATCTCGGCGAGGGGTACGGCGCCTTCACCATGGGCGACGACAACGCCCTTCTGGATATCGTCACCTCGGCCAACGTCGCCTGCGGTTTCCACGGCGGTGACCCAGCCATCATGGTGGCGACGACGCGGGCCGCCAAGGCGCGCGGCGTGGCGGTCGGCGCCCATCCCGGTTTCGCCGACCTGCGCGGCTTCGGCCGTCGGGTGATCCGCGCGACGCCGGGGGAGATCGAGGCCGATATCGCCTACCAGATCGGCGCCCTCCAGGCTTGCGCGGCTCTTGCCGGCCATCGTGTCACCCATGTGAAGGCGCACGGGGCCCTCGCCAATCTCTCCAATGCGGAGGACGACGTCGCCCGAGCCATCGCGCGCGCCGTGCGCGGAGTGGATCGCGGTCTCCTCGTCGTGGTGATGCCGGGCCTCGCCGCCGAGCGCGCGGCGGAGGCCGCCGGCCTCGGGATCGTCCGGGAAATCTACGCCGACCGCGCCTATGCGGAGGATGGACAGCTCGCGCCCCGATCCCAGGTGGGGGCGGTGATCACCGATGCGACCCAGGTCGCGGCCCGGACCCGGTCCATGGTGGAGGAGGGGGCTCTCATCACCCCGTCGGGGCGGCGCATCCCCGTCGCCATCGACACGGTTTGCGTCCATGGCGACGATCCGCACGCCGTGGCGATCGCCCGCTCCGTGCGCTCGGGCTTGGAAGAGGCGGGCTGGACCCTTGCGCCCTTCACGGCGTGATCACGGAATCGCGAGGTTCAGCCCGCCCACGAGGGATCGTTTTGCGAGGCCGCACCGTTGCTGAGAAGCGGCGCCGTTCGGCGCCCCCACGGAGCGTCGAGACGGAACCGGCATGGCGACGAGACCCGATGCAAACCCTTCGGCACGATCCTCGTTGATGGCGCCGCGTCCGACCCGTATTCCCGCCGCCGGAACCCCGACCAAGACCGTCACCTCGCCCCTCATCGTGGCGGCGCTCATCGTCACGGGCCTGTATCTCGGCCGCGACGTGCTCATTCCCATCGCCATCGCGATCCTGCTGTCGTTCGTCCTCGGCCCACTGGTGAACTTTCTGCGGCGCCTGCATTTCGGGCGCTTCCTGTCGGTGGCCGTCTCGGTGCTGATGACTCTGAGCGTCGTCGGGGCACTGGGCGCCCTCATCGGGGTGCAACTCGCCGACATCGCGCACGACGTGCCACGGTACCGCACCACCATCGAGCACAAGCTCGAAGGGCTGCAGGATTCACCGGCCGGGCGCATGGCCGACTACGTCGCCAGCATCGGCCGGACCATGCACCGGGACGATTCGAAGCCGAAGCCGGAAACTGAGGCCAAGCCCGATGCACCGCCGCCTGACCGGGCGATCCTCGTCGAGGTCAAGGACCGCGCGCCCGACGCCCTGACCCTGGCCGGCACCCTGCTGTCGCCGATCCTGCATCCGCTCGCCACCATCGGCATCGTCTTCGTGGTGCTGCTGTTTCTGCTGATGCAGCGTGAGGATCTCCGCGACCGGATGATACGCCTCGCCGGATCGAGCGATTTGCACCGCACCACCGTCGCCATGGACGATGCGGCCAAGCGCCTGAGCCGGTATTTTCTCGTCCAGCTCGCGCTCAACGCCTCGTTCGGTCTCGTCGTCGGCATCGGCCTCTACCTCATCGGCGTACCGAGCCCGGTCCTATGGGGCATCTTCTCCGCCCTGATGCGGTTCGTGCCGTATATCGGCGCCTTCGTGTCGGCGCTGTTTCCCCTGGCCCTCGCGGCCGCCGTCGATCCCGGCTGGTCGATGGTGGTCGAGACCCTGATCCTGTTCGTGATCCTCGAGCCCCTGGTCGGCCATTTCATCGAGCCGATGCTCTATGGTCACTCCACCGGCATGTCGCCCTTCGCGGTCCTCGTGTCCGCCCTGTTCTGGACCTGGTTGTGGGGACCGGTCGGCCTCCTGCTCTCGACGCCGCTCACCGTCTGCCTCGTGGTGCTCGGGCGGCACGTGGACAAGCTCGAATTCCTCGACGTGCTGTTCGGCGACCGGCCGGCGCTGACACCGGTGGAGAATTTCTACCAACGGATTCTCGCCGGCGACCCCGACGAGGTGCAGGAGCACGCCGAACTGTTCCTCAAGACCGCGCCCCTCGTGACCTATTACGACGAGGTGGTCATCAAGGGCCTCGAACTCGCGGCGCGGGATGCCGCGCGGGGCGTGCTGACGCCGGAGCAGAAGACCGACATCCGCCAGAGCCTCTCCGGTCTCGTGGAGGATCTCGCCGACCACGAGGATGCCGCCGGGGATGGCGAGGACTCGTCATCCGCCGCGCCGACGGCCTCGCGGGACGGACTGGTCCTGTGCGTGGCCGGGCGGAGCTTCGTCGACGGAGCCGCCTGCGCCATCCTTGCCCAGCTCCTCGGCAATCGTGGCATCGGCGCCCGTCTCGTGCCGTTCTCCGATGTCGCCCGCGCCCGCATCGACGGCTTCGATCCCGGCGCGGCCCGGATCGTCTGCATCGTCTCGACGGCGATCAGCGGCGAGCCGACCCACCTGCGGCGGTTGGCCGAGCGGATGAAGCGCAAGCTGCCCCAGGCCCATATGGTCGTCGGCCTGTGGCAGGCCGACGAGAACGGCCTCGACGAGGCAGCCCAGCGCCGGGCGATCCCGGCGGACATGCACGTCACCTCCCTCCGGGGGGCCGTCGAGGCCATCGTGGTCGCGGCCGATCCGAACGCTCCGGCGCCCCGGGACGTGGACCGGCCGGCCCCGCACCCCGTGGGAACGGCGATCCCCGCCTGATCCAAGCGTGTCCCATGGCGAGGACTTGACGACGGGTCGCCCCTTCCGCTTCGCTGCGGCGGTTGGCCTCAGCGAACAGGAAACCCGATGAGCGTCGTCGATCTCGCGCGGTTCATGGACGATCTCGCCTCGGAATCGGGGCAGGCGATCCTGCCGTTCTTCCGCGCCGCCTTCGGCATCGACGACAAGGGGCATGGCGGCACCTTCGATCCCGTGACGGAAGCCGACCGTGCGGCGGAAGTGATCTTGCGCGGCCTCATCCGCCGCAGTTTCCCGACCCACGGTATTCTGGGCGAGGAATTCGGCTCCGAGAATCTCGACGCCGAATGCGTCTGGGTGCTCGATCCCATCGACGGCACCCGCGCCTTCATGGCCGGCCTGCCGACCTGGGGCACCCTCATCGGGCTCGCCCGCAACGGCGTACCGGTGCGGGGGCTGATGCACCAGCCCTACCTCGGCGAGCGCTTCTCCGGCGATGGCGCCACCGCCCGCCTACGCTCGGCCCGGGGTGAGCGGATTCTGCGCACCCGCCGCGGCACCGACCTCCGACACGCGCTCCTCGCCACGACCGATCCACGCCTGTTCGGCGACGGCTCCGAGCGAGAAGGCTTCGCCGCCCTCGAATCGGCCGTGCGCCTGTCGCGCTACGGCACCGATTGCTATGCCTATTGCATGCTGGCGGCGGGCCAGATCGACCTCGTGGTCGAGGCGGGGCTGAAGCCCTACGACATCGTCGCGCTCATCCCCATCATCGAAGGGGCGGGCGGCGTCGTCACGACCTGGGACGGTGGCTCGGCCGCCGGGGGAGGGCGCATCGTGGCGGCGGCCGACGAAGCCCTCCACGCCGAGGCCCTTCGGCTCCTCAATCCCTGATCGCGGCTCATGCCTGGGCGTGGACCGCGCCCACCCGGGCGCCGACGGCTTCCCCGGGCATGAACGCATCGAAAGCCGCCCAGAACTCCGCCCGGATGCCGTCCGCCTCCGACAGGATTTCATGGCGGGCGCCGGGCAGCACTAGGATGTGGGCCCCCCGCGCCATCCGGACGAACCGTTCCGCCGCCCGGGTCTCGCA
This sequence comes from Methylobacterium gossipiicola, assembly GCF_900113485.1. Classification (GTDB taxonomy): domain Bacteria; phylum Pseudomonadota; class Alphaproteobacteria; order Rhizobiales; family Beijerinckiaceae; genus Methylobacterium; species Methylobacterium gossipiicola. The sequence continues at coordinate 12,536 of NZ_FOPM01000020.1, forward strand.
GACGGGATCGGCCCCGGCCCCGACGATGAGAGCCGGAATATCGATGCGGCCGGCGACGCGCCGGTCGCGCAAGCGCGCCATGGCGCGGAACGCCTCGGCGAGCCAGGCGATGCTCGGATCGCCCACGGCGCCCGCTCCGACGATGCGGGCGGCCTCGGCGTTGCGGGCGTAGCGCATGGGATCGCCCGAGAGCCGGTTTCCCGCGAACGGTTTGGTGCCGATGGAGACCGGCCCGCCGAACGGAATGTAGCGGCGCCCCAGACCGATCCGGTGCAGGGCGCGGGCGAGGAGCGACGCCCCCGAGGGCCAGCGGACCATGCGGAGGGCGAGCATCGGCGCCACGGTGACGATGCGGACGAACGGTAACCGGCCCTCGGCGGCGGCCGCGAAGGCCACGGCCCCCCCCATGGAATGGGCGAGGGCGAAATGCGGATACGGCATCAGGGGGGCGAGGACGGAGTCCTCCACGGCCTTCAGATCGAGGAGATAATCCGAGAATCGCGCGACATGCCCCCGATGGGCATCGTTGGTCAGGCGCTGCGATTCCCCCTGGCCGCGCCAGTCGAACGCCACCACGGCGAACCCCCGGCGGCGCAGGTCGCCGATGGTCTCGTAGTATTTCTCGATGAACTCGGCCCGGCCCTGGAGCAGGCACACGGTGCCCTTCACGAGGCGGGTGGTGGGCCGCCAGAGGGCGGCCCGGAGATCGACGCCGTCCTGCGTGCGCACCGCGTGCAGAGTGCCGCCGGGCGGTACCGGATTGTCGGGGGTCGAATTCAGTGTCGGCATCGGACCTTCCTTCTTCGACAAGCACCCGTTGTCCACGGCTGCGCCCATGCAGGGTCTCGCACGAAAAAATTTCGGATTTTCGAACGCGAGCCGTCGATCCAGGGTCTTGCGAGGACAAACCGGTCCGCCAATATCATGGACGCACCGGCCGTTACGGCGGTGCGACCGGTCCGGCCCTCGGGCGGACCCGATCTAAGCATGTTGCTTCTTACGGAGAATATGTCATGCGCCAGTTCGACCTTGCTCCCCTCTACCGTTCCACCGTCGGCTTCGACCGCCTGTTCTCGGCCCTCGATCAGTACGTCACCGCCGATCAGGCTCCGACCTACCCGCCCTACAACATCGAGCGCACCGGCGAGAACGCCTACCGCATCACCGTCGCGGTGGCGGGCTTCACGGACGCCGATCTCTCCATCGAGGTGAAGGAGAACGCCCTGACCCTGAAGGGCGAGCGGGCGGCGGATGCGAACAAGCCCGCGACGTTCCTGCATCAGGGTATCGCCGCCCGGGCGTTCGAGCGCCGCTTCCAGCTCGCCGATTACGTGCAGGTGACGGGTGCGGTGCTGGAGAACGGCCTCCTCCACATCGACCTCGTGCGCGAGATCCCGGAGGCCAAGAAGCCGCGCCAGATCCAGATCGCCACGGGACGCGCTTCGGCGACCCCCACGATCGAGGGTTCGGTGCAGCAGGCCGCCTAATGAGCCCGGTAGAGATTTAGGATCGAACGCCCCGGCCGTCAGGCCGGGGCGTTTTCGTATGCCAGTCTGACAGGAACTCAGAAGCCGTCGTCGAAGCGGTCGCCGCGCCCCGGCTCCTTGCAGCGGTAGCCCACGAAACAATTCGCATCGTCGCGTGTGGGGACGAAGGCCGGAATCGTGATTTCGGTGATCTCGCAGAAGCTGCGGTCGCGCACGAACCGATCGTAGGTCGCGCCACCGGTCCCGAGGACGATGGCGCCCTGACGCGACACCGTCGCGCGGGCCTGGGCGCAGTCCATGGCAATGGTCGAGGCCCGCTGCGCCTGCGCCGAACCGACGGCACCGAGGGACAACAGCACGGCCAGGAAACGCGTCATCGTGTCGGCCCCTTCTCGCGCCCACCACGGCGCGCCACCGGGGGGACAACACCGGGGCACCGCCACCGATCCCAGGGGGCGTCATCGTGCGCGATCTAAAGGTCGCCGAAGACGAGCTGCCCCTGCTGGCTCGGGCGCCGCGCGGAGGCGGCCGGTGTTCGGGACGCGGGCTTCGCGGCGCGCTTGACCGGCGGGCGCTTGGGCTGGAGCTCGGCCCTGACCTTCGCCTTGGCCCGGTCACGGGCGATGGCTTCGGGTGCGTTGGGATCGTCGTCGAGCCATTTGCCGCGCTTGATCACCTCGTTGACCCGCCCCTGGTTCACCCCGACCTTGAAGGCGATTTCCTGCTGGGTCATGCCCGTGGTGGCATGGAGATCGAGGATCGCGCGGGCGAGTTCCGGCGTCATCTTCTGACCGGTGAGACGCCGGGCCGGCTTGATGGTGCGCGTCGCCCGGTCTCGCTCGCGCAGGCGCTCCAGAAGCGCGAGCGCCATGAGCATGCCGTGCTCGCGGAGCGACTCCTCGAATTCCTTCAACGTCGCCATGTGGCATCCCCGCTGCCGCCGGTCTCCGCCGCTGCGAAACCTCGGCCGTGACACAAACGTGCCGCGCGCGCAGGAGTTGCGCGCGACCCGAACCCCATGGTTGAGCGTCAAATCCCGTCCTGACAACCGGGTCGGACCGTCATCCACCGGTATCCGTCAGGATGTCGAGCGCCCGTGCGGGTTGGTCTCTCGCGTGAGCTTCGGATAAACGTCGGACCCGCCCGCCCGGAACAGGACGCCACCCCGCGATGATCAGCCCGATCGTTTCCGTTTCCCGCGAGGGGCCGTCCCCGGGACCGTCCCTCGTCGAAGCCCTCGAGGGCGGAGCGGTCCTCAGATTTTCCGACCTCGACTTCCCGTTCAGCCCGTTCGAGGAACGGTTCGTCGAACGTCCCTTCGCCGACGGCAAGGCCAAGAACGTCAACATCCGGGGCGCGACGGCCGAGTTGCGGGGCGCCGCCGGCACGGCCGAGGAGCAGGAAGCCCTGCGCCAGCTCCTCATCCGGTACCGCGCCTTCGCCGAGGCACTCGTCACCCGGTACCTGCCGGCCTATGCGGGCAAGGTCGCTTTCGCCGGCACCTCGTACCGGCCGTTCGAGGTCGACAGGCGCAAGCTGAGCTGGCGGCGCGACGACACCCGTCTGCATGTCGATGCCTTTCCGTCGAATCCCATCGGCGAGAAGCGGATCCTGCGGATCTTCCGCAACATCAACCCGCAGGGCGAGCCGCGCCTGTGGCGGGTCGGCGAGGATTTCGCCTCCATGGCGGGCAAATTCGTGCCGGCCCTGCCAGGCTACTCGCCCCTGTCGGCCCGTCTCCTCGCGGCGCTCAAGATCACCAAGGCGCGGCGCTCGGAATACGACCACCTCATGCTGCACCTTCACGACGCCCTGAAGCGGGACATGGACTATCAGGCCAACGCCCCCCAGGCCGACGTGCGCTTCGCGCCGGGCGAGACCTGGGTGACATTCTCGGATCTGGTGATGCATGGCGCCATGGGCGGCCGCTACATGCTGGAACAGACCGCCTATCTCGCCGTGAAGGATCAGGCCGATCCCGAGCGCAGCCCCCAGCGCATCCTCGCCCGGACCCTGGGCCGCCCCCTCCGCTGACCCCGTTCCAAGGACCCGTCATGATCCTCGAAATCGCCCAGATCGACCTCAAGCCCGGCACCGAACCCGACTTCGAGGCGAACATCGCCAAGGCGGCCGAAATCTTCCGCGCCGCCAAGGGCTGCCGCAGCTTCGCCGTGCGCCGCTCCGTCGAGAAGCCGCAGCGATACCGCCTGCTCATCGAGTGGGAGACGCTGGAGAACCACACTCAAGAGTTCACCGGCTCGCAGGCGTGGCAGGATTACAGGGCCATGGTGTCGCCGTTCTTCGAAGCGCCGCCCAGCGTCGAGCACACGGAGTTGACGCTTCAGGCGTTCTGACCGCGCATCATTGACCCGATCCACGCACGATCATCTTGATGCGTGCATCGAGATGCGTCCAGCGCGCGTCGATCCGCCGCTGGATGCAGGCTTCAAAGGAATCGCCCGCGAAGAACCCGATCGCCTGCGCCACGTTCCGGCATTCGAGAACGGGCGGCAGCATGATGACGATCGGGACCGGCAGGCTGAGCAGCACGAAATCCAGGGCAAGGCCGAGTTTCCGGCCGATCCAAGCCGCGCGGGATGTCCGCTGGCGCGACGCCTGCCTGAACGCGCCGCCGAGGCGCTCATGTTCCTCGGGTACCCCTGCCGCCGGATCGTCATCGGCGGCGTGTTCCACGGCCGGCTCATCACCCGCCAAGATCGCCCCATCGGTCGTTGTCATCGAACGGGTCTCATCGCAACGCCATCGCGATGGCGCGCAGCCGCGACGGCAGGGTGAGGATCTGCTCCAACACATCCCGGCGGGCGCAGGCGGCGTCCATGAGCGCCCGCGGCAGGAAGCCCGGAAGCCCGCCGCCGCCGCAGGGCATCATGGCCGACAGGGCGAAGACGCAGAAGGATGTGACGGAGCCCACTAGGAACAGGCGCGTCAACAGGCCCGGTCCGCGACGGCGGGGAGCGGAGCGCGCCGCGCGGCCGGGGTGCCCCGAGGGTGTCGCCCCGGCCGCGTGGACCGGATCGAGCACGGCCTGCCCTCCCTTGCCCAATGCCATCCCCCGCCTTTCCCCCTCAACGCAGGCGCACAGAACACGCCGACCCGATAAGTTCGCCATAAGGCGATCGCTCAAATCCGCCGGATCGAATTCGGCTTCCGACCGCCCGGCCCGGTGACAGGGCCGCGCGGACTGCGTACCACGGCGTCAGGCCCCTCTCCGGAGCGATCCCCGCCCATGATCCAGCGCCCCCTCCGCATCGGTACACGCGGCAGCCCCATGGCGCTGGCCCAGACCGGACTGGTGCGGGACCGGATCGTCGCGGCCAATCCCGGGCTCGAGACCGAGATCGTGGTGGTCAACACCGTCGCGGACCGTATCCTCGACCGCCCCCTCTCGGAGATCGGCGGCAAGGGCCTGTTTACCAAAGAGCTCGAACAGGCGCTCTTCGCCGACGTGGTCGATGTCGCCGTGCATTCCATGAAGGACGTCGAGACCTGGCTGCCCGAGGGCCTCGTCATCGCCTGTATCCTCGAACGCGACGATCCCCGCGACGCGTTCCTGTCGCCCCGGGCCACGGGGTTTTCGGACTTGGAGGCGGGCGCCCGCGTCGGCACCTCGTCCCTGCGGCGGGCGGCGCAGGTGCTCATGCGCCGCCCGGACCTGCGCATCGTGCCCCTGCGGGGTAATGCCAACACCCGGATGCGCAAGCTGGAGGAGGGGACCTGCGACGCGACCCTCCTGGCCCTGTGCGGCCTGGAACGCCTCGGCATGACCGAGATGGCCCGCAGCGTGCTCGCCGTCGACGAGATGCTGCCGGCCGTTGCGCAGGGGGCGCTCGGCATCGAGTGCCGAGAGGCCGATGCCGAAGTGCGGACACTCCTCGCTCCCCTCGCCTGTCCGCGCGCCACCGCCGAACTCGACGCCGAGCGCGGTCTGCTCGCCGAACTCGACGGTTCGTGCCGCACGCCCATCGCGGCCCTGGCCCGGATCACGGGCGATACCCTGTCCCTCGACGGCCTCCTGTTCCTCCCCGATGGCAGCGCCCACTGGGCGGTCCAGCGCTCAGGGAGCGTCGCCGATGCCGCGCGGATCGGCGCGGAGGCCGGGGCCGAGCTGAAACGCGCGGCCGGCGACACCTATTTCAAGCGCCTGCAGTAACGCTCAGACCAGACTCCGCTCGATGGCTTCCTCGTCGCACACCACCGTGGCGGCCCGGGCGTATTCCAGGCCGAGGGGGTGCGGCACCCGCGTCAGGGGCGGCGCATCGGTGAAGGCGGCGAGGAACACCCGCATGACGTGGGCGACGCCCTCCGGCGTCACCGATCTCAGGTCGTCGGCATAGTAGCGGCCGGCATTCGCCGTGCTCGTCACGATCTCGTAGGCGGGAAAATAGACCGCTCGCGGCTCGGCCTCCACGATCTCCTCCGCCGCCACCCGCAGGGCCGCCTTGCTGTAAGCGTTCGACACGAGGACGTGCCGGTCGGCATAGGAGGCAATGAGCGGCACCGGCGACACCGTGAGGATCACCCGGGCGCGGGCATTCACGGCGAACAACCGGGCGAGGAACGCCAGCATGTCGTCCCGCACCGCCCCGGCGCGGGCATTGACGAAGGCGTAGCGGGCCGGGTCGAACCCATCGGCGATCACCCCCGGCGCAACCGGGAGGACGGCACCATCGGCCCGGTGTTCCCAGCCCTCCGTGAGCCCGAGGGTGAACACGAAGACGTCGAGCTCCTCGAACATCCGCCGCACGGCCGCGAGGTGTTCCGCGCGGGCGGCGAGCAGCGTGGCATCGTCCGCGTAGCCGGCTGGCTCGACGGCAGGGCGGAACGGATCGACGCGGCGTCCGTCGGGCCGGGTCCAGGCGACGAGCTCGGGTTGGTAGGTGCCGTAGGCCCGGTCGAACAGCTGCAGGAGTTGGCGCGCCGTGTAGACGTTGCCGTAGCGGGCGGAATAGACGCCGTACTGGCGCGCCTCCGCGTCTTCGGCCGACAATCCCTCCGGGGCCGCCTCCGCGAGATAGCGGCCGAACCCGGCCTCCGTCAGGGCGCGGGAGACGTGCTGGGCGAAGCAGGAACCGGCGGTCGCCACCCGCGCGCCGGGGGCGATGGAGAACGCGCCGCTCGGCCCCGGCGCCAGGGCGAAGGGCGGCACCCCGGCCACGACCTTGCGCCAGAATCGCTCGGCCGGTAGATCGGCGTAAGGGTTCATCACCACGGCGGCACCTCTCATCCGATCGCTCACAGGCTGGCCGTACCGGGCCTTCGGACGGATCGAAACCCTCGGGCGATCCCTCCGCTCCGCAACCTCTTGGTCACCATCCTGGGCGGGACCGTGGCGTCGCCCCGACCTCGACGCGGGGCCGGAGCGCCGGGGGCCGCGCATCGCCGTGCTGGGCAATTGTCAGGCCGAGGGAGTCGGCCGTGCCCTGCGCCTGATTCTTCCCGATGCGCGGGTGACCGTCCTGTCCCTCGCGGCCCTGCGCCGCCAGCAGGGTAGTCTGGCGACCTTGAGGCGCAGCCTCGCCCCGTTCGACCACGTCTTCTCGCAGTTCTTTCCGGAAGGGCTCCTCAAGGGCGGCAACGTCCACGCCCTTGCGGAGGGCGACGCGCGCCTGCGCCTCTTCCCCACGATCCTGTTTCCGGCCTTCCACCCGGACATGGTCCATGTCGGCGATATCGGTGCCCTCTCGGCCGCCCGCCTCGTGCCTTCGCCCGTCGGGCCGTACCACTCGGCCATCGTCCTGTGCGCCTACCGCGAAGGCCGGACGGTGGCGCAAACCCTGGGGCTGTTTCGCGACGACGTGTTCGGGCGTCTCGGCTATTACGACGCCTGGAACGATGCGAGCGCGTATCTCCTCGGCAGCGCCCGCGACATCGGCTTTCCCCTGGACGCCGAACTGGCGCGCTGGTCGCGGCGCGGCTGTTTCATGCACGTTCTCAATCACCCGAAGCTGTTCGTGCTCGGCGACCTCGCGCATCGTCTCGCCCGGGAAGCCGGCTTGTCCCCGGTCGACGTCGCCGTGGAGGATTACCTCGTCGATGCCCTCGCGGCGGACGCGGTATGGCCGCTCTACCCGGAAATCGCTCGCCGATACGGCCTCGTCGGCGGCACGCGGTTCAAACCGAAGGAGCGGGACGGCGTGGCGACGCTCCTCGATCTCCCGGCCTTCGTCACCGGCAGTTTCGAGATCTATGCCCGGCTTCCCGTCGAGGGGCTCGTCTGCTCGCGCGTCTCCGCTTGGCGCGACGATCCGGCGGTGCGGGCGCTATTCCGATAGGGTGGCCCGCGTTTCGGGCTGAGCGGTGATGCTCAACCCGCGGCGCGCAGGTCGGCGGCGGCGCGCGGGTACGCTCCGGCGGCGAGGCTGGACGCGAGGTCCGCGAAAGGTCGAAGCTGAAACGGCTTGGAGACGAACAGACTGGTGCTGACGGCCCGCTGCCGCGAATGCACCGCGCCCGAAATGTAGACCACGGGACGGTCGGGATGCAGGGCACGGAATGTGTCGGCCACGCTCCAGCCATCGACGAGGCCCGGCAGGTCGATATCGGTGCACAGCCAGGCGATCGTCGCGCCCAGCTCGCGAATCACCATCAGGGCCGCTTCGCCGCTCGAAGCGGCGGCGACGGTGCAACCGCTCCGCTCGCAGGCCCGGGTGAGCAGGTCGAGCAAGAGGTAGTTATCCTCAACAATTAAAACTCGATCGGAGGAGTCCATCGCATTTTCCAACTCTTTCCACTCGGGAAGCTATGCTGTATTGGTTAATCCTCCCTGCTCAGACCCGCGACCCGCCGTGCCGAGACTGTCAGCACCCACCGATTCGGCCACCGCTCATGACGAGACGACGAGCCTGCATGCGCAGGCTGATTCCTCCGGCGCGCTCCCGGTCTACGATCCCTCGACGCTCATGGAACTCGAAGGCGTGTTCGGGCATGTTCGCCTGATGGAACTCCTCGGGCACCTGAAGGACGAGATCGGTCAGCGGTTCCTCGCGCCGGTCATCAATCGCACCGCCCTGCGGAACGACGCCCACGCCCTCCTGTCGGTGAGCGGCTCCCTCGGATTCTTCGAATTGTCCCGTCGCTGCATCGAGATGGAACAGGCTTGCCGGCTCGGTTCCGACTTGGCCGATCCCCTGGATGCCGCCCACGCGGCGGCCAAAGGCGCCATCGCGGCGATCGAAGACCTCGTCGGCCGCGTGGTCGAGCCCCCGCCGGCCATCTGTGTCGCCTGAAAGCAGCGCGGTTCCGGATCGACCCGCGCGGTAAGCTCCCATCCGTCGGGACGCGGCCTCGAACGCGTCAGCTCCCTGCCCGTTCTTTGGCCGTTCTCGAACGGCGTGCGGTCGCGCACGGCACAAGCCGTCATTCGATGGCCAAGACGTTTCGTCAAGGTTGACGGAACCTTCGCTTAACCTGACCGGATTAGACCCACGAGCCTTAAGGCGCTGCCGTGCGGGCCACCACCGGGCACGGGCCGGGCGCAGGTGCCGTCCGAGGAGAACAGACCATGGTCACGATTGCGCGCTCCCGCGTGATGAGCCTCGCGGCGGCCCTCTGCGCCGCCCTCAGCGTCGCAGCCTGCAGCAACGACAAGGATCTCGCCGACGCCTCCGGCTTCGGAGCCAGTGGCGCGGGCGGTGCCGGCGGTGCTTACGGCGCCGGGGCCGGTACCCCCGGCAGTGCCCAGGATTTCGTGGTGAACATCGGCGACCGCGTGTTCTTCGAATCCGATTCCACGGACCTGACCCCAACCGCCACCGCCACCCTCGACAAGCAGGCGGCCTGGCTTCAGCGTTACCCGCGCTACACCTTCCTCATCGAGGGCCACGCCGACGAGCGCGGCACCCGGGAATACAATTTCTCCCTCGGCGCCCGCCGTGCCCAGGCCGTGAACGATTACCTCGCCGCGCGTGGGATCGCCTCGAGCCGCATTCGCACCGTCTCGTACGGCAAGGAGCGTCCCGTGGCCGTCTGCAACGACATCTCGTGCTGGTCGCAGAACCGCCGTGCCGTCACCGTGCTGGATCGCGGCGCAGGGTCCTGAGCGCCACTGCCGCGCCTCGCCCGGCCTGGCTGCGACGGGCGCGTCGAATTTTTGCCGCGATGCGGCACACCTGTTATGGGGCGCAAGGGCCGCGTTGCCGGCCTTTACGGGACACGTTCACCGGTGCCGATCGCCATGCTCCGTCGCCTCCTCCTCGCCACCTGTTTCAGCGTCGCGGCCTTGCTGCCCGCCGCGGCTCAGGACGGCTCCGATTTCGTCGTGCGGCTGAACCGCTTGGAGAACCAGTCGCGCCAGCAGGCGGGACAGATCGAGACGCTTCAGCACGAGAACCGCCAGTTGAAGGAGCAGCTGCGCAAGTTCCAGGAAGATGTCGAGTTCCGGCTGCAGGAAGCCAAGGGGGGTGACAAGGGTGGGCGGCCCGCTCCGGTGCCCGGAGGCAATCCGGCGGCGCAGAAGCCGGCCAAGCGCAGCGACGCCTTCGACCCCGAGCAGAATCCGGGACGCCCGGGCGCACCGATGCCCCTCGGCACGACCCCACCGAGCTCTCCCGTTGCCGAGGCGCCGCGCCCGCGCGCAGTGCCGCCCGCCGTGGCGGACATCGAAGACGACGAGGCCGGGCCCGCTCCCTCCGGTTACGGCGAGCCCGTCGACCTGACGCCACCGCCGCGCGTGCCGACGACGGGCGCCATCGCCCCGCCGGCCCGTCAAGGCAGCAGCGTGGCCGCCACGGGCACGGGTGACGCCCGGGCCGATTACGAGGCGGCGTACAGCTACATCCTGCAGCGGCAATACGAGCAGGCCGAAATGGGCCTGCGCCAATTCATTCAGTCCCACCCCCGCGACGGGCTCGTGCCGGCCGCGACCTACTGGCTGGGTGAAAGCTACTTGCAGCGCAACCGCAACCGCGAGGCGGCCGAGCAGTTCCTGAAGGTCTCGACGGACTATGCTCGCTCGGCCCAGGCGCCCGAGGCCATGCTGAAGCTCGGGACCTCCCTCCACGCCCTCGGGGCGAAGGAGCAGGCATGCGCGACGCTGGCCGAACTCGAGCGCAAGTTCCCGAGTGCCTCCCCCGCCGTGCGCCAGGGCGTGACCCGCGAGCAGAAGCGCGCCCGCTGCGCGGCGTGACCGCGCCCGAGCCCGACTCCATCGCCGCCGAGGCGGCGCTCATGCCTTATGTCGCCCCGGCGGCCCCGCATGGGGGCGTGGTTCTGGCGGTTTCGGGCGGTCCCGATTCCATGGCGCTCCTGCATGCCGCTTGCCGGGCCGGCGCGACGGTGCCGCTCCACGTCGCCACCGTCGATCACGGCCTGCGAACCGCCTCCGCCGCCGAGGCTTCCGGCGTCGCGGATACCGCCCTACGACTCGGACTCCCGCATCGAACCCTGACCTGGACCGGATCGAAGCCGGCCACGGGGCTGCAGGCGGCCGCCCGCTCGGCCCGCTACGACCTTCTGGCCCGATATGCGGAGAGCGTCGGTGCCACCTGGGTGCTCACCGGACACACGCGGGACGATCAGGCCGAAACCGTCCTCATGCGGCTCCTCGCCGGCAGCGGTCCGGCCGGCCTCGCCGGTATGCGCCCCGAGCGCGCCCTGACCGGAACCGTGCGCCTCGGACGCCCGCTCCTCGGTCTTTCGAAAGCCAGTCTCGTCGCGTATTGCGCCGGCTTGAGACTTATCCCCATCCAAGATCCGTCGAACGCCGACCCGCGTTTCGCCCGCGCCCGCCTTCGCGGCCTCCTGCCCGATCTGGCTCGGGAGGGCCTGAGCGACGCCCGCCTGTGCCGCCTCGCCGCGCGCTGCGCCCGCGACGACGACGCCCTCGCGCGGGCCGCCCGCGACGCCTACGCGGCAGCGCGCCGCCCGGCCGAAGCCCCCGCCCTGGTGCGCCTCGACGCCCCCACGCTGGAGGCCCTGCCGGACGCGATCCTGATCCGCGTCATCGCGCAGGCTCTCGACGGGGCCGGTGGTCGGGCGCGCCTGGAGCGTCTGGAAGGATTGGTACTCGAGGCCCTTCGCCCGGCCCTCGCAACCGGCACGCCCCTGCGCCGGACGCTGGGCGGATGCCTCCTCGCCCTGTCGCGGGGGAGGGGGCTTACCCTGGCGCCGGCTCCCGCCCGCAAGAGCGGCGCGGACGGCCTTGCCGCAGGCGCGCGCGATTTACTTGGCAAGGGGAGCGGGGGTGCCTACATTGGCCCGGAGTGCCCGGACTGATATCCGCTGCTTCGCAGAGCGGACCCGGACACCCCCCAGGGATTGATCGATGAACCCGAATTTCCGCAACTTCGCCTTGTGGGTCGTCATCTTCCTGCTCGTGCTCGCCCTCGTCACCCTGTTCCAGAATCCGGGACATCGTGGCGGCGGCACCGAGATCGCCTACAGCCAGCTCCTGAACGACGCCGATGCCGGCAAGATTCAGACGGTTGTGATCTCCGGGCAGGACGTCAGCGGCTCCTACGTCGGCGGCGGCAACTTCACCTCCTATGCGCCGAACGACCCGAGCCTGGTGTCGAAGCTGCAGAGCAAGGGCGTGCAGATCTCCGCCCGTCCGCCGTCCGACAACACCCCGTGGTTCATCCAGCTTCTCGTGAGCTGGCTGCCGATCCTCGTGTTCATCGGCGCGTGGATCTTCCTGTCCCGGCAGATGCAGTCGGGCGCCGGCCGCGCCATGGGCTTCGGCAAGTCGAAGGCGAAGCTCCTCACGGAGGCGTCCGGCCGCGTGAGCTTCGAGGACGTGGCCGGCGTCGAAGAGGCCAAGGAAGATCTTCAGGAGATCGTCGAGTTCCTGCGCGACCCGCAGAAGTTCCAGCGCCTCGGCGGCCGTATCCCGCGCGGCGTGCTTCTCGTGGGGCCCCCCGGTACGGGTAAGACCCTCATCGCCCGCGCGGTGGCGGGTGAGGCGAACGTGCCGTTCTTCACCATTTCGGGTTCGGACTTCGTCGAGATGTTCGTCGGCGTCGGCGCGTCCCGCGTCCGTGACATGTTCGAGCAGGCGAAGAAGAACGCGCCGTGCATCATCTTCATCGACGAGATCGACGCCGTGGGCCGCCATCGCGGCGCCGGCCTCGGCGGCGGCAACGATGAGCGCGAGCAGACCCTCAACCAACTCCTCGTAGAGATGGACGGGTTCGAGGCCAACGAGGGCGTGATCATCATCGCGGCCACCAACCGGCCCGACGTCCTCGACCCCGCCCTGCTGCGTCCGGGCCGCTTCGACCGCCAGATCATGGTGCCGAACCCAGACGTGATCGGCCGCGAGCGCATCCTGCGCGTCCACGTCCGCAAGGTGCCCCTGGCACCGGATGTCGACCTCAAGGTGATCGCGCGCGGCACGCCGGGCTTCTCGGGCGCCGACCTCATGAACCTCGTCAACGAGTCGGCCCTGCTGGCGGCGCGGCGCGGCAAGCGCATCGTCACCATGCACGAGTTCGAGGACGCCAAGGACAAGGTCATGATGGGGGCCGAGCGCCGGACCCTGGTGATGACCGAGGACGAGAAGCGCCTCACCGCCTATCACGAGGGTGGCCACGCCATCGTCGCCTTCAACGTGCCCGCCACCGATCCGGTGCACAAGGCGACGATCATTCCGCGCGGTCGGGCCCTCGGTATGGTCATGCAGCTGCCGGAGCGCGACAAGCTCTCCATGAGCTTCGAGCAGATGACCTCGCGCCTCGCCATCATGATGGGTGGACGCATCGCCGAGGAGATGATCTTCGGGGCGGACAAGGTGACCTCGGGCGCCCAGTCAGACATCGAGCAGGCCACGCGCCTCGCCCGCATGATGGTCACGCGCTGGGGCTTCAGCCCCGAGCTCGGCACCGTCGCGTATGGCGAGAACAACGACGAAGTGTTCCTCGGGATGTCCATGGGCCGTCAGCAGACGGTTTCGGAAGCCACGGCTCAGAAGATCGACGCGGAGGTTCGCCGCCTCGTCGAGACCGGCCTCGAAGAGGCCCGCCGCATCCTCGGCGAGCACAAGGACGATCTTGAAGCCCTCGCCCAGGGCCTGCTCGAGTACGAAACCCTTTCGGGTGACGAGATCCGCAATCTCATCGCCGGCAAGCCGCCGGTTCGTGATTCCGGTGACGGACCGTCCAGCACCGTGCGCGGGTCCTCGGTGCCCTCCGCCGGTCGCGGTCGTCCTCGCGAGACCGATGGCGGATACGAGCCACAGCCCCAGGCCTGATCGCCGGCGTTCATCGAACGACAAGAGAGCCCGCCCGCAAGGCGGGCTCTCGCATATCCGAGGATGGTCGCAGCCCGAAACCACCGGTTCAGGGTTGCGCGCCTATCCTCCCGACCGACCGTGGCGTGGAACGCCGCGAGGGGCCGCCTCGGGTCCATCGCGCGCTGGGAGCCCGCCGCCTCTGAAACAGACGGATCGTCAGCCATGTCGCGCAAGTATTTCGGGACCGACGGGATCCGGGGCCGCGCCAACGGGGTCATCACACCCGAACTGGCTCTGAAGGTCGGCCAAGCGGCCGGACTGATCTTCCAGCGGGGCGACCATCGCCACCGCGTTGTGATCGGCAAGGATACCCGCCTCTCGGGCTACATGATCGAGACCGCCCTCATCGCGGGCTTCACCTCCGTCGGCATGGACGTGCTGCAGCTTGGCCCGATGCCGACGCCGGCCGTGGCCATGCTGACGCGCTCCATGCGGGCCGATCTCGGCGTGATGATCTCGGCTTCCCACAACCCGTTCGAGGACAACGGCATCAAGCTATTCGGCCCGGACGGGTTCAAGCTCAGCGACGACGTCGAGCGGGCGATCGAAGCCCTCATCGACGGCGAGTTGCACAAGCGCCTGTCGGGTTCCCGCGACCTCGGCCGTGCCAAGCGCATCGAGAGCGTGCACGCCCGCTACATCGAGTTCGCCAAGCGCTCCCTGCCGCGCAACGTCACCCTCGACGGCCTGCGGATCGTCGTCGATTGCGCCAACGGCGCCGCCTACCGCGTCGCCCCCGAGACTCTGTGGGAACTCGGCGCCGAGGTGATCGCCATCGGTGACGAGCCGGACGGCTTCAACATCAACCAGGATGTCGGTTCGACGGCACCGGCGGCTCTCTCCGCGAAGGTCCGGGAATTGCGTGCCGATATCGGCATCGCCCTGGACGGCGATGCGGACCGCGTCCTCATCGTCGACGAAAAGGGGCAGTCCGTCGATGGCGATCAGCTCATGGCCGTGGTCGCCCGCTCGTGGAAGGAGGACGACCGCCTGACCCAGCCCGGACTCGTCGCGACGATCATGTCCAACCTCGGCCTCGAACGCTATCTCGGCGGCATCGGCCTGTCCCTGGCCCGAACGGCCGTGGGGGACCGCTACGTCCTCGAACACATGCGCGAGCACGGCTACAACCTCGGCGGCGAGCAATCCGGTCACATCATCATGTCGGACTACGCCACGACGGGCGACGGCCTCGTCGCCGCCCTACAGCTTCTCAGCGTGGTCAAGCGGTCGGAGCGCGCCGTCAGCGAGGTGTGCCACTGCTTCGATCCGCTGCCGCAGATCCTGCGCAACGTGCGCTACCGCTCGGGCGAACCCCTGCGGACGGAATCCGTCGTCACCGCCATCGCCCAGGCCCGCGAGCGCCTCGGTGACGAGGGTCGTCTCGTGATCCGGGCCTCCGGCACCGAACCGGTGATCCGCGTCATGGCGGAAGGCGACGACCGCCACCTGGTGTCGGACGTGGTCGATACGGTGGTGGAGGCCGTGGCCAAGGCCGCCGCCTGAGGACGGCCATCCAACCCGGACGGTGTAAAGCCCCGGCGAGCCCGGGCCGGCGAAGGATTGGAGCGATGAGCGATCTGAAATTCGGGACGAGTGGCCTGCGCGGCCTCGTGACGGACCTCGCGGGCGGAGCGAGCGATGCCTATGCCGGCGCGTTCTTCCGCTCCGTCGCCAAAACGGCCGGCCCCGAGCGCAGCGTCGTCCTTGGCCGGGACCTGCGTGCGAGCAGCGCCGGCATCGCCGCGACCGTCGCCAACGCGGCGGCGATGGCGGGCTTCCGGGCCATCGACTGTGGCGCGTTGCCGACCCCGGCCCTCGCCCTCGAGGCGATGCGACGCGGAACCTGCGCCGTCATGGTGACGGGAAGTCACATTCCGGACGATCGCAACGGGCTGAAATTCTATCGACCCGATGGCGAGATCACCAAGGCCGATGAATCCGCCATCCTCAATGCACTCGGCCCCATCGCCCGCGCCGACGCCCTGCCGCCCGACGTGCCGGCGACACCCGACCCCGACGCTGCGGAACGGTATCGCCGTCGCTACCGCGACGCCTTCGCGCCCGATCTCCTCGCGGGCCTGCGGATCGCCGTCTATCAGCAGAGTTCCGTCGCCCGCGACCTGATGGCCGACCTGCTTTCGGCCCTGGGTGCCCAGGCCGTTCCCATTGGCCGTTCCGACCGCTTCGTGCCCATCGATACCGAAGCCCATCGCCCGGAGGACATCGCCTTCATCCGGGACATCATGGCGTCGGGCAACTTCGATGCCCTCGTGACGACGGACGGGGATGCCGACCGTCCCCTGGTCGCCGACGCGACGGGGCGAATCCTGCGCGGGGATGTCCTCGGCTTAATCACCGCCCGCTACCTCGGGATCGAGGCGGTGGTCGTGCCCGTGACGGCCGGCTCCGCCATCGAGCGGTCCGGTGGATTTCGGCAGGTCATCCGCACGCGCGTCGGTTCACCCTTCGTCATCGCCGGGATGGAGCAGGCGAAGGGCGCCGGCTTCGCAACGGTCGCCGGGTTCGAGGCGAATGGCGGATTCCTCCTCGGCTCCCCCGTGACCCGAGCCGGAAGAAGCCTCCCCGCCCTGCCCACGCGCGATGCCGTGTTGCCGATCCTAGCGAGCCTTGCCACCGCCCGCGAAGCCGGTTCGACGCTGGCCGCCCTGGTGACGTCCCTCGATGCCGGCGAGATGGCGAGTTCGCGTTTGCCCGAAATCGCGCCCGAGCGGAGTGGGGCCTTCCTGGCGCGCCTTGGTGAGACCTCGTTCCGGCAGACCTTCCTGGCACCCATCGGCACACCGGTCGCCGTCGACGGACAGGACGGAATCCGGATCGATCTCGACGGCGCGCGGACGATCCATTTCCGGGCGTCCGGCAACGCCCCGGAGTTGCGCTGCTACGCGGAAGCCGGCTCGGCGGCCGAAGCCGAAGATCTCGTGCGTTGGGGGTTGGACGCCGCGGCGCGGGCGATGACGTCCTGACGGCCTATCCAGGCTGGAGGCGAAATCCCGCACACGCCATCCGTGACAATGCGCGTGGTCGGCACGCCGACCGCTCATCGGAGGAAAGGATGCGCTTCGGCTCCCGATCCGGTTTCCCCTCGCTCAAAGCAGAGACCCACCCAAAGCCCGCGCGGCGCTTGAAGACAATCGGACGCCGCCGGGGCTGAAACGCTTCGGCAAGGATAAGATTTAACGTTAAACCACCTTTAACTCGCTTGCCGCAAGGATGTCCTCGTCATCAGAGCCGGTGCCTTTCGCCCCCGGCAAACGGTCGAGTGAAGGACTGAATTCCATGCGCCGCTCCAAGCTGAATGCTTTGGTGCGCTCCTTGACGCTCCTTGCGAGCGTAGGAGCGCCCTGCCTCGGGTATGCCGCCGACCTGCTTCCGCCCCTGCCGCCCGAGCCGCTGCCGCCGCCCGTCGAGATCGGCGGAGCCTGGTACCTGCGCGGCGATGTCGGTGTCGGCGCCGTGAGCTACGAGAAGGTCGTGACGACGGTGAAGGGCGGAGTCCTGCCCGGCGATTACGTGATTCATCAGAAGAACATGGGTGACCAGGTCTTCGCCGGTGGCGGTATCGGTTACCAGTTCAACGGCTTCCTGCGCGGAGACATCACCGGCGAGTATCGCGGCGGTAGCCGGTTCTCCTTCGTGGAGAAGTTCAATCTCCCCTATCCCAATGGCGTGCCGGCCAAGGGTATCGACTACGATCAGGGCAATCTGTCCTCCGTCGTCGCCATGGCCAACGGCTACATCGATCTCGGCACCTGGTACGGCCTGACACCCTTCGTCGGCGGCGGCATCGGCGCAGCCTTCCACACCATCAGCGGCTTCAACGACACCGGGGCCGGGTCGGCCGCGGGCGGATTCGGGATCGCGGCGACGAAGCGCACCACCACCCTCGCCTGGGCCGCCATGGCCGGTCTCGGCTACAGCGTGACGCCGAACCTGAAGCTCGAACTCGGCTACCGCTACCTGAACCTCGGCCATGCCGGCACCGGTCCGGTGACGTGTTTCAACGATCCGGGTTGCGGTGGCGCCTCCTATCGCCTGAAAGAAATCACCTCGCACGACGTCCGCATCGGCATGCGTTGGCTGATCGGCGGCGTCGGCGCCGTGGCCGAATATCAGCCCGAGCCGGCCCCGCTGATCCGCAAATACTGAAGCGATCAGTACCCTGTCTTGAAAGATCGAAACGGCGTGAACCTCGGGGTTCGCGCCGTTTTCATGTCACTTGTACTGACTCGGCTTGCGTTGAAGATTTTGCATTTAATCGGACGCTAACCCTCTTGCTGCACAAGATAAATCTTGAGGGGCATTGAAATCGCCCAGACAGCTTTCGCAAGTCCGGGGAAGACCATGATTCGACAGCCAAGCGCCGTGCGCCCGACCGTGTCGGCGATGCGCGCCGTCCTGATCGGCGCCGGACTGACCCTTGCGTTCCAAACCCCGGTGCGAAGTGCCGACTTGCTGCCGCCCGAACCGGCGCCCGTCGCCATCGGAGGCGGCTGGTACCTGCGGGCCGACTTCACGGAGAGCTACCTCCTGCGTCCGACGGATGCGATTCTGCCGGATCCCAGCGATCCGGGCATGCCGCCCCTGGTTCGCCGCACCCTCGGGCACGAGCCCGGCTATGGCGGCGGCGTCGGTTACCGCGTCACCCCCTGGCTGCGCATCGACGCCACCCTCGACCAGCGCATGCCCGCCGGTTACAGCGCCTATTCCTCGCGCAGCAATTTCGCCACGGGGTACAACGTCGAAGCCGGTCGTCTCGGCGTGCTCACGGGCCTCGTCAACGTCTATGCCGATCTTGGAACGTGGTGGGGCCTGACGCCGTATCTCGGTGCCGGTTTCGGCTTCGCGCAGAAGGATTTCCGCCGGGGCTACACGCAGACCACCTGCCTCCTCGACGCCTGCGACGGCAATCCCGGCATCGGTGCCCGGACGGCCGTGGCGCGCCCCAATCGATCGGTGACGGATTTCGCGTGGTCCCTCACGGGCGGCGTGTCCTACGCCCTCTGGGCCGGATTGAGCCTCGATGCGAGCTATCGCTACGTCGCTCTCGGCCGAGCCGCCTCGGGCTCCGACGCCTACGGCGGTCGCACCCGCCTCAAGGATCTCGCCGCCAACGAAGTCCGAATCGGCCTGCGCTACACCTTCGCGGATAGTATCGGAGCCCTTCCGAGTTTCCGGGACATGCCGGTCATGTGGAGCGGCGGCAACCCCTACGAAACGGGCGAGACAACGAACCCTTAAGGTTAATCACCTATCCGTTGGCGCATGGGCTTGGCGGAAATCCAGTCCTCCGAGCCTCCGAGGACGACATCGATGCGGATCCTGGCCCTCACGCTCCTGACCACGCTCACCCTCGGCGGCGCCACAATCGCCACGGCGGCCGATCTCGATTACGGCGTCCTGCGCGGCCCGGATTACGAGCCGGCGGCACCGATCATCGATTGGAATGGTGTGTATGTCGGTGGACACGGGGGGTATACCTCTGCCGCACTCGGTTTCCGGAATACGTTTCAGCCCCTCGTTGCGGGGGCGCTGATCGCAACGACGGCCGAATCGCAACTCAACGCCTCGACGCTGCTGAGCCCTCGGTCGCAGCGCATTGATGGGACAAGTTACGGCGCTTATGCTGGCTTCAACTACCAATTTGACGAGACCGTCGTGGGTGTCGAAGCAGATTACACACGCTTTGAGAAGTCGGGCCAATCGTCGGATCGAGTCTCGCGTTTCGCAACGACGAGCTTGGGCTACTTGGAGACCGTCACATTGGCCGGTCTTTCTACCACACGAATCGAAGATTTTGGGACTGTACGCGCTCGAGCCGGGTATAACTTCGGCAACTTCCTACCTTTCGTGACAGGTGGTGTGGCCATCGGCCGAGCACAGGTGACCGATGCGGTTGCCATCAGTAACTACGGATACGACCAAGCTGCGTACAAGGCGAATGTCGCTGCCAGTGCCACGACCACGACAGCGACGACGACTGCAGGCGTGACGAATGTAACTACTACAAGTCCCGGCGCCCAAGTGAACGTCGGCAATTTCGGTTACGCCTCCTTCAATGCGTCGAATCCAGACAGCAGCCGCCTTCCGCCCCCCCGCGTTGTGACTCGCGCCTCCACGAAGGTGGTTGCTGGTATCGCCTTGGGAGCTGGACTCGAATATGCATTGACCCAGAACATTATTCTACGCGGCGAGTACCAGTACGTGCTTTTCAACGATTTCGACGGCCACAAGGTCAACCTGAACACCGTGCGGGGTGGCGCGGCGGTGAAGTTCTGACGCGATCCCGAGCACCTGTCCGAGGGACCGTTCAGCTTTCCAGTTCGGAATCCCAATAGAGGTAATCCATCCAGGTGTGGTGGTACTGCCGGTGGTCGAATTCCGGCTGGCGGCGGTGCAATTCGTGCCGCGTCGGGCGGTGCGGCTCGTTCAAGAGCGGCATCTCGGCCTCGGCCGGCGTGCGGTTGGCCTTGCGCAGATTGCACGGCGAGCAGGCCGCGACGACGTTCTCCCAACTCGACAGGCCGCCCCGCGAGCGCGGCACCACGTGGTCGAAGGTCAGGCCGCCCGAGGGCAGGCGCAGGCCGCAATATTGGCAGGAGAAGGTGTCGCGCAGGTAGATGTTGTAGCGCGTGAAAGCGGGACTTCGCGCCAGGGTGACGTAGCTCTTGAGGGCGACGACGCTCGGCACCCGTAACGACCGGCTCGGGCTGCGGGCCTCGACGTCGTAGCTCGCCACCAGGGTGACGCGGTCGAGGAACAGGGCGGTGAAGGCGTCCTTCCACGACCACAGCGAAAGGGGATTGTACGACAGCGGCCGGTAATCCGCGTTCAGAACGAGCGTTTGGAGATCCAGCATGGCGCTTACTCTCTCGACGGGTCGACAGGGGGACAACGCGCGGGAATCGCCCGGCACGCTGCCCCTGTCCGATGGAAGATGAGGATTTTTCGAAGCTTGAACCGGGCCGCCCGGCGCCGGCCGCGGATCGGGCCGCAGGCGCTTGCAGTCCCGATCGAGGTTTGTGGACACCCCCCGCGCCCTGGAGCGGGTGCGCGCATCGTCCGGGGGGAGGGCTTAAGCCAAAAGCGGTCGCATCGGGCGGGAACGCCCGGTTCGTGGCAACGTCCATCGACGCCGACGACCGTCACCACCCCCTCGCATCGATACGAAAAGGCAGAGTCCATCGCGGCTTAGTCTAATATCAGCATGACATGCTTGTGAAGGTCATCCCGCGCAGGCGTGACGTCATGCCCCCAGGACGTTCGGGCTGCCCCGGGCGAACCGGCGGCGTCAGCCTTTCGCCCCATTGATCGGCGAAGGCGACGGCTCCCGCCCCGTAGCCCCCTCGGGCGCGCTCGACAGATCCCGTTGCCCATCGGGGTGGACGCGCGCGGCACCGGAGGGGGGTTCGAAACGCCCAAGGACGGCATCTTGCAGGATACGAACGCCCGAACCGCGCAGCGCCCCACGTCGCGGGACATCCGTCGCAGGCCCGGCGCGAGGCGCCTCGCTCGCCTGGCGTTGGCGGGCTGGCTCGGCCTCGGCCTGCTCGCCGGTGGCACGCATGGCGGGGAGGCGGCCTCGACGGCTCAGGCCACCCCACCCACGGCGCCCGGGGCACCACCGGCCCCCGCGCCCGCCGGACAGCCGGGCGCTCCCCCCGCCGCTCAACCGGCGGCACCCGGGACTCAGCCGGCCGCCCAGCCCGCGCCCGCCAAGCCACCGGCGCCCAAACCCGTCTCCGAGGAGATCAAGACGGTCCGCGAGACCCTCGACAAGGCGAAGGACGAGCTCGAACAGCGCGAAAAGATCCTGTCCGGCCAGAAGGTCGGCAGCGGCGATCTCACCCGTGCCCGCGATGGCGTCGACGGCATCGCGGACCGCATCCGGCACGTCATCGAGGTGACGACGCCGCGCCTGGAGGCGGCGCGTGAACGCCTGACCCAGCTCGGCCCCAAACCCAAGGAGGGTCCGGAGGGCGAGGATGTCGCCCGCGAGCGGACGGAGCGTGAGCAGGCCGTCGCCGAGATCGACGAGACCCAGCGCCTGGCGAAATCCCTCCTCGTGCAGAGCGACCAGATCATCGATCAGGTGACGAACCGGCGTCGCGCCGCCTTCACGCGCGACCTGTTCGAGCGCTCGACGGCCCTCGTCAGCCCGAGCCTGTGGATGAAGATCGCGGCCGACGTGCCGCGCGATGTCCGCGCCCTCCAGAACGCCATCTCGGACACCGCGGAACTCTTCGCCCGCAACGGCACCATCGGCAACCTGATCCTCCTCGGCGTCGCCTTCGGCATCTCCATCGCCCTGTATTTCGGACGCCGGAACATCGCGCCGCGCCTCGGGCGGCGCGACGGCAAGGCCGTCGATCCCTCGCAGCGCAAGAAGCTCCTCGCCGCCTGGCGGGTCTTCCTCCTCGGCACCGTTCCGGCGGTGCTGGGCAGCTATGCCGTCTACTACGCCCTCGACGCCACGGATCTCCTGCCCCTGCGGCTCCTGCCGGTGGCCGCCGCCATCCTGGGCGGCCTGGCGTTCATCGCCTTCGTCGAGGCCCTGTCCGACGCCCTCCTGTCGCCCGACAAGCCGTCCTGGCGGATGACGGCAATGACCGATGCCGCCGCCTCCCGCATCGTCACCTTGGCGGTGAGCATCGCGGTGGTGATCACGGTGGTGAAATCCATCGAGGCCCTCAACTCGGCGATCTCGGCGGCCCTGCCGATCTCTATCGCCACGCGCGGGATCGGCGCCCTCGCCATGTCCCTCATCCTCGCCATCGGCTTGCATCGCTTCGCCGACACGGCGGAGAAGGAGGAGGCCTGCTTCGGCCCCTACGTGGCACCCGAGGCCACGACGGGCATCGGCGGACCGGCCCGCCTCCTCGGCTGGGCCGCCGTGGTGGTCATCGCCGCGGCGGCGCTGGTCGGCTACGTGGCGTTCGCGACCTTCCTCATCGACCAGCTTGTCTGGACTGCGAGCCTGTTCGTCCTCCTGTTCCTGTTCATCAACAGCGCCGACACCTTCATCGGCGGAACCCTACGCGACGACACCAAGATCGCCACGGCGCTCCAGGCCAATACCGGCCTGCGCAAGCGGTCCTTGAACCAGATCGCCGTCCTGGCCTCGGGCTTTGCCCGCGTGGTCCTCATCCTGGTTGCGGCGCTTCTGGCGCTCGCGCCGTGGGGCCTCGATTCAACCGACGTGTTCACCTCGGTGCGTTCCGCCTTCTTCGGGTTCAAGGTCGGCGACGTCACCATCTCGCTCTCGACCATCGCGCTGGCCATCGGTCTCCTCGTGCTCGGCATGGCGATCACGCGGGCGATTCAGCGTTGGCTGGAGAACACCTACCTGCCGGCCACCGACCTCGATGCGGGCCTGCGCAACTCCATCTCGACCATCGCGGGCTATTGCGGGTTCCTCCTCACCCTCGCCCTGTCGTTCTCGTATCTGGGCCTGAGCCTGGAAAAGCTCACCATCGTGGCCGGCGCCCTGTCGGTGGGTATCGGTTTCGGCCTGCAATCCATCGTCAACAACTTCGTCTCGGGGCTGCTCCTCCTGTGGGAGCGTCCGATCCGGGTCGGCGATCAGGTGCTCATCGGCGACAGCGAGGGCATCGTGAAGCGCATCTCCGTGCGCTCCACGGAGATCCAGACCTTTGACCGTTCGGCCGTCATCGTCCCGAACTCGAACCTGATCTCCGGCATCGTGAAGAACCGGGTCCGGGGCGACCGCACCGGCCGGGTCTCCATCACCGTCAACGTCCTGCGCAATCAGGATCCCGTACGCGCCGCCGAGATGCTGGTGGCCTGTGCCAACGCCCACCCCGACGTCCTCAAGGAGCCCGCCCCCCGGGTGGTGTTCCGCAAGATCGGCGATCCGTTCCTCGAATTCGAACTCATCGCCATGATCGTCGACGTAAGTTTGGGCCTGAAGGTTCAGAACGATTTGAACTTTGCCGTGTTCAAGGCCTTGTCAGAGGTCGGAATGATTCCCGCCATGGGACCGGCGTCGAGCAACGTCGTCGTCCAGGGGCTGGAGCCGTTCCAGGAGGCCATGGGCCGGATCGCCGCGACGTTCGTGGAGCCAAAGGGGGATGCCGGCGGTTTGTCCGGTCGGACGGCCAGCGAGATGCCGAAGGGGTGAGCGGGTGAGGGGACATCGAGTGATCCACGGATGGTCGGGCGTGCGCGGGACCGGCGTCCTCCTGGCCGGCATTCTGGCGCTCGGTGGCTGCGCCACGCAGCCTCCCCTGGAGACCACCGCCGCCGCGACCCTGCCGAGCCTGTACTGGCCGATGACCACGGCGACGGCGCAGGTGGATGCAGCCACCGCCCGCGACATGATCTCGGCCTATCGCGCCCGCTCGGGCCTCGCACCCCTGCGCCTCGATCCCGAACTCCAGAAGCTCGCCGAAGCGGAAGCGGCCGCCATGGCGACCGCCGACCGGCCGAGCAAGGCCCAGACCGTACGGGTCGCCATGGAACGCCTCGGTCATCCGTCGGCGGGCGCCAACCTCTCGGCCGGCTACCACACCCTGGCCGAAGCCTTCTCGGGCTGGCGCGAGAGTCCGGCCCACAACGCCGTGATGCTGGCGCCCGACGCCACCCGCATGGGCATCGCCACGGCCTACGCGCCGAACTCGAAATATCGGGTCTACTGGGCGCTTCTGGTCTCGAGATAAGCGCGGCGCCCGGGGGCTTTCTCCGGGCGCACGCGGCCGTCAGTACGGCAGGATCTTGATGAAAAGGCCCCACAGGACGAACAGGATGCCGACAATGGACACGCCCCAGACGATGGAGCGGACCTTGGGCACACCGAAGCCGTAGACCGGCAGGTAGACGAGACGCCCGAAGAAATAGAGGTAAGCGCCCAGCACCACCGCCGTGTTGTGGCGCCCCACGGCGACGCAGGCGAGCACCAGGGCAGCAAAGATCGGGAACGTCTCGAAGAAGTTCTTCGACGCCTTCTCGAGGCGGGCGGCGGCGCCCGTCACCTCCGGGGTTTGGCCCTCGCGGTTGCCCGACGCCCAGGCGAATCCGCCACGCTGCTGCAGGCCGCTGGCGGACGCCGCGATGATGTGCACCAGACCGAGGAAGCAGGACCAGGCGAGGAGGCGGATTTCGACGGGCATCTTCGGGGGTATCCCTTTGAGCGTTGAGAGACCGTACCTAGACCATTGCGCGCGGAAGGGGCACCCGATGGTGCGAAACGTGAAACCGCCCGTGACTTGAGGCGGAACCCTCCGTATGAGACGCCTGCGCGGGCACCGGCCCAAACGGTCGCCTGCACCGACCCGACGGGGCCAAGGATAGAGTCTTTATTGCGATGAGCGGCGTCAACGAGATCCGGTCGACCTTCCTCGACTACTTCGCCCGTGCCGGCCACGAGGTGGTTCCGTCCTCGTCGCTGGTGCCGCGCAACGACCCGACCTTGATGTTCACCAATGCCGGCATGGTGCAGTTCAAGAACGTCTTCACCGGAGTCGAGAAGCGCGCCTACGACCGCGCCGCGACGGCGCAGAAATGCGTTCGCGCCGGTGGCAAGCACAACGACCTCGACAATGTCGGGTACACGGCGCGCCACCATACCTTCTTCGAAATGCTGGGGAATTTTTCCTTCGGCGACTATTTCAAGCCGCAGGCCATCGAGCTCGCCTGGACGCTGATCACCAAGGAATTTGGCCTGTCGAAGGACCGCTTGCTGGTCACGGTCTACGCCGACGACGATGAGGCCGCCGGCCTGTGGCGCAAGATCGCCGGCTTCTCGGACGACCGGATCATCCGCATCGGCACCTCGGACAATTTCTGGCAGATGGGTGACACCGGCCCGTGCGGCCCGTGCTCGGAGATCTTCATCGATCAGGGCCCCGGGCTCCAGGGCGGGCCCCCCGGCTCCCCGGACGAGGACGGCGACCGCTTCCTCGAATTCTGGAACCTCGTGTTCATGCAGTACGAGCAGGTCGAGCCGGGCAACCGCCTCGCCCTGCCGCGCCCGAGCATCGACACCGGCATGGGCCTCGAACGCATGGCCGCCATCCTGCAAGGGGTGACGAGCAACTACGACACCGACCTGTTCCGCGCCCTCATCGACGCCGTGAGCCACGCCGTCGGGCGCCCGCCCGAACCCGCGACCCGCGCTTCCTACCGGGTGATCGCCGATCACCTGCGCGCTTCATCCTTCCTCGTCGCCGACGGCGTGCTGCCGGGCAACGAGGGCCGGGGCTACGTCCTGCGCCGGATCATGCGCCGGGCCATGCGCCACCTCGAACTCCTCGGCTCGCGCGAACCGGTGATGTTCCGCCTCGTGCCGACCCTGGTGCGCGAGATGGGGCAGGCCTATCCCGAACTCGGTCGCGCCGAGGGCCTCATCGCCGAGACCCTGCGGCTGGAGGAGACCCGGTTCCGCCGCACCCTGGAGCGCGGCCTCGCCATCCTGGATGCCGAGACCCGCGATCTCGCCCAGGGTCAGAACCTCTCCGGCGAGACCGCCTTCACCCTCTACGACACCTACGGCTTCCCCCTCGACCTGACGCAGGACGCCTTGAAGGCCCGCGGCATCGGCGTCGACACCGAGGCGTTCGGGGCCGCCATGGAGCGCCAGCGCAAGGCGGCCCGGGCCGCCTGGACGGGCTCGGGCGAGGCCGCCACCGAAACCGTGTGGTACGGGCTCAAGGAGCGTACCGGCGCCACGGAATTCCTGGGCTACGAGACCGAGTCCGCCGAGGGCATCGTGACGGCGCTTCTTCGCGACGGCGCCGAGGTCGAGGCCATCGAGGCGGGGCAGACCGGCCTGGTGCTCGTCAACCAGACGCCGTTCTATGCCGAATCCGGCGGTCAGGTCGGCGACACCGGCACGCTCGCCGCCTCCGGCCTTAAGGCGCGGGTGACCGCCACGGAGAAGAAGCTCGGCGACCTCTTCGTCCACCACGTCACCGTGGACGAGGGCCGGCTCGCCGTGAACCAGGCCGTGGAACTCGCCGTCACGGGCGAGCGCCGCGCCGCCATCCGGGCCAATCATTCGGCGACCCACCTTCTGCACGAGGCCCTGCGTCAGGTGCTCGGCGACCACGTCGCCCAGAAGGGCTCGCTGGTCTCGGCCGAGCGCCTGCGCTTCGACTTCAGCCATCCGAAGCCCCTCGACGAAGCCGAGATCCGCGCCGTGGAGGACATCGCCAACGCGGTCCTCCTTCAGAACACCCCCGTGGTGACGAAGCTCATGGCCCAGGACGAGGCCGTGGCCTCGGGCGCCCGCGCCCTGTTCGGAGAGAAGTACGGCGACGAGGTCCGCGTCGTGTCCATGGGTCCGCCCGGCGAGAACGGAAAAGCATTCTCGGTGGAGCTCTGCGGCGGCACCCATGCGGCGCGCACGGGCGAGATCGGGCAGGTCTCCGTGGTGGCCGAGAGCGCGGTGGGCGCCGGCGTCCGCCGCATCGAGGCCCTGACGGCGGGGGCCGCCCGGCGGTATCGCGCCGAAGAGGCCAAGACCCTGGCGCAGATCGCCGGCCTCCTGAAATCCGCCACCGCCGACGTGCCCGACCGCCTCGCGGCCCTGATCGAGGATCGCCGTCGTCTGGAGCGCGAACTCACGGACGCGCGCAAGAAACTCGCCATGGGCGGTGCCGGGTCGGGCGGTGACGAGATCGCAGAGCTCGGCGGCGTGAAGCTCCTGGCCCGCGTGGTCGAGGGCGTCGAGATGCGCGATCTCAAGTCCCTCGCCGACGAGGGAAAGAACCGGATCGGCTCCGGCATCGTCGCCCTCGTGGGCGTCGCGCCTGACGGGAAGGCCGGTCTCGTCGTTGGCGTCACCGCCGATCTCACGGACCGCTTCGATGCCGTCGCCCTGGTGCGGGCGGGCGCGGGTCATCTCGGTGGCAAGGGCGGCGGCGGCCGCCGCGACATGGCCCAAGCCGGTGGGCCGGAAGGGGCGGGGGCGCAAGCGGCCCTCGATGCGATCCGGGCGACCGTGGCCGGCTGAAAGCCGAGGCGTCGCCTAACCGGGCGACGCCGCCGATCCGGCGAGCAGGCCGCCGTCGATGGTGAGTTCCGCCCCGGTAACGTAGGCGGCCTCATCGGAAGCCAGCATGACGGCCAAAGCCGCGACCTCTTCGGGACGGCCGAAGCGCCGCAGGGGCGTGTCGGCCACGAGGGCGTCCATCCGCGCCTGCCGGTCCGGCCCGGTTCCGAGCATCGGCTCCCACATGGGAGTGAGGATGGCGGCGGGGTGGATCGAATTGCAGCGAATCGCCCATCCCTGCTGGGCGCAGTAGAGCGCCACGGTCTTGGTGTGGTTGCGGATCGCCGCCTTCGACGAGGCATAGGCCGAGGCCCCCGGAATGCCGACGAGGCCCGAGCGCGACGAGATGTTGACGATCGACCCCGTGCCCCGCGTCTTCATCGCCCGGATGGCGTAGCGGCAGCCAAGGAAGGTGCCGTCGAGGTTGACGGCATGAACCACACGCCAATCCGCGAGCGACGCGTGCTCCGGATCGTGCGCGACGATCCCGTCCTCGAAGCCCGTGACGCCGGCATTGTTCACCAGCACGTCGAGGGTCGGAACCGCCACCGCGAGGGCGTCCCAATCCGCCTCCCTGCTGACATCAAGGGGCAGGGCTTCGCAGCCGATGGCGATCGCCGTTTGCGATACCGCCGCACCGTCCTTGTCCGTCGCGACGACGCGGGCGCCCTCGCGATGAAAAGCCTCGGCGATGGCGCGGCCGATGCCACGCGCCGCTCCGGTGACGACGCAGGTCTTTCCCGACAGCCTCAATTCACTCGCTTCCACGTCTGGGTTTTGCAGAACACACTCATGACGCAGCCCGAGACCTCGACGGTGTTCGGACCCTTGGGGACCATGGAACCCGCGTAGGTCTTGCCGTCCTTCGGGTTGTACAGCGTGCCCTCGAAACCGTCGCCCTTGGGCCGGTTGGCGTTCATGATCTGCACGCCGACGAGCTTGCGGCCCTTGAGCGAGGCATCGGGATTCTGAGTGTCGAGGCCGGGGCCGGACACGCTCGCCAGGGTGCCGCAATAGCCGGCGCCGCAGCGGGCGATGCGGACCTTGGAATCACCGGTCTCGGTGAGCCAGAGGCCGGTGGGATCGCCCGCGTTCTGGGCGGATGCCGGGCCCGCCAGGGCGAGGATAAGGCTTCCCAGGGCAGCGCAGGCCAGCCGGTTCGTCATGGTCATCGTCCACTGTCTCCTGAGGGCGCGCCCCGCGCGGTCGAGGGGCATAGCGTAGGGCCGGTCGCACGGGCAAGCATTCCGTCCTACGTGCCACCCGTCTTGCCTATGGAGGCTCGGCACAGCCTTGACATCCCGGCCGGAACCCCGGCCTAGGACGGTTCTAATTCGAGATGTTGCGAGGATTGATCCACCATGCGGGTGATCGAAACCGA
The DNA here is from genome assembly GCF_900113485.1 of Methylobacterium gossipiicola. Taxonomy (GTDB): domain Bacteria; phylum Pseudomonadota; class Alphaproteobacteria; order Rhizobiales; family Beijerinckiaceae; genus Methylobacterium; species Methylobacterium gossipiicola. The sequence continues at coordinate 41,683 of NZ_FOPM01000020.1, forward strand.
GATCGCGGCGGTCAAGCGCGTCGTTCCGAACCGCTTCGGCGACGACCGGGGCTGGTTCTCCGAGACATTCCGGGTCGACACCCTGGCGGCCGGCGGCATCGACGTACCGTTCGTGCAGGACAACCAGTCCTTCTCTGCGCAGGCCGGCACAGTGCGCGGTCTGCATTTCCAGCTCGCACCCGCCGCGCAGGCGAAGCTTGTGCGGGTGCTCGCCGGCTCCATCCTTGATGTCGCCGTGGACCTGCGCCGCGACAGCCCGACTTTTGCACGCCACGTTGCCGTGACCCTCGATGCCAAGGGCGGCGAGCAGCTCTATGTTCCAGCGGGCTTCGCCCACGGCTTCTGCACCCTGGAGCCCGACACCATGGTGGCCTACAAGGTCAGCGCCTATTATAGCGCGGCCCATGACCGGAACCTAATCTGGAACGATCCCGATCTGGCGATCGCCTGGCCGGTGGACGAGGCAGCGGCCGTCCTGTCGGACAAGGACCGCGCCGCCCCGCGCTTCGCCGATCTCGGCACCGTGTTCTGACAACAAGACATCGACGCTGAGGAGACGACACGCATGCGCATCCTAGTCACCGGCGGCTGCGGCTTCATCGGCTCCGCCCTCGTCCTGCACCTCGTTCAGGATCTCGGTCACGACGTCGTCACCCTCGACGCCCTGACCTACGCGGCCAACCCCGTCTCCCTGGCGCCCCTCGCGGACAACCCCCGGCATCGCCTCGTGGAAGCCGACATCTGCGACCCGAAGGCCGTTCACGCGCTCTACGCCGAGTTCCGGCCGGACGCGGTGATGCATCTCGCCGCCGAGAGCCACGTCGATCGCTCCATCACCGATCCGGGCGCGTTCATCCGCACCAACGTGGTCGGCACCCAGGTGATGCTCGACGGCGCCCGTACCTACTGGGACGGGCTCGACGGCGCCGCCAAGGCCGCATTCCGCTTCCTTCACGTCTCCACCGACGAGGTCTACGGCTCCCTGCCGCCGGACGGTTTCTTCACGGAGGAGAGCCGCTACGATCCGCGCTCGCCCTATTCGGCTTCGAAGGCGGCCTCCGACCATCTGGCACGGGCCTGGCACGAGACCTACGGCCTGCCGGTGCTCATCACGAACTGCTCGAACAATTACGGGCCGCGGCACTTCCCGGAAAAACTCATCCCCTTGATGATTCTCAACGCCTTGGAGGGCAAGAACCTGCCCGTCTACGGCGACGGGCTCAACGAGCGCGACTGGATCCACGTCGAGGACCACGCCCGCGGCCTCGTCGCCGTGCTGGAGCGGGGGTGCCTCGGTGAGACCTACCTGCTCGGCGGGCGTTCCGTGCGCAACAACCTCGCGGTGGTGAAGGGGCTCTGCGCCGCCTTCGACCGCCTGCGCCCCGAGAATGCACCCCACGACCGCCTCATCACCTACGTGGCCGACCGCCCCGGCCACGACCGGCGCTACGCCATCGACCCGTCGAAGGCGGAGGCCGAGGTGAACTGGACGCCGACGAAGAACTTCGAGACGGCCCTGGAAGAGACCGTGCGGTGGTACCTCGACAACGAGGCGTGGTGGCGCCCCATCCGCGAGGGCCGCTACACCGGCGAACGCCTCGGCCTCGGCACGAAGGCCTCCTAAATGGACATCCTCGTTCTCGGCGGTGCGGGTCAGGTCGGCACCGAACTGCAGGCCCATGCCTGGCCGGAGGGCGTACGGGTGGACGCACCCGACCGCTCGGCCCTCGACATCACCGATCCCGAAGCGATCGCCCGCGCCTTTGATGCCAAAAGCTATGCGGCGGTCATCAACACAGCCGCCTACACCGCCGTGGACAAGGCCGAATCCGACGTCGTCGCGGCGTGGCGCCTTAACGCGCTCGCCCCCGCGATTCTCGCGGAAGCGACGCGGCACCGGGGTATCCCCCTCGTCCATGTCTCGACGGATTACGTCTTCGACGGTGACGGCGCGGGCGATTACGAACCCGACGCGCCCGTGAACCCCCGCAGCGTCTACGGCGCCAGCAAGGCGGCGGGCGAGATGGCGGTGCGCACAGCCAACCCACGCCACGCCATCCTGCGCACGGCCTGGGTGGTGAGCCCGCACCGGGGCAACTTCGTCAAGACCATGCTGCGCCTCGCGGCCGAGCGGGACGCCCTGACCGTAGTGGACGATCAGCACGGCTGCCCGACCTCGGCCACCGACCTCGCTGCCGCCTGCGCTCAGATCGCCCTGCGGCTCGCCGCCGACGCGGACGCCCCCACGGGCACGTTCCACTGCGTCAATGCCGGCTCGACCACGTGGCGTGGGTTTGCGCAAGCCATCGTGGCGGGCTCCGCCGCGCGCGGCGGCCGCTCCGTTCCCGTCACAGGCATCCCCACCAGCGCCTACCCGACCCCGGCCCGGCGTCCGGCCAATTCCCGCCTGTCGACGGCGAGCCTCACGGCGGCCTACGGCCTCGCACCGCGCCCGTGGCAAGCCGCCCTCGACGACATCCTCGACCGGCTCGTGGGGCCGGCTCAGACCAACACGGAGACACGGGCATGAAGGGCATCGTCCTCGCCGGTGGATCGGGCACGCGCCTGCACCCGGCCACCCTGTCGATCAACAAGCAGCTGTTGCCGGTCTATGACAAGCCGATGATCTACTACCCGGTCTCGGTGTTAATGCTCGCCGGCATCCGCGAGATCCTGATCATCTCCTCGCCCGAGCACCTGGACAACTATAAGCGCCTGTTCGGCACCGGCGAGCAGTTCGGCCTGACCTTCACCTATGCCGTTCAGCCTCGCCCCGAAGGGCTGGCCCAGGCCTTCGTAATCGGCCGCGACTTCGTGGGCCAGGACGACGTCGCCCTCGTGCTCGGCGACAATCTGTTCTTCGGCAACGGGATGAGCGAACTCCTCACCCGGGCGCGCGACCGGAAGGCGGGCGCCACGGTGTTCGCCTATCACGTCGACAATCCGGCGGCCTACGGCGTCGTCACCCTCGACAAGCAGGGGCGCCCCTTGCGCCTCGTCGAGAAGCCGCCGGAGCCGGAGAGCCCCTGGGCGGTCACGGGACTGTACTTCTACGACAATCAGGTCCTCGACATCGCCGCCGCCGTGACACCGTCGGCCCGGGGCGAACTCGAGATTACGAGCGTCAACCAAGCCTATCTCGAGATGGGCCAGCTCCATGTCGAGCGGATGTCGCGGGGCTACGCCTGGCTCGACACCGGAACCCATGACAGCCTGCTGGAAGCGGCCGAGTTCGTCCGGACCCTACAGCACCGTCAGGGTCTTCAGGTGGCCTGTCTGGAGGAGATCGCCTACCTCCAGGGCTTCATCGACAAGGAGCAGCTCATCGCCCGGGGAAATCTCTTCGCCAAGACCGCCTACGGCCAGAACCTGCTGCGTCTGGCCAAGGACGACACCTTTGCGGAGTTCGCCGCGCGCTGAGCGAGGTCGGGTTCATCCCGAAGGGCGACGGCTCCACGGAGCCGTCGCGGGTAAACCCGTTTCGTCTCCTGAACCTCTTCACGGGCTCCACGCCACGGCATGGCGCCGCCCCCCGGCGCTGCATTGCCCCCGTCGGCTCATTCGCGTGACGCCGCCGGGCGCGGCGCCCCAGCCTATCGCCGCAAAACCCCCCCGAAATACGTCTCCTCCACCGCGCAGAACGGCACGCCGTCCGGGGTCGCCAGGAGAGCCGTTACGGTAAACAGCGCCATATCGGGCTCAGGGTCTGCCCCGACCGCGCACAGGGTCCGCAGGTCGAGGGTTCGGCGGGTCGGAGCCAGCGCGTTCACCACCCGGCCAAACGGCACCTCCGTCGTGTCGAGGCTGCGATTCATGGCCGGGGTGAGGCGGGCCGGGACGTACCAATTGTCCGCCATCGAGAGAACGTAAGGCCCGCAGACGAGGCGGACGCGGCGGTGGCGCACGGTCTCGCCGGCCGCGAGATTGAAATGGTCACGCTGCGCGGCCTCGGGCGGCCGCTCGCATCCTGGAAGACGCTCGGCCCGGAGCTGGGCGTCGGGGAAACCGCGCTCGGCGCACCAATCCTCCAAGATAGCGGTGGCGCTGGACCCGGTGAGAAGCCGCGCGGTGAGAACCGCAACGAGGCTCTGCGCCGAAGCTTCGCGCTGCGGTCGATCCACGGGTTGGTTCATGATCGGGGGAATCGAGTCGACATCGGAAACCGGGCTACGGACGCACGATCACGGCGGTCCTTCGTCCGTCCCGCGCCGTTACGGCAGAGCCGAGGGGCGGATGTCCGTTGCGATGAAGGTGTTGTAAGACGGACCAGACTGGTGGAGCCTAACGGGATCGAACCGATGACCTCTTCCATGCCATGGAAGCGCTCTCCCAGCTGAGCTAAGGCCCCAATCTTGATCGTCTGGTCTTGTCTACGTCTGCCGGCCTTTGGGAAAGCCGATGGTGGAGCCTAACGGGATCGAACCGATGACCTCTTCCATGCCATGGAAGCGCTCTCCCAGCTGAGCTAAGGCCCCGTTTCCGCCTCCAAACTCAGCCGTTAAGCTGTTTTCGAGAGCGTTTCGACCGGCCTCCGAAGTGGCGGCCGGCGATGGCGGTTCTATATTCGCCCGCCGCCTCGGCCTCAACCCCCTTTCTCATCGGCCGGCAAAGTTTTTACCGGCCGGGACGAAACGAGGGGGAGGGGAGGGATCAGCCTTCCTCGTCGTTCTCGAGGTCGCCGTCGATGAGATCGGCCACATCGTCATCGCCGGCATCTTCTTCCTCGAGGAAGGTGTCGTCGCCATCGGCGCCGTCGGCATCTGTGTCGTCGGTCACGGTATCGGCGTCATCGTCACCCGCCTCGACCTCGTCGAGGGAGACGATCTCGGGGCCGCCCTTCTCGGCGTCGGTGTCCTCGTCGTCATCGGCCGGCACGGAGGCCGAGCGCGAGGCGAGGGCGGGGGCGGCGACGCGGGACGTGGCGGCGGCCTGATAGATCGTGCCGCATTTCGGGCAGGTGGCCGGGTCCTTGTCGAGGTCGTAGAACTTGGCGCCGCAGCTCATGCATTGACGCTTCAAGCCGAGTTCCGGTCTGGCCACGGGCGAACCTCTAAAGTCGATTTTGGGGGAGGCGCCCCGTTAGTCGCGCGCAAGGCTCCTGTCAAATGCGGTGGACCGCTTCGGGATGGACGGGCGCCGCCCTCTTGGGGATCGCGCCGAAACCAGCTCGGATGACGTGGCCGGCGCTGCATGGTAACCGGCCTGTCGCGAGCGGGCCTCGAACCCGGTTCCCGCGCGGTGTCCCGGGCCTTTGTCCGGGCACGACACACGCTGAACGAAACCCCGAGTCCCTGCCCGTGTCACACGACCTTCCTCCCCAGCCCCTCACCGCCACGGCCGGCCTCGCCCTCCAGGGCGCGCTGCGTCCGCCGGGCGACAAGTCGATCTCGCATCGGGCGATGATCCTCGGGCTGCTCAGCATCGGCGAGACCCGCGTCGAGGGGTTGCTGGAAGGCGACGACGTCCTGCGCACCGCCGCCGCGGCGCAGGCCCTCGGCGCCACGGTGGAGCGCCTCGGCGAAGGTCAATGGCGCATCGTCGGCGTCGGGCTCGGCGGCCTCTCCGACCCGGAGGGCGTCCTCGATTTCGGCAATGCCGGCACCGGATCGCGCCTAATGATGGGCGTCGTCGGCGGCCAGCCGGTTACCGCGACGTTCGACGGCGATGCTTCCCTCCGCAAGCGGCCCATGCGGCGCATCCTCGATCCCCTGGTCCGCATGGGCACCGAGGTGGTCAGCGAGGAAGAGGGCGGCCGTGTGCCCCTGACCCTGCGCGGCCCCCGCGAGGCGATTCCCGTCACGTACGAGACACCGGTGGCCTCGGCGCAGATCAAGTCGGCCGTGCTGCTCGCCGGCCTTAACGCCCCGGGCGTCACCACGGTGATCGAGGCGGCGGCCACCCGCGACCATACGGAACGGATGCTGCGCCTGTTCGGCGCCCATGTCGAGGTCACAGCCCATGGGCCGGAGGGCCATGGCCGCACCATCGCGCTCACCGGCCAGCCGACCTTGAGGGGAACCGACGTGGTGGTCCCGGCCGATCCCTCCTCGGCGGCCTTCCCCCTCGTCGCGGCACTCATCGTGCCGGGCTCGGAGGTGACCATCAAGGGCGTGATGATGAACCCCCTGCGCACGGGCCTCATCACCACCCTCATCGAGATGGGCGCCGACATCGAGCGCCTGCGCGAGCGCGAGGAGGGCGGCGAGACCGTGGCGGACCTGCGGGTGCGCGCGAGCCGCCTGAAGGGCGTGGACGTGCCGCCGGAGCGGGCGCCCGCCATGATCGACGAGTACCCGATCCTCGCCGTCGCGGCGGCCTTCGCCGACGGCACCACCCGGATGAACGGCCTGCACGAATTAAGGGTCAAGGAATCCGACCGCCTCGCCGCCGTGGCCGATGGCCTGAAGGCCAACGGCATCGCCCACGTCATCGAGGGCGACGACCTCGTGGTGCATGGCGACGGCACGGCGCCGAAGGGCGGCGGCACGGTCGCGACGCATCTCGACCACCGCATCGCCATGGCGTTCCTCGTCCTGGGTCTTGCCACCCGCGAGCCCGTCACCGTAGATGACGGCGCCATGATCGCCACGAGCTTCCCGAGCTTCCTGCCGACCATGCAGGCGCTGGGCGGGCGGATCGCGTGATGGGCGACATTCCCCTCGTCATCGCCATCGACGGCCCGGCCGCCTCCGGCAAGGGCACGCTCGCCAAGCGGCTCGCCGCCCATTACGGCCTGCCACACCTCGACACCGGCCTGCTGTACCGCGCCGTGGCCCTCACGGTCCTCGACGCCGGCTACAGTATCGACGATCACGCCGCCGCCGCCCGGGCCGCCGCGACCCTGATCGCCGATCGCCTCGCCGATCCGCGCCTGCGCGACCGGGCCATGGGCGAAGCCGCCTCGCGGGTCTCATCGGTGCCGGCGGTGCGGGCCGCCCTCCTCGCCTGGCAGCAGCGTTTCGCCGGCAACGCCACGGGCGCGGTCCTCGACGGGCGCGACATCGGCACCGTGGTCTGCCCCCACGCGCGGGTGAAGCTGTTCATCACGGCGGCGCCCGAGGAGCGGGCGCGTCGCCGCCACCTCGAACTCCAGCGCCGGGGCGAGAGCACGAGCCTCGGAGCGATCCTCGACGACATCGTCGCCCGCGACGCCCGCGACGCCCAGCGCTCGACGGCGCCGCTCAAGGCGGCGGCGGATGCCGTCCTCCTCGACACCACGGAACTCGATGCCGACGCCGCCTTCGCGGCGGCGCGGGCGGTGGTGGACGGCGCAAGGCCGCACTGACGGGCGCCCGGACCGCCGCCTACCCCGGCGGGGGCGGTCCGAACCGGTTGGGGCCGGGGGTGCCCGCGCGCAGGAGCGTCTCGACGACGAACCAAGCGGAAAAGCCGAGCATTGCCAGGAGCGCGTTGAGCACGAGGATGGGTCGGGTATCGACCCATCGTTCGAGGGGCGCGAAGCCGAGGGCCTGCACGAATCCCCAGGCGACGAGCCAACCGGCCGAGCGGTCGCGATCGTGCAGGCGCCGCGCCGTGGCCGCGAGGACGACGAGCCCCAGAATCGGAAGCGCCGTCACCACGGCGATGGCCGGACCGCGTGCGCTCGAAGCCGCGAGCCAGATGGCGAGGCAGAGCAGGCCGGCACCATAGAGAAGGCCCCGGACGACGAAGGCTCGATAAGCCCGCGCCGACATCCGGCCACGGGGATCGAGGGCGTGGCCAACCCGCCGAAGGCCCGTCGCGATCCTCATGTCCCGCGTGGCTTCACCCGCCGGGTCGGCGGTTCGGCCACGGGGTCCTCCGGCCAGGGGTGGCGGGGATAGCGGCCCCGCATCTCGGAGCGCACGGCGCTCCACGACCCGCGCCAGAAGCCCGGCAGGTCACGGGTGATCTGGATCGGCCGCGAGGCCGGGGAGAGCAGGTGCAGGACGAGGGGCACCCGCCCGCCCGCGATGGCGGGATGGCGCTCCAATCCGAACAGTTCCTGCACGCGGACGGCGAGCACCGGCCCGCCCTCGGCATCGTAGTCGAGGGCGATGCGCGAACCCGTCGGCACTTCGAAATGGATCGGCGCCTCCGTGTCGAGGCGGGCGCGCAGGTCCCACGGCAGCAGGGCGTGGAGCGCCCGCCCGAGATCGTCGGCCGTGACGGCGTCGAGGCTCGCGCGCCCGACGATCTCGGGCGCCAGCCACACGCCCGCCGTCGCCGTCAGAATATCGTCGGAAAGGTCCGGCCATGCGGGATCGGCTTTGCGCAGGAAGCGCAGGCGCGCGAGCCACTGCGACAGGGCGGGCGTCCACGGCAGAACCGCGAGCCCCAATTCCGCGATGCCCTGCGCTAGGATGACGGCGGATTCGGCATCCGCCGGCACCGGAAGAATGCGCTCGCCAAGGGTGAGCGAGCCGAGGCGGCGTTGGGCCCGCGCCCGCAAGGCCCGGGCGCCCTTGTCGAACGTCACCTGCGTCACGGAGGCGATGCGCTCGGGAAACAGGGCCTCGATGGCGTCCAGGGTGATGGGCGCCGCCGCGAGGATGCGGGCGTTGGCGGCGGTGCCGACGAGGTCGGCCACGACGAGGAACGGTTCGCGAGCCAGCGCCAGGGCCGGGTCGAGACGCCCGGCGCGGCCGTTGACCATGACGAACTCGCCATCGCGGCCCCGCGCCCGGGCCACCCGGTCGGGATACGCGAGGGCGAGGAGGGGGCCGGGCTCGTCGAGCGCGACGGCCTGCCCCGTCGGTTCGGCGGCGAACCCCCGCGCCTGATTCGCCCATCCCTCGGCGAGGCGACGCATATCCTGGGCGCGTTGGCCGCGATCGCGGGTATGGCGCTCCACCCGGTCGCCGAGATCGACGGCATCGCCGCCGAGGCCGCGTTCGACCAGTACGGCGGCCAGCGCGGCCGCTTCGCGGGCCCGACCCCGGGCGGCCGCCTGCACCACCATCCGGGCGAGGCGTGGCGGCAGGGGCAGGGCGCGAAGAGCCACCCCCATGGGGGTGAGGCGCCCATCGGCATCGAGGGCGTCCAAAACCCGCAGCATGGCGCGGGCTTCCGCCAGGGCCGAGGCCGGGGGCGGATCGAGGAAGGCCAGGGTGGTGGGGTCGGCCACGCCCCAGGCGGCGCAATCGAGGAGTAGGCCCGCGAGGTCGGCGGCGAGGATTTCCGGGCGCCCGAACGGCTCGAGGGCGCTCGTCGCGGCCTCGGCCCACAGGCGGTGGCAAACCCCCGGCTCGGTGCGCCCGGCACGACCCCGGCGCTGATCGACGGAGGCGCGGGAGGCCCGCGCGGTGACGAGGCGGGTAAGTCCGAGGCCCGGCTCGTAGACCGGCACCCGCGACAGACCGGAATCGACCACGATCCGCACCCCCTCGATGGTCAGGGAGGTTTCGGCGATGCTGGTGGCGAGCACCACCTTGCGACGGCCGGTGGAGGCGGGCGCGATGGCGCGATCCTGCTCGGTCGGCGTCAGGGCGCCGTACAGGGGGGCGATGTCGGTGGTGTCGTCGACCCGCTCGGCCAGCAGGGTCGCGACCCGGCGGATCTCGCCTTGCCCCGGCAGGAAGGCCAGGACGGAGCCCGGATCGGCCCGCAGCGCCCGGGCGATGGCGTCCGTCATCGCCTCTTCGATGCGCTGGTTCGGATCGCGACCGCTGTAGCGGGTTTCGACCGGATAGGCGCGTCCTTCCGATTCCACCACGGGCGCGTCGCCGAGCAATCCGGCGACGCGGGCGCCGTCGAGGGTCGCCGACATCACGAGAAGGCGAAGATCGTTCCGCAACGCGCCCTGCGCATCGAGGGCGAGGGCGAGGCCGAGATCGGCGTCGAGGGAGCGTTCGTGGAACTCGTCGAACAGCACGGCCCCGATCCCGGTGAGTTCGGGATCGTCGAGGATCATGCGGGTGAAGACGCCCTCCGTCACCACCTCGATGCGGGTGCGCGCCGAGATCTTCGAGCCGAGGCGGACCCGCAGGCCCACGGTGTCACCGACCCGCTCGCCCAGGGTCCGGGCCATGCGCTCGGCCGCGCCCCGGGCGGCGAGGCGGCGCGGTTCCAGGAGGATGATCTTAGCGCCGTCGAGCCAGGTGGCCTCGAGGAGCGCCAGGGGCACGCGGGTGGTCTTGCCGGCCCCCGGCGGAGCCACGAGCACACAGGCGTTGCACGCGGCGAGCGTCGTCGCGAGGGTGGGAAGAACCGCCTCGATGGGCAGATCGCGGGAGGGAGCGGGACCGGACGACATCATCCGGCTCGTGCCGCGAACCGGTCCCAACCGCAAGACGGCGGGATAGCGAGCCCCCAGGGAGCGCCGATGCGGCGCCCTCTATCGCGGTCCGTCGTCGTCTTTCTTGTACCTGCGAGGATGGCTCTCACACGAAATCTTGATCGGCCTACTCCATGATGCGGCAAGCTGGCTCGAAGCAGAAAAACGTATTTTTCATTGAAATCCTTGCGTTTCTTATTTTAGCAAGGCGCGATGGAGACAAACATGCTCCCGATGCCCTCTGTGAACAGGGCAATGGCGATTTATTCCTCTCCGCCCGAACAAACCCATTCACCAAGTCTGGGGGTTACAAACAAAGATCGTGCCGCATCGAGGGAACGGAACGCCGAACGGCGAATTGATGCCGCGACGCCCGCTCGGGGCATCGACGAAAGACGAACCGCATGACCAAGATCGCCATCGCCCTCGCTGCCAGCACGCTCCTCGGCGCGTTCGGCATGACCGCCGTCTCCGCCGCTCCGGCCATGCCGGTCGGTGCCCCGATCGTGGCTGGCGACCACTCCGTCGAGCAGGTGGCAAGCCGTCATCGCCATTATCAGGGCATGCGCTACCGCGGCATGGGTCACGGCCGCCACATGCATCGCCGCCCGGTCTCGCGCATGAGCAGCAACCCGAATTCGCGCAACCCGCAGCAGCCGGGTTACATGCAGCAGAAGGGCCAGACCACGGGCGGCCCCCGCTACTGAGATTTCGGTTCGACCGTTTCGAGGGGCCGGTGCGCGAGCGCCGGCCCTTTCCGTTTGGGCCGGTGGCTTGTCCACCCTTCTCCCCAGCCGGAATCGGCGCGTGTGCTGATCAGGAGCCGAGGCGTCTGCTAGGCTGCCGCCATGTCACAGCGCCCAGCGACGTCCCCGCGTCCCGTCCGTTCGGTCCCGAAGACCGGCGCCGCCCCTTCTGATTACACCACCAGCGCGGCGGTGCTCGACACGGCCGGCGCGACGCCGATGATGGCGCAGTACATCGAGATCAAGGCGGCCAACACCGATTGCCTGCTGTTCTACCGGATGGGCGATTTCTACGAGTTGTTCTTCGAGGACGCGGAGATCGCGTCCCGGGCGCTCGGCATCGTCCTGACCAAGCGCGGCAAGCATGGCGGTGCCGATATCCCCATGTGCGGCGTGCCGGTGGAACGCGCCGACGACTATCTCAGCCGCCTCATCGCCCTCGGCCACCGCGTCGCCGTCTGCGCCCAGACCGAGGACCCGGCGGAAGCCAAGAAGCGCGGCCCGAAATCCGTGGTCCGACGCGAGGTGGTGCGCCTCGTCACCCCCGGCACCATCACGGAAGACCGGCTCCTCGATCCGGCGCGGGCCAACATCCTCCTCGCCATCGGCCGTATCAGGATCGGAGCCGGCAAGACCGAGGCCGACCAAGTCTACGGTCTCGCGGCCCTCGACATCTCGACGGGCCGCTTCGCCTTGAGCGAAGTGCCGGGTCCAGAGCTCGCCTCGGCCATCGCCCGGCACGAGCCGCGCGAGATCGTCCTGTCGGAGACCATCCACGCCGATCCCGCCCTGGCCCGCCTGTGGCGCGAGATTCCCGCCCCGGTGACGCCCCTGGCCCAGGCCGAGTTGGAGCCGGCGGCGGCGGAGCGGCGGATCAAGGCGCAGTTCGGCGTCTCCACCCTCGACGGGTTCGGCCAGTTCGGCCGGGCCGAGATCGCGGCGGCCGGCGCGGCCCTCCTCTACATCGAGCGGACGCAGATCGGGGTCCGCCCGACCCTTTCACCGCCGGTCCGCGAGGCGAGCGGGGCGACGCTGGCCATCGACGCCTCGACCCGGGCGAACCTCGAACTCACCCGCACCCTGTCGGGCGAGCGCAGGGGCAGTCTCCTCGACGCCATCGACCGGACGGTCTCGGCGAGCGGCGCGCGGCTCCTCGCCGAACACCTCGCCGGTCCGCTCACGAACCTCGACGCCATCCGGCGTCGCCATGCGGCGGTGGCGTGGCTCGCCGAGCAGGGCGTCTCGCGAAAAGCCTTCCGGGAGATCCTCGCCCGCGCGCCCGACCTCGCCCGCGCCCTGTCGCGCCTCGGCCTCGGGCGGGGCGGCCCGCGCGATCTCGCGGCGCTTCGCGACGGTCTCGACGCCGCGCAAGCTCTCGCCAGCCATCTCGCGGCCCTCGACGCCCTACCGGACGACCTCGCCACCCTCGGAAAGCGCCTGAAAAAGGTCGACGCCGCCCTGGTGGCGCATTTACGCGCGGCCCTCGCCGACGACCTGCCGCTCAAGCGCACGGACGGGGGCTTCGTCCGGGAAGGCTATTCGCCGGAGATCGACGAGTGCCGCCTGCTCGGCCAGGATTCCCGCAAGGTCATCGCCGCCCTCCAGGCGCGCTACGCCGAGGAGACCGCCTGCCGGACCCTGCGGATCAAGCACAACAACATGCTCGGCTATTACATCGAGGTGCCGCAGGCCGTCGGTGAGACCTGCCTCAAGGGGGTGATGCGCGAGACCTTCATCCACCGCCAGACCATGGTGGACGCCATGCGCTTCACCAGCGTCGAACTCGGCGATCTCGAAGGGCGCATCTCGGGGGCCACGGACCGGGCGCTCGCCCTGGAAACGGCGGTGTTCGACGGACTCTGCGGCGAAGTCCTGGCCCAGGCCGCCGCCATCGCGGAGGTGGCCGACGCCCTCGCCGCCCTCGACGTCGCCGCCTCCCACGCCGACCTCGCCGTGGAACGCGATTGGCGCCGCCCCGTGGTCGATGACGGCTACGGCTTCACCGTGACGGGCGGCCGCCACCCCGTGGTCGAAGCCGCCCTGCGCCTGTCGGGCGAGCCATTCATCGCCAACGATTGCGATCTCTCGGGGGAGGGCCGGGGTCGCATCCGCCTCATCACCGGCCCGAACATGGGCGGCAAATCGACTTTCCTGCGCCAGAACGCCCTCATCGCCGTCCTGGCGCAGATCGGCGCCTTCGTGCCGGCGGCGAGCGCCCGTCTCGGGCTCGTCGACCGCCTGTTCTCGCGCGTCGGCGCCGCCGACGACCTCGCGCGTGGGCAATCGACCTTCATGGTCGAGATGGTGGAGACCGCCGCGATCCTCAATCAGGCTACGCGGCGGTCCCTCGTGATCCTCGATGAGATCGGGCGCGGCACCGCCACCTTCGACGGTCTCTCCATCGCCTGGGCCTGCCTAGAACACCTGCACGAGAAGAACGCCTGCCGCGCCCTGTTCGCCACCCACTTCCACGAATTGACGGCGCTCGGCGAGCGGCTGTCGCACCTCGACAACGCCACCCTGAAGGTGGCCGAGCACAAGGGAACGGTGGTGTTCCTGCACGAGGTGGTGCCGGGCGTCGCCGACCGCTCCTACGGCCTCCAGGTGGCGCGCCTCGCCGGGCTGCCGCCCGGGGTGATCGCACGGGCGGGCGCCATCCTGAAAAACCTCGAGAAATCCGAGCGCGACCGGCCGAACCGCCCACGGATCGACGATCTCCCCTTGTTCGCCGCCCTGTCGGCTCCCCCCATGGAGGAGACGCCACCGGACCGCGAGGACGGCCTGCGCCTCGTTCTCGACGGGATCGACCCCGATACCCTGACCCCGCGCGAAGCCCTCGATGCGCTCTATCGTCTGAAGGCGGCGCGGGACACCTGATACCGTCGTCGGGTGATCGACGCCGAGACCGTTTCACGACGTCCGCCCGGCCATGGAGCATCGCCGAGTTCCACCGGTCAGAAATCCCCGAACGGCGTTCGTCCGATGGGTCAGTGATGCACCCGCCGGTCCTGCTGAGCGGCGAGGCGGAAGCCTTCGAGACCGTCGAGGCTCGCGACGTGACCGGCACGACACTCGGCGACGTAGCGCAGGGCCCCGGCCACCACCCGCTCGGAATACGGCTTGGCGATCACCCCGACGGCGCCGGCGAAATCGTCCGGAATTCGCTTGGCATTGGCGGTCATGAACACCACCGTGGTGCGGGGATCGGCGCTGAGGGCCTGGGCCACCGCGACACCCGTCGGTCCGTCGACGAGGTGAATGTCGACGAGGGCGACGTCCGGATGGGTTTCCTGCCCCAGAGCAATGGCCTCCTGCGACGAGCAGGCGACGCCGACGATCACGTAGCCGAGGTCGTCGAGGAGACATTCGAGTTCGAGGGCGATGAGGGCCTCGTCCTCGACCACGAGGATGCGCAAAGGGCTCGGCGAGGTCTCGGACATCAGGATGCGTTGTCCTCGGGATCGGCGACCGCGTCGCGCAAGGAAACGGAATCGAGGGGAACGCTGATCTCCACCCGCGTGCCTGGGGCCGTCTCGCGCCACGCGATGGTGCCGCGCAGCTGGCGCACCACCATATCCACGAGGGACCGGCCGAAGCCCGACGGGTTCGGCCGCCCCGCCGACAGGCCGACGCCGTCATCCTCGATCACCATGTGGAGGGCGCCATCGTGCCGCCGCGCCGTGATGCCGATCCGGCCGGAGCGATCATCCGGAAAAGCATGGCGCACGGCGTTCGTCGCCAATTCGTGCAGCATCAGGGCCAGGGGCGCCGCCATGGCGGCCGAAACCGCCATGGACTCGATGGAAGCGTCCACCGCCACGCGCTCCCCGTCGATCCCCGCCACGAGGTCATCGACGAAATCATCGGCGAATTCGCGAAAATCGAAACGCGTCACATCCCCCGCCGAGTAGAGCATGCGGTGGACCGTCGAGAGGGCGCCGATCCGCTCGGCCATGCCGTTGAGGGCGTCGCGGGCCTCGCCCTCCGGGGTACGCCGCGCCTTGAGCAGCATGAGGGACGAGATGACCTGGAGGTTGTTCTTGACCCGGTGGTCGACTTCGTGAAGCAGGGCCGTTTTCTGTTCGAGGGCGGCGCGGAGATCCGCCGTCTGCTCGGCGACCTGCCGGCCGAGATTGGCGTTGGCGTCGCTCATGGTCATTTCGAGGGTGCGCTTGCCCGTCATGTCGGCCTGGGCCGAGAAGTAATGGGTCACGACCCCATCGGCGTCCCGCACCGGAGACAGGGTGAGGCCGTTCCAGAACCACGACCCGTCCTTGCGGTAGTTCACGAGTTCGGCCTCGAAGGAGGTCCCCGCCGCGATGGCCGCGCCGATGGCGGCGACCGTCTCCGGGGCGGTCATCGGCCCCTGCAGCATCCGGCAGTTGCGGCCGGCGATATCCTCCCAGGCATAGCCCGTCAGCGTCAGGAAGGCCGCGTTGGCCCACACGATGGGATGGTCCGGACGCTGCGTGTCCACCAGCACCATCGGCGTGGGGCTTCCCTCGAACGCGGAGGCAAACGTCGCCCCTGCGTCCATCGATCCTTCCAGGCGACGGGAGCGCGCCGTCATGGCTGCCTCGCACGCGGTCCCGCCATGCCCCGCATGGATCGGACGGCTTGGCGACAAGGAGGGCGACGCGTCACGAGGAGCATCCCGATTGAGTATGACGTCGAGAGGACGCACAGGGGAATGCAACCGACTGACGGCGAGAGGCGCAAGTCCCAATTGGCATACATGCAGTTTTAACGCAGCCTGTTAACAGGTTATCGGCCATTCCAGAGAATGCCAAGGTCACGCCGTTAACGTCCTCGCGGGCGAACCGACTGATGTGACCGCCGTCCGTAACGGCTGCAAACTTAAGCGCCGAGCTTGAAAAGGAGTTCCACCCCATGGCCGAAAGCCCTGTGCGGAACCGTCGCCGCCTGCGTGCCTGGGTCGAGGATCGCCGCATCCCGCTGATGTTGGCGCTCGGCTTCTCGTCGGGCCTGCCCCTGCTCCTCGTGCTGGGAACCTTCTCGACGCGGCTCGCCTACTCGGACGTGGACATCAAGACCGTCGGTCTCTTCAGCTATCTCGCGCTGCCCTACACCCTGAAGTTCCTCTGGGCGCCGCTCATCGACCGGTTCGACGTGCCGGGGCTCACCCGCCGCCTCGGGCGCCGCCGCGCCTGGATGGTGACGACGCAGGCCGCCGTCGCGGCGGCCTTGAGCCTCATGGCGTTCGCCGATCCGTCCACGAGCCTGGGACTCCTCGGCCTCGGCGCCTTCCTCCTCGCGTTCTGCGCCGCAACCCAGGACGTGGTCATCGACGGCTGGCGCATCGACGCCGCCGGCACCGACCTTCAAGGCGTCCTCGCCGCCACCTCGAATCTCGGCTACCGCTTCGGCTTGATGATGGCGGGAGCCGGCGCCCTGTTCCTCGCCGATGCCTATGGTTGGCAAACCGCCTACCTCTGCATGGCGGCCTTCATGCTCGTCGGCCTCCTCGCCGCCCTCCTGGCCCCGGCATTCGACACGACCGGGGACGCGGCGCGCGCGGCGGCGGCGACGGAGGGCGCGGCGGGGCGTCCGGTCAAGGTCTGGACGTTTCGCGGCGCCGTGTTGGAGCCCCTCACCGAACTCCACCGGCGCCTCGGCCCCGGCCTGTGGGCGATCCTCGTCCTCGTGGCGTTCTATCGGATGCCGGATTTCATCTCCGGCGTGATGGCGAGCCCGCTCTACCGGGAGGTCGGCTTCACCCTGACGGAGATCGGGGCGGTCTCGAAACTCTACGGCATCTGGGTCGGGATCGCGGGCGGGTTCGCCGGGGGCTGGGCGATGCAGCGATTCGGCCTGTTTCCGACCCTGCTGGTCGGCGCGTTCCTCGGCGCCGCCTCGAACCTCGCCTTCTCGTGGCTGTCCTTCGGCGGACCGGAGGTGTGGCGCCTCGCGGCGGCCATCTCCATCGATAATTTCTGCGGTTCCTTCGCCGGTATGGCCCTCATCGCGTACATGTCGAGCCTGACCGCGCCGGGCTTCGCCGCGACCCAGTACGCCCTGTTCTCGTCGCTCTATGCCCTGCCGGGCAAGCTCGTGGCCGGCACCTCGGGCTACGTGGTCGCCGCCTATGGCTACCCGGTGTTCTTCGCCTTCACGGCGGCCGTCGGCATCCCGGTTCTGGTGCTCTGCCTGTTCGTCGGGCGGGCCGGCGAGCGGAGCGCCGCGCGCGCGACCGCCGAGGCGGATGGAGCGAACGCCGTCATCGAATCCGCCGATCCCGAGGTCTCACGCGGGAACCATCCCGGCGCCCCTGGGCTTCCTTTGTCCGGCACTCCGGTGCCCGGCCAACGCGCGAGATCCCAGACGTGAGCAACCTCTCCCTCGTTCCCGAGTCCGATACCGACGACACCGCTTCGATCCCGACGCCCCAGAACGGGGCGAGCTTGAGCGACACGGATGCCGCCGCCCTGCGGCGCGCCGTCCGGACCCTGGAGAATCCGGGCCTCGCCTCCCGGCTTTCGGCGGCGGCGGGTGCCCCCCTCGACATGATCGGCAAAGCCCTGCCGGAGGCCGTGACCGGTGCCGTCTCGCGCGCCACGGAGAACGCCATGCAGACCGCCCTGCGGGTGGCGCTGGCGACCCTGCCGGAGGCACGCAAGACCGTGGTGCCGGCCGGTCACGATCTCATCGAGACGGTGGCGGAGGCCCCCGTCAGCGCCGGGGCGCGCCTCGGTCGCCTGCTGCCCCATAGCGATTTCGCCCACAAGGCCATGGCGGCGGTGTCGGGCGCCGTGGGTGGGGCCTTCGGCCTCGCCACCCTCGCGGTGGAACTGCCCCTCTCCACCACCCTGATGCTGCGCTCCATCGCGGGCATCGCCCGGGAAGAAGGCGAGGACCTATCGGATCCGGAGAACGCCCTGGCCTGCGTGCAGGTCTTCGCCCTCGGCGGTCGCGCCGGCGAGACTCCGCTCACCGAGAGCGGCTATTTCGCCGTGCGGGCGGCACTCGCCAAGACCATGGCGGAAGCGGCGCGCTATGCCGGCAACCGTGCCTTGCTGGACGAAGCCGCCCCGGCGCTCATCCGGTTCTCCACCCAGATCGCCGCCCGTTTCGGCATCGTTGTGTCGCAGAAGGTCGCCGCCCAGGCGGTGCCGATCCTCGGCGCCGTCGGTGGGGCCGCCGTGAACACGGCTTTCATGGACCATTTCCAGGCGACCGCTCGGGCGCATTTCACCGTGCGCCGCCTGGAACGGACCTACGGCGCCGATCTCGTGCGCGCGGCCTACGAGGTCGAGAAGGCCGCCATCGCGGCCTAATCCGATCCGCCGCGCCTCGGCGGTCAACCGGCCGCCGGGTATCGGTTCGCCAACAGGGCATGGACGAGGCGGGCCGTCTGCACCTCGCCGCCCTCCGGCCGCCCCGGCTTCGTCGACGGGTTCCAGCCGTAGAGATCGAAGTGCAGATGCGCTCGGGTGGCGGGGGCGAAACGGCGCAGGAACAACGCCGCCGTGATCGCCCCCGCGAAGGAGCCGCCCGGCGCATTGTTGAGGTCGGCGACCTTCGAATCGAGCATGCCCGCATAGGGCGCGTGCAGGGGCAGGCGCCAAACCGGATCGGCCACGGTTTGGCCCACCTCGGCGACGGCAGCGGCAAGCGCCTCGTCCTCCGTGAAGAAGGCCGGCAGATCGGGGCCGAGGGCGACGCGGGCAGCGCCGGTCAGCGTCGCGAAATCGATGAGCAGATCGGGCTTCTCGGCATCCGCCAGGGCGAGGGCATCGGCCAGGATGAGGCGGCCTTCCGCATCGGTGTTGCCGATCTCGACGGTGAGGCCGGCGCGGCTGCGGATCACGTCGCCGGGGCGGAAGGCGGCGCCCGAGATCGCATTCTCCACCGCCGGCACGATGAGGCGCAGGCGCAGGCGGAGCCCCGAGCCCATCACCATGGCGGCGGCGGCGAGCGCCGCTGCGGCCCCGCCCATGTCCTTCTTCATCAGCAGCATGCCGCTCGACGGTTTGATGTCGAGGCCGCCGGTGTCGAACACCACGCCCTTGCCCACCAGGGTGACGCGGGGCGCCGAGGGATCGCCCCAGGTGAGGTCGATGAGGCGGGGGGCGCGGGGCGAGGCGGCGCCCACCGTATGGACGAGGGGAAAATCCTTGGCGAGGGCGTCGCCGCTGGTCACCGTGACGGCGGCGCCGTGGATTTCGGCGAGGTGGCGGATCGCGGCCTCGATCTCGGCGGGGCCGAGGTCGTTGGCCGGGGTGTTGACGAGGTCGCGCCCCAGGGCCACCGCCTCGGCGATGCGGGTGACCGCCGCGGCATCCACGCCCGCGGGTGCCACGAGGGTCGGCAAGGCGGCGCCGGCGGCGCGGTAGCGGGTGAAGCGGTAGCTGCCGAGGAGCCAGGCGAGGGCGGCATCGGCACCGTCGAAGCCCGTCCCGTCGAGGCGGTAAAGGCCAGCCGGCAGGGCGGCGGGCAATTTTCCGATGAGTAGGCGGTCGCGGTTCGGTCCGGCCTCCCCGAGGCCGAACAGGACGCGCCCGAGTCGTCCATCGGCGGCCGGCACCAGGGCGAGGCGTCCAGCTTTCGGAGCGAAGCCCGTGGCCCGGGCATAGGCCGCTTCATGTGGAGCGAGGCCCGCTTCCACCGCCGCCCAATCCGCCGGGGCGACGCAGACGATGGAAATGGCGGATGCGAGGTCGGGCGCGGAATCGATGAGTCGGGACAGGGTCGGGTTCCTCGTACGGGACGGACTTAACCGATGGTTAGGGTTAACGGTCTATCACCGCCCCACCGGCAGCGTGAAGCAAGGTCGGGTCACGTGCAGTCGGCGGAGTCGTCATGGTCGGGCCGCGTTTCGAATCGTCGCGGAATCTCAAGCGCCTCTTCGGCATCACCGTCGTGGCGCTGCTGGCCACCGCCTGCAATCGTAAAGATGGCCCGGCGACGACGGGCTCCCTCGGCGGCCTCACGCTGCCGAGCTTCGGGCGCGCACCGACGAACGTGGTCACGCGCCGCGACGTCGATGCCATGGGCGAACGCTACGCAGCGGACCCGAACGACCTTCCCCTAGCCATGCGGTACGCCCAGGCCCTGCGGGCCACGGATCAGCGCCCCCAGGCCGTGGCGGTGCTGCAGCAGGCCGCCCTGCGCAACCCGAAGAACACCGCCGTGCTCGCCGCCTACGGCAAGAGTCTGGCCGAGGTCGGTCGCTTCGCCGAAGCCGAGGACGTGCTTCAGAACGCCCATACGGCGGCCCAGCCCGATTGGCGCGTGCTCTCGGCGCAGGGCGCCGTGGCCGACCAGCTCGGCGACCATGCCCGCGCCCAGGGACTCTACGAGGCTGCCCTGAAGATCCAGCCCGAGGATCCGACGATCCTCTCGAATCTCGGCCTGTCCTATGCCCTGGGCAAGCGCCTCGACGATGCCGAAGCGGTCCTGCGGCGCGCCGCCGCCCAACCCCGGGCCGACGCCCGGGTGCGCCAGAACCTCGCCCTGGTCTACGGCCTGAAGGGCAAGTTCGCGGAAGCCGAGGCGGTTTCCCGCCAGGACCTCTCGCCCGAAGAGGCGGCGGCCAACACCGTGGCGCTCAGGGCCCTCGTCGCCCAGCCGAACGCCTGGAAGGCCCTGAAGGCGGCGGACCCTGGCGCGAAAGCCGCCAGACACGGCTGATCTCGGCTCCGCTCGGGCGCCGGACGGCCCCGCCGATTCGGCAGGGTCCGGATCAGACCTCCGCCGGAACCTGCAGAATCTCCACCGGCGGCCCCTGCGCATCCGTGAACACCCCCGCCGTGAGGGTGGCGCCGTAGACGCAGGCCGTGTCGAGGTTGGTGCGGTGGGCACGCAGATCCGGCCGGCCGCTGCGTTGCGGCGTGTGGCCGTGCACGACGTGACGGCCGAAATCGTAATCCGCCGACAGGAACGGCTCGCGGATCCACAGGTGGGTCTCGGGATCGGGATCGATGCCGGGTCGACCGGGCCGGAAACCGGCATGGACATAGTAGCGGCGCGCATCTTCCCAGACGGTGGGGAGGGCGGAGATCCAGGCGAGGGCGTCACGCGGCAGGGCCTGCGGGTCGGGCGTTCCGAAGGAACGCAGGGTCGCGCGCCCGCCATTCTCGAGCCAGGACGTGGTGCCGAACCCGCCACGGTAGGCGTCGAGCATCATGCTTTCGTGATTGCCCATGAGGCAGGTGACGCGATCCGGCTCGGCGACCTGGAGGGCGCGCAGGGTCGCGATCACGCCGGCGCTGTCGGGACCACGGTCGATGTAATCGCCGAGGAACACGAGGCGGCGCGCTGCGCCTGACCGGTGCGTGTCGATGCGGGCGAGGAGCCGCGACAGGGCACCGGCGCAGCCGTGAATATCCCCGATGGCGTAGGTGAGGTCCGCTCGCATCAGCGCAGCCACATCGTCAGGCGCCGCACGGCGTCGACGCAATCGGCCTGCGAGCCCGCGAACGAGAACCGGACATGGTGGTGCCCCGCCACGGCATCGAAATCCAGCCCCGGTGTCGCCGCCACGCCGGCCTCGTCGAGCATCCGGCGGCAGAAGCCGGCCGCGTCGTCGGTGAGGTCGGAAACATCGGTGTAGAGGTAGAACGCGCCGTCCGCCGGATGCGTGCGCCCGAGGCCGAGACCGGGAAACGCCTCGAGCAGGAGGGCGCGATTCGCCGCGTAGCCGGCGCGCACGGCCTCGACCTCCTCCACGGCGTCGAACGCCGCCACGGCCGCGACCTGCGATAGGTAGGGCGCCGAGATGAACAGGTTCTGGGCGAGGCGCTCGACGGGCCGAACCAGCCAATCCGGCACCACCATCCAGCCGATGCGCCAGCCGGTCATGCACCACGTCTTCGAGAACGAATTGATGACGACGGCATCCGGCTCGTAGCGCAGGGCGGTGTCGGTGGGCACGCCGTAGCTCAGACCGTGATAGATCTCGTCGGAGATGAAGTGGAGCCCGAGGGCGCGGGCCGTGGCACAGAGATCGGCGAGGCGCTCGGGGGCGATCACCGTGCCGGAGGGGTTTGCCGGGCTCATCACCAGCACGCCGGACAGGGGCGTCTCCGCATGGAGCGCGCGCAGACCCGCGCTGGTGGGCGCGTAGCGATCCGCCTCCGCCAGGGGCAGGGGGGTGGGCACGAGGTCGAGGGCGTTCAAGATGCTGCGATAGGCAGGGTAGCCCGGCTGCGGCACCGCGACCCTGGCGCCCGCGTCGAACAGGCCGAGAAAGGCGAGGATGAAGCCCGCCGACGAGCCGGTGGTGACCACGATGCGCTCGGGCGACACCGCCACGCCGTGGGTCTCGGCATAGTGCCGGGCGATGCGCTGCCGCAAGGCCGGAAGGCCGAGGGCCTGGGTGTAGGGCAGGGCGCCTCCGGCAAGCGCCGCCTGTGCCGCCGCGATCACGGCGCGGGGAGCCGGGGCCGAGGGCTGGCCCACCTCCATATGAATGACACCCTCGCCACGCGCCTCTCGGGCGGCGGCGGCCGACATCACGTCCATGGCGAGGAAGGGCGCCACCCGCTCCGCGCGGCGGGACGATCGGGGCGGGGCGGGGGGAGAGCGAAGCGTCATGGCGGCGTTCTACGGTGGTTCGGCCCCGGACGGAATCGCCCGCCGTCGCGCCGTTGCGAGATTGACCGGCCGCCGCGAAAACGCCTAACCCCGCCCATAGACGCACGCTCCGACGTGCACGATCTTTTTCGCCCGGCCGCGTTTCCCGTGGTCGCGCTCCCGCGAGGACGCATGCCCCTGCTCCGGTCCCTTCTCTCCACCGCCGTCCTGTTCGGGGCTTCGGCCGCCCTGGCGCAGACGACCCCGCAGGATACGCCCGCCCCGGCGACGTCGGCGCCGGTCTTCTCCGACACCCAGCGCCAGGCCATCGAGGCCATCGTCAAGGATTACCTCGTCAAGAATCCGGACGTGCTGCAGGAGGCCATCGCCGAGGGCGAGAAGCGGGCCCAGGAGACCCAGAAGCTGGCTCAGGCCGCCGCCTTGAAGGAATCCCGCGAGGCCCTGCACAATTCGCCCCACGGCGTGGTGGCCGGCAATCCGACCGGCGACGTCACTTTGGTGGAGTTCTTCGACTACAATTGCGGCTATTGCCGCAAGGCACTCGGCGACATTCAGGCCCTGATCAAGGGCGATCCGAAGCTGAAGGTGGTGCTCCGTGATTTCCCCGTGCTCGGGGCCGAATCCCTCGAGGCCAGCAAGCTCGCCCTCGCGGCCAAGCAGCAGCTGAAGGCCGACAAGATGTTCGACTTCCACGTCAAGCTCTTGGAGACGAAGGGTCGGGTAACGGGCGAGCGCGCCCTGGCGGTGGCCAAGGAGATGGGCCTCGACACGGCACGCCTTGCCAAGGACGCCCAGGGACCCGAGGTAAAGGCCGCGCTCTCCGAGAACATGACGCTCGGCGACAAGCTCGGCCTCTCCGGCACCCCGGCCTTCATCATCGGCGACGAGGTGATTCCCGGCGCCGTCGGCGTCGATCCGATCCGCAAGACCATCGGCGATGTCCGCCAGTGCGGCCACGCCAATTGCTGACCCGCCCCCATGCCGGGACATAACGCGTCCCGGACCGACACTTCCAGCCTGACGACGACCGAGCCGATGCCCAAGGAGCCGATGTCCAAGAACGATCCCTTCGATCCGGAGCTCGTGCGTGAACTCGCCCAGCTGGTCACCGAGACGGATCTCACCGAGATCGAGGTCGAGAAGGGGGATCTGCGCATCCGCGTCGTCCGCCGGATCGAGCCGGTCCATGTCCAGATGGCGGCCCCCGCCCCGGCGCTCGCCGCCGTGGCGCCTGCGCCTCAGCCCGTCGCCGGTCCCGGCACCGTGCCCGAGCGGACCCGGGCGGGCGCCGGCAATCCCGGCGCCGTGCCGTCGCCCATGGTCGGCACCGCGTATCGCCGGCCGTCGCCGGACGCCAAGGTGTTCGTCGATGTCGGCGCGAAGGTGGAGGCCGGCGAGAAGCTCCTCCTCATCGAGGCGATGAAGACCTTCAACGAAATCGTGGCGCCGCGCGCCGGCACCGTCACGGCCATCTTCGTCGAGGACGGCCAACCCGTCGAGTTCGGCGAACCCCTCCTCGTCATCGAGTGAGGATCGAGGCATCATGTTCGACAAGATCCTGATCGCCAACCGGGGCGAGATCGCCCTGCGCATCCTGCGCGCGGCCAAGGAACTCGGGATCGCGACCGTCGCCGTCCATTCCACGGCCGATGCCGACGCGATGCACGTGCGACTGGCCGACGAGAGCGTGTGCATCGGCCCACCCGCCGCCCGCGACAGCTACCTCAATATCCCGTCCATCATCGCGGCCTGTGAAATCACGGGCGCCGACGCCGTGCATCCCGGCTACGGCTTCCTATCGGAGAATGCGCGCTTCGCGGAAGTGCTGGCCCATCACCAGATCGGGTTCATCGGCCCCAAGGCCGAGCATATCCGCATCATGGGCGACAAGATCGAGGCCAAGCGCACGGCGAAACGCCTCGGCATTCCGTGCGTGCCGGGCTCCGAGGGCGGGGTCGAAGACCCCATCGAGGCCAAGCGCATCGCCGCCGAGATCGGTTACCCGGTGCTGGTTAAGGCCGCCTCCGGCGGCGGCGGGCGCGGCATGAAGGTGGCGCGCACGGAAGCCGACCTCGAGACCGCCCTCGGCATGGCCCGCCAGGAGGCCAAGGCCGCCTTCGGGGACGACGCGGTTTATCTCGAGAAGTATCTCGAGAAGCCGCGCCACATCGAGATTCAGGTGCTGGGCGACGGACGCGGCAACGCCGTGCATCTGGCCGAGCGCGATTGCTCCCTGCAGCGCCGCCACCAGAAGGTCTGGGAGGAGGGCGGTTCGCCGGCCCTCAACGCCGATATGCGCGCCGAGATCGGCGGAATCTGCGCCCGCGCCATGCAGGAGTTGCAATATCTCGGGGCCGGCACCGTGGAGTTCCTCTACGAGGACGGGCGGTTCTACTTCATCGAGATGAACACCCGTATCCAGGTCGAACATCCGGTCACCGAGATGATCACCGGGATCGACCTCGTGAACGAGCAGATCCGGGTCGCCGCCGGACTGCCCCTGTCGGTCAGCCAGGACGACATCGTCGTCTCCGGCCACGCCATCGAGTGCCGGATCAACGCCGAGCACCCGGCGACCTTCCGGCCCTCGCCTGGCCTCATCACGTATTTTCATCCGCCCGGTGGCCTCGGCGTGCGCGTCGATTCGGCGGCGTTCCAGGGCTATCGCATCCCGCCGAACTACGATTCGCTCATCGGCAAACTCATCGTGCATGGGCGGACCCGCAACGAGTGCCT
Organism: Methylobacterium gossipiicola; assembly: GCF_900113485.1. Classification (GTDB taxonomy): domain Bacteria; phylum Pseudomonadota; class Alphaproteobacteria; order Rhizobiales; family Beijerinckiaceae; genus Methylobacterium; species Methylobacterium gossipiicola. The sequence goes on from NZ_FOPM01000020.1 coordinate 66,976, forward strand.
CATGCGCCTGCGCCGCGCCCTCGACGAGTTCGTGGTCGACGGGGTCGACACGACGCTGCCGCTGTTCCGGACCCTGGTCCGCAATGCCGACGTGCAGAACGGCGCCTATGACATCCACTGGCTGGAGAAATTCCTGGCGGAAGGCGGTCTCGACGAGCCGTAAGGCGTTGGGGCGGAACGGGACGGGGCGGCGCTCGTTGCTCAGCGAAGCTGCTTCCGGCGGATCGTTCCGGAGCGGCATCGCCCTAGGATTTCCCCATGCGTCTGACGTCCGCTCTGCTCATCTCCGCCCTGCTCACCGGCTCCGCCCTGGCGCAGTCGTCCTCCGGCAATGTCGGCCAACCCGAACGGGCCGTACCGCAGGCCGGCAACACCACGGGCGGCCCCCTCGACAATCCGTCGAGTCGCGACATGGCCCCGGCCCGCGCCAGCGGCGCGATGCCCGCGGGGGAGGGCGGCGTCTCACCGGGGGTCGGCTCCGTCGAGTCGGCCAAGGGTGGCAATGCCCAGCAGAATGAACGCGCTGTGCCGAACACCGGCAACACCTCGGGCGGCCCCGCCCGCTAACGCTTCCCATCGATGCCCAAATCGGAGGTCGGTCCCGCAAGGACCGGCCTTTGTCATGACACGCCTTCGCACGTGCGGCATCGGCATTGTGCGCTGCCGCACATTCTGCTTTGCCGGCGTACGTCCCCGAGGAACGGATTGCGCGCAATCGACTTTCCCTGACACACCGGATGGAAGCGAAACTTCCGCCGGGGCGCTCACCGCCCCGTCCCAGCCGGATATCCCGTCAGAGCATTTCGAAAGACCCCCATGCGTTCCGTCATCACTGCCGCCGCCGCTCTTCTCCTCACCGTCGGCGGTGCCCTCGCCCAGTCCCCCTCCGGCAATGTCGGCCAGCCCGAGCGGGCCGTGCCGCAGGCCGGCAACACCACCCGCGGCCCCCTCGACAATCCGTCCGTCCGCGGCGCGTACCGCAATGCCGATACCGGCCTGATCGATCTCGACGTGACGGGCAGCATCGCCCGGCCGTTGCCCTCGAACGGGACGGCCGTCGTGGTAGACTCGGCCAAGGGTGGCAACGCAGAGCTGACCAACCGCAATGTGCCCAACCTCGGCACCACCTCGGGCGGCCCGGAATTCTGATCCCCGTCTCACCCCGACGTTGAGGGACGGCGAGGCCTCACGGCTTCGCCGTTTTACGTTTTCGAGGGGGCGGGGCATGGCTTCCGCCCTGGCCTTCGGGCCGCCGCCACGCCACACTCCGCATCATGCATGACGCCGACCGCGTGGACATCACGCCCGAGATTTTGCTCAAAGCCTATGCGGCCGGCATCTTCCCCATGGCGGAGGATGCCGACGATCCGACGATCTACTGGGTCGAACCGAAAGCACGCGGCATCCTGCCCCTCGACGGGTTCCACGTCGCCAAGCGCCTCGCCCGCACGGTTCGGGCGGACGGGTTCACCGTGAAGGTGGATCAGGATTTCGACGGGGTGATCGCGGGTTGCGCCGCCCCGCGCCGCGACGCCCAGCGGACCTGGATCAACGGCCGCATCCGCGAGCTCTACGGTGCCCTGTTCGACGCGGGCCACGCCCATACGGTGGAAGTCTATCTGGATGGCCGGTTGGTGGGGGGGCTCTACGGCGTCTCCCTCGGCGCCGCCTTCTTCGGCGAGAGCATGTTTCATACGGTGCGGGACGCCTCGAAGGTCGCCCTCGTCCACCTCGTCGCCCGCCTGCGCGCCGGCGGCTACCGCCTCGCCGACACTCAGTTCATCACCGATCACTTGGCACAGTTCGGCGCCGAGGAGGTGCCGCGCCACGTCTACAAGCGGCGCCTCGCCGAGGCCATCGCTCACCCGGCCGATTGGGACGTCTGGCCGCTGGACGTGCCGATCCCCGGAGCCAAGGCCCTCGCGGCCCTCTGATGGGGTTTCAAAGGAGTCGTTCCCTTGGTGGCATCGGGCCGAGTCCGATCCCTCCGAACGCCCGGGATCCTATCGGAACAGCGCGTCGAACAGGTTCTGCGGCTGGGGCGGCGGGGCCGGGGCCGGGCCCTCGTTCGACGGGAAGAACTTTCGCGAGGGCTTCTGCTTCGGCTGAACCGGCACGCCGCGCGGGGCCTCGACATCCACCTGCCCGTTGGGATTGACCTGCTGGGCCGTGCGGGTCGCGTCGCCCCCGCCGCGCTGGCGCCGCGACTTCTCGGGCTTCGCCGCCGCCACGGGCACGTCCTCCTGCTCCTTGGCCTCGGCGATGACCTCGGCCCCGCCCTTACAATCCACGAGCCAAACGTCGTAGATCGGGTGCTCGATGGCATGCAGCCCAGGGCTCGCGGCGAACATCCAGCCGGTGAAGATGCGGCGATACTTGCTGTCGAGGGTGACTTCGTCGACCTCGAGAAAGGCCGTGGTCTTCGGGCTCTCGGTGGGAGGGCGGCTGTAGCACACGCGCGGGGTGAGCTGGAGCGCGCCGAACTGCACGGTCTCGTCGACGGCCACCTCGAACGACACGATGCGGCCGGTGATCTTGTCGAGGCCGGAGAACACCGCCGTGGGATTCTTGATCTTGTCGGCCTGAGCGGGCAGCGCGCTCAGGCCCAAGGCCAGGGCGACGAGGCCGGCGTTTCGCGAAATCCGTGCGATGTTGCGGCTCACGGCTCGCTCCCTTGGACAACGCGCCGTTGGACGAAGGGCGACGCGCCCCGCGTTTAAGGGCGCAACATTGGTGGAAAAAGGGCCGGTGCCGGCGATTCGTCTGGTCGGGCTCAGTTCCCCGGGGTCCAGGGGGCGTAATCGCCCGTGGCGGCGGGGCGCTGGCCGGTGCTGAGCTGCGACCCCTTGGGCCGATAGGCCCCCCAGGTCCCGGTCAGGTTCTCCACGTGAGGCTTCTGCCACGTGCGCGGCGTGTAGGCCTCTTCGCTCGGCGGCACGTCGCCGTTGTGGCACAGCCAGGAGCGCCAGCCGGGCGGCACCTTCGAGGCATCGGCGTAGCCGTTATAGACCACCCAGCGCCGCTCGGCGCCGACGGAGCGGTCGATGAGGGGCCCTTGCGCGCGATAATAGGTGTTGCCGGCCTCGTCTGTTCCGACCCGTTGTCCGCGGCGAGCCGTGTAGAGGGCAAGCGACATCGTCTGCCCGTTCCACCAGGTGAAGATCCGCAGGAGCGTGTCCTTGAGAGCCATCGCGTTCGCCTGAAAGGGGCATTCCCGCCCACCGCCGTCATTGGGCGGGACTATGGTGACGTGAGGCCATGGTGTCCAGCCACGGGGCGTGGCTGAGCCCGGAATGTCACAGGGCGCGCCCGTTAACCATGCGGCCGGTCGCCAAAGCGTGCGCGAAACCTGTGCGGCGCACGATTCCTCGCGGCGATTCCGAAAGCCCCAAGACGCACTTATCGGAAAGTGCGTGTCGTCCACAGGATTAAGGCCGCCGACACAACATCTAGTCAGGAACATAGCCAGCGCACACAAGTTATTGACGTGAGCCCACCGGACGCGCTAGCGTTTGGACGTCGCCGGAGCGATCCGATCCTTCAGCGGCTCAGCTTTCTCGTCTGACCAGACCGGCGCCTCGCGGGCGGTTGCGAGCGCATGTCCGGTCGAGGCGAGCCGACACTTTCAGGACAGGGTCCGGCGTCGCGCCGGGCCGCCAACGTCGCCAGCGGGCGGGAGACAGGTTTCATGCGGTTCGAGCGGCGCCTCACCACGGCCGGACAATCCCCCTACGCAACGATTCCCTTCCGCAAGACCCTGAGCGAGATCCGCAATCCGGACGGCTCGGTGGTGTTCCGCCTCGAGGGCATCGAGGTCCCCGAGAGCTGGAGCCAGGTCGCCAGCGACGTGCTGGCCCAGAAGTACTTTCGTAAGGCCGGCGTGCCCGCCCGCCTGAAAAAGGTGGAGGAGAACGACGTTCCGTCGTTCCTGTGGCGTTCGGAGGCCGATCTCGCCGCCCTCGACGCGCTGCCCGAGGCCGAACGCTACGTTTCGGAGACCTCCTCGACGCAGGTGTTCGATCGCCTGGCCGGCTGCTGGACCTATTGGGGCTGGAAGGGCGGTTACTTCTCGTCCGAGGAGGATGCCAGCGCGTTCCTCGACGAGCTGCGCTTCATGCTCGCCCGCCAGATGGTGGCGCCGAACTCGCCGCAATGGTTCAACACCGGCCTGCACTGGGCCTACGGCATCGACGGTCCGGCGCAGGGCCATTACTACGTCGATTATCGCACCGGCGCGCTGACGAAGTCGGCCTCGAGCTACGAGCACCCGCAGCCCCACGCCTGCTTCATCCAAGGCGTCCAGGACGACCTCGTGAACGAGGGCGGCATCATGGACCTGTGGGTCCGCGAGGCGCGCCTGTTCAAGTACGGCTCGGGCACCGGCTCGAACTTCTCCATGCTGCGCGGCGAGAACGAGAAGCTCGGCGGCGGCGGCCGTTCGTCGGGTCTGATGTCGTTCCTCAAGATCGGCGACCGGGCGGCGGGCGCCATCAAGTCGGGCGGCACCACGCGCCGCGCCGCCAAGATGGTCATCGTCGACATCGATCACCCGGATATCGAGGCCTATATCGACTGGAAGGTGAAGGAGGAGCAGAAGGTCGCCGCCCTGGTGACGGGCTCCAAGATCGTCTCCAAGCACCTCACCGCCGTGATGAAGGCCTGCACCCAGTGCGAGGCGGAGGGCGACGCCTGCTTCGACCCCGAGCGCAACCCCGTCCTCAAGAAGGCCGTGAAGGCCGCCCGCAAGGACATGGTGCCGGATTCCTACACCAAGCGGGTGATCCAGTTCGCCCGCCAGGGCTTCACCAAGATCGAGTTCCCCGTCTACGACACCGACTGGGATTCGGAGGCCTACCTCACGGTGGCGGGCCAGAACTCCAACAACTCCGTGTCGCTGACCGACGACTTCTTACGCGCCGTGGAATCGGATGCCGATTGGGAGCTGAAGGCCCGTACCACGGGCAAGACGACGAAGACGCTCAAGGCCCGCGATCTCTGGGAGAAGATCGGTGAGGCCGCCTGGGCCTCCGCCGATCCGGGCCTGCACTTCAACACCACGATGAACGACTGGCACACCTGCCCGGCGGGCGGGCGCATCCGCGCCTCGAACCCGTGCTCGGAGTACATGTTCCTCGACGACACCGCCTGCAACCTGGCCAGCGCCAACCTGCTGACCATGTACGACCGCGCCTCGAACCACTTCGACGTCGCCAGCTTCGAGCACCTCAACCGCCTCTGGACGGTGGTCCTCGAGATCTCGGTGATGATGGCGCAGTTCCCGTCGAAGGAGATCGCCGAACTCTCGTTCCGCTACCGGACGCTCGGCCTCGGCTACGCCAATATCGGCGGCCTGCTCATGAGCATGGGCTTGCCCTATGATTCCGACGCCGGTCGGGCGCTCGCCGGCTCGCTGACGGCGATCATGACGGGTGTCGCCTATGCCACCTCGGCCGAGATGGCCGGCGAACTCGGGGCCTTCCCGGCCTACGAGGAGAACGCCGACGCCATGCTCAAGGTGATCCGCAACCACCGCCGCGCGGCGCATGGCGAGGCGGGGGGCTACGAGTTCCTGTCCATCGCGCCGGTCCCCCTCGACCACGCCAACATCCCGCAGGCAGATCTGGGTGAGCGCGCCCGCCTCGCCTGGGACCGCGCCCTCGCCCTCGGCGAGGAGCACGGCTACCGGAATGCCCAGGCGACCGTCATCGCGCCGACGGGCACCATCGGCCTCGTGATGGATTGCGACACGACGGGCATCGAGCCCGACTTTGCCCTCGTAAAGTTCAAGAAGCTCGCCGGCGGCGGATACTTCAAGATCATCAACCGCGCCGTGCCGGATGCCCTGCGGACGCTGGGCTACCGCGAATCGGAGATCGCCGAGATCGAGGCCTACGCGGTGGGCCACGGCTCCATGGGGCAGGCGCCGGCCATCAACGCCGGATCGCTCAGGGCCAAGGGCTTCACGGACGAGAAGATCGCGGCCGTGGAAGCCGGCCTGAAATCGGCGTTCGACATCAAGTTCGTGTTCAACCGCTGGACCCTCGGCGACGACTTCCTCACCGAAATCCTCAAGGTGCCCTCCGAAAAGCTCGCCGATCCGACCTTCGAGATCCTGCCGTTCCTGGGCTTCTCGAAGAAGGACATCGAGGCGGCCAACACCCATATCTGCGGGGCGATGACGCTGGAGGGAGCCCCCTTCCTCAAGCAAGAACACTACGCGGTGTTCGATTGCGCCAACCCGTGCGGCCGCATCGGCAAGCGCTACCTCTCGGTGGAGAGCCACATCCGCATGATGGCGGCGGCCCAGCCGTTCATCTCGGGCGCCATCTCCAAGACCATCAATATGCCCAACGACGCCACGGTGGAGGATTGCAAGAACGCCTACCGCCTGTCCTGGACCCTGGCGCTCAAGGCCAACGCCCTCTACCGCGACGGCTCGAAGCTGTCGCAGCCCCTGAATTCCGCCCTCATCGCCGACGAGGCGGACGAGGCCGAGGAGGCGGTGGAAGCCCTGGTGGCGGCCCCCGCCACCGCCAAGGCCGCCCAGCTCGCCGAGAAGGTGGTGGAGCGGGTCATCGAGCGCGTCGAGCGTATCCGGTCGCGCGAGAAGCTCCCCGACCGGCGCAAGGGCTACACCCAGAAGGCCGTGGTCGGCGGTCACAAGGTCTATCTCCGCACGGGGGAATACCATGACGGCCGCATCGGCGAGATCTTCATCGACATGCACAAGGAGGGCGCGGCCTTCCGAAGCTTGATGAACAACTTCGCCATCGCGATCTCCATCGGCCTCCAGTACGGCGTGCCCATGGAGGAATACGTCGACGCCTTCACCTTCACCCGCTTCGAGCCGGCGGGCTTCGTGCAGGGCAACGACGCCATCAAGAACGCCACCTCGATCCTCGACTACGTGTTCCGCGAACTCGCGATCTCGTATCTCGGCCGCATGGATCTTGCCCATGTCGATCCGTCCGACATCGGCAACACCGTGATGGGCAAGGGCGAAGGGGAGGGGGCCCGCGAGGACCGGCCCGAACCGGTGGCCGCCAACGTGGTTTCGCGCGGCCTCCTGCGCGGCTCGGCCGACCGCCTGACCCTGATCCAGGGTGGCCCTGCCGGCGCGACGACGGGTGTCGGTGCGGCGAACACCGGCGTCACGGCCCCGGCCGGCGGCGTAGTCCATGCCCTGCGCGGCGCAACGGCCCTCAAGGCGGAGCCGGCCCAGGCCGGCCTCGCCGAACCCCTGATCGAGGCGCTGCCCTTCGCCAAGCCCGAGCGCACGGTCTCGGACCGCCGCGCGGAAGCGAAGATGAAAGGCTATGTCGGCGAAGCCTGCCCAGAATGTGCGAACTTCACGCTCGTGCGGAACGGTACATGTTTGAAGTGCGACACCTGCGGTGGCACGACGGGGTGCTCATGACTATCACGACTTTCTATTTGTCATGACGAGCAGCATAACATTTCGTTTTTCGCGGTGTTTCTGACTATTAAAACGGCATAAAGCTGCGTTTGAGGCGAAGGCGTGTGGAGCGATCCGCGCGCCTTTCTTTTTATTTCCAGTGCCTTACGGGTCAGGGGGGCGTGGGTACCGAAACGGAATCGAATTGAGAAAGCTTGCTGTATGGGACGGGGCACATCCCAAGCCGGCTTGCCTCGCAGCAGACTGACGTCGTCCCGCGCCAACTTTCAGCGTCGGAGGGGAGGGACCTACCTGCCCAGCGAACCATGTCCGGCAAAGGCGTTTCGCCGATGGGGGGCCGGCTTGCTTAAGCGTGTAAGCCAGTCGCTCGTCTCAGGCTACACACTGTCCATCCCGAGATCGGCGCAGATGGCCCCGAGCGCGTCCACGACGTACGCGGGGAGCGCGTCGACCCAATGACTTGCTGCTCCTGACAGCAGAGCTGCATCCGCCGTCCCAAGCGAATCACCCAGGGGATGGCTGGCCCGTTAGATCCAGAGCGGTAAACTCATCGGAGCGGCGGCGCGTCATGCCCCGTAATCGCCGCCGGCGAGCATGGATGGCGAATCGCCGGCTGGATGGACCATGACCGCAGATCGATCGAATCGCGGGAAAGCGCGGCGAGTCCTTGTCCTGGGGGCAACGGGCACCATTGGCCGGGCGACCGTGCGCGCTCTGGTGTCACGCGGTCATGAGGTCGTCTGCCTTGTCCGGCGCTCGGCCATCATCGCGATCCCCGTAAATTCGGTCGAACCGCCAAGGGTATCCACAGGTGCCGGCGAACGGATTGTGGACTTGACAGATCCGCTGTCGCTCGCACGCGATGGGATCCGGGGCGAATCTTTCGATGTCCTGGTGTCGTGCCTCGCGTCGCGCACCGGACTTCCCTATGACGCTTGGGGGTTCATTGCCAGGTTTGGTGGATCATGCTGCGAGGAGGAAGCGTCGGCGCAGGAGGTCGAGCTTGGCGCGGCCGTACATGGTGCGGTTGAGGAGCTTGAGGCGGTTGACCTGCCCCTCGGCCTGTCCGCTGCTCCAAGGCAGGCGAAGGCCGGCACGAACAGCGGCTGCATCCTGAGCGAGGGTGATGGCGAAGCTCTCGACCACCCGCACACCGCAGGCACGGGCGTCGGACAGCCAAGCGTCGAAGGCGGGGGCGATGCTGGGCATGGCCAGCCCGCCGCCGCAGCGGCTGCGGACGATCCGACAGAACCGTCGGCCGAGGTCGACGACCTTGGCAGCCTCGTCATCCTGCAGCACGCGCG
>NZ_FOPM01000037.1 GCF_900113485.1 Methylobacterium gossipiicola
ATCGCCGAGGACCTCATCCGCGCCCTCGACGCCCAACCGGATTCGGGCATCCGCATCGTCGGCGTGTTCGACGATCGCGGCGACCAGCGCTCCGACGCCGTGGTGGCCGGATACCCCAAGCTCGGAACCGTCGACGACCTCGTCGCCTATGCCCGGGCCACGCGCCTCGACCTCATCGTGTTCACCATTCCCGTCACCGCCGAGGATCGCATCCTCCAGATGCTCGCCAAGCTCTGGGTGCTGCCCATCGACATCCGCCTCTCGGCCCAGGCCTCGAAGCTGCGCCTGCGCCCGCGCGCCTATTCCTACCTCGGCTCCGTGCCGGTGCTCGACGTGTTCGACCGCCCCATGGCCGACTGGGACATCATCGCCAAAAGCGTGTTCGACCGCATCGTCGGCCTCGCCATGCTGGTGGCCCTGGCGCCCGTGATGCTCGTGATCGCGGCGGCCGTGGGCCTCACCTCCAAGGGACCGATCCTGTTCCGGCAGAAGCGCTACGGCTTCAACAACGAGATGATCGAGGTCTACAAGTTCCGCTCGATGTTCAACGACAAGGCGGATTTCGCCGCCGCCCGTCAGGTGACCCGAGGCGATCCGCGCGTGACGCCGGTGGGCCGCTTCATCCGCCGCACCTCCCTCGACGAGCTGCCGCAGCTGTTCAACGTCATCAAGGGTGAGCTGTCCCTCGTCGGCCCCCGCCCGCACGCGGTGCAGGGCCATGTCTCGAACACCCTCTACGATCAGGTGGTGGACGGCTACTTTGCCCGCCACAAGGTCAAGCCCGGGATCACCGGGTGGGCGCAGGTGAACGGCTGGCGCGGCGAGACCGACACCAGCGACAAGATCCAGCGCCGCGTCGAGCACGACCTGTACTACATCGAGAACTGGTCGATCGGGTTCGATATCCGGATCATGTTGGCGACGCCGCTTTCCATGATCCAGACGAAGAACGCCTATTGAGCGTCCGTCCCGCTTGTCCCGACCCACGATCGGGACGGTGACGTCCGGCAGGTGCCCCACGCGATCGCCTCACGCCCGGACGTTAAGAACCTCTGAAGGGTCCGGTGGCATTTTGTTAGCCATGACGCTCCTGTCCGATTCGCTCCTGCCCGCGACCACCGCCCTCGGAATCCCCCTCCTGCTCCTCGGTGCCCCCGAGACCGGTCGGCCGGTCCTCGTCGTCGCCCCGCCCGGTACGGCTCCGGCCCGACTCCTCGACATCGTCGGACGGGCGGACGGGCGGGTCGTGCGCGGGGCCGGCTCCGGCTGGATGACCGTGGCCGTGTCGGAGCATGCGGATTTTCCGCGCCGCCTGCGCGAGGCCGGAGCCTGGTTCGTCGTCAATGCCTCCAACGTCGCGGGCTGCCCGGCGACGAGACCTTAAGGAGTCCTCCATGGTGCCGCAGCGGGTTCCAGCCGAGGGATCGACCCTCGATCAGATCCGGACCACTTCCGGAAAGGCCATCCTCGCCCTCCTGTGGGTCAACGTCGCCCTCATCATCGGGCTGAACGCCTGGCAGGGCGCCTTCGGCCACACCACGGCGACGGCCGCCGCCCTGGCTCTGGCCCTTCCGGCGACCTGGGCGAGCACGCGCAGCCTCATCGGGCCGCGCACCCGCATCGCCTCCAGCATGGCGCTCGCCGGCCTCGTCGCGGTCCTGGTGGCGGTCCTGCAGCGCAACGGCGCCGGGCGCTCGCTCCAACTCGACGCGCACATGTACTTCTTCGCCTGCCTCGCCATCGTGGCCGCCTGGCTCGATTGGAAGGCCCTCGTCGCCTATTCGGCCGTCGTCGCCCTCCACCACCTCGTGGTGTCCCTGGTGCTGCCGGGCCTGGTGTTTCCGGACGGCGCCGGCATCGACCGCGTCCTCCTCCATGCCGTCATCCTGGTGGCACAGACCGGAATCCTCGTCTGGCTGGTGGCGAGCCTCCAGACCGGCGTGGCGGCGAGTGACGCCCTGCGCCGGAGCGTGGCCGACCTGGACGCCGCCGAGACCTTGAAGTCGGAGGCCCTGTCCCGCAGCGAGGCCGACCGGGCGCGGGGGCGGGCTGTCGAGGTCCGGATCCATGCGTTCCGCACCTCCGTGGGCGAGGCCGTCGCCACCATCGAGCGGACCCTCGGAACCCTGGAGGGCAGCGCCGGCCACCTCGTGCGCTTCGCCCACGAGACCTCCCGGACCACGGCCGGCGCCACGGCGAGCGCGCGGCAGGCCAGCGACAACGCCGACCGGATCGCCCGCACCGGCCTCGGTCTCACGGCGGCGACGGACGAGATCGCCAGCCACCTGGCGGCCACCGGCACCGTCACACGCGCGGCGGCCGAGGAGGCGCGCCAGACCGGCGAGACCGTCCAGGCCCTCACGGCCTCCGTCGAGCGGATCGGCTCGGTGATCACGGCGATCCGCGCGGTGGCGGGCCAGACCAACCTGCTGGCCCTCAACGCCACCATCGAGGCGGCGCGGGCCGGCGAGGCCGGGCGCGGCTTCGCGGTGGTCGCCACGGAAGTGAAGGCCCTGGCCGGTCAGACCGCCCGGGCGACGGAGGAGATCGCCGCCCAGATCCGCGACGTCGAGACGGCGACGCAGGCGTCCATCGCCTTCATGCACGGCTTCGCCGCGCGGATTGCCGATGTCAAGCGCACCACCACGGCGATGTTCGAGGCCCTCGCGCGCCAGCGGGAGGCGACGCAGGCCATGGGCACCCATATCGAGGCCGCCGTGCAAGACGCGCAGGACGCCACCACCCAGGTGACCGCCGTGGCCGACGCCGTCGGGACGACCACGGGCGTGGCCGACGCGGTGCGGGCCTCGACGCAGGCCGTGCGCGACCAGGTCGGGCAGCTCGGCGCCGTCACCGCCGCGTTCCTGCGGGATCTGCCCTCGGAGACGGCGCGGGCGGCCTGACCGCCCGGTTCATCAACGACGGACCCGGAACCGCCGACCCGCCGGGGGCTCGCGGGCGGAGCTTCAGAAACTGCGCGTCGGCCGGTCGAGGACCCGCCGGCCCATGAGGCTGGCGGCGAGATCCGTCATGAGCAGGGCCGTGCGCCCGCGCTCGTCCAGGAACGGGTTGAGCTCGACGAGGTCGAGGCTGCGCACGAGGCCGCTGTCGTGCAGTATCTCCATGGCGAGATGGGCCTCGCGGAAGGTCGCCCCGCCCGGCACCGTGGTGCCCACCCCCGGGGCGATGCCGGGCTCGAGGAAATCGACGTCGAGGCTTACGTGCAGGAGGCCGCCGGCCGCCGCCACCCCGTCGAGGAAGGCCGCGAGCAGGAGGCCGATGCCGCTCTCGTCGATGGCGCGCATGTCGTGGACCCGGATGCCTGCGTCGCGCAGGATCGCGCGCTCGGCCGGATCGACGCTGCGCAGGCCGATCATGCAGACATGCTCCGGCGCCACCGGCGCGGCCAGCGGCGGCAGGTAACCGACAAAGCCCGGCGCGCCCGTGGCATAGGCCATGGGCACCCCGTGAAGATGGCCGCTCGTGGTGGTGTCGAGGGTATGCAGGTCCGGATGGGCATCGAGCCACAGGACGAAGAGCGGACGCCCTTCGCGGGCCGCACGCCGGGCTATGCCCGAGACGGTGCCGGCCGACAGGCTGTGGTCGCCCCCGAGGAAGATCGGCACCCCTTCGCCCGCGGCCGCATCGGCCGCGTCCGCCAGGGCGGCGGTCCAGGCGGCGACCTCGGGCAGGCCGTGGATCGCCGGATTGGGGTGGGGTGGAACAGAGACCGGTTCGGGTGCGAGGTTGCCCCGGTCCTCCACGATGAGGCCGAGGCCGGCGAGCGCCGGGCCGAGGCCGGCGGCCCGGTAGGCGCTCGGGCCCATGTCGCAGCCGAGGCGCCGGGTGCCCGCCTGCACGGGCGCGCCGATGAGGATGCAGCGTCGGGGATCCATGGCTTTCATGCCTCTCGTTACCGGCCGTCCATAGCGCCCCCGGACGGCGATCCGAAGACAGCGGCCGTGCCCTGGCAATCGCTCGCCGGACGGAGCAAACGGAACCGGCACGGAGCCCACGCCATGACCGATCCCGACATGACCGATCCCGCGATGACCGCCCCCGAGGCCGACAGCAAGAGCCGCACCATCCTGGTCCTCAACGGACCCAACCTGAACCTGCTCGGCCAGCGCCAGCCGGAGATCTACGGCGCCGAGACCCTGGCCGACGTCGAGGCACGGTGCCGGGCGGAGGCCGGGAGCCACGGCCTCGCCGTCGCCTTCCACCAGAGCAACGCCGAGCACGCCCTCATCGACTGGATTCACGCCTACCGCGTCGGGTCGGCGGGCATCGTCCTCAATGCCGGCGCCTACACCCACACCTCCATCGCCATCCTCGATGCCCTCAACACCTGCGAGGTGCCCATCGTCGAGTGCCACATCTCCAACGTCCACCGGCGGGAAGCCTTCCGGCACCACTCCTACGTGTCGCTCGCCGCCACCGCCGTGATGGCGGGGTTCGGCACCCACGGCTACGTCCTGGCGGTGCGCCACCTCGCCCACCTGCGCGAGGCGCGGCCATAGGCCGGGCGCGGCGAGACCTGATATAAGGACGGGCCGATCTCCGGGGCAGCGGAGCCCACCATGCATCTCCTCATCGTCGACGATCACCCGCTGTTTCGCGAGGCCCTGGCCAGCACCCTCGCGCTGGCCTATCCGGCGGCGGTGCTGCACGAGGCGGACGGGATCGCCGAGGCCTGCGCCGTCCTCGCGCGGGAGCGGGCCATCGAACTCGTGCTCCTCGACCTGACGATGCAGGGCGTGCAGGGGTTCGACGGCCTCGTCACCATCCGGGCGCAGTTCGCCCGCGTGCCGATCCTGGTGGTCTCGGGGCTCGACGATCCGCGCATCATGCGCGAGGCCATCCATCACGGTGCCGCCGGCTTCGTGCCCAAGGCCGTGGACAAGGCGACCCTGACCCGGGCCATCGCCGACGTCCTCGCCGGGGGCCTCTCCCTGCCCCCCGCCCTCGCGGGCGCCGCCGATCCGCCCGACCGGGCGACGCAGCTCGCCGAGCGCATCGCCCGGCTCACCCCCCAGCAGATGCGGGTGCTGGGCATGATCCGCCAGGGCAAGCTCAACAAGCAGATCGCCCACGCCCTTCAGGTCGGCGATTCCACCGTGAAGGCCCACGTCACCGAGATCCTGCGCAAGCTCGAGGTCGGCAGCCGGACCCAGATCGTGATCCAGACCGCCGGGCTCGACTTCGACCACATCCAGGCGCGGTCCTGATCCGGCGCCCACGCGATCGGAGCGGCGTTCGAACTATTCGGTCTCCCGGCGCGCGAGGTGCCGGCCGAGCTTGAACAGCAGCATGTCCGTCAGGGTGAGAAGGAACGGATCGGCGATCCGGACCACGGTTTCCCGCAGGTGGATCGTCTGATCCACGGCCCCTTCGATGGGGGGACTGTCCGGGAGATCGGCGGGGCCTTGGTCGGGCGCGGCCCGGCGGGAGAGGTCTGAGGAAGCGGTCGGCATCGCGTCACTCTGGCAACGGCTGGATCGGGAAAGTCGGAGCGCGGACCGTCGACGGCGCGGCCCGGGAACCGTACGCCGCGGACCCCCGCGCCACCAAGCCGGGTCGATATCATATGACAGGATTCGTCACGCGACCGCGGGGCAACCCCGGCGGCAAGAAACAGATCGCGTGGCCGAACATCCCGCAGAGAGAACGGCCTTTCCCAAACGCGTCTTAAAAAGCCATTCGCTTCCTTTGACGAAAGACGAGCACCGAACGATACTTGAATTCGATCAGAGACACAGACCAATCCCCGCTCTTGACCTTGAGATTCACCGCCCTCGTGCCGCAAAGTCTGCGCCCGCACGAATCGTCTTCACGTTCCGGCGCTCGACGCCGGGCGTTCCCCCCTCGTGAATAGGGATCATTCCATGAGCTTCCGCTCCTCCGCGCCCGAGCAAGAACCGATCCGCTTCGCCTATTGGGTCCCCAATGTCTCGGGCGGCCTCGTGGTGAGCAAGATTCCCCAGCGCACGGGGTGGGACGCCCCCTACAACCGCCGTCTCGCGCAGATCGCGGAAGAGGCCGGGTTCGACTACGCCCTGACGCAGATCCGCTTCACCGCCGGCTACGGCGCCGAATACCAGCACGAATCCGTGGCCTTCAGCCAGGATCTGCTCTCCGCCACCACGAAGCTCAAGGTCATCGCCGCCCTGCTGCCGGGGCCTTGGAACCCGACGCTTGCGGCGAAGCAGATCGCCACCATCTCGCAGCTCTCCGAGGGGCGCATCGCCGTCAACATCGTCTCGGGCTGGTTCTCGGGCGAGTTCCGAGCCATCGGCGAGCCCTGGCTCGACCACGACGAGCGTTACCGGCGCTCGGAAGAGTTCATCCGGTCCCTACGGGGGATCTGGACGCAGGACGACTTCACGTTCAGAGGCGATTTCTATCGCTATACGAACTACACCCTGAAACCGAAGCCGACCGATCCGCAACCGGAGATCTTCCAGGGGGGCTCGTCGCGGGCGGCGCGGGACATGGCCGCGCGGGTGTCCGACTGGTACTTCACCAACGGCAACACCCCCGAGGGCATCCGGGCGCAGGTGGACGATCTCCAGGCCAAGGCTCGGGCGAACGGCCATTCGGTCAAGGTCGGCGTCAACGCCTTCGTCATCGCCCGCGACACGGAGGAAGAAGCCCGCGCCGTCCTCCAGGAGATCATCGACCAGGCCGATCCGGACGCCGTGAAGGCCTTCGGCCACGAGGTGAAGAACGCCGGTAAGGCTTCTCCGGAAGGGGAGGGCAACTGGGCCAAGTCCACCTTCGAGGATCTCGTCCAGTACAACGACGGCTTCAAGACCAACCTCATCGGCACGCCCGACCAGATCGCCGAGCGCATCGTCGCCCTGAAGGACGCCGGCGTCGATCTCGCCCTCCTCGCCTTCCTGCATTTTCAGGAGGAGGTCGCGTATTTCGGCGAACACATCATCCCGCGGGTGCGGGCCCTCGAAGCGCAGCGCGAGCAGACGGCGCAAGCCGCCTGAGCGTCTCTCACAAAGCTCGCGCCGCCCCGGCGGACTTGGACCGAGAACCGTCCAGGCCGGGAGTTTTGTGAGCACTTCGAGCCGAATCCCCCCCTCCGGAGACCCACCATGAACATCGCCGTCAACGCGAGCACCTTCGAGGCCCATCGCCTTCCCCAGGGTGCCCCCGGTCCCGCGAAGCCTTCCGAGCCGGCCCATGTCATCCGCGACGACGCCGAGGCGATCCGCGTCGCGAAAGAATTGGCCGAGACGTTCCGCAGCGGAGCGGCCGAGCGCGACCGCACGGGACGCCGGCCCTTCGCCGAACTCGATGCCTTCTCGCAGAGCGGCCTGTGGTCGATCAACGTGCCCAGAGCCTATGGCGGGCCGGGCCTGTCCTACCGCACCCTGGCGCAGGCCATCGCCATCGTGTCGGCGGCCGATCCCTCCATCGGGCAGATCGCCCAGAACCACCTCGGCATCGTCGCCGCCATCGACACCGTATCGGACGACGCCCAGAAGCGCCTGCTGTTCGGCCTCGTGCTCGCCGGCACCCGCTTCGGCAACGCCTTCTCGGAAATCGGGACGAAGCGGGCGGCCGATTTCGAGACCCATTTCGTCGATCACGGCGACCACGTCACCGTCCACGGCCGCAAGTTCTACGCGACGGGGGCACTCCTCGCTCACCTCGTGCCCATCGTGGCCGTGGATGCGGAGGGCCGGCCCTGGTACGCCATCGCCGAGCGCAACGCGCCGGGCCTGTCGGTCATCGACGATTGGTCGAGCTTCGGGCAGCGCACCACGGCGAGCGGCACGGTGATCCTCGACGGCGTGCGGGTGGAGAAGAGCCACCTCGTGCCGGCCTGGAAGGGCTACGAGCGGCCGAGCGCCGACGGGGCGATCTTCCAGATCATCCAGGCGGCCGTCGATGCGGGGATCGCCCGCGAGGCGCTCGCCGAGACCATCGCCTTCGTGCGCACCAAATCCCGCCCCTGGATCGACAGCGGCCTCGAACGGGCCTCGGACGATCCCCACACCATCCGCCTCGTCGGCGACCTCACGATCCGGCTGCACGCGGCCGAAGCCCTCCTCGACCGCGCCGGCCTCGCCCTCGACGCGGCGGTGGCGGCCCCCGACGCCGACAGCGTCGCGGCGGCCCAGCTCGCCGTCGCCGAATCCAAGGTGCTGACCACGGAAGTCGCGCTCGCCGCCGCCAACACCCTGTTCGAGCTCGCCGGCACCCGCTCGACGCTCGCCGAACACAACCTCGACCGCCACTGGCGCAACGCCCGCACGCACACCCTCCACGACCCCGTGCGCTGGAAATACGCCATCGTCGGCAACCACGCCCTCAACGGGGTCAACCCGCCGTTCCACGCCTGGAGTTGAGGCGCCGAAACTGAAGCTCCGCCACTGCGGCGCGGCGGCCCGCCCGAACGGGTCGCCATAGACTTTCGCGGCAGAAAAGCGGGTTCGAACGAGGCCCGTGACCTTTGGACGACTGGCGGGAACGTGCCGGCCCGTTCCATGTTTCCGGTCATGAACTTCATCGCCCCCGACCGCATCGAAACCGAATCTGTACGAATTCGTGCGGCTGCGCGCGCGGTCTCGCGGCTCGCGGCGGAGCGGGCGGAGGCCCTCGACCGCACCGGCGCGTTTCCGGCGGGCGACATCATCGACTGCCACGAAGCCGGCCTGCTGGCCGCGCCCCTGCCCGTGGCCCTCGGCGGGTCGGGCCTCGATGCGCCCGCCATGGCCCCCATCCTCCGCGACGTGCTCACTGAGCTCGGGCGGGGCAACCTCGCCCTCGGCCGCCTCTACGAAGGCCACGTCAACGCCCTGTCGCTGATCCTGCGCTACGCCGCCGAGCCCGTGCTCCGGCGCCTCGTGGACGACATCCAGGCCGGGCACCTGTTCGGCGTGTGGAACACCCAGCCCCAGATCGGCGGCCTCGACCTCGACCCCCATGGCACCGGAACGCTCGCGGGCGCAAAATCCTTCGCCTCGGGGGCGGGCTCGGTGACGCGTCCCCTCGTCACCGCCCGCCGACCGGACGGACGCCAGCAGATGCTCGTGGTCAGCCTCGATCCCGGCACCCGGGCCGACCTGTCGTCGTGGCGCGCCCACGGCATGCGCGCATCTGCCTCGGGGGTGCTCGATTTCACCGGCCTGCCCGTCGCGGCTCAGGCGGCCGTGGGCGCGGCGGACGACTATTTCCGCGAGCCGCATTTCTCCGCCGGCGCCTGGCGCTTCACCGCCGTGCAGCTCGGCGGGATCGAGGCCGTGTTCGACAGCCTGCGGGCGCACCTCGTCGCCACGGGACGCGGCGGCGATCCGCATCAGGCGGCGCGCCTCGGCGAGGCGGCCATCGCGGTGGAGACGGCGCGCCTGTTCGTCGGCCGGGCGGCCGACCTCGCCAGCGATCCCGACGCCGACCCGGAACGGGTGATCGCCTACGTCAACCTCACCCGCCTGGCCGTGGAACGGGCCGGGCTCGACGTGATCGAGCGGGCCCAGCGTTCCGTGGGGCTCGCCGGCTTCCTCGAGCCCCACCCCCTGGAGCGGCAGATCCGAGACCTCGCCACCTATCTGCGCCAGCCCGGTCCCGACCGGGCGCTGACCCATGCCGCCGCCCACGTGCTGGCCGCGCCCCACACCGCCGACGCCCTGTGGCGGAACCCCGGCGCGGAGGACGCCTCCGATCTGCGGCCCGGGCGCGCCGCGTGACCCGGCGCACCGCCTCCCTTCCGCCCGACTACTTCGACGGCATCTATGCCGGACATCCCGACCCGTGGGGCTTCACCACCAGCGCCTATGAGGCGGCGAAATACGACGCCACCCTGGCGGCGCTCTCGGAAGAGACCTATGCCGACGCCCTCGAAGTCGGCTGCTCCATCGGCGTGCTGACCCGGCGCCTCGCCGAACGCTGCACCCGCCTCCTCGCCCTCGACGTCGCCGAGACCGCCCTCGCGGCGGCCCGGGCGCGCTGCGCCGCGTGCCCGAACGTAACGTTCCGGCGCGCAATGGTACCGACGGAGTGGCCGCCCGGCCGGTTCGACCTCGTCGTCCTGTCGGAGGTGCTGTACTTCTTCACGCCCGCCGATCTCGATCGCCTCGCCGCCCATCTGATCGGGGCGGTCAAACCCGGCGGCGAGGTGATGCTCGTCCACTGGACCGGGGAGACGGACTATCCGTCGAGCGGCGACGACGCCGTCGAGGCCGTCATCGCCGCGACCGCCGGCACCCTGGCCCATCGTCACCACAGCCGCACGGCGGAATACCGCCTCGACGTGCTCCAGGCCCGCGCAGCACTATGACGAGCCCGCGCAGCGCCATGACGAGACCGCGCAGCGCCATGACGGAGCGAACGCCGCGCCGAACCGTCTTCCGGCACCGCGCCTTCGTGCGCCTCGCCCATTGGCTCAACGCGGCGGCGTTCGGGGCGCTGCTGGTGAGCGGCATCGCCATCCTGCTCGCCCTGCCGCGCCTGTTCTGGGGCGAGACCGGCGCCAACGACGCCCCCGCCGCCCTGGTGCTGCCGCTCCCCGTGAACCTCGAACAGACGGGGTGGGGCCGCAACCTCCACTTCCTCGCCGCCTGGATCCTCGTCCTCAACGGCGGCCTCTACCTCGTCCTCGCCCTCGTCGGCGGCCACTTACGCCGCAATCTCCTGCCGGATCGCGACCAGCTGAGGCCGGGCCACCTCGCCCGCGAGATCGCCGACCATGCCCGCTTGCGTCCCCCGAGGGGACGGGAGGCCCTGCGCTACAACGCCCTGCAGAAATTCGCCTATCTCGCGGTGATCCTCGGGCTGTTCCCCCTCATGGTGCTCACGGGCCTCACGATGTCGCCGGGCGTCACGGCGGCATTTCCGGAACTGTTCACCCTGTTCGGCGGCCGGCAATCGGCCCGCACCCTGCACTTCGTCTTCGCCTGCCTGCTGGTCCTGTTCCTGGTCGTGCACGTGGCCCAAGTCTTCATCGGCGGGGCCGTGAACCTCACCCGCGCCATGATCACCGGGCGCCTCGCCGTTCCGGCCAACAACCCGGAGCCCCCCGATGCGTGACCTCTCGCGCCGTCGCCTCCTCACGGGCTCGGGGGCCCTTCTCGGCACCGGCTTGCTCGGCGGATGCGACGCGCCCGCCCTGTCGCACCTCGCCACCCCGTACGATTGGAGCAACGGCCTCACCTTCGCGGTCCAGCGCTGGCTGCTCGCCCGCCAGCCCCTGGTGCGCGAGTTCGACCGCAGCCGGATCTCGGCGGTGTTCCCCACCATCAACACCACGGACCCGGACGACCCCGCCTATAAGCGCTCCCGGGCCGTCGATTTCACCGACTGGAAGCTGCCGGTCTCTGGCCTCATCGAGCGTCCGGGCGCGTTCTCGCTGGCCGACCTCCGCCTGATGCCGGCCCGCACCCAGGTGACGCTGCATTCGTGCGAGCAGGGCTGGTCGGCCATCGGCGAATGGACCGGCGTGCCGCTCGCCCACCTCCTCGCCCATGTCGGCCTGAAGCCCCAGGCACGCTTCATCGTCATCCGCAGTGTCGACGGCTGGTGGGACAGCTACGACCTGTTCGATGCCCTCCACCCGCAGACAATCCTCGCCTACGGCATGAACGGGGGCAGCCTGCCGGTGAAGCACGGCGCCCCGCTGCGCCTGCGGGTGGAGCGCCAGCTCGGCTACAAGAGCCTGAAATACATCGCCGCCATCGAGGCCGCCGAGCGCGTCGACGGCTACGGCAAGGGCCGCGGCAGCATGGTCGCCGAACTCGGCTTCCCCTGGTACGCGGGGATCTGATCAGCCCGCCAGGGCGAGGCCGCCCAAAGCCGTGAGACCGACGACGATCCAGGGTGCGACGCCGCCCACGGTCAGCAGCACGAAGGCCGTCGCCGCCAGGGCGACGTCGCGGGCATTGCCGATGGCCCCCGTCCAGACCGGATCGTAGAGGGCGGCGGCGAGGAGCCCGACCACGGCGGCGTTGCCGCCCCGCAGGGCCGCCTGGGCCAGGGGTTTCTTGCGCAGATCGTCCCAGAACGGCAGGGCGCCGGTGACGAGGAGGAGGCCGGGGAGGAAGATCGCCGCCAGCGCCAGCCCGGCGCCGAGGAGGCCGTTCGGCGGCTGCGTCAGGGCGGCCCCGAGATAGGCCGCGAAGGTGAAGAGCGGCCCCGGCACCGCCTGCGCCGCGCCGTAGCCGGCGAGGAACGCATCGGCGCCGATCCAGCCCGGATCGACGGTGCCGGCGCGCAGGAGCGGCAGCACCACGTGCCCGCCGCCGAACACGAGGGCGCCGGCCCGGTAGAACGCCTCCGCCACCGCGATGCCGTGCCAGGGCAAGGTCGCGGCGAGCACCGGCAGGCCGACGAGCAATCCAGAGAACAGCCCCAGGGCGACGAAGCCGGTCCGCCGGGACAGGGGCACGGCGAGGCGGTCGACGGGGGCGGGGACCGCCATCCGGCAGAGGACGAGCCCGGCGAGGGCGCCGAACAGAATCGCACCGATCTGCCCGAGGGCGGTCGGCGCGAGGACGGAGAACCACAGGGCCCCGAGGGCGATGCCGGCGCGGGTCCGGTCCGGTGCCAGGGTCCGGGCCATGCCCCACACCGCCTGGGCCACCACCGCCACGGCCACGAGCTTGAGGCCGTGCAGCAGGCCCGACAGGATCGGTCCGCCCGATCCGGCGCCGTAGGCGACGCCGACGAGGAGCAGGGCGGAAGGCAGGGTGAAACCCGCGAAGGCGGCGAGCCCGCCCCACAGGCTCCCGGCCCGGAGGATTCCGAGGGCGAATCCGACCTGGCTCGAGGCGGGGCCGGGCAGGAACTGGCACAGGGCGACGAGGTCGGCATAGCCCGCCTCGTCGATCCAGCGCCGCCGCATCACGAAGGCTGCGCGAAAATACCCGAGATGGGCGACGGGGCCGCCGAACGCCGTGAGCCCCAACAGCAGGAAGGCCCGAAAAACTTCGCGGACGCTGCCCGCACGGTCAGGCAAGCCCCCCGGCCTCCACGATGAAGCGGGCGACGGTGTCGGCGCCGTGGCCTTCGCGCAAAGACGCGAACACGTAGGGGCGCTGGCCCCGCATCCGCTGCGTATCGGATTCCATCACGCCGAGATCGGCGCCCACCAGGGGGGCGAGATCGGTCTTGTTGACGATGAGGAGATCGGAACGGGTGATGCCGGGGCCGCCCTTGCGCGGGATCTTCTCGCCGCCCGCGACGTCGATGACGTAGAGGGTGAGGTCGGCGAGTTCCGGCGAGAAGGTGGCGGCGAGGTTGTCGCCGCCCGATTCGATGAGGATCAGGTCGAGCTTCGGGAAGCGCTTGCGCATCTCCGCCACCGCCGCGAGGTTGATGGACGCGTCCTCGCGGATCGCCGTGTGCGGGCAGCCGCCGGTCTCGACGCCCATGATCCGCTCCTCGGGCAGGGCGCCGGCCACGGTGAGGAGCCGGGCATCCTCCTTGGTGTAGATGTCGTTGGTGATGGCGCAGAGGTCGTAGGTGTCGCGCAGGCGCTTGCACAGCTGCTCCATCAGGGCCGTCTTGCCCGACCCGACGGGGCCGCCGATGCCGACGCGCAGGGGTCCATTGGGGGAGGGGCCGTTAGGGGAGGTCATCGTGGGGCCTTTCACGAACGAAAAATCCGGGAATACTGGGTCTCGTGCCGGAACGAGCCGAGGTCGAGGGCAAGCGTCGCGCTGCCGAGATCGTCCAGGGTGAGATCCGGTATCGTGGCGGCGAGGGCGGTCACGCGCGGGGTCAGGGCGGCGATCACCCGGGTGCCGGCGCTCTGGCCGATGGGCGCGCAGCGCAGGGCCGCCGAGACGAGGTTCTGCAGGAAGGCGAGGCCGAACCCCGCCAGAACGGGCTCCAGGGCCATGCCGTGCGCCCCGGCCGCGAGGCCCACGGCGACCGGATAGGCCACCGGGCCGGGCAGGGCCTCGGCGAGACGCGGGAGATCGGCCGCTGGCCAGGCCGCGCGGGTCGCCTCGAGGAAGCTCAGTCCCTGCTGGCTCGTCTCCAGGTGAAGTTCTCGCGAGGGGGCAAGCGCCAGGGCGAGATCGTTCACTTCGGCGAGCGCCGACAGGTCGCCCGTCCGGGCGGCGCCATGGGCGTGGGCCAAGAGGATGAGGTCGTTGCGGCCCGATCCCAGTTCCAGCACGTCGGCGAGCCACGACGTCAGGGCGACTTCGTCCGCGACGTCGCCGGATTCCACGGCGCTTTCGAGTCCGTGCGAATACGCGTAGGCGCCCACCGGATAGCCCGGCGACAGCCACGTCATCAGGCGCAGGGCTTCAATCATGCGGGTGGGAATGGCCGTGTGGGTGATCGTGCGCATGAGCGTGGTCATGCGAATGACCGTGATCGTGGCCATGGCCGTGGTGATGGTGGCCCGCCGCCTCGCCCGCATAGGCGCCACCCTCGGGGCGGAACGGACGCTCCACCGCCTCGGCGGTGCCGCCCAACCCCCGCACCATCTCGGCGAGCACGTGATCGTACGCGATGTAGACAGCGTCGGCGGCGATCTCGGCCGCGATATGCCGGTTGCCGATATGCCAGATCAGCCGCTTCAAGGCGTGATCGTCGGCGGCCCGGATCGCCAGCAGCCGCTCGGGCGCGGCCTCGACCCAGACGAGGCGCCCATCCTCGAGCACCAGGGCGTCGCCGTCGTCGAGCACCGTCGGTTCGGGCAGATCGAGGAGGAAGGCGAGGCCCCCGAGCCCCCGCATGGCCATGCGGCGGCGATGGCGGTCGCCGTGGTCGAGGACGATGCGGTCGACGATCTCGCCCCGGAGGGCGTCGCGGCGCAGGACGTGGGTGGCGCGGATCATGGGGTCAGGATCGGTTCGTCAGGCATCCAGGTATGGAAGCCCCTCACGTTAAAGGGCGGCGGCTTGCGACACGGCAGTCTGCAATTTCGTGATAGGGTCACCCTACCTCAAAACAGGAAGTACCGCTGCGCCATGGGCAGCACCTCGGCCGGCTCGCAGACGAGCAGTTCGCCGTCGGCCCGGACGTCGTAGGTTTCGGGATCGACCTCGATGTGGGGGGTGGCGTCGTTGAGCACCATGCTCTTCTTCGAGATGCCGCCGCGCACGTTCTCCACGGCCACCAGCCGCTTCCGCACCCCGAGGCGCTCGCCGAGCCCGTCCTCCAGGGCCGCCTTCGACACGAAGGTGAGGGCGGTGGCGAAGGGGGAGCGGCCGATGGCCCCGAACATTGGCCGGTAATGCACGGGCTGCGGCGTCGGGATCGAGGCGTTGGGGTCGCCCATGGGCGCGGTGGCGATCATGCCGCCCTTGAGGACGAGGTCGGGCTTCACCCCGAAGAAGGCCGGCGTCCACAGGACGAGATCGGCGAGCTTGCCCGGCTCCACGGAGCCGATCTGGCCCGAGACGCCGTGCGCGATGGCCGGGTTGATGGTGTATTTCGCAATGTAGCGGCGGGCGCGCAGGTTGTCGTTGCCGCTCGTGTCGCCGGGGAGGGCGCCGCGCTGGCGCTTCATCTTGTCGGCCGTCTGCCAGGTGCGGATGACGACCTCGCCGACCCGGCCCATGGCCTGGCTGTCCGACGACATCATCGAGAGGGCGCCGATGTCGTGCAGGATGTCCTCGGCCGCGATGGTCTCACGGCGGATGCGGCTCTCGGCGAAGGCGAGGTCCTCGGGGATCGCCGGATCGAGGTGGTGACACACCATCAGCATGTCGAGATGCTCGTCGATGGTGTTCTTCGTGTAGGGCCGCGTCGGGTTAGTCGACGACGGCAGGACGTTGGCGAGCCCCGCCACCTTGATGATGTCCGGCGCGTGGCCGCCGCCCGCTCCCTCCGTGTGGAAGGCGTGGATGGTGCGCCCGGCAAACGCCCGAATCGTGTCCTCGACGAAGCCTGATTCGTTGAGGGTGTCGGAGTGGATCATCACCTGCACGTCGTGGAGGTCGGCCACCGTGAGACAGGTGTCGATGGCCTGGGGCGTGGTGCCCCAATCCTCGTGCAGCTTGAGGGCGCAGGCCCCGGCCCGGATCATCTCCACGAGGCTCTCGGGCCGCGAGGCGTTGCCCTTGCCGGCGAAGGCGAGGTTCATGGGAAACGCGTCCGCCGCCTCGATCATCCGGGCGATGTGCCAGGGTCCGGGCGTGCAGGTGGTGGCGAAGGTGCCGTGGGCCGGCCCGGTGCCGCCGCCCAGCATCGTGGTGACGCCCGAGCACAGGGCTTCCTCGATCTGCTGCGGGCAGATGTAGTGGATGTGGCTGTCAAACCCGCCCGCCGTGAGGATCTTGCCTTCCCCGGCGATCACCTCCGTGCCGGGACCGACGACGATGTCGACGCCGGGCTGGATGTCGGGGTTGCCGGCCTTGCCGAGGCGGACGATGCGGCCCCGCACGATGCCGACGTCGCATTTCACCACGCCCCAATGGTCGAGGA
The DNA here is from genome assembly GCF_900113485.1 of Methylobacterium gossipiicola. Classification (GTDB taxonomy): domain Bacteria; phylum Pseudomonadota; class Alphaproteobacteria; order Rhizobiales; family Beijerinckiaceae; genus Methylobacterium; species Methylobacterium gossipiicola. Next base: position 16,396 of record NZ_FOPM01000037.1, read on the forward strand.
CGACGGCGTTGGTGATGACGGTGTCCACCGCACCGTCCTGGTTCGTCACCTGGGATTGCCCCATCCCGTCGCGGATGACCTTGCCGCCGCCGAACTTCACCTCCTCGCCGTAGATGGTGTGGTCGCGCTCGACCTCGATGACGAGGGACGTGTCGGCCAGCCGAATGCGGTCGCCGATAGTCGGCCCGAACATGTCGGCATAGGCGGCGCGGGGGAGGGCGGCGCGGGGGGGCATGGTGGTCATGGTGCCGTCTTTCGTGCCTCTGCAACCGCGCGGTCGAATAGGGCTTCCAAGGTCTCGTTCACGCCGCGGCAGCCTGCGACAACGGCGTCGGCCCAATCGATATAGCGTGCGACGCGCTCTCGATCCCAATCCACGGGGGGACTCGACACCAGGGAATTCAAGTTGCTGATCTTATCGGCGATCTTGATGGCGCGGGCACCTGCCGATTTGTGAGGCGCTCGCTCGATCTGAAGGCGCTTGCGTTCGGCCTTGGGCAATGACTTGTCGTCCGTCACCTCGGCAACGAGTTCAGCGACGCGCCGTCCGAACAGGCGTTCGAGTTCTTCCCCGCTCGTTTCGGTGTCCTCGACCGTATCGTGAAGCCATCCCGCCGCCACGAGGGGGGCATCGGGCTCCTCGGTGGTTGCGGCCAGCAGCGCGGCCACCTCGGCGAGGTGGTTCACGTAGGGCTCGCGCGCCGCCCCCTTCCGGGTCTGCTGCGCATGACGGCCCGACGCGAACTCGGCCGCACGGGTGACGAGCAGAATATGTTCGCGCAGGACGGAATCGCAGACGCTCATAGCGTGCCCATCACCTCACCCCGGAACCCGTACACCGCGCGCTCACCGCCCAGCGGCACCAGCACCACGTCCCGCGTCGCTCCGGGCTCGAACCGCACCGCCGTGCCGGGGGCGATGTCGAGGCGCTGCCCCCGCGCCTTCTCGCGGTCGAAGGTCAGGCCGGCATTCACTTCGAAGAAATGGTAGTGCGAGCCGACCTGGATCGGCCGGTCACCCACATTGGCGACGGTGATGAGGGTGCGCGGCGCGCCTTCGTTGAAGACGATGTCGCCGGGCAAGGTCGTCACGGTGCCGGGCACCTCGGCCGAAGCGGCGCCCCGAATCGGATGGTGGACGGTGACGAGCTTGGTGCCGTCGGGGAACGTCGCCTCCACCTGGATGTCGTGGATCATCTCGGGGATGCCGTCCATGCACTGCTCGGCCGTCAGCACCTGACCGCCCGCTTGCATGAGTTCGGCCACGGAGCGGCCGTCGCGGGCACCCTCCACCACGAAGTCGCTGATCAGCGCCACGGCTTCCGGATAGTTCAGCTTCACGCCCCGGCTGAGGCGGTTGCGGGCGACCTGGGCGGCCATGGCGAGGAGGAGCTTGTCCTTTTCGCGCGGGGTCAGGAGCACGGGAAACCTCGGGGTGGGTCGTTTGGAAACGGCATCGAACAGGCAAGGACCGTGCGCGGTCCGGCCGCGCAACGATGCATCCCGCGCCCGGGCGTGCAAGTCCGATCTTGGGAAGAGTGCTTGAAAGCGCTTGCCCCGGAACCATCTGCCCGATCGGTTGACAGGACGCCGCGCCGCGTCGGAACAGCGGGCCCGGAACAGACCGGACGAGGAACAGCCGTCGTGACCGATTCCCGCGACTTTTCCGGCTACGGCCGCACCCCGCCCCAGGCGAACTGGCCGAACGGCGCACGCATCGCCGTGCAGATCGTCCTGAACTACGAGGAGGGAGCCGAGAACTGCATTCTCAACGGGGATGCGGCCTCGGAAGCCTTCCTGTCCGAGATCGTCGGCGCCCAGCCCTGGCCGGGCCAGCGCCACATGAACATGGAATCCCTCTACGAGTACGGGGCGCGGGCCGGCTTCTGGCGGATCTGGCGGCTGCTACGGGCGCGCGGCGTGCCCGTGACGGTGTTCGCCGTCGCCAACGCCCTGGCGCGGGTGCCCGACATCGCCGCCGCCATGCGGGAGGCCGATTGGGAGATCGCCTGCCACGGCCTGAAATGGATCGACTATCGCGACTTCACCCGCGAGGCCGAGAAGGCGCACATGGACGAGGCGATCCGCATCCACACGGCGGTGACGGGCGCGCGCCCGCGCGGCTGGTACACGGGGCGCTCCTCGGTCCACACCCTCGATCTCGGCCTGGAAGCAGGCTTCGATTACCTGTCGGATTCCTACGCCGACGATCTGCCCTACTGGATCGGCGGCCCGGACCGGCGCGGCCTCGTGGTGCCCTATACCCTCGACGCCAATGACATGCGCTGCGTCGCCGCCCAGGGCTTCAACACCGCCGACCACTTCGCCGCCTACCTGTGCGACACCTTCGACGCCCTCTATGCCGAGGGCGAGACGGCCCCGAAGATGATGTCGGTGGGCCTGCATTGCCGCCTCGTCGGCCGCCCGGGCCGGATCGGCGCCCTCAGCCGCTTCCTCGACCACATCGCCGCCCACGACCGCGTCTGGATCGCCCGCCGCGTCGAGATCGCCGAACACTGGGCCCGGCACCACCCGCCGGCCTGACGCGCCTTCGAGAAACCACCGGCCCTCGGCCCCCGCGCACGTTCCGCGACCGACAGAGCCGCAACTGAAGCCTGCCATGACCACCGAACCGATGATGCCTCCCGTCGAGGCCGACGCCTACCGGGCCGCCATGGCGCGGACCGCCAGCGCCGTGCACCTCGTCACCACGGAGGGGCCGGGGGGCCGCGCGGGCTTCACCGCCACGGCGGTGTGCAGCGTCAGCGACCGGCCGCCGACCCTGCTGGTGTGCCTCAACCGCACGGCCTCGGCCTACGCGGCGCTCAGCGTCAACGACACCCTGTGCGTCAACGTCCTGGGCGGCCACCAGCGGGGCGTCGCCGACGCCTTCGGGGGCGGCACCCCCATGGAGGCCCGCTTCGCCGCCGGTACCTGGAACCGCCTCGTCACGGGATCGCCGGTCCTCGACCACGCCCTCATGGCCTTCGATTGCCGCATCGTCGACCGGCAGGCGGTGGCCACCCACGACGTGCTGTTCTGCGCCGTCGTGGCTCTGGCCGGAATGGGCACGGGCGACGGGCTGCTCTACGCCGACCGGCGCTACCACACCCTCCCGTTCTGAGGGGCTTCCCTCAGGGCCTCTCTTGGGCGGGCGCCTCCCGCTCGGCCCGCTCCAGGCCCGCCTTGTGCAGGCCGTCGTAGAGCTTCTGCACCTCCTGGATCGGGGTATGGCTCCGACTCCAGTTCGTCTCGCGCACGTTGATGGGCGTGAAGGCGCTGTGCGAGCGACCACCGAACCCGTTGTAGATCGTCATCTCCTCCGCGTCCGACCCGGCCGGGTAGTCGATCCGGTAGGAGGGTGCGAGCCCCTTGCCGGGACCGCGCGGGCGGGTGACGGCGATGCGCAGGCAGGCGTCGCCATGCCGCTTCTGACAGAAGCGCATGTTGCCGAGCACCCGGCGCAGATACTCGTTCGCATCCTCCAGATCGGCCACCACGTCGGCGATGGTCGCATCGGGGGCCAGGTGCTTCTTCTGAATCATGGGTCTCGGGCTGGGTCTCGGGCCTCGCGGAAATCACAGCCATACCGGCGGGCACGGGCAGGGGCCAGGAGGATCGTGTCCTTGCGTCCCTGAGCGTTCGCCGGGCGGTTCCGCTCAGGTCTGGTCCGGCGCCTTGCCGGACGCGAGGCGCCGCAGACGCCCCTTGCGCATTTCGTAGGCGAAAATCGAAGCCGGAGCCGGCGATTCATCGGGGGCGGGGGCAGGAAGGGCGAGGGGGGCGACCAGCGGAGGCGGCAGCGGAGCCTGCCGCGGGGCGGGCTGCCGGGCCTCCCGCCGCAGGATCGCATCCCGGACCAACGTCCAATCGCGCAGGAGCGCGGCAGCGGTGGCCGGATCGGTGGCGATCACCGCGCGGGCGCCATCGGAAAAGCGCGCATGAAGGGTCGCGCCGGCATGGAGCGTCCCCGCCAGCGCTCCGAGTCCGAGGCCGACGACGGAGGCGGCGAAGTCGAGGGGCCGGGGTAGGGGGCCTGCCGCGTCCAGAACGGAGCGAAGGCCGCCGAGCACGTCGGCCCGGCGCCGTGGGGGAGGGCCGTCCACGAGCACGAGATCGGCCAGATCTTCCACGCCCCGGGTCTCGTCGCCGGGCAGGCGTAGCAACCCGGCCTCGTAGGTGCCCGGCCCCGCGCACCAGGGGCCGTCGGGATGGGCGCCCTCAAGGATTCGAATCTCGCCCATGGTGGCTTCCCGGCTGTCGGCGTCGCCCGAGCACCCTAGCGGTGCATGTGTCCGAAACAGGGCCGGGCTTCAGTCGGCGCAAGCCGCCAAGGGCGCAACCCCGGTGCCGTACGCCTCGGCCATGCTTTCGATGGCGGCGAGCTTGGCGTGCAGCGCCGACCAGTCGTCGCCCTCGGCGATGGGCGCCCAGAGGGCCTCGACCTCGTCGATGAGCAGGGTGCAGGGATCCGCCCCAGCGAAATAGGGATGCGCGAGGCGGCCGGCCTCGCGGGCGGTCATCGCCTCCAGGCTCGCCCGCACGGGGGCGAAGGCCTCCGAGGCATAGAGGGCGGCCGAAGGGCTCGCCGCCGCCCGCCGCTCAGAGGCCAGGCCGCCGTACCAGTCGAAGAATGTCCGCTCGAACGGCGCGCCGCTGCGACCGAGGAAGCCCCAGAACGCGGCCACGAAGCGGTGGGTCGCGGCTTCGTCCGTACGTGCGAGACCGAGGCGGGCCAGGAGGGCGTCGGCGAAGGCGTCCTGCAGGTTCGGGCCGAACTGCTTCAGGGCCGTCTCCAACCGCTCCGGGGCCGCGAACGGCGTCAGGCATTCGGCGAGGCGACTGAGATTCCAGAACAGGGCCTCGGGCTGCCGGCCGAAGCTGTAGAGCCCCTGGGTGTCGAAATATGCGGCGGTGAAGGCCGGATCGTTCACCGGCGCGAAGCGCCAGGGGCCGTAATCGAAGCTCTCGCCGGTGACGTTGATGTTGTCGGTGTTGAGCACGCCGTGAACGAAACCGGCGGCCATCCACTGCGCGCCCGTCCGTGCCACCCGCCGGCGCACCTCTTCCAGGAAGGCGACGGCCCGCTCCTGACTGTCTTCCCGCCACGCCGCGGGCATGTGCAGGCGGATCGTGTGATCCATGAGCGTCCGGATGTTCTCGGGCTCGTCGAGGGCGAGGAACCGCTGGAACGAGCCGATGCGGATATGGGAATGGCTCAAGCGCACGAGGACGGCCGACCGGGTGGGGGAGGGCTCGTCGCCGCGCTCCAGGGCCTCCCCCGTCTCGATGAGGCTGAAGGTCTTCGAGGTGTTCACCCCGAGGGCCTCGAGCTGACTGGTGGCGAGGATCTCGCGTACGCCGCCCTTGAGGGTGAGGCGGCCGTCCCCCGCGCGCGACCAGGGCGTGCGTCCGCTGCCCTTGGTGGCGAGGTCGAGGAGGCGCCCATCGCCGAGGTCATAGGCCTGCGCGAACAGGAACCCGCGCCCGTCGCCGAGATCGGGATTGTACGAATGGAACTGATGGCCATGGTAGCGCAGGGCCAGGGGCTTCGGGAAACTCCCGGGCAAGGGCGTGAACCGGCCGAAATGCGCGATCCACGCGTCGTCGGTCAGACCATCGAGGCCGATCCGCGCCGCCCAGGGCCGATTGCGGAAACGCAGGATGGTCTGCGGAAACGTCGCGGGGGCGACGACATCGTAGAAGGCGTCGCCGAGTTCGGCGTGATGCTGCGCGAGGCGCGCGGAGGTCACCGGCATCGATCCATCCTGGGGTTCCACCGGCCACGTCGAACCGGCGTATTCCTATCAATCGTCACGAGGCCCGGATGATCCCGAGGTGGGGGCTCCTCACAAAGCGGCCAGGCTCGGGTATAGGAGGAGTCATGACCAACATCATCCGCCCAACCTTCGGCCAGCCGCGCCGCCCCGAGCCCGAACCCGAGACCCGCGTCGAGGTTCTCACCCAGCGCGTCTACGGCGAGGCCGGCGGTTGCCGCGTCTGCCTCGTTCACGACGAAGCCGCGCCGGAGGGCGACGTCTACAAGGTGGTGGCGGGCCTCCTCGTCGACGACGAGGTCAGCACGGTGGCGATCCTCCCGGCGACGCCGGAAGGAGAAGTCGATGCCGAGATCGTCGCCCTGGCGATCCTGCGGACCCTCGGCATGATCGAGGCCCGCTCCGGCGGTCCCGCCAGCGCGTGATCCGGCCAACCTTGAAATACCGGCTTGCCTATCGCGCCGGCTCCATGCTATCGCCCCTTCACCGGAACGGACCGGGCGCGAACCGATCGGTGCGAGACACGGATTGGAGACCGAAACAAGCCGTTCCAAAATCCTGATGCGTCAGGGTTTTGGGGGATAGTTTAACGGTAGAACAGTGGACTCTGACTCCTCTAGTCGAGGTTCGAATCCTCGTCCCCCAGCCAACGAATTCAGCCCACCAGTCTGCGGACTCGGTGGGCTTTTTCGTGGTGTCAGTCGGGTACTGTGAAAAGCCTTTCGAACGTCGGACGCCGGCCTGAGTCTGTCCGACGGACTTCGCCTTGCCGATGGGATCGGCGATCAGCCCGCCGGCATACAGGCGGGTTCATCACCTCCCAAATCGAAGTTCTTCAAGGACCAGTCGTCCTCGCCGAGGGTCAGATGCAGGAGCCAGGGAACGGCATCGTGTCGACCCACCATGTCTTGCGCTCCCGCTTTACGAGTAAGGTCGAATTATCGCTTCATGTGCGAGGCGGGAGGCAACACCCCCGAACGCGCAAAGCCCTCGACCTTTTGGGGTCGAGGGCTTTGGTTTTGTTTGGTTGCGGGGACAGGATTTGAACCTGTGACCTTCAGGTTATGAGCCTGACGAGCTACCGGGCTGCTCCACCCCGCGCCAGGGTGTTTGCCGTTTTGGCAAAGGCGGATCGTTTGAGGGACTGTTGTGATGTGCTGTGCAGGTCTGGCGGCGACCGACTCTCCCGTGTCTTGAGACACAGTACCATGGGCGCTGGTGCGTTTAACGGCCGAGTTCGAGATGGGATCGGGTTTTGGGCACACCGCTCAAACCACCAGACCGGCGCAGCACATCGGGGTGTTCG
>NZ_FOPM01000004.1:0-183139 GCF_900113485.1 Methylobacterium gossipiicola
CACCGGCGTCCTCTGCCTCGCAGCCGCCCTCGATTGGCTCAAGCGATGACACGCCCTACAAGGCCCACCTGGACGACCTGTCGATGAAGATTATCCAGGGCATCACGATTGATCAGCCGCTTTCGGTCGATGACATTGTCGAAGGCATGATCCCGAACCATCCGGAGAACCGTCGTTTCCGGGACAAGATTTGCAAAGCAGCGAAGCTCGATCGGCGCGAGTTCGATCAGGCGGTGCACCGGAAGGAAGTCCGAAGCCAGCTTGGGACCGTGCCGAAGACGGCCTCCGATCTCGTCGCTGCGATCGCTTCCATCGAGCAGATCGGATGCCGCTGCAACGGTACGATCTTCAGGTCCGGTCCCACGAAGGTGCGATCTCCACAGGGGGATATGATCTTGATCACGGATGAGCACCGAACGGACCAACAAATGGTGACCTTCGCTCACATCGTGGGCGGTAGGACGATTCGCTTTTCGGAGTACCTTCGGGACGTCCGCCTGAAGCGCGACGCACTCGGCCTTTCGTTCTCGGACACGCAGATCAGCGATGCGGCCGACCACTGGTACGGCGAGACGAAGCGCCAGCGCCTCTTTGCCCTTTACAGCGAGATCGCTGGTCCTCTGGACAGCCCCATGGTCCAGGAAAATGCCGAAACGGCGCTGCTGGACCTTGCCAAGCACTGCTTCGACACCACGGATACGTCTCCCGAGTTCGTCGCAGCGATGCTCAAGAAGTTCATCTGGCAGGTGAAGCGCAAGCTGAAGGGCCTTCCGGTGACGGACCACCTGATGGTGGTTCTGCTCGGACCGCAGGGCTCAGGCAAATCAACGTTCATCCGCGCGATGTGCTCCGTCCTCGCGGAAGTGATGGCCATGGTCGATTTCAAGATGATTTCCGACGATCGGAACATCGACATCTGGGGTAATTTCATCATGTTCATCGATGAGATGGGCTACGCCACGAAGACCGATGTTGACGTCGTCAAGAACATCATCACCTCGGAGACGCTGGCCCGCCGTCCGATGAGGACGAACACGGTGGACACCGTTGCACAGAACGCGACCTTCATCGGTGCCTCGAACAAGGAGCTTCGCGAACTCGTTCGCGATCCGACCGGCGCTCGACGCTTCGTGGGGCTGCGGTTCCGTGCCGACGCTGCTTGGGCGTTGATCAACCACACCGCGTGGGCCGACCTGTGGCGCGCGGTGGATGCTGATGCGGAAGACCCGGCGGCGTTCTTCAGGGAGGAGTTGAAGGCGCAGCAGGAACTGAGCCGCTTCCGTTCTCCGGTCGAATCTTGGGCTGACCAGTTCGAGCGCCGTAACGTCGAGACCTGCCTTTGGGACGGCAACGCCGTTCGCGCGTCGGACCTCTACCTTGCCTTCCGGGCGTATGGAGAGGTCTTCCACCCTGGCAAGCCCACCAGCATGACCGAATGGGGAACCGAGATGACCCGCCTCATGGAAAACCAAGGGTCTGCCCGGCTGTTCGAGAAGTTCCGGAATGCTCGGGGTAACTGCTATCGGCACCTTCCGAGCGTGAACTTCAAGAAGATGGTGCTGATTAGCGGAGCGGCAGCCCAGGGCTGAAGTTCACTGGCGCGGGGTCGAGGGTGGCCCCGCGTTTCCCCTTCCCAGGGAGGCGGGTGGCGCCGGTTTCGATGTAGGGATGTAGGGTCTGTAGACCTATTTCGTTCCTATAGAAAAAGCGCATCCTTGAAGGCAGCCCGATAGTGGATTGGGCTGCACCCGCCTACACACCCTACACGCCCCACGCAGGGGGCACGACCGACCTTCTCTCCGATCGGCGGAGTGGCATGGCCGAGCCGAGGTTCTCGGCTCGGCAGTGGCACTTCGACGCCAGCGGGTAGGCGCGCTCCTCGCGCCTACCCCTCGAACGTCCTTAGTTGGCCATCAAGAGTTTCATCGCGCTCGGCGACGGTCATCATCCCGACGATGGAGCGAGGATGTCCAGAACGGCCGGGGCCGGACGTTTGTCTGGATCGCAGACCCCTGTGACCACCTCCGTCTCCGAGCAGCACAGCGCCTTCGGACCCTAAATTCAGCTAACTAGCTGAAGGAACGATGGAATTTATCGACCCGCAAGGAAAGCCTGAAGATTAAAATCTTGCGGCCGCAAGGCTGTGCGGGTTCGAGTCCCGCCGTCCGCACCAACCCATTGAAATCGTGAACGGTGCCAGTAAGATGCTGGCACACAGGTGTTTTTCGGCGCCCCTCGCTACAAAGGGCGCTACAAATGGTCGTTCCGATGACCTCCCTCAGCCGTGCCCCCCAACGGGGACTGGTTCGCCCGTAAGGGCATCCCGAAGGACGTTCGCGAAGCCTACGGGGCCATCCTCGTGAACACCCGCACAGGCCTGAGAAGGTCGTCAAAGGGTTGTGAGGCCAACACCACGAACAACCGGATGGAGCTGACAGCGGCCATCGCGGGCCTGGGAGCCCTCAGCCCCGGTGCCGTCGTCACCATGCTGGGAGACAGTCAGTACGTCATCAAAGGCGTGACCGAATGGCTTCCAGGGTGGAAGGCCAAGGGCAGGAAGGCAGCCGGGGGAAAGCCAGTGGCGAACAAGGAGCTATGGCAGGCACTGGAGATGGCCGTAGCGCGTCACGAGAGGGTTGAGTGGGTGTGGGTGAAGGGGCACGCTGGGCACGAGCTGAACGAGCGCGTGGACGGGATCGCGAGCGGGGAAGCTGAACGGGTCTAATGAAGCAGTGGCTCCCAGGCTGGAAGGAGAAGAGGCGGCGCGCAGCGAGCAAGAAGCTGGTCCAGAACGCGGACCTCCGGGGGAAACTCGATGCCGCAGCGAAGAACCATGAGAGTGCCCGCTGGGTGGTCGGTGAGCGGACTGGGTGGCCAAACCAGCACGCGAAACCACCATTGGGCAGATAGGCCAGTGTCATGCCGTCAGAGGCAGAGCCTGCTGGGATTGAACAGGTTTGGCACGCCGCATGTGCATCTTGCGCGCGTACATAGCCGTGTCTGCTGCGGCGATCAGGGACGCTGCCGAGGTGCCATCCTCCGCACTGAAGGCACTTCCGACACTGCCGCCAATCCGGTGCTGTTGCAAACCCGGCAGGCTGATGCTCTCTAGTGCCGCCTCAACCCGAGCAGCCAGGACATCCAGCGCAGAGCGGTCGGAACAGTCCTCGACAAGGATGACGAACTCATCTCCCCCAAGCCGGGCGGCTGTATCCCCCGGACGCATCGTGGCACGAAGGCGGTAGGCAACCTCCATCAGCACACGATCCCCCATGGCGTGACCCAGTTCGTCGTTGATCGCCTTGAACCCATTGAGGTCGAGGTAAAGGACGCCGACAGCTCCGGGACGTTGGGCAAGTGCTTCCTCAAGGCGGGAGAGCAGTTCTACGCGGTTCAGCAAGCCCGTCAGCGCATCGTGGCTCGACACGTGAGAGAGATGCACGCTTTGACGACGACCACGCCGCGCATCGCGAACCGCTAGAAGCAGGCAGAAGGCGATGGGGGGCATCACCACGCACGCCGCGCCGAGCCAAAGCCCAACATTCCGTTCTGCGATGCTTCTTGTCCGAAGAAGGTTCCGGTCGATGATGGTTTGCTCCGCCTCAAGAAGATGACGCATCTCCTGACGGATATTATCCATTACCCGCTTGCCGTTTTCCTTCACCACCAACTGGAGAGCTGGCTCAAACCCTTGCTGACGGCGGACTTCTACAGTCTTCCTCAGCAATGCAATCCTCACATGCGCCTTTTCTGTGATTGATATCACAGTCACCATGCCCAGATTGGACCCCACATATTCCGCCTGAAGGTTGGCAAAGGTTCTGTCGACCATTTGAAGGGCGCGATCATACGGCTCAAGGTAGTCGGTGCGTCCTGTTAGGAGAAAGCCGCGCTGTCCTGTTTCCGCATCCTGTAGAACAGAAAGCGCCTCGGTGAGGCGACGGGCGCGTACGTTTGCACGCAAAAGGGTTTCAGTCGCGGTCTGCGAGGTGTCCAACTGAACGTAAAGGCCGTAACTGCCCACCCCGCACAGCACCGCCAGCAGGATAGCGACAAGCGCTATTTTCGCTTCCAGATAGTGGACAAAGCTAGGCAACTTGCAAACCACCGTTTCGTGCAGGCGCACACAAGTGATCCGTTTGCAGCATCGCCCTTAATTTCTATGGAACTCCGAAAATCAACGCTTGAAAGAGTTAATCATAGCTTATCAGTCAGGCGAAACCTGAGCGATCTCAAAGCGGTGGCGGCGGCCTACGAGTGGCACACTCAACCCGAGTGGGCTTTGGGTGACGGATAATCTAACAGGCACTGGTGATGGAGATTGGTGGAACGGCCGAGGTCGATCTCACCGCGTCCGTAGCGTCGTCTTCACTGTTGAGGCATCCTTACGTGAGATCACCACGGACCAAAGCGTTTACCCCTCAAACCTGAGATGCACCAGCTAGGCGAGATGCTTCAAGCATGGCCGACGTTTCTACCACTTGGAAGCCAAGACGGAAGAGGATGAGGCCCCGCTCGTCTGGCACCTCCATGCGCCAGTCTTCGCCAACGGCGATACGCACTGGATATTCCCTCAACAGTGCGCCACACAACTCTGTTGCTTCTAAACGGACAACTTCACAGCTCTCTAGCTCGCTGCCCTCTTCGTCTTTTCTCGCGACACTATCCAGCGCATGACCTACGATGGCATCCGCAACGCTGTCATTGATCCTCGCAGCCCGTGCGAGGGTCTTGAAGCGGTGCCTCCACGCATGGGACGGGTCTCGCCAACCGCTACAAAGGCCACTACAAAGGGCCGTGAGAGCAGCCGAAAAACACCAATTTTTCAATGAATTGCACTGGTATGACGGGTCTCCCGCCGTCCGCACCATCTCCTCAACGCCGCTTCCCCGCATAGGCCAGAGCCGCGATGACGCCCACGAGGGCGAGGCTCGCCATCGCTGCCGTGGAGTGCGGCAACGCATAGGTCGGGCGGTTCGCGGACGAGCCGCGCCGGGCTTTCGAGCCCTCCGGGCCGATGAGCCATCTCAGTGACCGCCGTAACTCACCCGTCGCATCGCGGTCGAACCATTGTCCGTGCGCGAAAATCACCCGCTCGGGCGCGAAGGCCACGAGGCGGCGCGCGGCCTCGGCCGTGGCGGAGCGGTTCAGGCGCAAGAGGAGGCGGAGGTAGAGCGGGGCCTTGCCGTCCGGGGCGACGATGCCGAGGAGGCGGGCGAGGGCGCGGGCCGGGAGCGGCAGGAGGTCGGCCTCGAGGTTGATGACGAGGTCGGTCAGGATCAGGGTCCGGCTCGGCCGGTGGAACAGCGCCACCTCCTTGAACACAGGTCCGGCGACGAGGACACCGGCGATCTCGTCGCCCCATGAGCGGGGGGCGCCATCCCCGAGTTCGGCATCGATCCGCACGCTGGAGCGGCGAACCTGACCCCGGTCCTTCAGGCCCGGCACCGCCCAGGTGATGGCGTTGGGGCAGGCGGCCTGCCAGTCGCGCAGATACATCCAATGGCCGACGCTCGGGGCGACGAGATGCCCGATGCGTCCGAGGCGTTCGAGGGCCCGCCGAAGGCCCGGCTCATAGGAAATCGGCGCGTGCAGCAACAATTCGCCGCCCGCGAGGCGCAGCACGGTCATGCGCAGGGGCAGAGGTAGGCCGCCCGCCTGGAGCGGCGGCGCGTCGACGATCCAGACACCGTCGGCGATGGGTTTGAGGACGTTGAGGGGAGGATAGCTGATCGCGTGCGTCATGCCGGGGCTCCGTCCGTCCGCGAAGGGGTCGAGGAGAGAACGTGCGCCCCATCGGTGAGGTCCCAAGGCATGTCCCAAAACGAAAAGGGCCGCCTCGCGGCGACCCCTCGTCGTGCTTCGATGTTCTTCGGCTCAGTAGCCGTAACCGTAATAACCACCGCCATAGCCATAGGCCGGAGCATAGCCGTAGCCGACGGCGCGCGGACCACCGTAGGAATAGCCACCATAGGCTGGGTAGCCGTAGCCGCCGTAAGCCCCGTAGGAATTCGCCGCGATGGCGCCCGCCGCGAGGCCCGCGATGCCGAGGCCGACGATGGCGCCGGTACCGATGCCGCGACGTCCGTAGCCACGACCGTACCCATAGCCGTGGCGTCCATAACCCGCGCCATAGGCGCGACCATAGCCGCCGTAGCCATACCCGCCGTGACCGTAGCCGTAGCCGTAGCCGCGGGCTTCGGCCGGGGCGGAGGCGAGAATGCCAAGGCCGAGAACGGCCGTCGAGACGAGTGCGAGGGTCCGCATTCGGTAACTCCTGCAGTTGTGATGATTGTCTCGATAACCGCCCGAGCCGCAGACCGTTCCGTTAACGACGGCTGGCTACGATCACGGGATCGGGAGCGCAGGCCTCGATTCGACAGGCACGCCATAGGAGGCGGAAGCGCTTCGGTGTAAGCCCTTTTCGCAACGCTACATGGAAAGGATCACCGCCGTGCCGCATTCCCGGCAACCCTTGCGATCGTCGGCCGAGGCGGCCGCCTCGCTGGCGACCCTGCGCCGGGGGAATCAGCTGTTCGAGACGGAGCGCCGCCTCAACGCGGTTCTGAACAACGCGTCGGTATCGATCTTCCTCATGGATGACCGGCAGCACTGCATCTACATGAACCGGGCGGCGGAGCAGCTCACGGGCTTCACCCTGACGGAAGTGCTGGAGCGCGATTGCCCGCTTCACGACATCGTGCACCACACCTATCCGGACGGACGTCCGTTTCCCCTGTCGGAATGCGCCATCGACCGGGCTTTCCCACAGAACAACCACGAGCGGGGCGAGGAGGTGTTCGTTCACGCCGACGGGCATTTCTATCCCGTGGGCTTCACCGCGAGCCCGATCCGGGACGATGAGGCCAACATCATCGGCACCATCATCGAGGTGCGGGACATCAGTGAGGAGAAGGCGGCGGCCGAGCGGCAGCGCCTCCTCCTCAACGAGTTGAACCACCGGGTGAAGAATACGCTGGCGACGGTGCAATCCATCGCCGCCCAGACTTTTCGGGGTCAGACCGACGCGGCGGCGCGGAGCGTGTTCGATGCCCGGATGGTGGCCCTGTCCACGGCCCACAACGTCTTGGTGGCCGACAATTGGGAGAGCGCCAGCCTGCGCAGCGTGACCGAGCGCGTGCTGGCGCCGCATCTCCTCGCCGAGATCGACCCGCACCGGTTCCGGATCGCGGGGCCGGACGCTCGCCTGCATCCGAAGGTCGCCGTCACCCTATCGATGGCCCTGCACGAACTCATGACCAACGCGGCGAAGTACGGTGCCCTTTCGGTGCCCGAGGGCCACGTGTCGATCACCTGGACCCTCGCGCCCTTGGACGATGGGCGGCAGCGTCTCGACCTCACCTGGGAGGAGAACGGGGGGCCCGAGGTCACCCCTCCCTCGCGGAAGGGGTTCGGCTCACGGCTCATCGAACGTCAGCTGCCCATGGAATTCGATGGCACGGCGGAAATCGATTACCGCCGCGCGGGGCTGGTGTGCAGGCTCGAGATACCCCTGATCGCGTTGGGTTGGATGGGACAGGAACTGATCGCCGGGCAGGCGAGCCTATGACGATGCTCAACGGACGGCGGGTGCTCCTCGTCGAGGACGAAAGTCTGGTGGCCATGCTGGCCGAGGACATGCTGACGGATCTCGGCTGCGAGGTCGTCATCGCCATGCGCCTCGACAAGGCCCTCGATCTCGCGCGCACGGGGACGTTCGACGCCGCCGTGCTCGATGTGAACCTCGGGGATGCCCGCAGCTATCCCGTGGCGGACGTGCTGTTCGAGCGCGCCCTGCCGTTCCTGTTCGCCACCGGCTACGGTGTTCAGGGGCTGGAGCCGGTCTATCAGGACGTCCCGGTGCTGCAGAAGCCCTACCAGCAGCGTCCGATGCAGCATCTGCTTTGCCGTCTGCTCGCCTGCGAGACGCCGCCCCGGAAGCGGACCGATCCCTTGCGGAGTCTCGGCTGCGCCTGTGTCGCGCAGACATCGCCCTCCGCCCCGACGTTTCGTGCGGATACGCCGATCTGAAATCTCGACCGGGACCGGCGCTTCCTTCCGTCGCCGGATCGCCCCCTGTCAGGATCGGCGACGATTGCTATCCTCCCGGGCTTGAAACCACGGGATACACCATGAGCGTCACCCTCCTGGGGGTTACGACCCTCGCGTTCCTGTTTCCCGCCCCGGCGGAACGGCCGGCTTTGCCCGACCCTCCGCGCGGGACCGGATGGGCCATCGCCGCCGTGGCGGTGTTCCTCGGTCTCGTCACCCTGGTACCCTTGAGCCTCGCCCTCGCCGACAAGTGGATGATGGAGGCCCATGCCGCCGAGTGCCGGGCAAAGGGGGGGCGCATCGTCCACGCCTCGGCCGATGGCCGCGCCTATCGCTGCGAACCGGCGACGCCATGAGATTTCACCGCCTCGTCCTAGCCGCCCTCGCCGGGCTGGCAGCCCCGGCCCCACTCGCGGCCCGAACGCTCTGCACCCTGGTGACGGATGCCGCCAACGGCGCGGTGTTGCGGGAGGAGGGCGATTGCCGGACACGGGTGACGCCGGCCTCGACGTTCAAGATTCCCCTGGCGGTGATCGGCTTCGAGGCGGGCGTGCTCACCGACGCCCACATGCCGGTCTTCGACTTCAAGCCGGGCTATCCCGATTGGGGCGGCCCAGCCTGGCACGCGCCCACCGACCCGACGCGCTGGCTCGCCTATTCCGTGGTCTGGTATTCGCAGATCGTGGCGCACCGCCTCGGCCGCGCCAAGCTCCAAGCCGAGACCGCCCGCCTCGGCTTCGGCAACGCCGATTTCTCCGGCGATCCGGGGCAGGATAACGGCCTCGACCGGGCCTGGATCATGTCGTCGCTCAAAGTCTCGCCGACCGAACAGGTCGCCTTCCTGCGCCGCCTCGCCACCCGAACCCTGCCGGTCTCGGCCCATACCCTCGACGAAACCTTGAAGATCGTGACCATGAGCCCCGCCGGGGACGGCTGGACCCTGCACGGCAAGACCGGCACGGCGTTCCCACGCAGGGCCGACGGCGATTTCGACGAGGCCCGCGCCTATGGCTGGTATGTCGGCTGGGCGGAGAAGGACGGCTGGACCCTGGTGTTCGCTCGCCTCGATCAGGACGAGGTCAAACTGCCGGTCCCCGGAGGCACGCGGGTCCGGGCGGAATTCATGGCAGGCTGGCCGGCGCTCGCGCGGTCCCTGGGGTATCCCTGATTCTTCCATTGAACAGAGAAAAACTTCTTCACGACACGTTCTGCGTGCGACCAAGGCGAAGGTTTGGGTTGGCCCTCGCCTCAAAGATCGAAATTCGTTCATGACCTTCATCAGCGTTACACGGCTGCGCCTGCGGTCGATCCGCCATCTGCCGGGCTTCGCATGGTTCGCCGTCCGATCCCGCAATCAAGCCAGCGGCGCCGCCGGCTTTCGCGGTGGAGCGGTCCTCGCCGACCGCCGCTGGACGTTCTGGACCGTCACGGCCTGGGACAATCGCGACAGCATGCGGGACTACATGACGACGGGGCCGCATCGCAGCGTCATGCCGCGTCTGGCGGCTTGGTGCGACGAGGCCTCCATCGTGCACTGGGATCAGGCACACGCAGAGCTTCCAACCTGGGCAGAGGCCGACCGGCGTATGCGAACCGAGGGGCGCCCCTCGAAGGTGCATCGGCCCGGCGAACACCATGCGGCCCTGAGCTTCCCCCCGCCCCGTGAAACCGGGGCGGCGCCGATCATGCCAGCGGGGCGCGCGAAGGCTTAGCGGATTCTAACAGCCCCAGGGCATCCGCGACCGCACGCCGCCGGATCTCGGCCCGGTCCAAGTCGCCATAGCGGCGTTCCAGATGCCGCGTCGGTTCCCCCGTCGCCGCGAGGCCGAAATGTACGAGCCCCACAGGCTTCTCGGTACTGCCGCCGCCCGGACCCGCGATACCGGTGATCGCCGCCGCCACGGTCGCGCGAGACCGGTCCAATGCGCCCTCAGCCATGGCACGGGCCGTGGCTTCGCTGACGGCGCCGTAGGCATCGATGAGTTCGAGCGGCACGCCGAGGCAGTCGGATTTCGCCGCGTTCGAATAGGTGACGAAGCCGCGCTCAAAGACGGCGGAGGAGCCCGGCACGGCGGTGATCAGCCCGGCGACGAGGCCGCCGGTGCAGGATTCCGCCGTCGCGATGGTGACGCCCGCCGCCGCGCAGGCGGCGACCAGCCGCTCCGCACGCGCCAGGAGGGCGGGATCGTCGATCACGAACGGCGCTCGGAGGTCTCGGCGGCGGTGTCGATTTCGATCTCGGGCAGGCGCACGGTGGCGGCGGCCTGGGCGGCCAGGCCCTCGGCGCGACCGACGAAGCCGAGCTTCTCCGTGGTGGTGGCCTTGATGGAGACGGACGAGAGCGGCACGCCAGCGATCTCGGCGATGCGGGCACGGATCGCCTCGCGGTGGGCGCCGATGCGGGGAGCTTCGGCCAGGACGGTGATGTCGAGGTGATCGATTCTACCGCCGCGTGCCCGCACCAACTCGCAGGCATGCGCGAGGAAGCGGTCGGACGACGCGCCGCGCCACTGCTCGTCGGAGGGCGGGAAATGGGTTCCGATATCGCCGTCCGCGATGGCGCCCAACAGGGCGTCCGTCAGGGCGTGCAGGGCAACGTCACCGTCCGAATGGGCGAGCACGCCCCGGTCGGCGGGAATGCGGATGCCGCCGAGCCAGACATGGTCGCCTTCCGTGAAGGCATGAACGTCGAAGCCGGTACCGAGGCGGGTGAGGTAGCTGGTCATGGGGGCTCCAGTTTTGGGGGCTCCAGCCGGGCCGGTCTCGCGGGAACGGACGTTCCTTACGCGGGGACGGCCCCGGAGAAATCACGGTCGGCGTCGATGAGGTCGGAGGGTTGGGTGATCTTGCGGTTGCGCGGGTCGCCATCGAACACCACCACGGGGAGGCCGGCCCATTCGGCGAGCGCCCCGTCGTCGGTGAAACCGTCGAGCCCCGCCGCGCCCGCCGCGCGGTGGGCATCGAGGAGGCTCCGGAAGGCGAAGGCCTGGGGCGTCTGAACCGCGCGCAAGTGTGCCCGGTCGGGCGTTTCCACCACACGGCCGATGCCCGGCGCCACGGCCTCGACGCGCTTGACCGTATCGGTGACGGCGATGCCCGGCACCGCCGCGCCGTAATCGTTGCCAGCCGCCAATGCCCGGTCGATGAGGGCGGTGTCGACATGCGGCCGGGCCGCGTCGTGGACGAGGACGAGATCGGGCGCCGAAGTCGTCAGGGCTTCGAGGCCGGCCCGCACGGAAAGCTGGCGCGTGGCGCCGCCCGGCACCGGCGTCCGCAGCTTGGCACGGGCGGCGGGCGTCAAGTCGGCGACGCATTCGTGGTAGAACGATTCGGCGTCCGGCGCGATCACGGGCTGGATGGCGGCGATGCCGTCATGGGCCGCCAGGGCCGCGAGGGTCCGCGTCAAGACAGCCTGCCCGCCGACGCGCCGATATTGCTTGGGCACGTCGCCGCCGATGCGGATTCCGCGACCGGCCGCGACCACCACTGCCGCCGCCTGAAACGCGGTGCCGGACATCGTAACGCTCCCGCGCGAGGGTGGGGTCCCGAATTGGACCGAGCCCTGCGTTTAAGCGGGGCATAGCCTGAAATCAAATCGCGTCGGGCGCTTGCGCCCGACGCGGTTTTGTCTATTCGTTGAGCACAATGGTCGATGATGATTATTTGAGCGTTCTGCGCTCGCCCCGAACGGAAGCGTACGCCGCTGGATCGCGGCCGACGCCGGTTCTCCTCGCGCCCCTCTCCGGCGTCACCGACGTCCATATGCGGCGCATCGCGCGACGCTGCGGCGCCAGCGCCGTCGTATCCGAGATGGTGGCGGCGGCGGAGTTCGCGCGCGGCAGCGTCGAAGCCACCTTGCGGGCCGAGGGCGGCGGGGTCGATCCCCACGTGGTCCAACTCGCCGGCTGCGCACCCGAGCCCATGGCCGAGGCCGCGCGCCTCGCGCAAGGCGCCGGCGCGGCGATCATCGACATCAACATGGGCTGCCCGGCCAAAGCCGTGACCGGCGGCGCCGCGGGTTCGGCGCTCATGCGCGACCTCGAGGGGGCCACCCGCATCCTCGCCGCCGTGCGCAACGCGGTCTCCATCCCGGTGACCGTGAAGATGCGCCTCGGCTGGGATCATGCCAGCCTCAACGCCGCCGAACTCGCGCGGCGGGCGGAAGGTCTCGGCCTCGACGCCGTCACCGTCCACGGTCGCACCCGGCAGCAATTCTACAAGGACAGTGCCGATTGGGGCGCCATCCGCGCGGTGGTGGAGGCGGTGTCGATCCCCGTCATCGCCAACGGCGACGTCACCACCCTCGAAGAGGCCCGCACCTGCCTCGCGCGCTCGGGTGCCGCCGGGGTGATGATCGGTCGCGCCGCCGTGGGCCGCCCCTGGCTCGTCGGCGTCATCGCGGCCGGGCTCGCCGGTCGCGACGCCCCGAGCTTGCGCGCGGCCGACAAGGCGGCGCTCGCCATCGCGCATTACGAGGGGCTGCTCGCCCTCTACGGAATCCGCATGGGTGTGCGCCACGCCCGCAAGCATCTCGCCGCCTATGCGGAAGCCGGCGGTGGCCTATCGGCGGAGGCCCGCACGCGGCTCCTCACCACCACGGACCCCGCCCTGGTGGTCGCCCTCCTGGCGGCGGCCTTCGATGCGGACGCATGGGATCGGCAGGCGATGGAACGGCGAGGGGAGGCGGCATGACGGGCCGGGACGAGTTCGACGCGCCGCCCAAGGGCGCCCCCACGAGCGCGGCGGTCATCAACGCCCTGCCGCTGCCGGTGCTCACCATCGGGGCGGACGACCATATCCTGCACGTGAACCATGCGGCCGAACTGTTCTTCGACCATTCGGCGCGGCTGATGCAGCGGCGGCGCTTGACCGATATCATTCCGTTCGCCTCGCCGATCTCGGCCCTGGTGGCGGAGGTGCGTCGGCGCCGCGCCAGCGTCAGCGAATACGGGGTCGAACTCGTGCAGCCGCGCTCGGGGCAGGAGCGCAGCGTCGACGTGTTCGCGACGCCCCTCGGAGACGATGCCGGCCCGGTGGTCCTCATGCTCCAAGAGCGCACCATCGCCGACAAGATGACCCGGCAACTCACCCACCGGGGAGCGGCCCGCTCCATGGTGGCGCTCGGCGCCATGCTGGCCCACGAGATCAAGAACCCGCTGGCCGGCATCCGGGGGGCCGCCCAGCTCCTCGAGCAATCGGCCAACGACGAGGATCGTCTCCTCACACGCCTCATCTGCGACGAATCCGACCGGATCGTCCGCATCGTCGAGCGCATGGAGCTGTTCGGCGACGAGCGCCCCGTGGAGCGCACCGCCGTCAACGTCCACGGCGTCCTCGATCAGGTGAAGCGCTCGGCCCAGTCGGGCTTCGCCCGTCACATTCGCTTCGTCGAAACCTACGATCCGTCCCTGCCGCCCGTGCGGGCCAACCGCGACCAATTGATTCAGGTGATCCTCAACCTTGTGAAGAACGCCGCCGAGGCTATCGGGGCCGATACGGTCGACGGCGAGATCACCCTCTCGACGGCCTTCCGCACGGGTCTGCGCCTGCAGATTCCGGGCTCGCGCGAGCGTGTCAGCCTCCCCATCGAGGTCGCGGTGCGCGACAACGGTCCAGGCGTCACCGCCGACCTGCTGCCCGACCTGTTCGACCCGTTCGTCACCACCAAGGCGCAGGGCTCCGGCCTGGGACTTGCCTTGGTGGCCAAGATCGTCGGCGATCACGGCGGCATCGTGGAATGCGATCCCGCCCCGCGCCGCACCACCTTCCGCATCCTCCTTCCCATGTCGAGCGCCCGCGACGGGCGCGAATCCAGCGCGGAGCTGTAGAGCAGCCTCATGCCCAACGGCCACATCATCGTCGCGGACGACGACGCCGCCATCCGCACCGTGCTCAATCAGGCGCTGTCGCGGGCTGGCTACGAGGTCCGCTCCACCGGCAACTGCGCCACCCTCTGGCGCTGGGTGGCGCAGGGGGAGGGCGACCTCGTCATCACCGACGTGATGATGCCCGACGAAAACGTGTTTGACCTCCTGCCCCGCATCAAGCGGGTGCGGCCGGAACTGCCGATCATCGTCATGAGCGCGCAGAACACCTTCATGACGGCGATCCGCGCCTCCGAGCGGGGCGCCTACGAGTACCTGCCGAAACCCTTCGACCTGAAGGAGCTCATCGCCATCGTCGGGCGGGCCCTGTCGCGGCCGCGCGGCACGCCGGCCCCCGGGGCGGACCCCGGCAACGAGGACATCCCCCTCGTCGGGCGCTCCCCCGCCATGCAGGAAATCTACCGGGCGCTCGCCCGCCTGATGCCTACGGATCTCACGGTGATGATCACGGGCGAGTCCGGCACCGGCAAGGAACTCGTCGCCCGCGCGCTCCACGATTACGGCCGGCGCCGCTCCGGGCCGTTCGTGCCCGTCAACATGGCGGCGATTCCCCGCGACCTCATCGAGTCCGAGCTGTTCGGCCACGAAAAGGGCGCCTTCACGGGCGCCCTGACCCGCTCCGCCGGTCGGTTCGAGCAGGCCGAAGGCGGCACCCTGTTCCTCGACGAGATCGGCGACATGCCGATGGAGGCCCAGACCCGCCTCCTGCGGGTGCTGCAGCAGGGCGAGTACACCACCGTGGGCGGCCGGGTGCCGATCAAGACCAACGTCCGCATCATCGCGGCCACCAACAAGGACCTCAGGGTCTCGATCCAGCAGGGGATCTTCCGCGAGGATCTGTTCTTCCGCCTGAACGTGGTGCCACTGCGCCTGCCCGCGCTCCGCGAGCGCTCCGAGGACGTGCCCGATCTCATCCGGCACTTCTTCGTCCTCGTCGAACGCGAGGGCCTGAGCCGCAAGGAACTCGACGGCGAGGCCATGGAGCGGCTGAAGCGCTACCGCTGGCCCGGCAACGTCCGCGAACTCGAGAACCTCGTCCGGCGCCTCGCCGCCCTCTACCCGCAAGAAACTATCACGGGGCCGGTCATCGAGGCCGAACTCGACACCCTGCCCCTGGCGCCGAGTGCGCCGGCCAATGGGGCCGCTCCGCGCAAGGCCGGGGCCGAGGGCGAGAGCCTGTCGGGCGCCGTCGAGCGGCACCTCGCGGACTATTTCAGCAACTACCGCGATACCCTGCCGCCGCCGGGCCTGTATCACCGTATCCTGCGCGAGATCGAAGGCCCGCTCATCGGGGCGGCCTTGGCCGCCACGCGCGGCAACCAGATCCGCGCGGCGGAACTGCTCGGCGTCAACCGCAACACCCTGCGTAAGAAGGTGCGGGACCTCGACCTGCAGGTGTTTCGCAATTCGCGCTGAGGCTGTGGCCGGCGTTCGGGCAACGATGCCGTGATCGCGTATCCGCGTCGGGATGATCGACCCGCGCGGACGCGTTCATAACAGGTCGGGTCGAAGGGGCTTTACCGCTCCCTTTCGTATCGGCACGGGTCGGCCCCATATGGGGGATGGTGCTTCGGCGCCACGCCTCCGGCCCGGCTCGAACCCGTGCCGGGGGCTGCCCCCCGACTTCTCCATCTGGAGCCTCATGCGTCTTCCCACACGCCGCCGCCCGGTCCAGGGCGACCAAACCGTCATGCGGCTGGCGCAGAGCGCCTCCGGGCGGCGTTCCCTCGTGCTCCACCTCGTCATCGTGCTGGTGCTGCTCGCCACCGCCCAGGGGTTCGACGGCTCGACCCACACGGTCAATCACTGGATCGTCCTCGTCATCTACGCCGTGTGCTCCATCTGCCTCGGCATCGCCGATTGGCGGGAGGCCTATCGCGGCCAGCGCCTGGAATACGGCGGCACCGATCCGGAAACCTCGGCCGACCCCGAATGGCTCGCCTGGACGGCGACGCTGCTGAATGCCGGTGTCGCCCTGTTCCTCGTGGTCGAGCACATGCTCGTCGGCGCCGTGGAGACCGGGGAGACCGCCACGGCGGTAAGCCGGCTTCCCGCTTTCCTGCTCCTGCTCCAGACGGGCCTGAGCATGCGGGTCCTCCACACGGCGGTGTTCGCCTGCCTCGTCAGCCTCGCCTGGGGCGGAACCATCCTCCTCGTCCTCGTCGACCCCGACAGCGCGCTCCTCGGCCCGCACGTCACCCTCGCGGAGGAGGTCCCGGGCCTCCTCACCTTCATGGCCGCGAGTCTCGTGGTCATAGACGGCGTGCGGCGCCTACGCTCGGCCGTGACCACCGCCCTGCGGATGGAACGGGAGCGCACGGCCCTGGCGCGGTTCGTGCCCACCCGCGTCGTCGGCGACTTGGAGAGCCCCGGCGTCGAGACGGTGCGCTCGCGCCATGCCTGCCTGTTCGCCCTCGACCTGCGCGGCTTTTCCGCCTTCACCCGTGCCCATGCGCAGGAGGAGGTGGTCCGCGCCCTCCTCGACGTCCGCGCCCTGACCCACGAGACGGTGACGGAGCATGGCGGCATCGTCGACAAGTACGTGGGCGACGGCATCCTGGCACAGTTCGTCACCGGGCGGCCGCAGGCCCAGGCCCATGCCGCCCTCGCCTGTGGCCGCGCCATTCTCATGCGCCTCGCCACCCTGAATGAAGAGCGTGCCCGCGAAGGCCGGCCGATCCTGCGGATCACCATGGCGCTGCATTGCGGCGAAGTGCTGGTCGGGGTGTTCGACGACGGTCACCGCGCCGAATTCACCGTACTCGGACAGGCGATGAACACACTTGCGCGGATCGAGTCTCAGGCCAAGGCCCAGAACCTGAGGCTCGCGGTCTCCAACACCTTCCTGCAGCTCCTCGGCCCGGCGGTCCGCTCGGAACTGACCCTGACGCCGATGCCGCCTTCCGACTGCGAGGACACCCGCGATCTCACGCTCTTCGCCGTGAGCTGGCCGGAGGCGCAGCGTCAGCCCCAGCGCGTTCCGGCGGCCTGGGGCAGTGGCATCGGTGGGTTGTAATCCCGCATGTCGCGTGCGGGGCGACACGTCGTGCCGGGAAAAGGCACCCTATATCAGTATCACAGAGAGACAAACGCACCGGATTGCCGGCGCGGACTGATTAAGGGACAAAGACAAAGCCATGACGAACCGTATCGCTACCCTCGCCACCGCCCTCGTTCTTGGCGTTGCTTCCATCTCGTCGGCCATGGCCTTCGAGCGGCCGGCCCGCTACACGGGCTTTGCCAACGACATCGAAACGACGGGCACGATCGACGTCGCGCCGCAGTCGCGGTCGCCCTATAGCTGCCCGATGAGCTCGGCCGCCGAGGGCAACGCCAACCAGCAGAACTTCCCCGTGCAGCAATACGGCCAGACCTCGGGCGGGAACCGCTGCTGATCGGATCCGCGCGGGAAGCCCCTCGCCGCTGAAAGTCTTCCCTCAACGCCACCGGGGCCGCCTTCCAGGGCTCTGCTGAGCCCCAAGGGCACCGGCGATCATCGAATCGGAAACGGCGGGGCGCGAGCCCCGCCGTTTCGTCATGAGAAATCGAAAAGGGCGCGCCGCTCAAGCCAGGGCGGGCTTGCCAAGGGGCGCCGGGGCACGGCCAAGCCCGAGCCATTCCTGCCGCATGGGTCGCAGGACGAACCAGGCAAGGGCCGCCGTGACGAGATCGAGGCCGATGGCGATGCCGAAGACCGGAATCCACGAGCCCTGCGCGGCGTAGATCATCGCCGCCACGGGGCCGCCGAGGAGCGAACCGACGCCCTGCGCCATGTAGAGGAAGCCGTAATTCGTGGTGGCGTGCTTCGTCCCGAACGTGTCGGTGAGGAGCGAGGGGAACAGGGAGAAGATTTCGCCCCAGGCGAAGAACACCACGCCCGACAGGAGCGCGAAGGCATAGGCGTTCTCGCGGAACACCAGCATCAGCGCGATGGCGCCGGCCTCCGCTGCGAACGCGATCGCCATGGTCTTCTCGCGACCGATCCGGTCCGACACCCAGCCGAAGAAGGGCCGGGTGAGGCCGTTGGTGATCCGGTCGAAGGTCAGGGCAAAGGGCAGGGCGGCAAAGCCGAACACCAGGGCGTCGGCGACGCCGAAGTCGCGGGCGAAAGAGGCGAACTGCGCCACCACCATGAGCCCGCCCGTCGACATCATCGTCATCATGACGAACATGAGCCAGAACAGGGGCGTGCGCAGCATCTCCTTCGGGGCGGTGTCGCGGGTGCAGGTCGAGAGGTTGCGGGCCGGGGCCGGCAGAACCTCGCCGGGGCGCGGCGCGCGCAGCCCCAAGGCCGCCAGCACGCCGACGAGGCCGAGGACGAGGCCGAAGGTGGTCAGCGTCTCGCGGTAGCCCGACGCCGCCATCATGTTGGTGATCGGGAAGGTGGTGAGCAGGGCCCCCATGCCGTAGCCCGCTGCCACGACGCCGACGGCAAAGCCGCGCCGATCGGGAAACCACTTCACCATCAAGCCGACGATCCCGACATAGACGATGCCGGTGCCGAGCCCACAGAACAGGCCGTAGGTGGCGTAGAGCCCCCAGAGGGTATCGACCCGGGCGGCCAGCACCCAGCCGAGGCCCGACAGGGCGGCGCCGAGCGCGATCATCACCTTCGGGCTGAACCGCTCGATGAGATAGCCCTGCACCGGCGAGAAGAACGTCTGCAGCACGATGACGAGGGTGAACGTCACCTGGATGGCGGCGAGCGTCGCCCCCGTGGTCGCCATCAGGGGTTTCGTGAAGAGTGTCCAAACGTATTGCGGACTCGAGATCGCCATCATGGCGAGGAGGCCGAGGCCGAGTTGCAACCAGCGGTGTCGAGAGACGTTCGTATCCATAATACACTCCTGAACCGGAGTGCCTTACGCATCGCCCGTGCCAACCTCTTCACGACCGTCACGATTGCTTCGCGCGCTCCATACGTTCCTTGGGCGGGCGCGCGAAAGCGTCTGCGCTGCTCACCGATCGGGCAATGGGATCATCGGGTGGCGGTGACGAGCCAGCAGGCGGCATCGAGCCGCACGACGCCGTCTTGCGCCCGTGCCTCGAACGCGTGCTGAACGCGGGCGAAAGCCTGGGCACGAATCTCCGGCGCCTGGTCGCGCACGAGGCGGGAGGCGGGACCGAGGTCGAGGGAGAAGGTGGCTGCTTCCTCGGCCGCCGCGCGGGCATCGCCGGTTTCCGAGCGGCCGAGCATCAAGGCTTCATCGACCGCCGCGAAGGCGATGTCGCGAAAGCCGGCGGCGGCGAGGATGTCCGCCAACCGTTCGGCCGCGGCGAACCGGAACGGGCCGGGGGCATCGGGCGGCGTCGGCGCGGGCTCGGGCACTAGGGACTGGACGAGGTCGAGGGGGTGGGCGATCCAGGCGTTCTCAGGCAGCGTCCGCCAGCACAGGACCGCGAGGCGGCCGCCCTCGCGAAGGGCGCCGAGCAGGTTGGCGAAAGCGGCAAGCGAGTCGTCGAAGAACATGATCCCGAAGCGGGAGATCACCCGGTCGAAGGTGCCGGGTGCGAAGGCGTGGGTCTGAGCGTCGGCCTCGACGAGATCGATGGCCGCGCCCCCTGCCGGACGGGCGGCAACCCGTTCCGCCGTCACCGCCAGCAGGGGCGCGGACACGTCGGCGGCGGTGACGCGGCCGGTCGGCCCCACCGCCTCGGCGGCCCGCAGGGTGGTGGCTCCGGCGCCGCAGCCGATATCGAGGACGATGTCACCGGACTGGAGATCGGCCCGCCCGAACAACCGTTCGGTGAGGGGCGTGAACACCGCGTCGAAGGTCGCCTGATGCCTGGCCCATCGCCGCCCGGCCTCGCCGTTCCAGTATTCGGCCTGGGTGAGGTCGGGTGCGGCCATGGGTGTTCCTTCCGGTGTCGAGCCCCCCGCTTCTACAGCCCTTCCGAGCCGCCGTCCGAGCGCGGATCGTGCACGGCCTCGATGCGACCGTTGCCGGGGTGACGCACCAGCATGCCGGCATGGCCCAAAGAGTCGATGTAGGCGCCGCCGAGTTCCTCGACCTCATGCCCGAGGGATCGCAGGGCCGCGATGCAGGCCGGATCGAAACGGTCCTCCACCTTCACGGTGAGGGATTCCGCCCCCCAGGTCCGCCCGTAGAGCAGGCGCGGCGCATCCACCGCCGCCGCCGGGCTCATGCCGTAATCGGCATACCGCGCAAAGATCTGGGCCTGGAACTGGGGCTGGCCGTCGCCGCCCATGGACCCGTAGGCCATCACCCGGCCGTCATCGAACGCGGCCAGCGCCGGGATCAGGGTATGGAACGGGCGCCGCCCCGGCTCCAGGGGATTCACGGCGTTCGGATCGAGGGAGAACGACGTGCCCCGGTTCTGCCAGTGGATGCCGGTCTTCGGCAGCACCAGGCCGGAGCCGTACTCCCAATAGATCGACTGAATGTAGGAGACGGCGAGCCCGTCGCCGTCGATGGCGCCCATCCAGACGGTGTCGCCCTCGCCGGGGTTGCGCAGGGGCACGGTGGCGGCGCGCGCCATATCGATGGCGGCGGCCTCGCGGTCGAGGCGGGCGGCGTCGAGGAAGGCTTGCGGATCGACGGTGAGCCGGTCGAAATCCGTGACGATGCGGTCGCGGACGGCGAAGGCCCGTTTCGTCGCCTCGATGAGCCCGTGATAATGCGCCGTGCTCTCGGGCCGATCGATCTTCAGACGGTCGAACAGGCCGAGGATGAGGAGCGCGGCGATCCCCTGGGTCGGGGGCGGGAAGTTGTAGAGGGTGGCGTCCCGCCGGCGCAGGGTGAGGGGCTTTCGCTCGCGCGGCGCGTAGGCTTCGAGATCGGCCCGGGTCACGGGCGATCCGAGCCGGTCGAGGTCGGCGGCGATCTCACGGCCGAGATCGCCCCGGTAGAAATCGTCGAGCCCGGCATGGGCGAGTTGCGCCAGGGTATCGGCCAGGGTCGGCAGGCGCCGGATCGCCCCGGCCGCGTAGGGCTTGCCGTTGTCGAGAAACGTTGCCGCGAAGTTCGGCTGATCGTGGAGGGTGTCGATCTCCTTCGGGACATAGCGGGCCTCCGAGGGCGAGACCGCGACACCGTCCCGGGCGTGCCGGATGGCGTCGGCGAGGAGCACGTCGAGGGGCAGGCGGCCGCCGAGCGCCTTCGCGAGGTCGAGGGCGAGGCGCCAGCCGCCGATGGCACCGGCCACGGTCAGGGCCGCGTCGGGACCACGCGACGGCAACACGTCGTAGTCCTTCTCCCGGTAGCGCCGAATGGTCGCGTGGGCGCCGGCCGGGCCGCAGGCCTCGATGCCGCGCACCCGGCCGCTGCGCTCGCGCACGAGCCAGAACCCGTCGCCGCCGATGCCGTTCATGTGCGGGTAGACCACCGCGATGGTGGCCGCCATGGCCGCCATGGCCTCGATGGCGTTGCCGCCCTGCGCCAGGACGTGCTGCCCGGCCTGGGCCGCGAGCCGATGGGGTGCCGCCACGGCGGCGTGCGCGAAGACGGGTGTGTCGAGCATGGGGGTCTCTGAGCAGGGTGAGTTAAGAATAATGTATTCTTCGGGAGGGTCGAGGGCGGCGGATGCAACGCAGATGCCGGATCGATGGGGTCTCTTGAGGCGACGGAAGGGCGCCGGTGAACCGAACCCGTTGCCCTATTCGTATTAATTTCGCCACACTGTTGTGGCGTTGCATCAGCCATGCCGTGGCTGCAGCGTTTCCGCCCTTCGAGGGTCCATGACAAGGTGTCCGGGGAAACCGGAGCGCCGCCGAAGGCGGATGCCGACCCTATCTCGGGTGCCGAACTGGCCTCCCTGAAACCGCCGCCGCGCGGACCCGGCTGGGTCGGCGCCCTTGTGGTGGTCACGGCCCTCGTCTCGGCCATCGCCACCTTCCTCATCCTCGCCGGGGTGATTCGGGTGACGCCAACGCCGACCGTCGGTCTGACGCTGCTCGGCATCAACGTCGCCCTCGTGCTCGGCCTCATCGTCGTCATCGCCTGGGAGGCGCGGGTCTTCCTGCACGCGCGGCGGGCCAACGCGGCGGTGGCGCGGCTGCACACCCGTATCGTTGGCCTGTTCTCCCTCATCGCCATCCTGCCCACCGTGCTGCTCGCCGTGGTGGCGGCGGTGACCATCGACCGGGGCCTGTCGCTCGGCTTCACCGACCGGGTGCGCGACGTGGTGCTGAAATCCGTCGAGGTGGCCGACGCCTATCAGGAGAACCAGTGCCAGTCGCTCGCCCGCGAGATCCGCATTCTCGCCGACGACCTGACCCGGGCACGGCCGAATTTCGACGTGAACCGGCAATGGTTCGAGAGCTTCCTCACCACTCGCGCCACGGCCTTGGGCCTGCCCGTCGCCGAGATCATGCGCGGCCCCGACACCGTGGTGGCGCGAGCCCAGATCGATCCCCTGAAGGACCGGCGCCTGCCTTCCGCCGCCGCCTTCGACGACGCGGCGAAATCCACCGATCCCATCTGCCTCGTCCCGAGCGAGGGCCGGATCTTCGCCGCCCTCCTGCGGATGCCCGCCTATGACGGGGCCGTGCTCCTCGTGCAGCGCGAGGTCAGCCAACTCGCCATCGAGTTCCCAGGCGTGTCGCGGGCGGCGGCGGCAGAATACCTCACCTACGATTCCCTGAAGCGCTCGATCCAGCTCAGCTTCGCCTCGGTGTTCGTGCTCATCGCCCTCATCGCCCTGCTCTCGGCGGTGTGGTTCGGGCTGAACTTCGCCAACCGCTTCGTGGCGCCGATCCGCCGCCTCATCAACGCCGCCGATCAGGTGGCGTCGGGCAACTTCTACGCCCAGGTCCCCGCCCACAAGAGCGACGGCGACCTCGCGCACCTGTCCGAGAGCTTCAACAAAATGACGCAGGAGCTGCGCCGCCAGCACGACGGGCTGACGGCGGCGAGCGACCTCATCGACCGGCGCCGCCGGTTCACGGAGGCCGTGCTGTCCGGCGTCTCGCCCGGCGTCATCGGGGTCGATGCCGGGGGACGGGTCACCATCGCCAACCCATCCGTGGAGCGCACCCTCGGGTTGGCGGCGAACGCCATCGTGGGTCAGCCCCTGGTACAGGCCGTGCCCGAACTCGCCCCCCTGTTCCCCGAGGGCGGCGAGGGCCGCCAGCGCGCCCTACAGCAGCAGATCCAGCTCACCCGCGACGGGCGCGATCGCACGGTGACGGTCCGGGTCACGAGTGAGCAGGCGCAGGGCGGGGCGCGGGGCTTCGTGGTGACCCTCGACGACATCACCGACCTCGTCTCGGCCCAGCGCACCTCGGCCTGGGCCGATGTCGCCCGCCGCATCGCCCACGAGATCAAGAACCCGTTGACGCCGATCCAACTCTCGGCCGAGCGCATCCGGCGCAAGTACGGCAAGGTGATCGTCGCGGACAAGGACGTGTTCGACCAGTGCACGGCGACGATCATCCGTCAGGTCGACGAGATCAAGCGCATGGTCGACGAGTTCTCGTCCTTCGCCAGGATGCCGAAGCCAGCCATCGCTCAGAACGACCTCAGCGAGATCACGCGCCAGAACCTGTTCATGATGCGCGTCGCGCATCCGGACCTGGACTTCACCTTCACGGAAGCCGGAGCCGAGAAGGTTGTGGCCGCCTTCGATATCCGCCTGCTGTCGCAGGCCATCACCAACATCCTCAAGAACGCCGTGGAAGCCGTGCAGGCCGTGCCGGAAGCCGATCTCGGCAAGGGTAAGGTCGACGTCCGCCTCGTCCTTGAGGAGGGCTTCGCCGTCATCGAGGTCACGGACAACGGTAAGGGATTTCCCGCCGAGGGGCGCCAGCGCCTGCTCGAGCCCTATATGACCACCCGCGAAGGCGGTACGGGCCTCGGTCTGGCCATCGTCAGTAAGGTGCTGGAAGAGCATGGCGGCGGGATCGAACTGAACGACAACCCCGAGGGACGGGGCGGCCGCGTGCGGATGCGCGTTCCTCAGGTTCCACAGGATCAGCCCTCGCAGGGGCACACGACGCCGGAGGGCAACTCCTCCGCGCGGGATGAGAAGGGTGCCGCGCGGACGGCGCCCCCAATCGCGGAGATGCAGTCATGAGCGCCGATATCCTGATCGTCGACGACGAGGCCGACATCCGCGACCTCGTCGCCGGCATCCTCGACGACGAGGGTCACCGCACCCGCACGGCCGGCGGCTCCGACGAGGCGCTCGCGGCCATCGAGTCGCGCCGGCCCCACCTCGTGTTCCTCGACATCTGGCTGCAGGGCTCGCGCCTCGACGGGCTGCAGGTGCTCGACCAGATCAAGGCCGGCCACCCCGATCTTCCCGTGGTGATGATCTCGGGCCACGGCAACATCGAGACGGCGGTGGCGGCCATCAAGGCGGGGGCCTACGATTTCATCGAGAAGCCGTTCAAGGCCGACCGGCTCATCTTGGTGGCCGAGCGCGCCCTCGAAGCGTCGCGCCTCAAGCGCGAAGTGCGCGACCTCAAGACCCGCTCGGGCCAGGCGAGCCGCATCGTCGGCGCCTCGGTGGTGTGCAACCAGCTGCGCCAGACCGTGGAGCGCGTCGCCCCCACGAACGCCCGAGTGATGATCCTGGGCGCGCCGGGCTCCGGCAAGGAACTCTCGGCCCGGACGCTGCACGCCACCTCGACCCGGGCCAACGGCCCGTTCGTGGTGATCAACGCCGCCACCATCACGCCCGATACCATGGAGGCCGAGCTGTTCGGCGTCGAGGCGGGGGAGGGGCGGGCGCGCCGGGTCGGCGCCCTGGAGGAGGCCCATGGCGGCTCCCTCTACATCGACGAAGTCGCCGACATGCCGCGAGAGACCCAGAACCGCATCCTGCGGGTTCTCGTCGATCAGAACTTCCAGCGGGTGGGCGGTACCACCCGGGTCCACGTCGATGTCCGCATCATCTCGTCCTCGTCCCGCGATCTGGCGGAGGAGATCGCGGCGGGCCGGTTCCGCGAGGACCTGTTCCACCGCCTCTCCGTGGTGCCGATCCGGGTGCCGTCCTTGTCCGAGCGCCGCGAGGACGTGCCGGAGCTCATCGCGTTCTTCATGGAGCAGATCTCGGCCGCCACGGGCCTGCCGCGCCGGCGCATCGCCGAGGACGCCATGGCGGTGCTCCAGTCGCACGACTGGCCCGGCAATGTGCGCCAGCTGCGCAACAACGTCGAACGCTTGATGATCCTCACCCACACGGACCCGGAGCAGGAGGTCACCTCCGAGATGCTCCCCACCGAGATCGGCGCCCTGGTGCCGACGACCCCCAACGGATCGGGCGGCGAGAAGCTCATGAGTCTCGCCCTGCGCGAAGCCCGCGAGATCTTCGAGCGCGAGTATCTCATAGCTCAGATCGCCCGGTTCTCCGGCAACATCTCCCGCACGGCCGAATTCATCGGCATGGAGCGCTCGGCCCTGCACCGAAAGCTCAAATCCCTCGGCATTGGCCCCTGACCAGTGGAACGACGAAAGGGCGGGCCAAGCGTGCCAAGAAGCGCTTGCAAGGGCGCGACAATGCACGTGTAATGGACTTCGCACGGCGGTTCGGACCAAGTGGTCGATTCGGCCGCAGCGCAACCGACTGATGAGAACCCGTCACGCACGACGGGCGGCAGTGGATCAAGGATAAGAACAATGGCGGGCGAACGCGCTCAGAACCTACAGGACACGTTCCTGAACCACGTTCGCAAGAACAAGATCCCGCTCACCATCTTCCTCGTCAATGGCGTCAAGCTACAGGGCGTGGTGACGTGGTTCGACAATTTCTGCGTGCTGCTGCGCCGGGACGGTCATTCCCAGCTCGTCTACAAGCACGCCATCTCGACCATCATGCCGGGCCATCCCGTGCAGCTGTTCGAGCCGGACGAGACCGCCCCGGACAAACCGGGCGCGTAAACCGAGCGCCCGTGGGATTTCATCCTCGACGGGCAGCCTGCCGACATGAGGTCTCGGCGGCGGGACCTCCGAGCAAGCCCCTTGCCGCGAAGACGCGCGTCGCCAGAGAACACCCGAAAGCCCATGGCGGGCCCCCACCGTCGAGGAGGGGGCATCCGGGCCGATGCGGCCAACGCCGTTCTGCGATCTCAGGCCGAAAGCGGGGCGGAGACTGGCACCGTCGACATCGCCTCGACACGGGAGAGCGCGCCCTGAAGGGCGGCCGCTCCACCGCAGCGAGAACGCGCCGTCCCCGATGCGCGGGCTCCAGCCTGTGCCCCCTCAGGCCGCCCGAACCGTGGCGAGGAACCCGTCGACCTCGTCACGCAAGGCCGCCGCCTGCCGGGCGAGGTCGCTCGCGGCCGTGAGGACCTGATCCGAGCCCGTGCGGGCGGAGTCCGCCGCCGCGCTCACGCCGGCGATGTGGGTCGACACTCGGCGGGTGCCTTCCGACGTGTGCACCGTGGTCCGGGCGATCTCGCGAGTGGCGGCGTCCTGCTGCTGCACCGCCGCGGCGATGTCTTGCGACAGGGTGCTGAGACGCTGGATCACCTTCGTGATGCCCCCGATGGTCTCGACCGAGGCCGCCGTCGACCCCGTGATCTCCGCGACCTTGGCGGCGATCTCGTCCGTGGCCCGGGTGGTCTGGTTGGCGAGTTCCTTCACCTCAGCCGCCACCACGGCGAAACCCCGGCCCGCCTCGCCGGCCCGCGCCGCCTCGATGGTGGCATTGAGGGCGAGCAGATTGGTCTGGCTGGCGATACTGGAAATCAGGCCGACGATCTCCGCGATGCTGCCGGCGGCGCCGGCGAGTCGACGGATATCGTCACCCATGCGGGCGGTGTCGCGCTCGGCCTCGCCCGCCACGGTGGCCGACATCTCGACGCGGCTGCCGATCTCGCGCACGGAGGCGCTCAGTTCCTCCGTCGCCGCCGCCACGGTGTCGGCGCTGGCGGCGGCCTCTCCCGAGGTCTGCGCCACGGCGCCGCTGAGGCGCGAGGTTTCGCTGGAGGTCTGCGACAGGGCGTGGGCGGCGGCCTCCAGCTGCGTCGAGGCGGCCGACACCGCCGCGACGATACGGCCGGCGCGGGCCTCGAACCCGTCGGCGAGGCCGAGCATCGCCTGACGGCGCTCGGTGGAAGCCGCCTGGGCCAGCTCGTCGGCCTCGGCGCGGATACGCCGGCGCTCCGCGAGGCTGTCGCTGAAGGTCGCAGCCGCCGCCGCGATGGCCCGGACCTCGCGGGCGCCGCCCGTGGGGAGCGCACCCGCGCTTCGGCCCTGCCCGATGGCCGTGAGGGCGTCGGCGATCCGCGACAGGGGTCGCGCGATGGCGGTGCCGAACCCGAAGGCGACGAGGCAGGACAGGGCCAGGGTCGCGAGGCTGGCGGCGACCCACAGGGTGACGGCGCGCTCCGCTCCCGACCGCGCGGCGGCGGCCGCGTGGGCGAGGTCTTCCGCCAACCGATCCTCGATACCCTTCAGGGCGTCGATGCGTTGGGTTGCGACGCCGAACCAGGCCGGTGCGTCGGTGAAGCGCAAGGGCTGACCCGGGATCGTCGTGAGCACGATCCCACGCAGGCGCTCGACCTCGCGGGCCGCAGGGCTCGCCGCCACGGTATCGAGGAGCGCGATCTGGGCCGGTTCGGCGGAGAGGCGGAACAACCCCTCGTGGGTGGCCTGACCGGCCCCGAGGGCGGCGAGGCGCGACAGGCCCGCGAGGTCGAGCTGGCCCGCCCCGAAGATCCCGGACGCCGTGGCCCGTTCCTGCCCGGCGAGTTCCTTGAGGGACAGGAACGCCGAGTAAGCCGACGCCCGTGTGATGAGGGCGGGATCGACGACGATGCCGGACAGCTCGCGCACGAGGTCGAGGGCCTTGCCGATCATACCCGTATAGACGGCGAGATTCTCGGGCGGGGTCCGGGTCAGGCCGTCCACGGCCTTGCGGTGCGCCGCCAACCCGTCAAGGGCGGCCGTGAGGGCCGCGCCCCGCGCGGTCAGGTTCGCGTCGCTGCCCGCCTTCGACGCCGCCGCCGCATAGGCATCCATCAGCTGCGTCCGGCTCGCGTCGGTGCGCAGGCGCTGGGCATCGAGTTCCGGCCGGAAGCGGGTGCCCTTCGAACCGAGGAACAGGCTCGACGCGCCCCGCTCGCGCTGGACTTCATGAACAAAGCCCCCGACCTGCCCTCCAAGATCGAGCAGGGCTTCGACCGCGACCATCCGGCCGCGCTCGGCCATCCGCTCCGAGATCGCCAGACCGGCCACGACGGCGAAAGCGAGGCAGGGGGCGAGGGCGACGAGGAGGATACGGCCCCGGAGGGACGCGAGGGCATTGCGAAGCATCGAGGAAAGCCTGCCTGGATCCGGAAGCCCGTCACCCTCGTCCGTAAGTGTAAACGCATCGTTTCCGCGTAAAAACATGCCTATCATTTGCGCATTTTCGGATATTTTCTGAGCATTCGCCGTTCCGAACAAGCGATTTCTTTTGGTAATGATCGGAGAGTTTCAGCGACATAGCGGAAACAATCTTGGACCGCCTCAGCGCCGTGCGCCGACATCTTTTGAGAGAAATTTCAAAGCGCATCGAATGCTCTGCGGTGCGGCGCGCGGACGGCTTAGCCAACGCAGTTTCCAAGTCCCGGGCGAGGATGCGTGCTCGACAGATGGTCGGTACCCGACCCGGCCCCGGCCGAATGGCCGTCCCAAACCGCAATCTTGTCGCTGTACTTACTTTGTTCTAGGAACGGTCTCGGTGCTCGGCACGACCGTTCGGGGATCCCTCCCCCCGGAGCATTCGTCGCCGGGGTGTGCACGGCACCTTGCCCCGGGGGCCTCGCCGCCCGACATGCGGGGCTACCCGACCGGACCTTGCCCAAACGGATCTTGGGCTCCCGCCGCGAGCCGACTTCGAAGAGACCCCATGGCCAAAGCCAAAGCCGCCGCCCGGCAAGCCAGCGCGGAAGCCATCGAGGCGGACATCGAGAAGCTGTTCGACGGGGTCCGCGAGTCCCGCGTCATCTCCGTTCGGGGCGCCCGGGAGCACAATCTCAAGAACGTCGATCTCACGATCCCCCGCGACCGGCTGGTGGTGTTCACGGGGCTCTCGGGCTCCGGCAAGTCGTCGCTCGCCTTCGACACGATCTACGCCGAGGGCCAGCGCCGCTACGTCGAATCCCTCTCGGCCTATGCCCGTCAGTTCCTGGAGATGATGGGTAAGCCCGATGTCGACCAGATCGACGGGCTGTCGCCGGCCATCTCCATCGAGCAGAAGACCACGTCGAAGAACCCGCGTTCCACCGTCGGCACCGTGACGGAGATCTACGACTATATGCGCCTCCTCTGGGCGCGCGTCGGCATCCCGTACTCGCCCGTCACCGGCCTGCCCATCGAGAGCCAGACGGTGAGCCAGATGGTCGACCGGGTGCTGGCCCTCCCCGAGAAGAGCCGGCTCTACCTGCTCGCCCCCGTGGTGCGGGGCCGCAAGGGCGAGTATCGCAAGGAAATCGCCGAGTTCCAGAAGAAGGGCTTCCAGCGCCTGCGCATCGACGGTGAGTATTATGCCATCGACGACGTGCCGGTGCTCGACAAGAAGCTGAAGCACGACATCGACGTGGTGGTGGACCGCGTCGTCGTGCGGCCCGACATCGCTGCCCGGCTCGCCGATTCGTTCGAGACCGCCCTCGACCTCGCCGACGGCATCGCGGTCATCGAATTCGCCGATGCGCCCGAAGGCGAAGAAGCGCGCGAAAAAATCACGTTCTCGTCGCGCTTCGCCTGTCCCACCTCGGGTTTCACCATCGCGGAGATCGAGCCGCGCCTGTTCTCGTTCAACAACCCGTTCGGCGCCTGTCCGACCTGCGGCGGCATCGGCCACGAGATGCGGATCGACCCGGAACTCGTGATCTCCGACGTGACGCTCAGCCTGAAGCGCGGCGCCGTCGGCCCCTGGGCGAAATCGACCTCGCCCTATTACGGCCAGACCCTCGATGCCCTGGCGCGACACTACAAATTCAAGACGACGGTACCCTGGGCCGAGTTGCCCGAGGCGGCGCGCAGCGTCATCCTTCATGGGACGGGCAAGGACTCGGTCCGCTTCGCCTACGACGACGGCATGCGCGCCTACGAGGTCAACAAGCCGTTCGAAGGTGTGATCCCGAACCTGGAACGGCGTTACAAGGAGACGGAGAGCGACACGTCGCGGGAAGAGATCGCGCGGTTCATGAGCGCGACACCCTGCGCCACCTGCCAGGGCAAGCGCCTCAAGCTCGAAGCCCTCTGCGTCAAGGTCGCCCTGCAGGATATCGGCGAGATCACCGCCCTGTCCGTGCGCGAGGCCCACCGCTGGTTCTCGGACCTGCCGGAGAAACTCACGGACAAGCAGAACGAGATCGCGACCCGCATCCTGAAGGAGATCCGCGACCGCCTCACCTTCCTGATCGATGTCGGCCTCGACTACCTCACCCTGGCGCGGGGCTCGGGCTCGCTGTCGGGCGGCGAGAGCCAGCGCATTCGCCTCGCGTCGCAGATCGGCTCCGGGCTGACGGGCGTGCTCTACGTGCTCGACGAGCCCTCCATCGGCCTGCACCAGCGCGACAACGAGCGTCTGCTGGGCACCCTCAAGCGCCTGCGCGACCTCGGCAACTCGGTGATCGTCGTCGAGCACGACGAGGACGCGATCCTGCAGGCGGATTACGTGGTCGATGTCGGTCCCGGTGCCGGCATCCACGGCGGCCAGATCATCGCCCAGGGTACGCCCGAGGAGGTGCTGAAGAACCCCGCCTCCCTCACGGCGAAGTACCTCACCGGCGAGATGAGTGTGCGGGTGCCGACCGCCCGGCGCAAGCCGAAGAAGGGGACGCTCAAGCTCATCGGCGCACGCGGCAACAACCTCAAGAACGTCTCGGTGGACATCCCGCTCGGCACCTTCACGTGCGTGTCAGGGGTGTCGGGCGGGGGCAAGTCCACCCTGGTCATCGACACCCTGTACAAATCGGTGGCCAAGACCCTCAATGGCGCCCTGGAACACCCCGCCCCGTTCGAGCGGATCGAGGGTTTGGAGAATCTCGACAAGGTCATCGACATCGACCAATCGCCCATCGGTCGCACGCCGCGCTCGAACCCGGCGACCTATACGGGCGCCTTCACGCCGATCCGCGACTGGTTCGCCGGACTTCCCGAGGCCAAGGCCAGGGGCTACCAGGCCGGGCGCTTCTCGTTCAACGTCAAGGGCGGGCGCTGCGAGGCGTGCTCGGGCGACGGCGTCATCAAGATCGAGATGCACTTCCTACCCGACGTGTACGTCACCTGCGACGTATGCAAGGGCCGGCGCTACGACCGCGAAACCCTGGAGGTGAAGTACCGCGACCGCTCCATCGCAGATGTCCTCGACATGACGGTGGAGGAGGCCGCCGAGCTGTTCAAGGCGGTGCCGACCATCCGGGAGAAGATGGAGACCCTGGCCCGCGTCGGCCTCGGCTACG
This sequence comes from Methylobacterium gossipiicola, assembly GCF_900113485.1. GTDB lineage: Bacteria > Pseudomonadota > Alphaproteobacteria > Rhizobiales > Beijerinckiaceae > Methylobacterium > Methylobacterium gossipiicola. The sequence continues at coordinate 31,297 of NZ_FOPM01000004.1, forward strand.
TCAAGGTCGGCCAGCAGGCCACCACCCTGTCGGGCGGCGAGGCCCAGCGGGTGAAGCTGTCGAAGGAACTCTCGAAGCGCGCCACGGGCCGCACTCTCTACATCCTCGACGAGCCGACCACGGGCCTGCACTTCCACGATGTCGCCAAGCTCATGGAGGTGCTTCACGAGCTCGTGGACCAGGGCAACACCGTGGTGGTGATCGAGCACAACCTTGAGGTCATCAAGACCGCCGACTGGGTCATCGACATGGGGCCGGAGGGCGGCGACGGCGGTGGCATGGTGGTGGCCGCGGGCACGCCGGAGCAGATCGCCCAATCGAAGAAGAGCCATACCGGCCGCTTCCTGCGCGATGTTCTGGCGCGCCGGCCCGCCGCGCCCGCGCCGCCCACGACCGCCAAGGGCCGCAAGACGACCGTCTAGACCGAAACCGGGACGGCCATTCGGACCTCGTGGTCCGGCGCGCGCGGGGACGATTCGCCGGCCCTCGCCGTGTCGGGGTCCCGATGGCGGGGTTCCGTCACGCCGCCAGGCTCCGGAATCGGAAAAATCGGATTTCGCAGCGCGAGACCACTTCCAGGCGTGGCGAACCAAAGGTTAACGCCTGCGCAATCGCCCAGCGTGAATTTCCGTTTTCTCCCGAAACGCGGCCACCATCCAACCACCTGTCGCACCAGCGTTATCGTTCCGGTCGGTCGAGATGAGGTCGCGTGACCGCAGCCACAAAGGTTAACAAGCCGCACTGTTGCACCGCAGCCAGATTGCGACTTTTGCGCAACGGTCAGTTTGGAACTGCCCCGTTTCAGTGCAACGCCCTGTCATTTCGAGGCGAGGTGTAGAATAGTTCCCCTCGTTGAGACCGAATTCGGGCCGCAAGGGGGGCCTTCCAAACCAACGGGAACACGCCGCTCCAAAAGCGGCGGACCGGCAGAATGGTGCGGAAGGCTACGCGGCGCCCGCCTGAAATCCTTGGGAAGGACTGACACATGATCAAGAACTGGCTCGCCGCCGGAGCGGTGGCGCTTTCGGTCGGCATGTCCGCCACCGCCGCCTTCGCCCAGACGACCACGGTTCCCGGCGAGCAGGTTGGCCTCGCCACCGGCGCCCCGCTGCCGGAGGGCATCTACGCCCTCAACACCTTCGTCTACCGCAGCAACGAGAACACCGGCCCCGGCGCCGTCGACGTCGGCGTCAACATTCCGGTGCTCGTGTGGTCGACCCCGTTCGTTCCGCTCGGCGGCCGCGTCGAGCTGCTCGTCGCCCCCCCGACCGTGTTCGCCTTCGGCAAGAACAGCGGTGTAAACGGCGCCCGTGACCTGTCGATCAACGTCGGTACCTTCGTCGGCGGCATCTGGGCCTTCGACCTCGGCAACAACTTCGGCGTCAGCTTGCTCGGCGGTGTCTACCTCAACGAGCTGAACGCCGGCCGTGGCGTCCTCGTCAGCAACGGCGGCCAGCTCCTCGGCGCCCCCGTCCTGGGGCAGCTCGCCTCCAACACCTACCGCATGGGCGTCGCCGCCAGCTACACCGGCGACGGCTGGAATCTCACCGCCAACCTGACCGCGAACATCTACGATTCGCCGGCCTCGTTCGGTGGCACCAACACCTTCGGCTTCGGCAACACCCGTGGTCCGTTCAACATCTCCGACTCGCTCAACCTCGACCTGACCGCGACCAAGAAGTTCGGCAAGTTCGAGATCGGCGCCATCGGTTACGGCACCTACAACTTCGACATCAGCCAGTTCAGCCTCGCCCGCGGCAACCGCGGCAGCTTCTCGGTCGGTGGTCTCATCGGCTACGACTTCGGACCCGTGACCGCCCAGGCCTACGTCGCCACCACGGTCGCCAACGCCGTGCGCGGCACCGACACGGTCGAAGGCTGGTTCCGCCTGATCGTTCCGCTGTACTCGCCCACCGCCGTCGCCGCCGTCGCTCCGGCCCCGATCATCCGCAAGTACTGATCCGATATCCGCGAGCCTTCGGGCTCGCGGTTCTCGCGACGAAAGAAGCCGCGCTTCCCGAGGGAGGCGCGGCTTCTTTCGTTCAAACATGGGTTCGAAGGGCCAGCCCTTCCCGTGTCCAGGGCGGAGCCCCGAAATGTCGGCCTCCGGCCGCCCCCCGCCGAAGGGATGATCCCTTCGGCATCCCACGATCGAAGCGTCAGCCGGCCCGGTTGAGGCGGCGGGCACCCGCGAAGCGGTTGAGGAAGCGCGGCTCCTTTTCCGGGGCGATGCGGAAGGCGAGGTGCATAGTGCCACCCTCTTCCTCGCGGCGATCCAGGACTTCACCGTTCTCGTAGAGCCAGTGCAGCCCTGCCCCGTCCTCCGGCGGCAGCACCACCGCGAAGGTCGAGCGCTGGCGGGCGATGCGGGCCTCGATCCGCCCCGTCAGGGCACTGAGCCCCTCGCCGGTCAAGGCCGAGACGAGGATCGGGGCGTCGCTGTCCCGGTCCGTGCGACCCTGGGCGCTGAGGTTGAGCAGGCGAGTGCGCTCGCCCTCGTCGAGGAGATCTGCCTTGTTCCAGACTTCGATGATCCGGGCGGCGGTGGTTTCGATACCGAGTTCGCGTAACACCGACCCGACATCCTCGGCCTGGGCCTCGCTGTCGCCGTGCGAGACGTCGCGGACGTGCAGTAGAATATCGGCTTCGATCACATCCTCCAGGGTGGCCCGGAAGGCCGCGATGAGGGAGGTTGGCAACTCCGAAATGAAGCCCACGGTGTCGGAGAGAATCACGGTCTCGCCGTGCGGTAGCTTCGTCGCCCGCGCCGTCGGGTCGAGGGTGGCGAACAGCATGTCCTGCGCCATCACCTGCGCCTTGGTGAGGGCATTGAACAGGGTCGACTTACCGGCGTTGGTGTAGCCCACCAGCGCCACGATGGGGTAAGGCACCCGCGCCCGGCCTTGGCGGTGCAGGCCGCGCGTGCGGGTGACGCCGTCGAGTTCGCGCTCGATCTTCGTCATTCGCTCCTGGATCATCCGCCGGTCGGCCTCGATCTGGGTCTCGCCCGGACCGCCGAGGAAGCCGAAGCCACCGCGCTGGCGCTCCAAGTGGGTCCAGGACCGGACGAGGCGGCTGCGCTGGTAGGCGAGGTGGGCGTGCTCGACCTGCAGGGTGCCCTCGCGGGTGGAGGCGCGCCGCCCGAAGATTTCGAGGATGAGTCCGGTGCGGTCGATGACCTTGCAGCCGAACGCCTTTTCGAGGTTGCGCTGCTGCACCGGCGACAGGGCGCAATCCATCACCACCAGGCCAATCTCGCGGGCCTTGATGAGGCCGGCGAGTTCCTCGACCCGGCCCTTGCCGAGATAGGTCGACGGCCGGATACGCTGGACCGGAGCGAAGATCGTCTCGATCACATCGAGCTCGATGGCCGCCGCGAGCCCCGCCGCCTCGTCGAGGCGCGCCTCGTTCGAGCGCAGGCTTTCGGCGGTGTTCGGCCCGCCGGCCCCGCGCTGGGCCACCCGCCCGAGATACGGCCCGACCACGAGGGTATGGGTCGAAGCCGCGATGTCGCCCTCGGGAGCGGCCATCGCCTGGAGCCGGGCTTCGCCGGGCGTCATGGTTTGCGTCATTGCGTGCGTGTCAGACCCTGTCCGTTTGATCTTGGGACATTGGGTTCTGCAGAGTGCCTGACAAGGGCGAGGACTGGTGGCGTCGCGAATTGTCCGACGCCGAACGCTCGGAGCCGCGCATCAAGGCCGACAGGCCGAGTTCCGCCCGATCGTGGATCTCGGCAAACGCGCAAGCAGGCTGCCGAAATGAATAAGGTCTGCACCATCGGTGGCCGCGCCCAACCCACGCCGCCCGTGGCGCTGCCGTTCGGCCCATTTGCCCGGGGGCTTGATCCCCAAGATCGCGCCGATCGGTGCAGCCTGAGCATGACGCCAGATCGGCGGACGAACGGCGGTATCAACCAGGGAATCAATGCGACGAAGCGGGCGTGCAGGTGCAGCATGGGCCTCCCGGCAAGGGACGCCATCAGCCTATCCATCACGCCCGCTTCGTCACCGGGCACGCTCGAGGGGATCACGATCCAACACGCGCCCTCGATTGCCCAGACTTCGATACCCGCCGTTCCTCTTACAGATAGTTGACCAGCGACAGCTTCGACAGCATCGACGTGACTTGGTAGCTGGCCTGAAGCTGGCTCTGCACCGAGAGGATCTTGGTCGCGACCTCTTCCGTCGAGATCAACTGGGTTCCGTCGATGGTGTTCTGCAGCTGAGCCCGGAGGGCGCCGTTCTGCGTTTTGGCATTGCCGATCTGGGCCGAAGCGAGGCTGAGTTCGGCGGCCACCTGACTGATCCCCTGATCGTCCTGAGCCGGCTTGAACAGGGCCGTGACCTGGTCGGCCATGGCCGAGTAGCGGTTGCGCTCGTTCAGGGCCTGAGTCCTGTCGGCAGCGGAAAGCGTCGTGTCGCTCAAGCTCTTCGTGCTGGCGTATTCCTCGCTCGCCAGAATGGCGACGCCGGTGATCGCATTGCGGATCCCGGCCTCGTTGGCCTGCGCACCGATATCGACGGAGAGGCCGGAACTGACCCGGGCCGTGGCCGTCCCACGCGGGTCGGTGAGGCTCTCGTCTCCCTTGTACCAGATCACGGTCCTGCCGGCTGCGTTGCTGACGAAGCCGCCATTGGCCGTATCGACGCGCCGGGGCGCGAAAGCGGCGGACTTCGTGCCGGCGAAGAAGTCCTTCGCGGCCAGAACGGCGGATGAAGCCGAAAGGGTCGTCGCGGCGCTGCCCCCGACCGTTTTCTGAAGCGCGGCCTGAAGGTTGGTCGCCGTGGCGGCCGCGTCGGCGCCGATGACGAACACCGAGGGATCGCTGCCGTCGGATGTCGTCCGAGCCGTCAGGGTGAGGGTCGTCTTGGTGCCGTCGCGCAGGCCGAGGGTCACCGTGACGGTGTCGCCGTCGTTCGGGTTCTGGTTCACCGTCAGGGAGGTGCTGGCAGCCGCCCCGCCCGTGAAGGACACGGCGACGCCGGGCGGATTCTGGCTCTGCACGGCCGCGATCTGGCTCGTCCCGAGCGCCGTTTTCAGGGCGGTGGCGCTCGCAGCTGGGCTCGCGCCGATGACGAATTCGTTGGCCGCTCCCGTCGCGACGGTCCTGGCGGTGTAATCGACCAGGAGTTGACTGCCATCAGCCTGGTTGACGCTCACCCGGATCACGTCGCCGTCCTTCGGCTGCGCGGCGAACGTCAGGGCTGTCGTCGGCGCAGCCGCGGCAGTGTCGACCGTGCTGCTGATGGCGGTGGTGTTAGAGCTCGTGACAGCCCCGAGGATGAAGCCGAAATTTGCGCGGTTAGCCGTGCTTCCCCCCTCCGACATCGTAATCTTCGTCGCTGGCGTTCCCGTTGGGGCCGGGATGAGGAGGTTGCCCGTTCCGGCAGTGCCATCCGCCAGCTTGCGCTCGGCGACCACCGTCTTGAGCCCGGCGCCGGTGTCGTCACCGTTCAGGATCGAAGTCGACGAAGCGACCGGCGGTGCATCGGTGGCACGGCCGCCGAAGAGGTAAGTGCCGTTGTAGTTCTGATTCAGGGTGTCGACGAAGAGATCGAGGTTGCTCGCGGCCATCAGGCGGGTGGTGTTGCGCGCCGACGGCGAGCTCGTATTCGCCATTCCATTGGCGATGCTCGTGGAGAGTGTCGACGTGGTCGTCGCCAGGGTCTGCAGGCTCTTCGAACCCAGGTTGATGCGATTGGAGGCCGTGGTGATGTTGTCGCCGTACCCTTCGAGGCGGGCCACCTGGGCGTTCGCGTTCAGGCTCAGGGTCCGGGACGCGCCGAGACCGCCATAGGTCTCCGCCGTGCGGCCCGAGGCCATCTGCGTGGTCAGCGCATCGAGGCTGCTCTTGCTCGCGAGCAGGCGCTGCGCGTTCAAGGCCGTGTTGTAATTACCGGCCGCGAAAGGAGGAATCGTCATGGGCGCGATCTCGGAGGGGGAGAGGGTTCGGCGATAAGCGAGGACGATGGCGGACGCGTTGCCCGGGAGAGCATTGTCCGCGGAACAGGATGCCGGCTCGGCGAAAGAAAACGCTCTAGATCCGCATGAGGGTGTCGAGCATGTCACGGGCGGCGGTGAGCACTCGGGCGTTGGCGCCGTAGGCGGTCTGAAGCTGGATCAGATTCGCCATTTCCTCGTCGATCTTGACCCCGGACTCGTTCGCGTAGCGGCCGCGAGCGGTCGAGAGGGCGATCTGCTGGCCCTGATCGAGGCTCTGGCTCGCGGCGGCATTCGCCCCCTGGGTGTCAACGACGCGCTGGGTGAAATTCGCCAGGGTGGTGGTCAGGGGCGCGCGGACACCGCCGATACCCACCGCCGCCGAGAATGTGCGGCTGCTGGTGGTGAGCCCATCGAGAATGCGCTGCGGGCGTGTCGGATCGCTCGACTCCGTCGTGGACGATGCCACGACGAAGGCGCTGTTATCGGCCTTGACCGCCGCGTTGAGGGCAATGCGCTGAGCGAAACCCGTCAGCTGCGAGCCCGTGTCGAAATCGCCGGTGTAGAGTTCACCGTTCCTGCCGGAATCGACGAACAGGGCGAACTCGGTATCGCCGGTCTTCGTGTCGGCGGCATTGGCCGGAACCGTGGTGGTGACGCCGACCGTGGTGACGGCCGGGTTCGGCGCGGCGGCGGCGCGGGTGATCGTGAGTTTTCCGTTGGTGACCGTGACCGCGTAGTTCGCGCCGAGCGCCGTGCCGATGGCGGTCTGCATGTCGGCGTCGGTCCCGAGCTTGAAGCTCAGGGGCAGGGCCGTGCTGGAATCGACATCGCCGGACTGGATTCTCGGGGCGCCGGTGCTCGAGGCGACGAGGACGAGTTTCGTCCCATCGGCGAGGGAAAGGGCGATGCGGTTGCCGCTCTTCAACCCCGAGATGTCGATGCCCGTGCCGCCCGCAGCACTCACGGTGCGGTCCGTGGTGGACTGCGCCAAGCCGGCCGCCAACTCGTCGACCTGACGCTGGGCCTCGACGAGGGTCACGTCGCGGGCGTTCACCGCGGCCGCGAGGGAACCGGAGCGCAGGGCGTTGGCGGCGATGAGATCGATCCGCGCGCCGCCGGGCGTCACCGCCGTGATGGTGCCGATGGTGCGCTTGGTGGGATCTTCCGAATAGACGGTGAGAGGACTCAGGGCCGCGGCGCCGTCGAACTGGAGGCTGGCCGGTGTGGTGTGATCGACGAGCGTGAGGCCGGACTGGGTCATCACCGTGACGGAGCCATCGTTCTGCTCCACCGCCTGCACATCCATGTACTGGGACAGATCGTTGATGGCCTGGTCGCGCTGGTCGAGGAGGTCGGGGTTTCCGCCATTGGCCTTCGCAGCCATGATCTTGAGGTTGAGCTGGGCGATGTTCTTCAGGATGCCATCGGCGGCCGTCACATCGTTGCCGAGCTGCGTCTCCATGCCCGTGCGCAGGGCCTGGATACCGTTCGAGATGGTAACGAGGCTGCCCGCGAGGGCGGCGGCATTGTTCGCCACCGCGGTACGCACGGAACTCACGCGGGGATCGTCCGTGAGGGTCTGGACGGATTTGACGTAGCTGTTGAGGAGCCCGTCGAGGGAGGAGCTCGAACCGGGGATGCCGAACAGGGAATCGATCTGCGTCGCCACGTTGGCGGTGATGCCCGTATAGGCCGCGCCCGAGGTCTCCAGGCGAAGCTGTTTCAACGAGGTGGCATTGAGCACACGCGTCACCGCGCTGGTGCTCACGTTTGGCGCCTGCGCTTGGCTCACCGTCGATTGGATGCGCTTGTTGTAGCCGGGGGTGTTGACGTTAGCGATGTTCTGCGACGCCAGCCCGATCTGGGATTGGACGGCCTGCAGGCCGGTCGTGGCGGTGTTGATCGCGCTGGTGATCGACATCGGTTCGAGCCTTTTCGTCTCGCGAGATCCTCGCAGGGCTCGCGAGGCATCGGCCCGGAGCCGCCGCGCGGCCCCGTCCTGATCTGCCCGATGAAAGGCGATCGAACGGGGTCACGGGGGCGATGCTTCCGGAGGGTTTGGTGTGGGATCGGTTATTCGATCACTCTAGCCTGATAACCTTAACGAATGATGTTAATCAGGTCGCTCATCATGGTCTGAGCCGTCGACATCACGCGGGTGTTGGCCGAGTAAGCCTGCTGCGTGACGATCATTTTCGAGAACTCGCCGGCCACGTCGGTGTTCGACTGCTCGAGCTGTCCGCCGGCCACGATGGTGCCGTTCAGGCCGGTCGTCGGCTCACCGGACGCCAGGGTCGCGGAAAAGTTGCCGGTGGTGTCGGCCTTCAGAGCGTTGGGGTTCTTGAATTGGGCGACGCCGGCCTGGGCGACGATGGCGGAATTGCCGTTTGAGTAGGTGCCGATGATCTTGCCCTCGGTCGAAACCGAAAGCGAGGTCAAGCTCCCGGAAGCATAACCGTCCTGAACAGCGGTATCGGTACGGATGGCACCGTCCGTTGCCGAATATTGGGTCAAAGCATTCTTGTAGATGTTGAGCGCAACACTGTCGTTCACCTTGACGCCGTCAATGGTCAGGTTGTTGATCCGGGGATCGAGCGGCGGCGCCAGGATGCCGTCCGTGAATTTGAAATCGATGCCGACATTGGTCCAAGCCGTCGCCGCCGACTCGTCAACACCCGCCGTCGAGGTATCGTCCGTGTCCGGAACCTTGGAATTGCTGAGGTAATACAGGTTCCACGTGTCGGGCGTGGTGCCGTTCTGATTCGCGATCTTCGCCCAGCGCAGCTGAACCGTCGTGGGGGCGCCGGTGATGCTGTAGGCCGTTATCTCGCCACCGGAGAGCGTCTTCGTGGCGAACTCTTTCTGGTCGGCACCCGAGATCTTCGAGTAGTCGGTGATGGCGGCGCCGTGGAGCTTGAGCAGGAGGGAACCGTCCGAATCACCCCCAGAGGAATTCTTGGTCTTCGGCACCTGAGGCAGGTTGGCCGCATAGGTGACGCTCGAGGTGGCCTTGGCCGGGAGGGAAGCGGTGGAGATGTTGATGGGGCCGCTGCCGGTGCTCTGACCGGTGCGGGGATCGTAGTTCTGGCCCGTGAGGTAACCGCCCGAGCCGTTGACGAGGTAGCCGAGAGAATCGAGCTGGAAATCGCCGCGGCGGGTGTAGCGCGGCGTGGGCGAGAGGGTGGGCTGGCCAACGGCGTCGCCGGTCTTGGTCTGAACCGTGAAGAAGCCCTGACCGCTCAGCGCCATGTTGGTGGAGACGCCGGAGGCCAGCAGGCCGCCCTGGATATTGTTGGTGAGGCGCGAGAAGGCGCCGACCGTGCCGGAAACCTGCTGGTTCACGGGCTGCTCGCCGACCATGTCGACGAAGTTCGTGTCGACACGCTTGAACCCGGTGGTCTGGGAGTTGGCGATGTTGCCCGAGATGTTGTTGAGGGAATAGGACTGGGCCTGGAGGCCCGAGACGGCGGTCTGCAACGCGTTGAAGATATCCATGGTCTGCTCTCTGAGCCTCCGGTTAAGGTCGAGCAGAGATCAGCAACCGCCGTGCCGCGCGGGTTATCGAGAAATCTCAAGACCTTAGCTTTGAGGGGGCCGGTCCCGATCCGTCGCGACCCGGCAGGTTCTGCCGCCTCCCCGGCGGTTTGTGCCGTCCATGCGGGGAGTGTAGGTCCGCGGAGGTGCGACGCGCCGTCCCCGGAGCCTTGCGATGGATCGCGCCCGCCCGACCCAGGACTCACCCCGGGGCTCGGCGCCTGACGATGGGTCGCGACGCGTTCAAGTCTGTTGATGATGGGTCGGCCGGCGGGCTTCTACGGGGAATCCAGGGGCGCCGCGCGATCAGAGCCTCGACAAGCCGAAGCCGCCGGGTCCCGGGCCGCCCCCCACGGTACCATCCGACGACCGCTCAGCCCGATCCGATGCAAGCTCGGCCCAGCCGAGTTGAGCGCGCGCCGCGACGATGGTCCGACCCCGTTGAAGCAACAGTCGGTGGGTCAGCGCGCAGCACGATAGAAATGAGAGGATTCGAAGGCTCTCGAAGCAGGAGCCTCTACACGCAGGCCTTGATGCCAATGCAGATTGTGCTGCCGTAATGGCGCGCCCTACGGGAATCGAACCCGTGTTTTCGCCGTGAAAGGGCGACGTCCTGGACCGCTAGACGAAGGGCGCTGGTCGGAGCGAGGTCTCTATAGGCGGGATCGCCGGCGGGGGCAACGGGCTTTTGGGGAGAAGTTTGCGGCTTGACGAAAGGGCCGGTGGCCGGTTTGTCCCGGAGCACCGGGGCGGGGGTTTCCCGCACCTCCCCAGAGACGGCGGACAGCACCCCATGACCACGCGACGCGACGGCCCGCCGGGCCGGCAGACGAGACGGCCCGGCCCCCAGGGCGACCGCTTCCGGCCCCGGCCGAACGGCCCCGAGGGCGACCGCGTGGTGCTCTACGGCTGGCATCCCGTCGCCCAGGCGCTGGCCAACGACGGCCGCCGCCTGCACCGGCTGCTCGCCACGGAGAACGCCATGCTGCGTTTGACGGAGGAAATCGGCCAGTTGCGCATCGATCCAGAACTCGTGCGGCCGAGCGCCATCAACGCGCTGCTTGGTCCGGACGCCGTGCACCAGGGCCTCTACCTCGAAGCCGATCCGCTGCCCGGCCCGGACTTGGATGACCTGCCCGACGACGCGCTTCTCCTCGCCCTCGATCAGATCACCGATCCGCACAATGTCGGCGCCATCGTTCGCACGGCCGCGGCCTTCGGGGTGGCGGGCATCGTCACCACGGCGCGCCACTCCCCGAGCGCCACGGGCGTGCTCGCGAAATCCGCTTCGGGCGGCCTGGAACACGTCCCCCTCGTCATCGTGCGCAACCTCTCGGAGGCGCTGATCGACCTCGGCGAACGCGGTTTCACCCGCATCGGCCTCGATTCGGAAGCCGACACCGACCTCGATACCATCGGGCCGAAGCGCCCGGCCGTGATCGTGCTGGGGGCCGAGGGCAAGGGCCTGCGCCAGCGCACCCGAGAGAATTGCGACGTGCTGGCGCGGATCCCGTTCAGGGGCGAAATCCGCAGCATCAACGTGTCGAACGCGGCCGCCATCACCCTCTACGCCCTCAGCGTCGGACGCTGAGGGCCGGCCTCACCGCCAGAACGGCTTGAGGTCGACGAGGTCGCCATGGGCTTCCGCCGCCTTGGCCAGCAGGGCCTTGGTCGCGGCCTCGGTGTCGGCGGCCGTGAGGCCGGCGGCGAACAGGGCTTGGGCCGGCACGGCGGACGCATCGTGGGCGAGCCCGGACAGCACCTCGTGCGCCGTCGCCATGTCGTTGAGGGCGCCGAGGTGATCCTGCAGGTCCGACAGGGCCGCGACGAACGCCTTGTGGCGCTTGTGCGGCTTGCCCTCGGCATAGAGGCTGGCGAAGAACTCGGCGCCGTAACGCAGCTTCTTGCCCTCGATGCGCACGCGGTGCCGGGCCTCCGCGTCGATCCGGTCGAGGTGGCGGCCGCGCTTGCGGATGCGGCGGCGGGCCTTGTCGAGGATGTCGGCGGCGAACTCCTCGGCCGGGGCGTCGCGGACCGGGACGTTCCCTTCGCTCCGCCACGCGCCCGTCTCGATCCAGGCGGCGATGTCGAGGACGAGGCTGCGCCAAGCCGGCGATTCCAGGGTGGCGATGACGGCATCGTGGGCCCGGTCGCGCTCGGCCTCGAGCCGGGTTCGCAGATCGCGCAGGCCCGCTTCGTCGGGTCGCTTCTCCATCTCGGCCGGCAGGGTGGTTTCCAGGAAGACGTCGAGGTTGCGCGCCCGCCCGAACGGTTCGGTGACGCGTTTGATCTCATCACGCAGGTTCGCCGTCGCCGGGTCGCCCGCCAGGATCGGCTTGAACAACGTGATGGCCGAGCGCAGGCGCCGCAGGGCGACGCGGATCTGGTGCAGGCCCTCCGGATGGCGGCGATGCAGGAACACGTCCTCGTTCAGGCGCAGGTGATGCAGGCAGGCGCCGGCGATGGCCCGGAACGCCTCGCCCGCCGTCGCCTCGGGCGCGAGGCGGACGGCGCCGGACTTGCTCGCCTTGCGCAGGGTCCCGTCGAGGAGGCTCCAGCCGCGCGCGCTCTTGCTCAGGGCGCCGAGGCGCAAGGGCACGGTCTCGGAGAGTGCTTGAGCGAGGCCGAACAGGTCGCCGGGCTTGCCCTCTCCGAGTTCGAGTTCGAGCTCGCACAGGGGCACGTCGCCCTGCTTCGTCTCGATCCGCCCCTGGTCGAGGGTCGCCGAGATGAGGGACTCGCCGTGGAGCACGAGGCGGGTGGTGCGCTCCACCACGGTGGTGATGACGGGCCGGAGATCGGAATCGGGCAGGTCTGCCAGGAGGGCGGCCACGGGCGCATCGCCGAGGCGCTCAAGGTCCGGCCGGTCCCCGGCGATGTCGGTTTCCCATTCCGCCCGGTCGAACAGGCCGGCGCCGCCGCCGGCGGCCTTCACGGTCTGGATGCGACGGTCGCCCTCGCGGCGCACCCGAAGGGTCAGACCGGCCTTGCGCAGATCGCCCTTGACCGTATCGAAATAGGTCGAGGTCAGAACCGCCGTGTCGGGTGTCCCGTCCGCCCGGAGCAAGGGATGATTCGCGAGGGTGGGGAGGTCGGCGACCTCGCAATCCAGCTTCAACTCGATCTCGCGCGGCGTGGTCATGCTCTGTCCTGTTGTCGCGGCCGGCTTCGGGAGAACGGCCGCTGGGTGCGACCTCAAAGCCGTCCTCCGGCGTCCGTTCCCGAGTGGGGCGATCCCAGCCTCCGAGTCATGACACGGCCAAGCCTATCGACGCGACTCGAAACTGCCGTGTTTTTCGTTCGCGGACGCCGCGTTGTGGTGTAGCGAGGGCGGGCCGTGCCGGCGAGGCGCGTTGCAGGACGGCGAGGAATTTCGAGTTACGGGCATGACGCGGGACCGGATCAGGGCCGATCGCCTTCTGGTCGAGCGCGGCCATTTCGAGAGCCGGGCGCGGGCGCAGGACGCCATCGCGGCCGGCCTCGTGCGTGCCGACGGCCGCGTGGTGGCCCGCGCCTCCGACCTCCTGGGGCCAGAAGCGACCATCGAGGCGCAGGCGCCCCATCCCTTCGTGTCGCGCGGCGGGCTCAAGCTCGTCGCCGCCCTCGACGCCTTCGGATTCGATCCGGCCGGACTCACCTGCCTCGATGTCGGCGCCTCGACGGGCGGCTTCACCGATGCGCTCCTCGGGCGCGGCGCCGCCCGGGTTTATGCCGTCGATGTCGGGCGCGACCAGTTGCACGCCTCCCTGCGCGGCCATCCGCGCGTGACGAGCCTGGAAGGGCTCGATGCCCGCGACCTCGATGCGGCGACCATTCCGGTGGCGCCGATGCTGGTGAGCATCGACGTGAGCTTCATTTCCCTGCGCCTCGTGATCCCGACCGTCGCGGCGCTGATGGGGGAGGGCGCGGCGCTGGCGGCCCTCGTCAAACCGCAATTCGAAGCCGGGCGCGACCGGATCGGGCGCGGCGGCATCGTGCGCGACGCCGCGGTTCACGAGGCGGTCTGCACCGAGATCCGGGATTTCATCGCGCAGGCCGGCTTCAGGATTCTCGACCTCATCCCGTCCCCCGTCACCGGTGGCGACGGCAATCGCGAGTTCCTCCTCGGGGCCCGCCGGAAAGCAGTTCCATGACCGATTCTCCCGCCGACACCGTCACCATCGCCAAGGTCGGCGCCCGTGGCGACGGCATGGCCACGGACGGCACAGCGGTCGCCCTCACCCTGCCGGGCGAGCGCGTCGCCATCCGCCGGGAGGGCGGACGCGGACAGTTGCTCGCCATCGAAGCCGCCTCGCCGGAGCGGATCGACCCGTTCTGCCGGTATTTCGGAACCTGCGGCGGCTGCGCCGTCCAGCACTGGGCGCCCGAGCCCTACGCCGCCTGGAAGCGGGGCCTTGTCGGCCAAGCCCTATCGCAGGCCGGTCTCGACGCCGAGCCCGAGCCGCTCCAGGACGCCCACGGCGCCGGACGGCGCCGCCTGACCCTGCATGTCCGGGCCGGGGAGGAGGGGGCCCGCGCCGGGCTCATGGCAGCGCGCAGCCACGACCTCGTCGCCATTGATCATTGCCCGATCACGGTGCCGATGCTGCATCGGGCGCCGAACGTGGCGACGGCGCTCAGCGCGCCCCTCGGCCACGGCCGCAAGCCCCTCGACGTTGCCTTCACCGCCACGGATGCCGGGCTCGACGTCGATATCAGGGGGCACGGCCCCATCGCGGATGGCGTGCGCGCCGTCCTCGTGCGCCTCGCCGGCGACCTCGACCTCGCGCGCCTGTCGCTCCACGGCGAGACCCTGGTGGAGCGCCGGCAGCCCGTGATCGAGAGCGACGGCATCCGCCTGGCGCCCCCACCGGGCGGCTTCCTGCAGGCGACGCAGGCCGGGGAGGCGGCCCTGACGGCGGCGGTGCTGGCCGCCCTCGACAAGAAGACGAAGCGGGTGGTCGATCTGTTCGCCGGCAGCGGCCCGTTCAGCTTGGCGCTCGCCAAACGTTGCGACGTCCACGCCGTGGAGGGTGAGGCGGCGGCGCTGGCGAGCCTCGACCGGGCCGTGCGGGCCACGCCGTCCCTGCGCCGCGTCACCACGGAGCGGCGCGATCTGTTCCGGCGCCCGCTGCTCGCCCTCGAACTGGACGCCTACGACGCGGCGGTGTTCGATCCGCCCCGGGCCGGAGCGCAGGCGCAGGCGGCCCGCCTCGCCGAGAGCAAGGTGCCCCTGGTGATCGGCGTCGCCTGCGATTCCGGCACCTTCGCGCGCGATGCCGCGACCCTGGTGGCGGGCGGTTACCGGCTGGAGAGCGTCACCCCCGTGGACCAGTTCAAGTATTCGGGCCATGTCGAGGTTGTGGGGGTGTTTCGCCGGACGATCCTGCGCCGACGCCGGGCCTCCCTGGCGTGAGTCCCCTCGACAACCACCGGCCGCCCGCTAACTGAATTCGCATGCGCATTCCGTTGACGATCCTCGGCCTGTCCCTCGCCCTCGCGACGCCCGTGCGGGCGGATCCGTGCGGTGATCTCATCGCGCGAGTGACGGCGGCGACGGGCGCGACCCTTGTCCGCCGCACCGCCGACTTCGCGGAGTTCTCGGCCCAGGACGGTATCGGCCTGACCCTGGCCTGCGGCGATCTTTCGGCCACGGGCGCCCAGTTCAAGGGATCGACCCTGCCGGAGGGCTATTTCGCGCTGTTCGGCAAGGCCGGGCAGGCCGTCAACGGCCTACCCGCCGAGACCATCGCGGAGGCCGGTCGCACGGCGCGGAGGAACGCCGAAACCAAGCGCCACAGCCAGATCGACCTCGGCAAGGCCCTCGTCACCTGCTCGTTGTCGAGCATGAATGGTGCCCCCGTCACCATCTGCGCCGCCATCGACAAGGGCGACCGCACCTGACAATCGCCCGATGCCGCACCGCTTCGCCCGGAGCCCAACAGGCGCACGGGCGTTGTAAGCGGCCCCGCGAGCGGCTCCGGCGCCGCCTCGACCGATCAGGCTCGAAAGCCAGCCCCCATTCCGGACCCAGCGATGACGGCCAAGCCCCGCCTCTTCACCTCGCCCTCCGCCTTCCCGAACCCCCAGCGGGTGCGGCTGTTCCTGCACGAGAAGGGCATCGCCGACGGGTTCGAGGAACACATCTACGACATGGCTCCCGGCGGCGAGCAGCGGCAATGGCGCCACCTCAAGATGAATCCGTGGGGTGAGACCCCGACCCTGCGCCTCACCGACGGCACGATCCTGTCGGAGACCTCCGCCATCGTACGGTATCTCGATCAGGCGCTGCCCGGCCGGCGCATCATGGGCGAAACGCCCATGGAGCAGGGCCTCGACGCCATGTGGGACAACCGTATCTGGGTCCACATCCTCTACCGCATCACCACCATGTTCCACGTCCTGCACCAAGGGCTCGGGCCGAAGCTCGAACTGACGCACAACCCGGCCTGGGGCGAACATTGCCGGAAGGAGGCGCTGTCCCATGCCGGGCTCGTGAACCGGCATCTCGCGGATGGCCGCGACTGGATGCTTGGCGGCGCGGCGCCGACCTTCTCGGACATCACCCTGGCGACGGCGATCGCCTTCTCGAAGTTCCCCGTGAACGCGACCCCCCTGGACGAGCGGTTCGAACACCTCGACGCGTTCTGGCGGCGCTGGCAGCAGCGGCCGGCCTTCCAGGCGGCCTATGCCGATCGCAACAGTGGCGTCGCGGAACTCGACGCGCCACAGTGAACCGGGGCGGCTCCGCCGAACCTGCGGGGTCCCATCCTCACGAGCGCATCGTGAAGACCATGTAGCCGGAATAGGTGACGGCCGCGGCCATCCAGAGCCAGATTGTGGTGTCCATGATCCGGGGTTAGGTACATGCTGCAGCGCGGTCGATTGGGCGGAAAGCCGCTGCGGCGTGGCGCTCTCCGCTCGACCCCGTTCGAAATCGGACGTTTCGCTCGCGTCCTCAAGGTGTTGTTAACCCTGTGGCGGCGATCGTCGCGCCGCAACGCAGCCGACCGGGGAGCCGATGCGCCGTTCGATCCTCGCCTGCCTCGTGGCGTTCGCCTGCGGCCCGACGGTCGCGGTTCCGCCCTCCGAAGCGCAAGAATCGTTGGCGCAGTCGCCGCTGCTGCTGCGAATCCGGCCGTTCGGCGAAACGCCGACCGACCTCGGCGCCGGATCGGGACCGAGGTCGGACGACGAGGCCCGTGAGGCCAGGGCGCGCAGCGAAGCGGTCTGGGCGCGGGCCGAGCGCCGCTCCCGCATCGCCATCGCGTCGGTCTGCACCGGCTGCCTTTCCCCGGTCCGCCCCGTCGCGGACCGACAGGCCGACAGTCCCGGTGGGGCGGCCCCGCCCGCCCCACCGTCGCCCATCCCACCCTCGCCCATCGCACAGACAGGTACTCCATGACGCAGTCCCACCCGACCAGCGGTCCCGTCGCCGATCCGGCCTGCCCGGTCTCCCTCGATCTCCTCGGCGAGGTCTACCGTGCGGAGGCGGAAGACCTGCCGGAGCTTCTGGCGACCATCGCCGAGCCGACCCGCTCGAAGCTCGCGGTCTATCTCTACGGCAAGAGCCACATGCACCAGCTCGGCCTCACGGTGGCCCGGGCCTGCGAGCGCGAGGACCTCGTGCGCGTGGCGGGCGAGATCGGGTCGGTGGTCTACGGTCAGTCGCGGATGAAGCCCGCCCGCGCCCCCGTGCAGACGGAAGCGGCGGCGCCCGCCCGCAAGATCAGCCTCGCGGGCGGACCGCCCAAGAAGATCAGCCTCGGCGGCTCCGCCGCCAAGGGCCGGTCGTTCGACTGATCCGGCGGCACGCGGAGAGACGGCATGTTCGGTTCGTGGTGGAAGCTCGGCGTCGACGCGACCCTGCTGGCGATGGAATCCCAGCAGGTCATCGGCCTACGACTGGCCAAGCTCGCCGCGGGCGGGCAGGCCGCCGAGACCGAGGCGCACCGGATGGTGAGCGAGAAGATCGCCGCCGCGCACGAGGCCGCCCTGCTCATGGCGATGGGCGGCTCCACCGCCAAGGTCGTGGCCGGCTATCGCCGCAAGGTGAGGGCCAACGCGCGTCGGCTGGCCAAGGGGTAGCCGGCGCTTCGCACCGAATGTGATGGTGGGCGCACGGTCGGACGGGCGGGGTTCGCCGCGCCGGGGAGGATTAACCATCCCTTAACCATGCGCTTCCATCGTCGACCTCGATCTTTCGAGGAGACCGCGATGCATCCATTCGAGCAACAGGTGCGTGAACGTGCCTACTACATCTGGGAAGGCGAGGGCCGTGTGTTCGGCCACGCCACCGAACACTGGCTCCGTGCCGAGACCGAGCTGCGAGCCGGCCAGCGGCTCGACCTCCAGCCCGTGGCGGAGACCGCCCTGGCTCCGAGCCCCTCCCGCGCCCTGAAGACGAAGACCGGGCGCAGTGCCGCCAAGGCCGTGGCCGCCACGGTGGATGCCGCCAAGGATGCAGCCGCGTCGCCGAAGGCTCCGGCCGCCAAGGCGCCCCGGTCTGCCGCGAAGTCGACCCGGGCGACGACGACCGAGGCCCCCGCCGCGAAGGTCGCGGCGGGCAAGACCGCGACGGCCAAGACTACGACAGCCAAATCATCCAAGACCGCGACCGCAAAGATTGCGACGACCGAGACCAAGGCCGCTACTCCGAAGCGCTCCGCCGCCAAGCCGGCCGCATCCCGTCCGACGGCCATGGGGATCGAGGCCGGTATCGTCATGCACTGACGGCAACCCACACCCGCGCCTCCCCGAAGCCCGTCATCCCCCCGGATGGCGGGTTTCGCCGTTTCCGGGTGGCCCCCGGAACCTTCGCCGGAGATCGGCGTTGGATCGCCGCGAAGAATGCGAACCACCGCCTTCCGACCCGATTTCAAGAGCGTGAGGATCAGGAATTTCGACGGCGATCAGGCGAGAACCCACGGATCGAATTTGGACCGCGTCCGGCGGCATCGGCCCCGGCCCGGGATATCCACCGAATTGATGCAGCCCCGTCCTCGGATGGGCGAAATCCCACGCCGGCTATGGATAGGCGGCAAAAAGGGGGTGGCGCCTCCCGGGAACATGGCGTAGCGAGCCGCGCGGGATAAGCCTGATCACAGCGACGGATTCGCAAACCCATGCTTCAGTCGGCCCTTTCGAGCGATACCAACACGTTTCCCTGTGAGCAGGCGACGCTTCAGGATCAAATCGACGCGGCCGTTCGGGACCGCTCCACGCCCATCAGTCGCCTGTTGCGCCTGATGTCTGCCCTCGACGCCGACACCACCGCCAACCAGAACCTGCGCCACCAGCTGCGCGCCCGTATCGGCGCTCCCCTGAACGCCTGATCGCCGGCCGCGCGTCTTTTCGCCGAATCAAATTTCGGTTCGGCGAACATTGATGCGTTTCGACGAGGAGAAGAAGCCGCGTGCCGCCCTTCCTGGGCGCGTGGCTTCGTCGTCAGGGCAGGACCCAGGCGCAGTGTCCCTCGTCCCGTATGGTGAGGCATTCGAACGGGGCACCGCCCACCATCGCCCGATGTTCGGCCAACCCGACACGGTCGCGCGGCACCAGCCGACAGGCCGGATGCCGGGGCAACCGCGCCGCCGCGCTGGCGTAATCGGACGCACCGTCGCCCATGAGCAGGCGAAGACCGACCAGGGTCTCGCACACCACCACGGCTTGCCCGCCCGGTTCCGCGACGGCCGTGCCACCTCCGCCGAGGAGCAGGCCGACGCTGGCGACGAGGCGGGCGGTACGGTTCATCGGGAAACCTTGTCTGAGGCGGATTTGTCCTTAGTGCCCTTGGCCGCCTCCGCCTGCCCCCGGCGCGGCGCACGCGGCGTCACCGCCCCCGCCACGGTCCATTGGCACACGCTGGTGGAACGCACGGCGACGCAGTCATAGGCGCTGCCGTTGAGGGCGGCATGATCCACCAGGGCCGTCACCGCATCCTTGCCGAGCACGGCGCAGCCGAGGTGCTCCGCTTTGCTGTCGGACAAGCGGGCCGCCGCCTTCGCCGGATCGGCCTTGCTCTCCCGCAGGAGGATGCGAAGGTTCGCTAGGGACGGGCAGCCGATCACGGCTGGCGTAGCGGGCGCCGCGTGGGCCGGCAGGGCGGCGCCCCCGAGGAGAGTGGCCAGGACCATCGGAAGAACGAACCGCATTCCGCTTTCGTATCACGGGCGGAATCGCTGCGGAACCTGTGCCTCAGCCGCCGCGCTTCAGCTTGTCGTAGCGCCTCACCGCCCGTTCCCGCCGCAGGCGGGACAGCCGGTCGATCCAGAAGATGCCGTCGAGTTGATCGACCTCGTGCTGAAGGCACGCGGCACGGAACCCCGCCGCGCTCTCCTCCCGCACGACGCCGTCGAGGTCTTGGAAGCGCAGGCGCACCTGGGTGGCGCGCTCGACCCGATCGGTGACGCCCGGCATCGAGACGCTGCCCTCCATCTGCGGCGCCCGCTCGGCCGATGCCCAGACGATTTCGGGATTCACGTAGATGGTGGCGGGCTCGTCGGGCTCGAGGCGAACCACCATGACCCGCTTCAGACTGCCGAGATGCGGCAGGGTGAGCCCGAGGGCCGAGACCGCCTTCAGGGCCTCGAACAACGCATCGGCCTCCTGTCGCAGGGCCGCGTCGAAGCCCTCGACGGGCGCGGCCGGCAGGCGCAGGCGCGGATCGGGGAAGAACAGGAGGGATCGGGCGGACACGGGCTGTCTCCGGTGGCAGCGGGTTCTGATGGGGTCTGGCGCGAGCCTTGCGATGCGTCAGGTCAGCCGCCGTCGGGCGGCTTCCTTCAACCCATGGGAGACCGAATGGCGCGGAACAGACACGATGCAAAGTCCCTGGTCGCAACCGATGCCCAGCGTGGCCTCAACGAACGTGCCGAACTCATCCTGGTCGGACTGACGAGTCTCCTCGGGTTGCTCTGGGCCATCGTGCTGGTGACACGCTTCCATGCCCCCTTGAGCGGCGTCGGGCAGTCCCTCTGGCTCCTGCGCTGATCGCGTGACATCCGATCGGTCCCCGACGCCGCTCGGGGACCGACGATCCGGCGCTTGCTGATCCAGTGGCCGCGTCAATCAGGCGGAGGCCGGATCAGTATTCCCACTCGGCGCCGACGCCGACGGCGGTGCGGCCGTCGCTGCCGGCCTCGCCCTGGATCTTGATTCGGCGGGTGACGTCGTAATCGATGGTCGCCGCCGTATCGGCGGGCTTCGCGCCGGCCTTCACTCCGACGCTGAGCTTGTCGCTGAGGTAGCGCGAGGCGCCGACCGCCGGTCCGCCGCTGGCCCCCGTGGAAATGTCGAGGCTGTCGAGGCCGAGGCCCTTGCGGGCCTCCTCGAACACATCGACACCGCCGCCGCCCCCGGAGAACTGAGCCACCGCCTGGGCGAGTTGCAGCGCCTGGAACGGCGACAAACCGCCGGACGCCTTCTTGAAGAGGAGACGTGACAGGACCTCGTCCTGCGGCAGGGACGGGTCCGATGTGATGGTGAAGGCCGGCTGGCCCGCCGGGCCGGTGACGGCGATGCGGGCCGTGATCTCGGCGGCCTTGGTCTCGGCGAGGAAATCGAAGTCGGGCTGGGTGATCTCGCCGCCGAAGGTGAGACGGCCCCGGGTGAAGTCGAGGCGCTGCCCGACGACGCTGAGGCGGCCACGGCGCAACTCGAAATCTCCCGTCGCCACGGGATCCCGCGACGAGCCGGTGAGGCGCAAGGCGCCCCCGAGCTCGGCATCGATGCCGCGTCCCCGCACGAAGATGCGGTTCGGGGCGTTCACGGCGACATCCAAAATGGCGTCGAAGGGGGCGGCGGCCTTGCCCGAGCCTTTCCCCCGCCGACGTCCGACCGCCGCGACGGCGGCCTTGCGGTTCGCGCGGGCGGCGAGGCGGACGTGCAGTTCCGGCGGGGTATTGACGTGGCGCACGCCCTCCAGGGGCTTCACGCTGGCGGGCAGGCGATCCGGCACCGAAACGTCGACGGAGATGAGATCGACGCGGCCCGTGACCTTCGGGGTGCGGGCGAGGGGGCCGCTCAAGGCGAGGTTGAGGCTCGCCACCGCCGTCATGAGGGGGCTCGACACCAGTTCGGCCCGCTCGGCCGTGAGCTTCAGGCTTCCGGGAAACCCGGAAGCCGGCTGCAGGGCGACGCGTCCATCGGCCCGAACGGTGCCGCCGTTGCGGGTCGCCGCCGTCAAGCGCTCGACCACCAGGGTGTCGCCGCGCCCGGTGACGCGGCCCTCGATGTTCGTCAGGCGGATGCCCTGGAGCGGATCGGTGAACGACCCGCCCGTGAGGGTGGCGGCGCCCTCGGCGCGGGGGGCCGCGAGGGTGCCGGAGACTCCGGCGTCGAGGGCGATGCGCCCGGTGACGCGCTGGCCGCCGACACTGAGCAGGGAATTCGCCAACGCCGCTTCGAGGGTGCCGCGCAACTTGAGGGCGATGTTACCTCCGGCCGCCACCGGCACCGATCCCGAAACGGTCATCTCGGCGCCGCGCCCGGCCGAGACTCGGCCGTCGATCCCAGCACGACCGTCCGACAGGGTGCCGCTCGCCTTGGCGTCGATGGGCGGCAGACCGGCTTTGCGGGTCTCCGGCGTGACCAGGCGGGCAAGGGTGAGGGCGTAATGCCCCTCCGGCCGCGCCGAGGTTCCACGCAGATCGGCCTCCCCATCGAGGGTGCCCGAGAGGGCGAGACCGGGCGAGGCGATGCGGGCCAAGGCCAGGGGCACGGCCTTGAGTCCGAGTTTCAGGTCGAGGCGATCCCCGGCGCGGCCCGACAGGCTGACCCTCCCGGACCCGGCGGCAACCACGAGGTTGTCGATGACGGCGCCGCCCTCCGCCAGGGTGATGGTGGCGGGGCCGGCGAGCGCGAGGCGGTCGCCGCCTCGCGCGGCGGAGAAGCGGGCGAGTTCGATCCGGGTCCGCTCGGCCGGGACGAGGCGGGCGGCACCGTCGAGGTCGAAACCCCGGGCCTTGGCGGTCAAGGTGATGTCGCTGGCGCTCGGCGTGCCGACGGCGACGAGGCGGACAGTATCGAGGGTTTCGCCGGACGCCACGAGGCGGTCGGCGTTGACGCGCCCGTCGATCACCGGATGGGCCAGGAGGTCGCGTCCGGTGAGATCGGCGTCGAGGCGGGCGAGGCCGATACTGCCCGCCCGCAGGGACGCGCCCTTGGCGCGAACCACGGCATCCTGGCGCCCGCCCGCCCGCGAAAGGGTCACGGCGGCATCGAGATTGCCGCCGAGCGGCGTCAGGGCCAGGGGTGTGAGGTCGTCGAGATTCGCCGCCGAGACGGCGAGGTTCCCCTCCGTAAGGAACGAGGCGACATCCGTCCGGGCATTGCCCGCGATGGTCGCGGAGCCGAGGGCGAAGGCGAGGCGGTCGAGGACCCAGTCCCGCGCCTGCCGGGCGAGGTGAGCATCGGCGCGCAGGGTCTTGCCGGCGACGTCGCCGGTGAGGCGCACCGTACCGTCGAGGGCGCCGGCGAGATCGCGAAGGGCCGTTTCCAGACGGAGGTCGCGGATGGGGCGCCCCTGCGCCCGCAGGTTGTCGGCCGTCACCGTGGCGGTGAGGTCGGGCTTCTCCAGGGTCCCAGTCAGGCGCCCGTCGAGGAGGGCGCGGCCCGACAGGGCCGCGTCCACCACGGACAGATTCTTCAGATCAACCAGCAGCTTGGCGTCAGCGAGGCGGGCCGTCGCCTGCCCGTCGAGGCGGGCGACCATCTCGGCCCCCTCCAGCCGGGCGCCCTCGAAACTGTAGCCATCATAGACCTGGACGAGGCGCCCGGTGAAATGCGGGCTGCGGCCGAGCAGCCCGTCGAGGGCCGGCACCGACAGGGCGAGGTTCTCGGCCTTGGCCTCGACATCGGCGGTAACGGCCTTACGGGCCGGATCGCCGCCGAGCTTCGCCTGCGCGCGGAGGCTGCCGGCCAGGGGCCGGCCGGCGACGTCCGAGAAGGCGGCAAGATCGGAGAGCGCCGCCGCGACGGTTCCCGTCAGGGTATTCTGGCCGACACTGCCCGCATAGGTCGCCCGCGCCGTCGGCCCGTCGATCTCGAACCGGGCGATGTCGAGGATTCCCGTGGGCTGCACCGTCCCCCGGAGGGTGAGGGCGGCCCGCGATCCGATGGCGCGGCGCAGGGCCGGATCGGCGAGGGCGATGCCCTCGACCTTGGCGTCGGCATCGAGGGAGAAGCGGGCCGCTTGGCGGTCGGGGCCGGTGGGAAGCATGGCGAGGGTCGCTTCCACCCGGTCGAAGCTGTTCCCCGCGGAGCGCAACCCGGCGGCCTTCAGCACGCCGTTCACGGCCGGGTGGGCGATGGGTCCCTTGAGGCTGCCGTCGAACACGAGGCTGTCGAGTTCGGAATCCTGCGCCTTGGTGGTGCCCCCCTCCGTCGGAACGGCGCGGGCCGCGATGGTGAAATCGGCGATCCGGTCGGCCGTCAGGGTCCCGCGCGCCTCCAGGCGCGCCGTGCGCGAGGTGAGGTCGAGGCGGTCGATGCCGAAGGCGCCCGTGTCGGAAAAGCGCAGGCCACCTTCGAGCTTCGTCGTGCCGGCGAACACCGCCGCCGCCGGGCCGGGCAACAGCGCCTCGATGCGCGACGCGAGGTCGAGGGCGAGGCGACGGTCGGTGCCGATGCGCGAGATGCGGGCCGAGCCCTTGGCGCCGAGTTCGGGGCCGGCATCGAAATCGAGGCGGGCATTCCAGGCATCGAGGGTGCCGCGCCCGTCGAGGTCGAGGTTGATGGCCGGCGTTCCGGGAAGATTCGCGGCCTTCGACAGTAGGCCGCCCGCGGGCTCCACCAGGGTGGTTTTGAGGTCCAGGGTCTCGCCCTTCGGGACGAACAGGAGCCGGGCGGCGAAATCACCGGCCGCGTCGAGGCGTCGGACCTTAAGGTCGAGGTCAAGCCCCTCGGACGGCGCCCCGAGCTTCGCCTTGCCGTCCGCCGTCAAGCGCGCGGGCTGCCCGGCCAGGAGCTCGCCGAGGACGAGTTCGGCGAGCTTGAACGCCTTCACCTCGACCTTCACCGGCAGGTCGGGCAGCAGGGAGCCGTCCGGCTCCGCCTTGGCGGAGACGGGGGCGGGCAGGGGACGGCGCAGGACTTCGAGGCGCCCGATATCCAGACTGTCGATCTCCAGGCGGCCCGAGAACAGGGCGAGGCGGCGCCAGACGAGACGTGCCTTGTCGAGCTTCAGCCAGACGCCGTTGGCATCGCTGATCGCCACGTCGCGGATCGTTGCGTCGGACGACAAGGCGCCGTCCACGGCCCCAATGGCGACCTGCGAGCCGGGCGTGGACAGGGCCTTCGACAGCAGGCCGCCGAGCACGGACTTTTCGGCTTCGTCGGCGTGGGTGGGGATCGCGGGACCCACGAGGGCGAGGGCGACCGCCAGGGCAACGGCGGCGCGGGCTTTTCCCCGTCCCGGAGCGTGGGAAGAGGTCAGTGCGCGTCCGAACTTCGCGAAAAACTCCATCAGAACGACTGCCCCAGGCTGATGTAGAGGGCCACGGGGCGCTCGCGGTTGCCCTTGATACGGTCCAACGGGAAGGCGACGTCGACACGGATCGGGCCGATGCCGGTATAGTAGCGCAGACCCAGACCCGCCGCGTAGCGGATGCGTTCCTTGAAGTCGGGCAGGCTCGATGCGAAGGCGGTGCCGGCGTCGAAGAACGGCACAACCCCGATGGTGTCCGTGACCTTGATGCGCGCCTCGAACGAGGCTTCCAGCAGGCTGCGCCCGCCGACGGGCAGGTTGAACGGTCCGCGCGGACCGAGCGTCCGGTAGGGGAACCCGCGCACGGAACCGCCGCCGCCGGCGAAGAACCGGATATTGGCGGGAATCTCGTCGAGATTCGCCCCCGAGATCGAGCCGAAACCGAGGCGGCCGGCGAGGATATAGCGGGCCTCGTCGTCGAGGGCGTAGTAGGTCGAGCCCTGCGCCTTGGCGACGAAGATCGACGGATCCGAGCCGAGGAAGCCCGCATAGGGCGTCGCCGAGGCGATGACGCGGAAGCCCTTGGTCGGGTCGAGGAGGTTGTCGGTGGAATCGTAAGACACCGAAACGGGCAGACCGATGAGCCGATAATCGATCTTGCCAAGGGCGTCCTGCGAGCGACCGGCCTGCCCGTCGACGCCGATCTGGGCGAAGAAGGTGTCGGAGAAGCGGTGGCGCAGACCGATGGTGCCGCCGGCCACGTCGCTGACATAGGATTGCTGGGCCTCGCGCCCGGCGAACAGGTTGGCCACGAGGTCGTTGCGGGTGCCCCAAAGGGCGGGCTTCACGAAGGTGGCCGAGAGGCGGCCGCCGAGCCCGCTGGAATCGATGCCAGCAAGCTTGCGCTGCGTCGCGTAGAGATCGTTGCCGAGGTAGTAGATGTCCGCGTCGAGCCGCAGGGTCTCGCCGCCGCCGAACAGGTTGCGGTTGGCGTAGTAGGCCCGGATGCCCGGGCCGTCGACGGTGGAGTAGCGGGCGGCGACGCCGATGAGGTTGCGGTCGCGCTCGGTGACGTCGACGAAGATCGGCAGGTTGCCGACAGGATCGAGGGCTTCGCCCTCGCGAACGCGGATGGACCCGAGGGCCTCGACCTTGGCCACGGAGCGGCGGATGTCGGCGATGGCCTGGGGCGAATACGGGTCGCCTGGCTCGGTGTAGATGAACGAGCGCACCACCGCCGGGTCGAGGCCCTCGGTGCCCCGCACCGTCACCTCGCCGAGGCCCGCGATGGGTCCGGGCTCGATGGTGTAGCCCACCGTCATGGTGTGGGCGGTGTCGTCCACCACGGGGTCGCGCGCCACCGCCTTGGCGAAGGGATGGCCCAGCGCCCGGAAGCGATCGACGATCCTGGCCTCCCGCGCCAGCACCGTGGCCGAGCGTGCCGGTACGTCATCGTCCACGCGGGTGAAGCGCGGGGGCAGCACCTCCTCGGAGAACGGACGCCCGGCCGCATCGCGGGCCGTGACCATGCGCAGGGTATAGAGGGGGCCAGGCTCGACGGTGATCCGCACCGGCACGAGGGCGCGGGCGCGCGACGCCTCCGCCGCGCCCGCAGCGGCGACCACGCTGGATTCGCCACCGAGGGTCACGCCGTCGACGCGAATCCGCACGATGCCCTGATAGTAGCCGTAGCCCGACAGCACATCGGCGAGGCGGCGCTGATCGGCCTCGGCACGGCGGACCAGACCCTCGCCGTCCGGCGGCGCATCCTGGCGCAGGCGATACAGGGTCGAGGTGTCTTGAAGCGCGCGCAGGACGTCGTCGTCGTCGATGCCCTGGAACTTCACCGTGTAGGGCAGGGCACCGGCACTCGGAGTCGGAGGCGCCTCCTCCGAACCGAACAGGCCGAAGAGATCGAAGGCCCTGGCGGGACCAGCCACGAGGGAACCACCGACGAAGCCGACACTCAGGGACAGGGCGGCGGGCGCGAGCACCCGTGCCACACGCTTTGCGGAGACACCGAACCTCACGAATGCGTCGTCCGTCGCGCCACATCGAGACGGCCGCACCGTCGCGCCTGCCTCGGCCCCATCGGGCTCCATCCGTTCGCCGTCATCCCGCCCCCGCTTCGATGCCGGTTCGCTGTCGCAACGCCCTACCGTCCTCGTCCGGTCGGACCGTCGAAGACGCCCCGCATCCGCCGGGGTTCCGGAAGGATCGCCCGAGGCCATCTATTCCGGCGCAGCGTAGCCGCCGGGCCACGGAGCGGCAACCATCGGGACGCCGCGCCCCCTCCCGGGCCGACGCGATGCACCACTTCTGCGCGATATCCACTGGGCAAAGCCCGAAGAACCGACGCCGAAACGAGCGGCGGCACGGGAACCCGGCGGCCGCCGGGGCCTTGTCTGAGAGTTTTCGGTTTGCCGCCGCGATTCCCGTCACGGCCGCGTCGGTTCGGTTGCGCGTCTCCTCGTCCGCCAGGGCCTCCGAGGGGACGCGACTTCGAGCAGTATCGGCCGGCGTCGGCGCGAATCGCCGGGCCGGCGGACCGACGTCAGCACCCACGAAAGGATCCACCATGAGCACGGGCACCGTGAAATGGTTCAACGAAACCAAGGGTTACGGATTCATTCAGCCGGATGACGGCAGCAAGGACGTGTTCGTGCACATCTCCGCCGTGGAGCGGGCGGGTCTGCGCAACTTGGTCGAGGGCCAGAAGGTCTCGTACGAAATCGAGAGCGACCGTCGCACGGGCAAACAATCGGCCGGCAACCTGCAAGCCGCCTGAACACAGCCCTCCGGCAGCCTCCTTGAGGCTTCGATTCAACATAGCCTCAGGAAGCCGTTGATCTCCGGATCACGTCTGTTGCGTCCGGTTGCGCGTTGGGGCATTGGCACCCGCATCGACAACTTGATTCGACCGGTTCGGTTCACCCTATGGCCACGCGCCTCGCGAGGCGGTTACGGCCACGATACCCCACGAGAAAGGTCAGATGAGCGCCTTCGACTACCGGAATTTCGACGACCGCCGCAAGAACTCCGCCAGTGCCAAGCAGATGCTGCTGGAAAAATTCAAGGCCCGTCCGCCGGCGGACGATCCGGTGATGATCGCCAAGGCCGAGGCGCGCGCCGCCGTGGCCCGCGCCCGCGAGGAGCGGGCCCGCGAGCGCGAAGCCGCCCGGATCGCCGCCGAGCTGAAGGCCGCCGAAGAGAAGCGCGCCCGCGAAGAGGCTGAACTCGCCGCCCAGATCGCCCGCGAAGAGGCCGAAGCCCTCGCGGCCGCCGAGCGCAAGGCCGCCGAAATGGCCCAGAAGAAAGCCGCGCGCGATGCGCGCTACGCTGCCCGCAAGGCCAAGGCGCGGCGCTGAGCGCCACATCCGGATGAGACATGAAGGGGGCGGGCGGATGCGCCGGCCCCTTTTTTCATGTCCGGGACCGAGTGCCCGGTATCCGAGCGTCGCCGGTTGATCGCCTCGGATCAGCGAGATGCGGGCCCCTTTCCTCTTGGGAGAGGAACCCGCATCGGTAGAACTTCGGACCGACTCCCCGGAAACGGAATCAGGCGTCGGACTCGTTCTCTGTCTCGTTGGCCTCGGCCTCGTCCCGGCCCTCATGGGCCTCGCCCTTCGGCTCGGTCTCGGCCTGCGGACCGGACTTGAACGAGCGACGGGGCGCATTCGACCGCTTCGCCTGCGCCGGCTTCTCGATGGCGCCGAGCCGCTCGGAGAGCTGCTTGGCGCGCTCGTTGAAGTCGTTGGTGCTGCGCGATTGGGATGCACCGCTCTTGAACGCGTTCGCCACTCGGGCCTCTCGGAGTTGCCCAGGGCACGGGGTCGTGCGGGGTTGGTTGTTCCCTAGCACGCTTCGTCCCCATGGTGGGGACTATCTTCATTCCCGCGTGGGATGCAGAACGAGCGGACGGACGTGCACCGAGTCGGCGCGTTCGGTTCTCCCCTGTCGAAGGATGATTTTCATGGCCGATGCAACCACCGAAATGGTTCCCTGCGCTTGCACCGATTGCGTCTGCAAGGTGAAGGCCGGCACCGGCATCGAGCGGGACGGCAAGACCTTCTGCTGCGAGGCCTGCGCCGACGGCCACGCCTCGCATGACGGCTGCGGCCATTCGGGCTGCGCCTGTCACGGCTGACCGCGCGTCACCCCGGAGCGGCTCGACCGCTCCGGGATCCGCCACCGCGGACACCTACGCGCTCTTGATCGCCGGCTTGGGCTCGTCCTTGGCCGGCCCGGCTTCCCCGCCCTTGGCGGCCAAGCCCTTGCCCACGGTGCGGCGCGCCCGGAAGGCGGGAGAACGGGTCTCCGTCTCCTTGCGCTTGAGCATGGCACGGTACTCGTCGCGGCGTTCGTGGATCGACGCGATCACGAGGCCCATGGGGACCCCGACATCGACCAGAACCGCCTCCGACAGTTGCAGCGAGGCCTCGATGGTCTCCGGAACGGCGTCGTCGACGCCCATCTCGTAGAGGGCGGTGGCATGGCGCGCGTCGCGGGCGCGGGCCACGATGGTGATATCCGCCCGTTCCGCCCGCGCGGCCTCGACCACGGCCTCGACGGCGCGCGGGTTGTCGAGGGTGACGACGAGGGCGCGCGCATGGGCGATGTCGCAGCGGCGCAAGAGATCCGCGCTGGCCGAGTCGCCGAAATAGACGGGGTTGCCGAGGCGGCGTTGCTCGGAGACCCGCGCAGCGTCGGCATCGAGGGCGAGGTACGGGATCTTGTGCCGGGTTAGCATCTCGCCGACGAGGCGCCCCACCCGGCCGTAGCCGGCGATGATCACCCGGTTCTGCTGCTTGTCCGGCACCGGCTCGGCCCGGGCGCGGCCGAGCTGCCCCCGTGCCATTCGCTTGCCGAGGCGGCGGGCCAGGACGGCGAGGGGTGGAATTGCGATCATCGTCACCGTGGTGACGATGAGGGCGGCCTGACCGACCTCCTCCGGAACGAGGTTGCCCGCGAGCGCCCCGCCGATGAGCACGAAGGCGAACTCGCCACCAGGCCCCAGCAGCAAGGCCGCCTCGAGGCCGACGGCGCGCGACAGCTTCAGGAACCGGGCCGCCGCCACGATGACCGCGCCCTTGATGAGGATGAGCCCGAGGGCGAGGCCGAGGATGGCGCCGGGGGCCGACATGAGCTGGGCCGGATCGAGGTTCATGCCCACCGAGACGAAGAACACGCCCAGCAGCAGGCCCTTGAATGGATCGATGGTGGCCTCGATGGCCCGGCGATACTCCGTCTCGGCGAGCAGGAGACCGGCCACGAAGGCGCCCAGCGTCATGGACAGGCCGGCGGCGGCGGCGGTCAACGCGGTGCCGATGATGACGAGGAGGCAGGCGGCCATGAACAGTTCCGGCGAGCGGGTGCGCGCCACGAGCTGGAACAGGGGCCGCAGGGCGAGGCGTCCCGCCACGACGATGACCACGATGGCGACGATGGCCTGACCGAGGGCGAACGCGAGGGCGCTGCCCACATCGGCCCCATCGCTGCGCCCCAGCACCGCGATGGCGAACAGGACGGGGGCGACGGCGAGATCCTGGAACAGCAGCACGGCGAAGCTCGCCCGTCCGGCCGGGGTGTTGAGGCGCTTCTGCTCGGCCAGCACCGGCAGCACCACCGCCGTGGAGGACAGGGCGAGGGCGAGGCCGACGATGACCGAGGCCGCGAGCGGCACCGCCAGGGCGTACAGAATCCCACCGATCACCAGCGCGGAGGCCACCACCTGGATCGAGCCGAGGCCGAAGACGAGGCGGCGCAGGGTGCGCAGTCGCTCCCAGGACAGCTCGACGCCGATCATGAACATGAGGAAGATCACGCCGAATTCGGCCAGATGGGAGATCTCGGCGCGGTTGCCGATGGTGACGGCGGAGAGCCACGGATGGGCTTCGGCGAGGCGGCCGAGGCCGAACGGCCCGAGGAGGGCGCCGGCACCGATGAACCCGAGCACCGGTGAGATGCGCAGGCGATGGAACAGCGGCACCACCACGCCCGCGGTGACGAGGAACAGGATCGCTTCCTTGTAGGAGCCGGCGTGCATATCCGTCATGGAGGGGCGGGACGTCCTTCTCGCTCGGCGCCGAAGATGGCCCGTCGGGGCGATCATGCGGGGGGAGGGCCCGGCGGCGCAATCGGATTGTCTCTCGGAAACGTGAATTCACGCCCCAGGGGCGTGGCCGCGAAGACGCACCCCGCCCCGCGGCGCAAAAACGGCACAATGGCCGCTTAGGCAGGAGCTTAACGCAATGTTAAGCTCCTCCTTCGTCGCGTTTCGAGACACGAGTGCCCCATGCGAAAGACGCCGCCCAGCCGGGATGTCCAGCGCGAGCGCCGCGAATGGCAGCGGGAATCCGACCGTTGGACGCGGGAGCGCGACGTCGAGCGGGGCTACCGCATAAGATGGGGCTATGTCGGCATCGCCTATCTGGTGGAGTTCATGGTCATCGGCGCGTCCCTCTGGGGCGCGTGGCTGTTCGCCGGGGTCTACAGCGACGGTGATTCGAAGGCGTTCTACTTCATGCTCCTGGCGCCCCTCGTCTACGCGGCGGTGGAGCTGTGCCGGGTGCCGCTGGGCATCCTGGCGCGGACGCAGCGCTCCTACTTCATCCGGGCCCTGGCCATCGTCGGCATCATCTTCGCCGCCGGGGTCACGACGAAATCCGTTTCGCAGCTCGGCGAGATGATGTTCCACCCCCGCCTCATGGATGCGGCGAAGGCCAAGACCGCCCTCAAGGATGCGCAGGCCGACCGCAACACCATCGACGGCCGGATCGCGGCGGCCGATGCCCGGGTGGCCCAATACACGACGGAATTGGACCAGATCGAGAAGCGCGCCGCCGAGAACGCGAGCCAGCTTGCCGCCCTCCCGGCTCAGCGCTGCGAGCGGGTTTCCGGCACCAACAGCCGGGGCCAGCGCTACTCGAACCTCAAATGCGTGACCGACCCGCGCACCGCGACCCTCAACGCCAGCGTCGCCAAGGCCGGCAGCGACCGGGCCGGCGTGACGAAGGCCCTGGAGGAGGCGCGTCATGCGCGCAGCGAACTCGACCGGGGGGCCGCCGACCGCAAGGTGGCGGATGCCGAACAGGTTTACCGCAACTCCGTCAACCGCTCGCAGCTGCACTCCTTCACCGCCATGGTGTATGGCGTCGATCCCATCGAGGTGACGGAAGCGCAGGTCCATGCCTTCCTGCGCATCTTCGTGTTCGTGCCGGCGCTCTGCGCCGCCTTCGCCTCCACCATCCTGGCGCTTTGCGCCGTCTCCGTACGCAAGACCTTCATGGACGAGGACGATCTCGGCGCCACCGTCGATCCGGCGGCGACGCCTTACATGCTCGATTCGATCACCGAAGCCCTGCGCCAGGAAATGGGCTACGGACAGGCCAAGCCCACGCGCGAAGCGCCCGAGCAGCCCCAGCGTGAGGCCTCCGTCGCCGGCGGCGCGGTGATTCCCCTCGACCGGCGTCCGGCCGTGCTGCCCGCGAGCGCGGGAGCCGGCGCATGAGCATCCACACCCCGGGGACGCCCGAGAACGTCGTCCTGGCGCAGAACGTCAACGGGCGCCTGCGCGCGGAGACGAAGATCATCGCCGCCCGCGCCTTCCTGTTCCGGGCCATCGGCTTCGGGGCATTCTGCGCGCTGGCCGGCATCGGTCTCGGGGCCGCCGCCTACGGCTACGCCACCATGAACCAGTTCGACACGGCGGCGGAAAAGATCGCCGCCGCCATGCAGACGGCCCTCTCCGACGTCACCCTGAAGACCAAGGGCGAAGTCACCCTCACGGACAACGTGCTGAAGCTCGAAGGCGCCCCGGCGAAATCCGGCGGCGCGCCGACGCCCACCAAGGCGCAGCTCGGCAACGATGCGGCGCCGGCCTCGAAGGCCATCGTGAACACCACCTTCACGGTGTTCAAGCAGGTGCCCTACATGGACGGCCAGATCGTCACCGGCTGGAACTTCAAGGCCAACGAGGACCAGCCGTTCCAGCAATATTGCTACTTCTCCCGCCGCACCAACGAGGCCAAGGGCCAGGTCGAGATCAAGATCGACCTCGCCATGGACGGCAAGACCCTGCCGCAGCCGCAGAAATCCGATGTGAACCTCTCCATCCTGGCGTCGAACTGCGTCTGGCACGACGGGAAGACACTGTGAGGGAAGCGGCCTCGAAGCACGGGATGCCGTGAGGCTCGGACAAATATTGTCCGCGGGCGACCCGCGCAGTACACCCCGACCGAGCCCGAACCCCTTGCAGGCGCCCGCTTCGGACTCGAGAACCGGTCGGAGGACGGGCGCCCTTCGGATCCCCTTCGAGGTTCGCCCGACCCGCAACGTCGTCCACGGATTCCCTTCCATGCGCTTCACCGGCACGGCCGACTACGTCGCGACCTCCGATCTCACCACCGCCGTCAACGCGGCCATCCTCCTCGAACGGCCCTTGCTGGTGAAGGGCGAGCCCGGCACGGGCAAGACGGTGCTGGCGGAGGAGATCGCCAAGGGACTCGGGGCGCCGCTCCTCACCTGGCACGTCAAATCCACCACCAAGGCGCAGCAGGGACTCTACGAGTACGATGCCGTTTCGCGCCTGCGCGACAGCCAGCTCGGCGATCCGCGCGTCTCCGACATCGGCAACTATATCCGTCGAGGCAAGCTGTGGGAGGCGTTCACGGCGCCCGAGCGCCCCGTGCTGCTCATCGACGAGATCGACAAAGCCGATATCGAGTTCCCCAACGATCTCCTGACCGAACTCGACCGAATGGAGTTCCACGTCTACGAGACCGGCGAGACGATCCGGGCCGCGCGCCGCCCCATCGTCATCATCACGTCGAACAACGAGAAGGAATTGCCCGACGCGTTCCTGCGCCGGTGCTTCTTCCACTACATCCAGTTCCCCGACGCCGAGACCCTGCGGGCCATCGTCGAGGTGCATTATCCCGGCATCAAGCACCGCCTCGTCGAGGAGGCCCTGCGGGTCTTCCTCGAAACCCGCGCCGTGCCGGGCCTGAAGAAGAAACCCTCCACCTCCGAACTGCTCGACTGGCTCAAGCTCCTGGTGTCGGAGGATATCAGCCCCGAGACCCTGCGCGAACGCGACGGCCGCAAGCTGATCCCGCCGCTGCATGGAGCGCTCCTGAAGAACGAGCAGGACGTGAGCCTGTTCGAGAAGCTCGCCTTCATGATGCGGCGGGAGGGGCGCGGCGGCTGAAGCCACCCTTGGCGAAGCCGGAGGGGCGGACCAGATAGCGCCCATCGCCGCCTATCCTCACAGCGGATCCGTCCATGAAGACCAAAAAACTCGGCCGCACCGGTCTCGATGTCTCGCCGCTCTGCCTCGGGTGCATGACCTACGGCATCCCGGAGCGCGGTCCCCACCCGTGGACCCTGAACGAGGAGGCGAGCCGCCCGCTCCTGCGCCAGGCGGTGGAGATGGGCATCAACTTCTTCGACACGGCGAATTACTATTCCGACGGCACCAGCGAGGAGATCGTCGGCCGGGCGCTGAAGGAGTTCACCCGGCGCGACGAGGTGGTGATCGCCACCAAGTGCTATTACGGGCTCACCGACCGTCCCAATGCGGGCGGCCTCTCACGCAAGGCGATCTTCGCGTCCGTCGATGCCAGCCTGACACGGCTCGGGACCGACTACGTCGATCTGCTGCAGATCCACCGCTGGGATTACGGCACTCCCATCGAGGTGACCCTGGAGGCCCTGCACGACGTCGTGAAGGCCGGCAAGGCACGCTACATCGGCGCCTCGTCCATGTTCGCGTGGCAGTTCGCCAAGGCGCTGTTCCTCGCCGACCGTCACGGCTGGACCCGGTTCGCCACCATGCAGAACCACTACAACCTGCTCCACCGCGAGGAGGAGCGCGAAATGCTGCCGCTCTGCGCCGATCAGGACATCGCGGTGCTGCCCTGGAGCCCACTCGCACGCGGACGCCTGACCCGCGACTGGGACGCGTCGAGCGCCCGCCAGGACACGGATCTCGTGGGCAAGCGCCTCTACGACGCCACGGAGGCCGCCGACCGGGCCGTGGTCGAGGCCGTGGCCACCATCGCGCAAGCGCGCGGCGTGCCCCGTGCCCAGGTGGCGCTCGCCTGGGTCGCGCAGAAATCTCCCGTCACGGTGCCCATCGTCGGCGCTTCGAAGCCCGGCCACCTCGACGACGCCGTGGCGGCCCTCGACCTCGCGCTCACGCCCGAGGAGATGGCGGCCCTCGAAAAGCCCTACGTCCCGCACGCCGTCGTGGGCTTCAACTGAAGGGTTCGCCGATGCTCCGTGTCCTGCTCCTGCGCCATGCGAAATCCGACCGCCCGGCCGGGGTCGCCGACCTCGACCGGCCCCTGAACCCGCGCGGCCGGCGCACGGCACCGCTCATGGCTAGCTACCTCGTGTCCGAGAACCTGCGGCCTGACCACGTCGCCGTCTCGCCTGCCCGGCGGACCCAGGAAACCTGGGCGCCCGTCCATGCCGCCCTCGGCGGACCTGACGCGACCCTGGTCCCGGACATCTACGAAGCACCGGACGCAGCCTTGCTCGCGGTGATCCGGGCGACGCCGGCCGATGCGCGCTGCCTCCTCATGGTCGGCCACAATCCCGGCTTTCAGGACGTGGCCCTTCATCTCGTCGGGTCCGGGCCGCGCGCGGCGCGGGGGCGCCTCGCCGCCGGATTTCCCACGGGGGCCCTCGCGGTCATCGATTTCGATGTGGCGGCCTGGAGCGAAATCAGCCCCGAACGTGGAACGCTGGAGCGCTTCGTGGTCCCCCGAGACCTGGACGCCGAAGAAGCCGCCTGACGGGTCTTCGTCGCGGAATTGAACCGTTGCGGGGCGGGGCCGTTTCTCCCGTCCCTAGTCAAGCTCTACGGGCGTCGTGCTGCTGGAATCCCTCCTGGTCCTGACGACCCTGGTGCCCGCCCTCACGGGTGGCGTCGAGGCGGCGCGGCACGGCCTCGCCGAGGTCATGCGCGGCCAGCCCGTGGCGGCGGTCGCCCTCGATGCCCCGCGTTATCTCGCCGAGGCGCGGGCCGTGTCGAACTGGCGGGGCGAGGCCGGAGATTCCTTGCGCCCGGCCTCCCTGGCCCTGGCGGCGCGCTTCTCCACCACGGAGCCGGCCTTCGTTGCCCGCTGCGTCAAACTCAACAATTACTGGTGCATCAAGAAAGCCCGCTGGTCCGGCGAGATCGGCGCCGATGCCGAGGGCCATACGGGCTTCGCCACGGCCGCCGATGGCGCCGACGCGGCGGCGAGCCTGCTCCGGCGTTATTATCGCGAGTACAATCGGCGCACGGCGCTGGCCATCGTCCGACGCTGGGCACCGGCCGAATGCCGCATCGGGGCACCGTCGCCCGCCGCGCGGGTTCCGACCACCGCCCGCGTCTCGCCCGCCCTGGCGCCGCGCGGCCTCGGCGGCACCCTGCGGGCGCGCTTCCTCGCCCGAAACACCCGTGGCGGCCTCCCGCGCCGCGCCGTGGCGACGAAGGCCACCCCCCTCCGCGTGCAGCCGTGGTCGCCCCTGGCTCGCCTCGGCAAACGCGTTCCCCCGGTCTCCCCTGTCGCCGTCGCGGCCAAACCGAAGGAGACGACGCCGCGCCATGGCCTTCTGGTGCGCCCCTCCGAACTCCTGGTGAAACCCTCCGTCGTCACCGCGAAGCCCTCCAAGCTCCTCGTCGATCCCGGCGCGGTGCTGGGCGATGCGACCCGTGCCGTAGAGACCGCAACGGCGGAACTTCAGAAGCGCTTCGTGGTCGAGTCCGCCGCCCTGCCGCCCCTCGTCGCCGGCCTGCGCCCCCTCGATCTCGGTGTGCCGGTGCCCTTCTGCGGCAACGACGAGACGCGCATCCGCAACTATGCCGCCCGCATCGCCGGCAGCGTCGGCCTGAAGATCGAAGACGACTTGAAGCTGTTCGGACCGGACGGGCGCCCCCTGCCGGCCCTGCGCGGCGTGATGCTGGCCATGTCGCGCGTCGAACTCGGAGCGCT
This sequence comes from Methylobacterium gossipiicola, assembly GCF_900113485.1. Taxonomy (GTDB): domain Bacteria; phylum Pseudomonadota; class Alphaproteobacteria; order Rhizobiales; family Beijerinckiaceae; genus Methylobacterium; species Methylobacterium gossipiicola. The sequence continues at coordinate 68,164 of NZ_FOPM01000004.1, forward strand.
CGCGGCCACGCCCACCCTCGTGGACGCGGCCATCGCCCGGCTGGACGCCGGTACCCTCGCGGCCCTGGCGCCGGCGGCCGAGTCGCGAACGCCATGAGACCGGATCTTGCGGGCGGGCCGCCCCGGCGCCAAGTCAGGCCAACGGACATGCCGTCCGCCCTCCCGTCCCTGCCATCGAGTGGTTCATGAACAGCTTTGCCGCGCGTGCGGGTTCCGCGGTCAAGGCGTTCGCCGAAGCGTCGAGCGATCTCCTGATCCAGCCGACCCTGCGCCTCGGGGTTACGGGTCTTGCCCGCTCGGGCAAGACCGTGTTCACAACCGCCCTCATCCACCACCTCGTGGAAGCGCACGCCCTCCCGGCCTTCGCGCCGGCCCATGAAGGCCGCCTGCGCCGCGCCCGCCTGGTGCCGCAGCCCGACGACGACCTGCCGCGCTTTCCCTTCGAGGAGCATGTGGCGTCCCTGACGGAGGCGCGGCTTTGGCCGCGCTCCACCGACCGGATCAGCCAGTTCCGGCTGGCCATCGAGTACGAGCGCAAAGGCGGCTGGCGCTCGGGACCCGGCACCCTGATGCTCGATGTCGTCGATTACCCCGGCGAATGGCTCCTCGACCTCGCCCTCATCGATCAGAGCTACACGGCGTGGTCCCGCGCCACCATCTCGGGCACCCGCCGCGCCGGCCGCGCCGCCATGGCCGCCCCCTGGCTCGACACCCTGAAGACCCTCGACCCCAGGGCGCCCCTCGACGAGATGGTGGCCGAACGCGCCAGCGCGAGCTTCAAGACCTACCTGTCGGCCCTCCGCTCAGGCCCCGAATCCGTGGCGACGACGCCGCCCGGCCGCTTCCTGATGCCGGGCGACCTCGCCGGCTCGCCGGCCCTGACATTCGCGCCGCTGGACAACCTCACCGATCCCCTCGATCCGGGAAGCCTCGCCGGACTCATGGAGCGGCGCTTCGAAGCCTACAAGGCGAAGGTGGTGGAGCCGTTCTTCCGCACCCACTTCCAGCGGGTCGACCGGCAAATCGTGCTGGTCGACGTGCTCTCGGCCGTCGATGCCGGCCCGGCGGCCCTGGCGGAACTGGAAGAGGCCCTCGACTCCGTCCTCCTCAGCTTCCGCATCGGTCGCAACACCCTGCTGTCGCGGCTGTTCGCGCCCCGGGCCGAGCGGATCCTCTTCGCCGCCACCAAGGCCGACCACCTCCACCAGACGAGTCACGACCGCCTCGACGCCCTGCTTCGCCTCCTCGTCTCCCGCGCCATGCGCCGCACGGAGGCCGCCGGCGCAAGGGTCGGCACCGTGGCCCTCGCCTCGGTGCGGGCCACCCGCGAGACCACGATCCACGATGGGCCGGACGTGTTGCGCGCCGTCTCGGGCACTCCGGAGGCCGGTGAGAGTGTCGGCGACGAGACCTTCGACGGGTTGAGCGAGGCAGCGATCTTCCCCGGCGAACTCCCCGAACGGCCCGAAGCGGTGCTGGAGGGCGCCGTTCCACCCGGCTCCTTCCGCTTCCCGCGCTTCCGGCCGCCGCTGATCAAGCCCGACGCCCTCGGCCGCCCCGGACACCTGCCGCAGATCCGCCTCGACCGGGCGATGCAATTCCTCCTCGGCGACAAGCTCGGTTAAGCCCCATGACCTCCTCCCCGTCGCCGAACCGCCCCAGGGCTTTCCGCATCCCTACGGCCGATGCACCAGCACCCAACGAGGGGAGGGCGTCCTCGTCGCCGGCTCCGACCGCGCCGCCGCCCCAGGTCCGCATCGTCGAGGAGCCGTTCGAGATCGTCGAGGCGGCCGACGGCACGCCGGTGCCGGTGGCGCCGAAATCCCGTGCCCCATGGCTGTCGATGCTCCTCCTGGCTTTGGGCGGCCTCGTGTCCCTCGGCATCGGCCTGTCCATCGAGCGCCTGATCGCCGACTTGTTCTCCGCCGCCCCGTGGCTCGGCGCCGTGGCGCTGGTGCTGCTCGGGATTGCGGCCCTGGGCCTCGCCGGACTCGTCGCGCGCGAACTCTCGGGTCTGTGGCGTGAACGCCGGATCGAACACCTGCGGGCCAGCGCCGTCGCGGCACTGACCAGCCGCGACCACAGCGCGGCGCAGGCGGTGGTGCGGGATCTCGCCACCCTGTACGCGGGGCGACCGGCCCTCGCCGCCGGCCGGGCCCGCCTCGACACCCTCGGGGACGCCATCCTCGACGTCGACGACCGCCTCGGCTTGGCCGAGCGCGAACTCCTCGCCCCCCTCGACCGGCAGGCCCGTCAGGCCATCGCGACGGCGGCGAAGCAGGTTTCGGGCGTCACGGCGCTCAGCCCCCGCGCCATCGTCGACGTCGCCTTCGTGGTCTTCTCGGCCGTTCGCCTCCTGCGCCAAATCGCGGCCATCTATGGCGGCCGCCCGGGCTTCCTCGGCTTCCTGCGCCTCGCCCGCTCGGCCCTCGCCCATCTCACGGTGACGGGCGGCATGGCGGTGGGCGAGAGCATGATCCAGCAGGCGCTGGGTCTGGGCCTCGCCGCCAAGGTCTCGGCGAAGCTCGGGGAGGGCGTGCTCAACGGCCTCATGACCGCGCGGTTCGGCCTCGCGGCCCTGGCCGTCTGCCGACCCCTGCCGTTCGTCCGCGAGGAGGCGCCGCGCCTGTCCGACGTGGCCGGCGCCCTGTTCCGCTCCGCCGGGGAGGCGGGGGACCGCGCCGTCAGAGATCCTTCATGAAACCGGCGAGGCGCATCAGCCCCTCGGGCCAGGGCCCATGGCCGGACGCCACGTTGATGTGGCCGGATTCACCAGCATCGACCATGGCGCTACCCCAGGCATAGGCGAAATCCTCGGCCCGCTCATAGGTGCAGTACGGATCGTTGCGGCTCGCCACCACGAGGGAGGGAAAGGGCAGGGGATCGCGCGGCACCGGCGCGAAGGCCGTGACGCTCGCCGGGAGTTTCGGTGTGGTCTCGATGTCGGGAAACGCCACCAGGATCGCGCCCCGCACCACGCCGGGCGGGAAGGCGGGGGCGGCCTGCACCGTGGCGACGACACCGAGGCTGTGGGCGATGAGAAGCACCGGACGGGTGGCTTGTGCCACCGCCTCGACGATGCGGGCGCGCCAGGCCGGAGCGTCGGGATGATGCCAATCGTCCTGCTCGACGATGCGCCCCGTGGACAGGCGCTCGGCCCAGCGGGCCTGCCAATGGCCGTCCTCGGACCCGGCATAGCCCGGCAGGATGAGGATGTCGCAATCGCTGATCTTCATGGCCGCTCCCGATAACGCCTCTACTCGGACCCGTCGAGCCGTCATGCCTCGACGGACAGGGCATCGACGGCATCGCCCGCGAGGTTGGCTCCCGCGAGGCGGTCCGTGAGGGCCACGCCGTGGACGCAAACCGTTCGCGACAGTTCCGCTAGCAGCGTCGCTCTCTCGCGCGCCAGGGCAAAAGCTTCCTCCAACGGAATCGGCTGGAACCGGACCGCCTCGCCGGGCCGACGCTGGGCGATCCGGCGGAGATCGACGGAGATCACCGTGGCGATCTTCGGATAGCCGCCCGTGGTCTGGCGGTCGGCCATGAGGACGATGGGCCGTCCACCGCCCGGCACCTGCACGGATCCCATGACGGTGGCGTCCGAGACGATGTTGTACCCTCCCGGACCATGGGCGAGGGCGGGGCCGTCGAGTTGGAGGCCCATGCGGTCTGCCCTGTGCGACATCGTGAAGGTCGCTTCCGCGAGAAGCGCCACGGCCTCGGGCGTGAAATGGTCGGCCTGAGGGCCGAGGACCACCCGAACCGGAGCGTCGGTGTGAAGGGGCAGGGGGGCGATGGACAGCGGCTGCGCCTCCGGCATGTCCCGTCCCGTCAGCACATCTCCGGCCCGCAGGCCGTGCCCGTCGATCCCGCCGAGGCCGGCGCGCCGATGCAGGGCGCGGCTGCCGAGGACCTCCGGCACCTCGAACCCGCTCGCCCGGGCGAGGTAGGCGAACACGCCCCGGCGCGGCGCCTCGATGGCGAGGGTGGCCCCCGCGCGCAAGGCGAACGCCCGATGGTCCGGAACGGCGACCCCGTCGATCCGGATCGCGCAGGGGGCACCGGCCAGTGCCATCCAGGCATCGCCCCCCTCCTGCCGGAAGCGCCCGCCGCCAAGGCCGAACTCGATGGCGACCGTCCCGTCCGGATTGCCCACGAGGGTATTGGCCGTCGCCAACGCCAGGGCGTCCATGGCGCCGGAGCCGGACAGGCCCTGACGCGCGTAACCCCGTCGGCCGGCATCCTGCAGGCTCACCGCGCCCGTGCACGCGAGGGTGACGAGACGGTTCACCGGACCGGCTCCGCCACGGGCTCGCCGGCCGCGGCCGCGCGGTCGAGGGCGTCCCATCGGGCGGGGTCGGTGGGGACGAACCGGATGCCGTCTCCGGGCTCGAACAGGAACACCGGATCGCGGCCCGGCAGGAACGCCCGCACGGGGGTGCGGCCGAGAAGGTGCCAGCCGCTCGGGGCCGCGATGCTGGCGATCAGGGCCTGGACACCCCCGATGGAGATGGTGCCGGCCGGCGTCGTCGCGCGCGGGGTCGAGCGCCGCGACAGGGCGAGGCCCGGATCGAGGCCGTCGAGATAGGCGTAGCCGGGCAGGAAGCCGATCATCACCACGCGGTATTCCGGGGCGGCGTGCCAGGCGATGACGGCCTCCGGACTGAGACCGTGATGGCCCGCGACGTCATCGAGATCGACGCCGAACGCGCCGCCATAGACCACGGGGACGCACCAGACCCGGCGCGGAGCACGCGACGGGGCCGAGAGGGCGGCGAAATCTCGGATCGCGGTTTCGAGCCGAACCGGATCGACGGCGACGGGATCGAGATGGAGGGTGAGGGAGCGGTAGGTCGGCACCGTCTCGACGAGGCCGGGGCAGTCCGCCGCGCGCAGGCGGGCATCGAGGGCGAGGACTCGGGCGTTGAGATCGGGGTCGATCCGGTCGCCGAATTCCACCGTCAGGGCCGTGTCACCGCACCAGAGCAGGCGAATCGCGGAAAGAGTCACGAGGTCTGTCGTCCGCGTCGGAGAAGGGGGCGCTCCAACGACAATGGGGCGGCGCCCGGCAGGACGCCACCCCATCGTTTCAGCTTGTCGTCATCGCATCAGTGGGTCTGCGGAGCGGGCCGTTCGCCGTTGGCGGTTTCGGCCACCCGCTGGGCGGCCGCCTGAAGGTTCTCCGGATCGAGGGCGCTGGCGACGAATTCCCGGCCGCGATGAGTCACGTCGCGGGCGTAGCGCAGGCCCTGGTCGCGAACCTCGTCGGCCCAGGGTCCGACGGTCTCGTCTTCCTGCCGGGTACGGGGCAGCAAGGCGCCGATGAGCAGGCCCGCGGCGAGGCCGACCACGCCGACCAGAAGCGGATTGTCGGTCACGAAATCCTCGACGGCCGAGCGACCGTCGCGGAGCCGCTCGGAACCGCGCTCACCGAGATCGTTGATGCGACGGCGGCCGTCGTCGTAGACTTCGGAGGCACGCTCGCGGATCTCGGAGGCGCGCTCACGCAGGTCGCGGGCCGCGCTCGCGGCGCGGTTCGTCAGGTCGTCGGCGGTCTCGAGGGCTTTGTCCTTGAGGCTGACGGCGTTGTCAGACAGGCTGTCGGCGGCCGCGCCGGCGGTGTCGGCCGTCGCACCCGTATGGGTCTGGCGCGGGGAGGTGTCGTAATGGCCGCGCGGCATCCCGGCCGCGAGGGCAATGTCGTCGGGCAGGGAGCGATGCGCGTCGCCGGGCTTGGGGGAATAGCTCATGGGTGGCTCCTGATGGGACGGGCCCGGTGCGGGCCGAAACGGGGCGGGGTCAGATCTGCGTCGTCTCGCCGAGATCCTTGACCGGATGGCGGGTCGGAAGGTCGGGGTCGTAGACCCGGTCGGCGCCGCTCGGAACCACGGGCAAGCTCTCCTCGGCGAGGCGGACCCTGCGTCGGGTCGCGGCGGCGGAGGCGGCGTCCGACGACATGCGGTGGAGCAGCCAGCCGACCCCGGCCGCGATGAGGAGCACCGGCACTGGGTTGCGGCGCACGGCCTCGAGGGCCCCATCATAGACCCCGCTCAAGGGCGTGCGACGGGCGTTGCCGAGCATCTCGTCGACGATGCTCGAGACCGACAGCCGCTCCTGGATCTGGTCGATGGTCTGGTCGAGGCGGGCCCGGCTCGCCTCGATGTCCTTTTCCAGGTCGTTCAACGATTCGCTCATCCGGACACCTTCTCAGACAGGACGCGGGCATCCTGACGGACCTGACGCGAGGTCCGCACGGGGGCGAGCGTCGAGAGCGACATGGCGTTACGGCCGACGAGCGCCAGGAGCACCGCCACGACGAGGAGCACGCCACCGACGATGAGGGCCGCGAGGGCCTCCGAATGCACGACGGTGGCGAGCCATTTCACGAGGGCGTCCACGAGGACGAACAGGGCGACGACGCCGAACACGGCGGCGCCCACGAGGAGGGCGAGGCCGACGAAGAGCGAGCGGACATTGCTCGTCATCTCGTTGCGGAAGAGGGCGATCTCCTTGCGGGCGAGTTCGTTCGTCTCCCGCAGGGCATCGCCGATGAGGCCCTGGAGGCCGTTGGGGGTGGTGTTCGACATCGTCGCCGTCTCCTAGAGACCGTGGTCGCGGTGGAGACCCGGCGGCGGCACGTCGCGCAGAGATCCCTCCCGAAGCGCGCTTCCACGATATCCGCCGTCCCGGAACGGCGCATCGCGCAGGCCGAGATCGCGCGCTTGCGGCAGGCTCGACGATTTGATGAAGCGCGCCACCACGAAGCCGGTGACGAAGGTGGCGACCGCCACGGCCACGGGCGAACGTCGGGCGATGGCCTCGGCATCCTCGTAGAATTCCGAGAAGCTCTTGTTCTCGATCTGGGTGCCGAGGTGCTCGAGGCCTTCGGCCGCGCTGTCGAAGAACGCCCGAATGTTGGGCCGGTCCTCGAAGGTCTTGCTGGAATCCCGCACGGTGCGGGCGAGATCGTTGACCGACTGGGCGGCGTCGCCCTTGCGGCGGTCGACGTACTCCTGGGCATGGCCGCGCGCCGCCGCCACGAACCCGCGCCCGCGCTCGACCGCCACGTCGGCGATGCCCTCGACATCGCCGCGCAGGGCCTTCCAGTCGGCCGTCTCGCGATGGGCGGCCGAGTCCGGGTCCTGTGATCCTGTGGGGTGACTCACGTTCACGATGATACTCCTCGACGCTGATCGCTGTCGCTGTTGCCGCAGTTCAACAGCGACCGTCGAGACAGGGTTCCGCCTCGGCGGCGTGCGTCAGCCGCCGTTCAGCCTGACGCGCCTACACAGGCCAAGCTTTGCCGGGGCACGCACCATGACGACCGTTTCGGAATCCCGATCACCACCGCCGCCCGCCGGTCCTCGGCCCGCCGACATCCCGACATTTTGCCGTGAGGCAGCCTCGGACGCCCCTTGACCGAGATAGCCTTAACGCGCTTGGCTGCACCCAACGGATCGCGCTCGGCTTCCGCGCGTTCACCCACTGTAACAGTCTGGGCGCGTGCGATACCCGCGCCGCCCTGAGGACCGGAGCCGGCTTCGTGGCACGTCTCGTCATCGTATCCAACCGCGTTGCAATCCCCGAGGAAGGGGGCAAGGCCGTGGCGGCCGGTGGGCTCGCCGTCGCCGTCAAGGAGGCGTTCACGGCCTATGAGGGGCTGTGGTTCGGCTGGAGCGGCAACGTCGTCGATAACCCCTCGACGGAACCGACCCTCATCGATCGGGGCCGGGTGCAATACGCCGTCGTCGATCTCTCGCCGCAGGACCATCGGGAATATTACAGCGGCTTCGCCAACCGCGCCCTGTGGCCGATCATGCATTACCGCCTCGGGCTAGGGGCGTTCTCGCGCTCCGATTACGCCGGCTACCAGCGCGTCAACCGCACCTTCGCCCGGGCGCTGGCCGACCTGATCCAACCCGACGACATCATCTGGGTGCACGATTACCATCTGCTGCCTCTCGCATCCGAGTTGCGCGGCCTCGGCATCGCCAACCCGATCGGCTACTTCCACCACATCCCGTGGCCGGCGGCGGACGTGTTCAACACCCTGCCGGCGAGCACGGACCTCCTGCGCGGCATCGCCGATTACGATCTCATCGGCCTCCAGACCGACCCCGACGTCCACAACCTCACCCGCAACCTCATCGACGAGTTGCGGGCGATCCCCCTCGGCGGCGGCTCCCTCATGGTGGACGGGCGACGCACCCGCATCCGCAGCTTTCCCATCGGCATCGATGTCGCGGGCTTCCAGGAGGCGGCGGAGAATGCCGGCGCGAACCGGACGGTGCGGGAGACCATGGCGGGCCTGCGCACCCGCAAGCTGCTCATCGGCGTCGATCGTCTCGACTACTCGAAGGGCGTGCCCGAGCGCATGGAGGCCGTGGAGCGGTTCTTCGCGTCCAATCCCGACCAGCGCGGCAACGTCGTCTATCTCCAGATCACCCCGAAATCGCGCACGGAGGTGCCCGAGTACGAAGAGCTCAGCCGCGAGGTGAACCAGACGGTCGGTGAGATCAACGGGACCCTCGGCGAACCGAATTGGACCCCGATCCAATATGTGACCAAGCCGTATCCGCGCCCCGTCCTGGCCGGGCTCTACCGGGCGGCCCGCGTCGGCCTCGTCACGCCGATGCGGGACGGCATGAATCTGGTGGCCAAGGAATACGTCGTCGCCCAGTCCGACGAGGATCCCGGCGTCCTGGTCCTGTCGAAGTTCGCGGGCGCCGCCCGGCAATTGCCGGAAGCCATCCTGGTCAACCCCTACGACAGGTTCGAGGTGGCCGAGGCGATCCGGACCGCCCTCTACATGCCGCGCGGAGAGCGCCTGGAGCGGTGGAAGCCGATGGTCGAGCGGATGACGCGCGAGGATGTCGACTGGTGGGCGCGCAACTTCATGACGGAACTGGAAAATTTCCGCACCGTCGAGCGCCAGCCGCCCCGCACGGCCGCGGCGGCGGAATAGACCTTTCCGGCCTGCGCCGCCTTGGCGCGGGTCCCGGCTTCCCGGGACCTGTCTCCGGCGAGGTCTCCATCTTGCAGGGTGAGGGCGGGCAGACGACGCCCGCTTGGCCCTCCCTTTCGCGGACCTGTGCGTGACGGATAGCATGATCGGCCTCAGCGACGGTGTTCCCACGCCGCTCGGGGCTCACTTCGATGGTCGCGGCGTGAACTTCGCGCTGTTCTCCCAGAACGCCACCGCCGTGGATCTCTGCCTGTTCGAGCCCGGCGAGCGCCTCGAAACCCGCCGCATCAGGCTGCCCTGCCGCACCGACGACATCTGGCATGGGCACCTGCGCGGGGTGTTTCCCGGCCAACTCTACGGCTACCGCGTCCACGGGCCGTGGGACCCGGCGCACGGGCACCGGTTCAACCCTGCGAAACTCCTCCTCGATCCGTATGCCCGCGAGATCGAGGGGCGCATCCGCTGGCACGACGCCCTGTACGGGCACCGTCGCGGCCTCCAGCGCGAGGACCAGATCGACCGCCGCGACAGCGCCGCCTACATGCCGCGCGGCGTCGTGACGGCTCCGGAGGTGCCGAACCTCGCCGTCAGCCCCGTGCGCAGGCCCCTGTCGCAGACGGTGATCTACGAGGCCCACGTCAAGGCCCTGACGCAGTTGCATCCCGACGTGCCCGAAGCCGCGCGCGGCACCTACGCGGCCCTCGGCCATCCGGCCATCATCGAGCATCTGCTGCGCCTCGGCGTCACCGCCATCGAACTCCTGCCGATTCAGGCCTTCGCCGACGACCGGTTCCTCGTCGACAAGGGGCTGGTGAATTTCTGGGGCTACTCGCCGCTGAACTACTTCGCGCCCGAACCACGCTACGGGGGGCCTGCCGGGATCGGCGGCCTCAAGGCGGCGATCCGCGAACTGGCGGCGGCCGAGATCGAAGTGTTCCTCGATGTCGTCTACAATCATACGGCGGAGGCGGATCATACCGGACCGACCCTGTCGTTCCGGGGCATCGACAATGCGAGCTACTACAAGCTCGAACCGGGCGATCCACGCCGGGAGATCGACTGCACCGGCTGCGGCAACACCTTCGACCTCGATCATCCGCGGGTGATGCAACTCGCCCTCGATTCCCTGCGCCATTGGGTGACGGCCTACGGCATCGCCGGCTTCCGGTTCGACCTCGCCACCAGTCTCGGCCGCGTCCCCCACGATTTCTCGCCGAAAGCCGCCTTCTTCCAGGCCGTGGCGCAGGACCCCGTGCTGTCCGGCGTCAAGATGATCGCCGAGCCGTGGGACATCGGCCAGGGCGGCTACCAGCTCGGCGCCTATCCGCGCGGCTGGAGCGAGTGGAACGACCAGTTCCGCGACAGCGTGCGCGGGTTCTGGCGCGGCGACCGGGGCGTGCTGCCGAAGGTGACACAGGGACTGTCGGGCTCACGCGAGATCTTCGCCGCCTCGGGCCGGACGCCGCTCGCCAGCATCAACTACGCCGCCTCGCATGACGGCTTCACCCTGGCGGACGTCGTGGCTTACGAAGAGAAGCACAACCTCGCCAACGGCGAGGAGAACCGCGACGGCCACGGCCACAACCTCACACGCAATTACGGCGTCGAGGGCCCAACGGACGATCCCGCGATCCTGAGCCTGCGCGCCCGGCAGAAGCGTAACATCCTGGCGACGATCTTCCTTGCCCAAGGCATCCCCATGCTGCTCATGGGCGACGAGCGCTCACGAAGCCAGGGCGGCAACAACAACGCCTACAATCAGGACAATGCCACCAACTGGGTCGATTGGGAGAAGGACCCCGACCCGTCCCTGACGGCCTTCGTCGCCAACCTCACGCGCCTGCGCCGGGAGCAGCCGGCCCTACGCCGCCGCGACTTCCTGCACGGCGCCCTGGTGGAGGACGGACCGTTGCGCGACGTGCACTGGCTGTCGCCCTGCGGCGCCGAGATGGACGGGGGCGCCTGGGCCGATGGAGAGCGCCAGTCCTTCGGCATGCAGATCGGCAACGACCTGCCGGATGCCGACCGCCTTCTGATTCTCATCAACGCCGCCGATGCGCCCTGCGACTTCACCTTCGCGCCAGTGATCGACGGCCCCTGGAGCCTCGTGTTCGACACCACGCGGGCGACGGGCAGCGTTCCGGAGGGCCAGACCCTCTATCCGGCCGGCGCCCGCATTCGCCTCGACGCCCATGCGCTCTGCGTATTGCGCACCCGCCCGGCCACCTACGGGCGGTAGGGCCCGGCGGCACGCGCCCCGGCCAGGCGTGTGCTTGCCGACACAGGTGCCTGCCATACGTCGCCACGATGGAACAACGGCGGGGTCGGCAGCCTTCTGAAAGGTCGGGCGGCCAAGGCCGCCGGTTGCCCCCACGAGATCACGAGAGAAGCACCGCGATGCGGCGAGCCCATGCGATGACCTTCGGCAGTGAAGCGGGGAGGGACGGGGTCCGTTTCGCCCTCTGGGCCCCCACGGCGAAGGACGTCACCCTGGTGGTGGACGGGAGCGACCACCCGATCCCGGAGGCCGGTGACGGCTGGCGGCGGGTGACGCTGCCCGGCGTGAAGGCCGGCGCCCGCTACGGCTACCGCATCGACGGCGACCTCGTGGTGCCGGACCCCGCCTCCCGCTTCCAGCCCGAGGACGTGTCGGGCCTGAGCGAGGTCATCGACCCGCGCGCCTTCGACTGGACCGATGCCGACTGGACCGGCCGGCCGTGGGAGGAGACGGTTCTGTATGAGCTGCATGTCGGCACGGCGACGCCGGAGGGCACCTACGCGGCCCTCGAAGCGCGGCTCGAGGATCTGCGCGACCTCGGGATCACCGCCATCGAGTTGCTGCCGCTCGCCGACTTCAAGGGCACCCGCAATTGGGGCTACGACGGTGTGCTGCCCTACGCGCCGGACAGCGTCTACGGCCGTCCCGACGACTTGAAGCGCCTCATCGACAAAGCGCACGGGATCGGCCTGATGGTGTTTCTGGACGCCGTCTACAACCATTTCGGCCCGGCCGGGAACTACCTAAACGCCTACGCCAAGACGTTCTTCACGGAGCGCCACCAGACGCCGTGGGGCGCCGGCATCAACTTCGACGGGGAGACCAGCGGCCGGACCGTACGGGACTTCTTCATCGAGAACGCCCTCTACTGGCTGGAGGAATACCACTTCGACGGCCTGCGCTTCGACGCCGTGCACGCGATCCTGGACGATTCCGAAAAGCACTTCATCGGTGAACTCGCCGAGACGATCCGCGCCCGTCTTCCGGGCCGCCACATCCACCTCGTCCTCGAGAACGAGGCCAACGAGGCGAAGTGGCTCGCGCGCAAGGCGGACGGGCAGCCGGTGCGGCACACGGCGCAATGGGCGGACGACCTCCACCATTGCTGGCACGTGCTCCTGACCGGCGAGGATGCGGGCTACTACCAGAGCTTCGCCGACAAGCCCGTAGTGCACCTCGCCCGCTGCCTGTCGGAGGGCTTCGCCTATCAGGGCGAACCGTTCCCGAGCCTCGACAACCACCCGCGCGGCGAGCCCTCCGCCCACCTGCCGCCCTCGGCCTTCGTCACCTTCCTGCAGAACCACGATCAGGTCGGCAACCGGGCGCTCGGCGAACGCCTCTCGGCCCTGTCGGACCCGGCGAAGCTGGCCCTCGCCCGCGCCGGCCTGCTGCTCAGCCCGCAGATCCCCATGCTGTGGATGGGCGAGGAATGGTCGGCGACGGCACCGTTCCTGTTCTTCGTCGATTTCGCCCCCGACGAGGAGCTGAACAAGGCCGTGCGCGAGGGGCGCCGACGCGAGTTCAAGAGCTTCGCGGCGTTTGCCGACGACACCTCGGTGATCCCCGATCCGACCGCCGAGAAGACCTTTACGGATTCGCGCATCGACTGGTCGGAGGCCGACCGGGCGCCCCATCGCGGCGTGTGGGCCGACACCCGCAACCTGCTGCAGATCCGGCATCAGACGATCGTGCCCTTGACGAAGACAACCTATCGCGGCGCCGCCACCATCCTGCCGCGCCCCGACGCCGTCGATTGCGCTTGGCGCTACGATGGCGGTTGGCTGCGCTTCGTCGCCAATTTTGGCGAGGCACCCCTGCGGACGCCGCGCGGCGGTGGTCAGATCGTCTGGTGCAACGGCGCCGACGTCGTCTCCGGCGAGACCATCGAACTCCCGTCTTGGACGGGCATCTTCCTGACGGGTGTGAACTGATGAGCCGCGACCTCGAACGCCTCGCCGATCTCCTCGGCGTCGCCCCCGGCTACACCGACGCCTTCGGCCAGCCCGTCGAAACCAGCCTGGAGACGCGGGCCGGCATGATCGCCGCCCTCGGCTTCCCCGTCGGCACGGACGAAGAGATCGCCGCGAGCCTCGAGACCGTAGCGGCGGTGCGCGAGGGTCTGGTTCCCGCCCTGCTGCCCGTGGAGGCGCGTCGCGCCACGCGGGTTCCCCTGCGGATCACGGGGGGCGGCACCCTGGCGTGGCGGCTCGTCGACGAGCGCGGCCATGTCCGCGAGGGCCGGGTCGCCGTCACGGCTTCGGGAGAAGCCGGCTTCGAGCTGCCGCCCCTGACGCCCGGCTATCACCGCCTGACGGCCAGCTTGGGCGAGCAGCGCGCGGAAGCCTGGGTCATTGCGGCCCCCCAACGCTGCTGGCGTCCGCGCGCCTATGCCGACGAGGGTGCGCGCGACTGGGGCCTCGCCGCCCAGCTCTATGGCCTGCGCTCGCCCGACAACCTCGGCATCGGCTCCTATGCCGATGCCGGCCGGGCCGCCCGCGATGCGGGCTTACGCGGTGCGTCGTTCCTCGGCCTCAGTCCCGTCCATGCCCTGTTTCCCACCGACCGCACCAAGATCTCGCCCTACTCGCCGTCCTCGCGCCTGTTCCTCGAAACCCTGTTCATCGAGCCGGGCGTGCTGCCGGGCTTCGTCGGTTCGAAGGCGGCCGACCTCCTCGAGTCCTTGAGCGCACGGGTCGAAGCCCTGCGCGAAGCCAAGCTCGTCGATCACGCGGGCATCTGGGGCGTGCTGTCCCCGGTTCTGCGCGCCCTCTGGGAGGAATCCGGTGCCTGCGCCGGCGTCGATGCGCGCTTTGCCGCTTTCCGCGCCGCCGGCGGTGAGGATCTCGAAGCCCACGGCACCTTCGAGGCGCTCGCCGAACATTTCGCCGCGCAAGGCGCCCAGTGGCTCGGCGACTGGCCGGAAGAGTACCGCCGCAACGGCACCGAGGCCGTGCGGGCCTTCGCAGCCGAAAACGCCGGGACCGTCACCTATCACATCTGGCTCCAATACCTCGCGGACCGGCAGCTGGAAGACGCTTCCGAGACGGCGCTCGGCACCGGCATGCGCCTCGGGCTCTACCGCGATCTGGCGGTGGGCGCCGATCGCGGCGGCTCCGAGATCTGGTCGCATCCCGAGCGCTTCGCCAATGGGGTCTCCATCGGCGCGCCGCCCGATCTCCTCGCGCCGAAGGGCCAGGATTGGGGTCTGCCGGCCTTCCACCCCCTGGAACTCGAGCGGGACGGACTCGCGGCGTTCCGAGCCCTCGTCCAGGCGAACATGCGCCATGCCGGCGCCATCCGCATCGACCATGCCTTCCAGCTCGCCCGCCTGTTCCTGATCCCCCTGGGCGCCACGGCCCAGGCCGGCGCCTACGTCGCCATGCCGTTCGAGCCGATGCTGGCGGTTCTGCGCCTGGAGAGCCACCGCGCCAAATGCCTCGTCATCGCGGAGGATCTCGGCACGGCGCCCGAGGGCTTCTCCGATGCCCTGATGCAGGCCGGCATCCTGAGCTATCGCATCCTCGCCTTCGAGCGCGAGCACGGCGCCCGCTTCAAGCCGCCGGCGGCCTATCCGCGCGATGCCCTGACCGCCATCACCACGCACGATCTGCCGACCTTCGTCGGCTGGTGGCGCGGCGTCGACACCGACACCCGGCAGGCGCTGGGCCTCTACGATTCCGAGCGGGCCGAGGCCGAACGGCGCGAGCGCGTCGACGAGCGTGCCCGCCTCACCGAGGCGCTCGCCGCCGAGCAGCTGCTGCCGAGCTACGACGTTCCGGAAGCAGCCCCGTTCGAGGCGGCGGCGCGCTACCTCGCCCGCGCGCCCTCGATGCTCACCGCCGTGCAGTACGAGGACGTGGTCTCCGAACTCTCGCAGGCCAACGTCCCTGGCTCGACGGAGGGCTATCCGAACTGGCGGCGCAAGCTCGACCGGACCTTGGAGGCCATCGCGGCCCCCGGCGGGCCGCTGGCCAAGCTCGCCGCCTCCCTGGCGGCGGAAGAACGCGGGCCGCGCTCGGGCGCCGCGCGCCTCGCCTCGGCCCCGCCCCGCGCCACCTACCGGCTGCAATTCCACAAGGACTTCACCTTCGCGGACGCGGAAAAGATCGTCCCGTATCTGGCGAAACTCGGCATCAGCCATGTCTACGCCTCGCCGATCCAGAAGGCGCGGCCGGGCTCGACCCACGGCTACGACATCGTCGACCACGCCACCATCAATCCGGAACTCGGCGGCGAGGAGGGCTTCGTGCGCTTCTCGGAGGTGCTGCACGCCGCCGGACTGAAACTCCTCCTCGACATCGTGCCGAACCACATGGGGGTCGGCGGCGCCGACAATCCCTGGTGGCTCTCCGTGCTCGAATGGGGCGGCCTGTCGCCCCACGCGGACGCCTTCGACATCGACTGGTCGCGGCTCGGCGCCAACAACAAACTCGTGGTGCCGTTCCTCGGCGACCGCTACGGCGAGGCCCTGGAGAAGGGGACGCTGGAACTGAAATTCGATCCCGAGAAGGGCGCCTTCAGCGTCTGGCACTACGAGCACGAATTCCCGATCTGCCCCCTGCAATACCCCACCATCCTCAACCGCTCGCTCGCGGCCTTGGGCGACATCGACGATGCGGCGGCCCTCGAAGTGCTGGGCGTCTCCGAGCGCCTGCGCCTCATGGGCGAGGAGACGAACCCCGAGCGCCGTCGCGCCTTCCCGGCCGAGGCCGAGGAGCTGAAGGAACATCTGGTGGAGGCCGTGGCGGCGTCCCCCGCCATCGCCGACGCCATCGGGCGGACCCTGCGACTCCTCAACGGCGCCAAGGGCCACCCCGACAGCTTCGGCCCCCTGCACCGCATGCTGGAGCAGCAATCCTATCGCCTCGCCCATTGGCGGGTGGCGGCGAGCGACATCAACTACCGCCGGTTCTTCGACGTGAACGGCCTCGCCGGCCTGCGCGTCGAGAAATCCGACGTGTTCCAGCGCGCCCACGAGACGGTGTTCCGCCATATCCGCGAGGGCCGCATCGACGGCCTGCGCATCGACCACATCGACGGTCTCGCGGATCCGCAGGGCTACGCCCGTGCCCTCCAGGCGGCGGTGGGCCCCGGCTTCTACGTGGTGGTGGAGAAGATCCTCGAACCCGGCGAGCGCCTGCGGCCCTGGCCGGTGGCCGGCACCACCGGCTACGACGTCCTGAACCAGCTCGACGGCATCCTGGTCGACAAGGGCAAGGGACAGGCGATCCGCAACCTCTACGAAGCGCAGACGGATTTCGACGAGCCCTACGGGTTCATGCTCCGCGCGGCGAAGGCCGAGATCCTGGAGATCAGCTTCGCCTCCGAACTCGAGGTGATGACCTCGGACCTCAAGGCGGTGGCCGATGCCGACCGGCGCACCCGCGACTTCTCCGTCAACGCCATCCGCCGGGCGCTCATCGAGATCATCGCGCGGTTTCCCACCTACCGCAGCTACCTGCCGGGCGACCTCGACGAGAGCGATGTGGAGGACGAGGATATCCGCCTCATCGAGACCGCGGTGAAGAAGGCCAAGCGCTGGAGCGCCCTCCCGGACCGCTCCGTGCACGATTTCGCCGCCGACGCCATGCTGGGCCGCATCGACGTCACCGGGCCGGGCCGTCCCGATCCGGAGGTGATCCTGCGCTTCCGTCGCCGCTTCCAGCAGCTCACCGGCCCGGTGATGGCCAAAAGCCTGGAAGACACCCTGTTCTACCGGTTCTCGGAGTTGCTTGCCCTCAACGAGGTCGGGGGCGATCCAGGTGAGTACGGCATCGACGCCGCGCATTTCCACGCCCTGCAGGCGGCTCGCGCCCGCGACTGGCCCAACGCCATGATCGCCACCGCGACCCACGATACCAAGCGCGGCGAGGATGCCCGTTCGCGCCTCCTCGCCTTGTCGGAGATGCCGGAAGCCTGGGGCGAGGCTTGGGAGCAGTGGAGCGACCTCGCGCGGCCGCACCTCACGGTCATCGACGGCGAGGCGGTGCCGGACGCCAACGATCAGTGGATGTTCTTCCAGGCGATGCTCGGCGCGTGGTCGCTGGAACTCCTCGACGGGGACGAACCCGGCGCCATCGAAGACTTCCGCAAGCGCCTCGATGCGTATGCCGAAAAGGCCCTGCGCGAAGGCAAGCGCCGCTCCAGCTGGGTCAATGTCGACGAGGCCTACGAGGGCGCCGTCCACGCGCTGTTCGCCAAGCTCGTGGCGCCCGGCTCGGACTTCCTCACGCGGATGCGGCCCTTCGCCCGGCGTCTCGCCCATCTCGGCATGATCGCTGGCCTCGGCCGCACGGTACTGAAAGCAACCCTGCCGGGCCTGCCCGACACCTATCAGGGCACGGAGTTCTGGGATTTCTCGTTCGTCGATCCCGACAACCGCCGCCCCGTCGATTACCCGACCCTGGCCCGCTCCCTGGAGGAGGGCGGCTCCGTTCCCGACCTCCTTGCGCATTGGAGCGACGGCCGGGTGAAGCAGGCGACCCTCGCGCGATTGCTCGCCGACCGCGCCGAGCGGCCCGCCTTCTATGCCGAGGCGGACTATCAGGCGGTTCTGCCGGCGGGGGAAAAGGCGGATCATGTCATCGCCTTCACACGTTCGGATGCGACGAGCGGGGACGGCGATCTCCTCGTGGCGGTGCCGCGCCTCGTCTCCGGCCTCGTCGGGAAGGCTGTGTGGACGGGATCGGCCTTCGCCGGCACCCACTTGCCGGTGGCGGATGGCAGCGCCTGGACCGACCTCGTCACCGGAGAAACCGTCGAGGCGACGGGTGGACGAATCGAACTCGACCGCCTGTTCGCGCGTCTGCCCTACGCCGTGTTGAAGCGCCTGGGCTGACGGCTGAACGTCGTCCGCGCCCCGGCACGCGATGTCACGGGTTCCCTCTTCCGGACGGAGAGGGTCGAGGCGAGGTGTGTGACCTTTCCGGAGAGTTCGCACACCTCACCCTGTCCCTCTCCGTCCAGAAGAGGGGACCCGCGCTTTGAACGAGCCTCGTGCCGGCGACGCGAGGCAGGACTCGTCAAGGGTCGAAGAGATCGAATGGAGCACGCATGAACGCACCGAGCCCCGCAACGACCGCCGCTCAGCGGACCGACGCCGGCGCCGTGCCGCTTGCCGCCAACCTCGCGCCCCGGGCCGAGGGGCCGCGCATCTACAACCTGTTCCCCCTCCTCGTCGGCCGGGTCTCGGCCTGGACCGCCGAGTTGCCGCGCATCGCCGGCCTCGGATTCGACTGGGTCTATCTCAACCCGTTCCACCAGACCGGCGGCTCGCGCAGCCTCTATGCCGTCGCCGATCCCGACCGGCTGGACGAGCGCTTCCGCGATCAGGATGGCACCTCGGACGACGAGCAGATCCGCCGGTTCTGCGCCGCTGCCCGCGCCCAGGGTCTCGGGGTCATGACCGACCTCGTGGTCAACCACACCGCCCGCGACGGCGCCCTGGCGAACGACCGGCCCGACCTGTTCCTGCGCGACGCCGATGGCGCCATCGAGAGCCCCTACGCCGTCGATCCCGTCGATCCGTCGAAGCGCACGGTCTGGGGCGATCTCGCCGAACTCGACTACCATTCGGAGCAGAGCCGCACGGAACTGACCGCCCTGTGGTCGGGCTACGTCAACCGCCTGCAGGATCTCGGCGTGGCGGGCTTCCGCTGCGACGCCGCCTACAAGGTCCCGGCCGCCGTGTGGCGTGACCTCATCGGAGCGGCCAAAGCCGTGGAGCCCGACTGCTTGTTCGCCGCCGAAACCCTCGGCTGCACCTTCGAGGAGGCCCAGGCCACGGCGGGCGCCGGTTTCGACTACCTGTTCAACAGCTTCGCGTGGTGGGACCTGAAGGCCCCCTGGGCTTTGGAGCAGTATGACCGCCTGCGGGTCGTCGCGCCGTCCATCGCCTTCCCGGAGAACCACGACATGGCCCGCCTCGCGGCTGGCCTCGACGGGGACGCCGCCACCATCGCGCGCCACCTCACGGCACGCTACGCCTTGGCCGCGTTTTTCTCGGCCGGTGTGCTCATGCCCATTGGGTACGAGTGGGGCTACGCGAAGAGCCTGCACGTGGTGGAGACCACGCCCGAGGCCCGCGAATCCGACACCGGCATCGACATTTCGGCCGCCATCACGGCGATCAACCAACTTCGGGCCGAGCTGCCGGCTGCCAATGTCGAGGGGGCGCAAGCGCGGATCTCGGCCCCCGACGCCGATTTCGTCGCCCTCCTGCGCTTCGACACCGGCCACGGCGCTTCGGCGCGCAGCGCCGTGCTGGTGCTGCACAATCCCGGCGTCGCTCCCGTGACCGTCGAGGCTGCCCCCCTGGTCGCCCGCACCGGGGGAATGTTGGGCGCCTTCACGGATCGCACGCCCGGCATGGCGGCCGTCGACTTCACCCCCGGCCGCAGCATCGTGCTCGAACCCGGCGACGTCCGCATTCTTAACGCCACCCGCGACGAGGTGACGAAGGCGCCACCCCTCAGCACGCCGACGGGCGAGGGCCGCGTCGTCATCGAGGCCGTGGCGCCGGAGATCGACGGCGGCCGCTCGGCGGTCAAGCGCGTGGTGGGCGAGAGCGTCCATGTCACCGCCGACATCTTCAGCGACGGCCACGAAATCATCGACGCCGAGATCCTGTCTCGCCTCGTCGGCACGGACGACTGGACCGCCACCCCCATGGCGTTCATCGACAACGACCGCTGGGGCGGGCACTTCCCCCTGGAACGCAACGGCCGCTACGAGTTCACCATCCAGGCGTGGCGCGACGCCTTCGCGTCCTGGATGCGCGACACCCTGAAGAAGCGCGACGCCGGGGTCGATGTCCAACTCGAGACCGTGGAGGGCATCGCCTTCGTGGTCGACGGCGTCGATCAGGCGAAGGGCGCCGACCGCGACCGCCTCAAGGCGCTTGCCAGCGCCCTGGACGAAGAGGCCACGGGCTCGGCCGCCCAGCTCGACCTCATGCTGCAGCCGGACAATGCCCGCCTGATCCGCCGCTACGCCACGCGGGTGAACCTGTCGCGCTATCCCGTGTCCGTGCCGGTCATCGCCGACCGCCTCGCGGCCCGGTTCTCAGCCTGGTACGAGATCTTCCCGCGCTCGCAATCCATGGACGTCAACCGCCACGGCACCTTCGACGACGTGATCCGGCGCCTGCCCGAGATCCGCGAGCTCGGCTTCGACGTCCTGTACTTCACCCCCATCCACCCCATCGGCAAGACCAACCGCAAGGGCAAGAACAACACCCTCAAGGCGCTCGAAGGCGACGTCGGCTCCGTCTACGCCGTGGGTTCGGAGGCCGGCGGCCACGAAGCGGTGCACCCCGACCTCGGCACCCTAGACGATTTCCGCCGGCTGGTGGCGGCGAGCCACGCCTACGGCATGGAGATCGCCCTCGATTTCGCCATCCAGTGCTCACCCGACCATCCCTGGATCAAGAACCATCCGGAATGGTTCGAGTGGCGCCCCGACGGCACCCTGAAATTCGCCGAGAACCCGCCGAAGAAGTACGAGGACATCTCCAACGTCCATTTCTACGGCGGCGCCCTGCCGTCCCTTTGGATCGAGCTGCGCGACATCGTGCTCGGCTGGTCGGCCCTGGGCGCCCGCATCTTCCGGGTCGACAACCCGCACACCAAGCCGATCCCGTTCTGGGAATGGATGATCGCCGAGGTAAACGGCCGCTATCCGGACGTGATCTTCCTGGCGGAAGCCTTCACCCGGCCGAAGATGATGAAGAAGCTCGCCAAGGCCGGCTACCAGCAGAGCTACACCTACTTCACCTGGCGCAACACAAAGCAGGAACTCATCCAGTACAGCACCGAACTCGCCGGCGAGATGGGCGAGTATTACCGCCCGAATTTTTTTGCGAATACGCCCGATATCAATCCGGTCTATCTCCAGACCAGTGGCCGGGCAGGCTTCATCGTCCGGGCCACCCTGGCGGCGACTCTGTCGAGCGTGTGGGGCATCTATAACGGCTTCGAATTGTGCGAGGCCGCGCCCTACCCAGGCAAGGAAGAGTACCTGAACTCCGAAAAGTACGAGCTGAAGGCTTGGGATTACGACCGGCCTGGCAACATCCGCGACCACATCATCAAGCTCAACCGCATCCGGCAGGACAACCCGGCCCTGTGGGATTTCCGTAACGTCGTGTTCACGGGCGCCTACAACGACGAGATCATCGCGTACGCCAAGGTGACGCCCGAGGGCGACAACTGCATCTTCATCATGGTGAACCTCGACCCGAAGAACCGTCAGGAATGCACCTACGAGGTGCCCCTGTGGCTGCTCGGCCAGCCCGACGACGGCGCCGTGGAGGTGGAGGACCTGCTCCTCGGCTACACCTTCGAACTGCGCGGCAAATCCCACCGCATCGCCTTCGATCCGGCCGAGCGTTCGGCCATCGTCTGGCGCCTGCGGGCTCCGCGCCGGGTTGCGCCTTGAACACACCCATGTCAGCACAAAACCCGGCGATCGGCTCCGATCGTCGCGGTGTCGCCTCAGTGTCGGCGCCTACCCCCGAGACGGACGCCACGCCCGGTGCGCCCCCGTCCGGGACCCGGCGCCCACGTCCGACTACGCCCTTGAACTCGATGCATGAGGCAACGACGCGATGATCGATCGCAGCGATCCGCAATGGTACCGTGACGCCATCATCTACCAGATCCACGTGAAGTCGTTCTTCGACTCGAACAATGACGGGATCGGCGATTTCGAGGGCCTGACGCAGAAGCTCGACTATGTCCGCGACCTCGGGGTCACGGCGATCTGGCTGATGCCGTTCTATCCCTCGCCCCTGCGGGACGATGGCTACGACATCGGCGACTACCGCGAGGTCAACCCGTCCTACGGGACCATGGAGGAGTTCCGGAAGTTCGTGGATGCCGCGCACGAGCGCGGCCTGCGCGTCATCACCGAGCTCGTTATCAACCACACCTCCGATCAGCACCCCTGGTTCCAGCGCGCCCGTGAGGCGCCGGCCGGATCGCCGGAGCGCGACTTCTACGTCTGGTCGGACACCGACACGCCGTATTCCGACACGCGCATCATCTTCCTCGACACCGAGACCTCGAACTGGACCTGGGACCCGGTCGCCAAGCAGTATTTCTGGCACCGGTTCTACAGCCACCAGCCCGACCTCAACTTCGACAATCCGGCCGTGCTGGAAGCCGTCATCGAGGTGATGCGCTACTGGCTCGACATGGGCGTCGACGGGTTGCGCCTCGACGCGATCCCGTACCTCATCGAGCGCGACGGCACGAATTGCGAGAACCTGCCGGAGACCCACACGGTCATCAAGGCGATCCGCGCGGCCCTCGACGCGAGCTATCCCGACCGGATGCTGCTGGCGGAAGCCAACCAGTGGCCGGAGGAGACGGCGCAATATTTCGGCGACGGCGACGAATGCCACATGGCGTTCCACTTCCCGCTGATGCCGCGCATGTACATGGCTATCGCCCGCGAGGACCGGCACCCGATCACCGACATCATGCGGCAGACCCCGGAGATTCCGGAAGGCTGTCAGTGGGCGATCTTCCTGCGCAACCACGACGAGCTGACCTTGGAGATGGTCACGGCCGAGGAGCGTGATTACCTCTGGTCGTTCTACGCCGCCGAGCGCCGCGCCCGCATCAACCTCGGCATCCGCCGCCGCCTGGCGCCGCTGCTCGAGAACGACCGGCGCAAGATCGAGCTCATGAAGTCCCTCGTCCTGTCGATGCCCGGCACGCCGGTCCTCTACTATGGCGACGAGATCGGCATGGGCGACAACATCTATCTCGGCGACCGAGACGGCGTGCGCACCCCGATGCAATGGTCACCCGACCGCAACGGTGGCTTCTCGCGGGCCAATCCGGCGAAGCTGTTCCTGCCTTCCGTGCAGGACCCGATCTACGGTTTCGACGCCATCAACGTCGAGGCGCAGACCCAGTCGCAGACGAGCCTGCTGAACTGGACCCGGCGCATGATCGCCATCCGCAACAACTCCGTGGCCCTGGGCCGGGGCGGGATGCAATTCCTGTATCCCTCGAACCGCAAGGTGCTGGCCTGGATCCGCGAATTCGAGGGCGAGCGCGTGCTCTGCGTCGCCAACCTGTCGCGGGCGCCCCAGGCCGTGCAGCTCGACCTGTCGGAACTGCGCAACGCCGTGCCCATCGAGCTCACGGGCGGCTCGGAATTCCCGGCCATCGGCGAGTTGCCCTACCTGCTGACGCTACCGAGCTACGGGTTCTACTGGTTCTCGCTCAGCGCGGCCAACACCGGCTCCATCGGCCCTCAGCCGGAGACGCCGGAGCTGTTCACCCTCGTGCTCACGGGCGGCATCGAGACCCTGATGGCGGGGCGCGAGCGCATCGCCTTCGAGCGTACCGTGGCGCCGCGCTTCATCGCGACGCGCCGCTGGTTCGGGGCCAAGGGTTCGCGCATCAAGTCCGTCTCCGTCACCGACAGCGCCACCCTCACGGATGCCAGCGGCGAGGGCCGGTTCCTGCTGCCGCGCGTGGCCGTCCACCTCGCCAACGGCGAGCGGCAGGATTACTTCGTGCCCGTGGCCGTCGACGAGGGTCGCGAGGACGAGGCCCTGATGCCCTTCGCCGTGGCCCGCGTCCGGCGCGGTCCGCGCACGGGCCTGCTGTTCGGCGCCGCCGCCTCGCCCGCCTTCGCCGTCGCCATGGTCGAGGGCCTGCGCCAGGGCCGCGAACTCGCCACCGAGACGGGCAAGCTCGTCTTCTCCACCACCTCGGCCTTCGACCCCGACCTCACCTTCGAGGCGAGCGAGGTGCGCCGCCTCTCGGCCGAGCAGAGCAACACCTCCATCGCCATCGGCTCGAAAATGATGCTGAAGCTGCTGCGGCGGCTGCAGCCCGGCGTGCACCCGGAGGTCGAGGTCGGGCGCTTCCTCACGGAGAAGGCCCGGTTCGCCAACACCCCGGCGCTGCTCGGCGTCGTCGAGCACGTGGATGGCGAGGGCGTGCGCACGGCCATCGCGGTCCTGCAGAAGTTCGTCCTCAACCAGGGCGACGCCTGGACCCTGATGCTGGAGGGTCTGCGCCGTGACTTCGACACGGTGGTGCTCGCCCCCGAGAGCGAGGCGCCGACGCCCGAGGAGGCGTTCGAGTCCCATCTGCGCTGGGCAATCCTCCTCGGCCGCCGCACGGCCGAGATGCACAACGCCTTCGCGGTGGAGACCGACGACCCGGCCTTCGCGGCCGAGCCGTTCGAGCATGCGGATCTGCAGGCGCTCGGCGACGACACCCGCCGCCAGGCCGAGCGCGCCTTCCGGGGCCTCGACGCCCTGGCCGGCCGCACCGCCAATGCGGCCAGCACGGAACTCGCCGGCCGTCGCCGCGAGGTCGAGGACGCCATCGAGGCGTTGACGGCCCGTGCCCCCGTGGGCGCCATGAAGACCCGCGTCCATGGCGACTACCACCTCGGTCAGGTGCTGGCGGCGGAAGACGACCTCATCCTCGTCGATTTCGAGGGCGAGCCCTCGCGGTCGGCGGACGAGCGTCGCCTGAAGTCGACGCCGCTCCGCGACGTCGCCGGCATGCTGCGCTCGTTCGCCTACGGGGCCGAGACGGTGACCCGCGAGATCGGCGTGCGCTTCGCCGATTCCGAGGAGCGGGCGCGCCGGGCCGCCACGGCGTGGCGTGGCATGATCGATGCGGCGTTCCTCGACGGCTACCGCGAGACCGTGGCGTCGAGCCGCGCCGCCGTGACCGACGCGGAGACGGAGAGCCGCCTCCTGAAGCTCTCGCTCCTGACCAAGGCCCTCTACGAGGTCGATTACGAGGCGAACAACCGGCCGGATTGGATCGAAATCCCCGCACGTGGGGTTCTGACCATTCTGGACGACATCAAGAGAGGCGTTTGAATGACGGGCATCGACGAGACGTTCGCGGGCCGCAAGGGCCAGGCATCGGCCACGCCAGGGGCCGCGAACGTACCGCCTGCTGCCACGGGCGCACGGCCTTCGGAAACGCGCGGCGTGCATCCCGACGCCGTGGCCGCCATCATGGCGGCCACCCATGGCGATCCCTTCGCGGTGCTGGGACCGCATGAGGTCGGCCCGGGGGTCTGGGAAGTCCGAGCGGTGCTGCCGGAGGCGAAATCCGCCACCCTACTCACCGGCGGCAAACGCATCCCGTTCGAGCGCCGGCACCCGGAGGGCTTCTTCGTCGCCCGGGTCGAAACCCAGGGCCGCCCCCTCTACGAACTCGCCGTGGAAGATTGGGACGGGAGCGAGCGCACCCGGCACGACCCCTACGGGTTCGGCCCGTCCCTGGAGCAGCACGATATCGACGCCCTGCGCGAGGTCGGCAGCAACGTCACCTACCGCATCCTCGGTGCCCAGGCGAAGGCGGTCGACGGCATCCAGGGCTTCCGCTTCGCCGTGTGGGCGCCCAACGCCCGCCGGGTGAGCGTGGTCGGCGATTTCAACGCCTGGGATGGCCGCCGCCACCCCATGCGCCTGTGGCAGAACGGCGGCGTCTGGGAGCTGTTCATCCCCGGCCTCAAGGCCGGCGCCCATTACAAGTTCGAGCTGCGCGGCCCGGACGGCTCGCTGCTGCCCTTGAAGGCCGACCCCGTCGCCTTCGCGGCCCAGAAGCCGCCGGAGACGGCCTCCGTGCTCCAGGGCACCAGTACCCCGGCCTGGCACGACGAGAAATGGATGGCGACCCGCGGGGAAAAGGACCCGCGTCACGTCCCCATCTCCATCTACGAGGTTCATCTCGGCTCGTGGGCGCGGGTGGCCGAGGAGGGCAACCGCTACCTCACCTACAAGGAACTCGCCGACCGCCTCATCCCCTACGTCAAGGAGATGGGCTTCACCCATATCGAGATGCTGCCGATCACGGAATTTCCGTTCGACGGCTCATGGGGCTACCAGCCCGTCTCGCTGTTCGCGCCGACGAGCCGCTTCGGCACGCCCGACGACTTCGCGGCCTTCGTGGACGCGGCGCACGAAGCCGGCATCGGCATAATGCTCGATTGGGTGCCGGGGCACTTCCCCCTCGACGCCCACGGGCTCGGCCAGTTCGACGGCACCCACCTCTACGAGCATGCCGACCCGCGCCAGGGCTTCCACCAGGATTGGGGCACCTACATCTACAATTTCGGCCGCACGGAGGTCTCGACGTTTCTGGCCGCCAATGCCCGGTTCTGGCTCGAACACTACCACCTCGACGGCCTGCGCGTGGATGCCGTCGCGTCGATGCTCTACCTCGACTATTCGCGCCGCCAGGGCGAGTGGATCCCCAACCGCTACGGCGGCAACGAGAACCTCGACGCCATCGAGTTCCTGCGCAAAACCAACGAGGCCACCTACACCCACGCCCCCGGCACCCTGACGGTGGCGGAGGAATCGACCTCCTGGCCCGGCGTCTCGCACCCGACCTATACGGGCGGCCTCGGCTTCGGCTTCAAGTGGAACATGGGGTGGATGCACGACACCCTGAACTTCGTCTCGAAGGAGACGATCCATCGCCGCTACCACCACCACGACCTGACCTTCGGGCTGCTCTACGCTTTTTCCGAAAACTTCGTCCTGCCCCTGTCCCACGACGAGGTGGTGCACGGGAAGGGCTCGCTGCTCGGCAAGATGCCGGGCGACCGCTGGCAGAAATTCGCCAATCTGCGCGCCTATTTCGGCTTCATGTGGGGGCACCCGGGCAAGAAGCTGCTCTTCATGGGTGGCGAGTTCGGCCAGGAGAAGGAGTGGAACCACAACCAGTCCCTCGACTGGCACCTCCTCGACGACGCCCACCACCGCGGCGTCAAGGATCTGGTCCGCGACCTCAACCACCTCTACCTCAACGTGCCGGCGCTCCACGCCCGCGACACGGAGGCCGCCGGCTTCCAGTGGCTGGTGGCCGACGACCAGGACAACAGCGTCATCGCGTGGGCCCGCAAGGGACGGGAAGCCGGCGAGGTCGCCGTGGTGGTGTCGAACTTCACGCCCGTGGTTCGCGAGGGCTACCGCATCGGCGTACCGGAGGCGGGCTTCTACCGCGAGGCCATCAACTCCGACGCTGAGCGCTACGGCGGCTCCAACGTCGGCAACATGGGTGGCGTCCGCGCCGAGGCGGTGCCGAGCCACGGCCAGAGCCACTCGATCACCCTGACGATCCCGCCGCTGGCCACGACGATCTTCGTCCGCGAGGACTGAGCCGGGTCTCTTGACTTATGCATTATGACAGAGCCGGCGGTGTCTCCAAGACGCCGCCGGCTTTTTCGTGCGCCCACGCGCCTCAACCATCCTCCAGCGGGAACCGCTCGGCGACCCAATGGGGTTCGAGGGGGCTGCCGACGATCGCCTCCGCTTCCCACCGATGCAGGAGCGCGGCCAGCCCCTCCCGGTCATCCGCCATCAACGGTTCGTCGATCAGGCAGAGGCGGTCATACTCCAACTGGCGGTATGGCTCGTCCATGATGCGGCCTGGGCGATAGAATTCACCCATCTTCGCCCAGATCGTTCGTGCCGCGTCGAGGTCTCCCGCGGCGATGGCGGCAATGAGGTGCCAATCCGGATGGAGATACCCTTGGAACTGGGGACGCGTCCGGACAAAATCGAGGCGCTTGCGAACCGTATCCAAGGGCCTGAGAAGCGGCATCACGTCCGCTTCCACGCGCGTGACAAAGTCAGCCGCCATGGTCGGATCAGACCAATACCACCCCTGACCACCGCCTGAGCTCTCGGATCGAAAAAGACGATCGTGACAGCGCCCAAGACACTCCCAGGAGTAAGCCTCCGGCATGAAGAACATCGGAATTCTCCAATCCACGATACAGCAATGTGCCCTACTGGTTCGATCGATCCGGATCATCCGCCCGACCGACCCGACGTCGCGTAGCCAGACTCTTTGATGGCCGACCAGAACGAGATCCGCGTTTCTCTTCAAGAGTGGCTGTACGAGTTCCTTGATCTGCTGTTTCGTCGTCATGGCTCGGGCCTCACTTGAATCACGATGATGCCGTCCGATTGAGGATAGTGATATTTTGCAGTTCGCGCCAACCGCATCGCACGACTTCCACTAAGCCCTTTACTTCCGGTCTTGTAGTCATAGACACAGACTTTGTTGCTCGGGCTTAGCTCGTAGAGATCGAGGCGAACGGAATTCTTTTCTCCGTACCCAGTCTCTTTTCCAACGCTATCGAGAGAGAGCTCAACTCGAAAATTAGGATAATTCAGCCGATCGAATGTCTTTGCAATATCGTAATGAATCAGATTTCCAAGCCTCGCATTGTCTAATTTTGGGTTTAGCGCGCGCAGTCGCTTTGCCGCCTCGTTCGTCACCGACTGCACCTCTTCATTGAGGGGACACGCCTGATTGAGCGTCGTTTGGTTGATCGGGCCGACCCAGATCAACGGAAACTTCTTCCCCGCGTCCGGTTCGAAATCATAGCGCAGGGCCGTCGTACCGGGTGCCTTCCCGAAACTCGGCCCCCGCGCCAGGAGGTATGTGAAGAGGAGCGCCACCGCCTCCAGCGTTTTCGCGACGGCGGGCGCGACGGCGAACGGTCCAGCCGGCAGGAAGACCGGCCGGACCGTCGCCTCGGGCGGTGCCCCCAATCCCGCAAAGGTTCCACGCGAAAGAACCTCGCCGGACTGCCCGTCACGGATGGTCTGGACATCGCCCGCATTCTCGAACAGGCGGCTGTCGCCGTCGGGGGTGATGACCCGGTGCTGTTCGTCGTCCGCGTCGCGGCGGGAGCGGATGCGGATGCGGATGCGGAGGGTGAGAACTTCGCCACCGCCATCGAGCAAGGTCCGCCGCTGCATCTGCGTCGGCGCATCGCTCCCGCCCCCGGACGGGCTCCACTGCCCGCCGCCGCCTTGGCCCGCCGGAACGCGCGGCTAATTCGGGTCGTATTTCCGCATCAGGTGGCGGACGCGCAGCAGCTTCGTCTCCGTGGTCAGGAGGGCGAGGCGAAGCCGTATCTCGTCCAGGTCATCCGTCGTCCGGGAACGGACATCTCGGTCGCGCGCTGCCATGGCAAACACCTTTGTTCATGAAATGTTCTACCGCAGGATGCATAGAATAGGAAATTATTCAAGGAATTTCGGTTCGGCCTCGCCCCTGCCAAGGGACCCAGAACGAAAAAACGCCGCCCCGCGAACGGGACGGCGTTACCGATAGACCGGCGAAAAACCCGGTTCGCGAGGGACCGGGGCAGGGGCCTTCAAGCCGCCTGATGGCGCGGCAGCAATTTCCGGTTCACCAGCATCTCGGCGATCTGCACGGTGTTGAGGGCGGCACCCTTGCGCAGGTTGTCCGAGACGCACCAGAAGGCGAGGCCGTTCTCCACGGTGGCGTCCTCGCGGATGCGCGAGATGTAGGTGGCGTCCTCGCCCGCCGCCTCGTGCGGGGTCATGTAGCCGCCGGGCTCGCGCTTATCGACCACGAGGATGCCGGGCGCCGAGCGCAGGAGGGCGGTGGCTTGCTCGGCCGACATCGGGCTCTCGAACTCGACATTGACCGCCTCGGCGTGGCCGATGAACACCGGCACGCGCACGCAGGTGGCCGTGAGCTTGATCTTCGGGTCGAGCATCTTCTTCGTCTCGGCCATCATCTTCCACTCTTCCTTCGTGAAGCCGTCTTCCATGAAGACGTCGATCTGAGGGATGACGTTGAAGGCGATGCGCTTCGGGAACTTCTCCTGGGTCATCTGACCGGCGGTGAAGACCGAGCGGGTCTGCTGGAACAGCTCGTCCATGGCGTCCTTGCCGGCGCCCGAGACCGACTGGTAGGTCGCCACCACCACGCGGGAGATCTTCGCCACATCGTGCAGCGGCTTCAGGGCGACGACGAGTTGGGCCGTGGAGCAGTTCGGGTTGGCGATGATGTTGAGCTTGGAGAAATCCGTGATCGCGTCCGGGTTCACCTCCGGCACGATGAGCGGCACGTCCTGATGGTAGCGGAACGCCGACGAGTTATCGATGACGACGCAGCCGGCCTGGCCGATGCGGGGCGACCATTCCTTCGAGGTCTCGCCGCCTGCCGACATGAGGCAGATGTCGGTGTCGGAGAAGTCGTAGGTGTCGAGGGCCTGCACCTTCAGAATTTTGTCGCCGAACGAGACCTCCTGCCCCATGGAGCGGCGCGACGCGATGGCCACGACCTCGTCGGCGGGAAACGCCCGCTCCGCCAGGATGTCCAGCATCTCGCGGCCCACATTGCCCGTGGCACCCACGACGGCGACCTTGTAACCCATGATCCTCACCCTGTTCCTCGAAGCCCCCGAATCCGGACGGCGCTCGACGCGATGGAGCGGTGACGTTCGGGGCCGGGTGCCGATCCTTGCGGAGCCCCCACCGTGCGCCGCCCTCCCGAGCGAAGCGCGGCGGCCTCCCGGCCGTGGGGATCACGCCGCGTTGCGGCATGATTCGACAAGGGCGGGAGCAAGACGCCTCGTGCCCGAGGCTGTCAAGGGTTTGCCTCCGGTTTGGGGGACGCCCACCGCTTCCGCGTCACGCCACCCGGGCGGGACGCCTCTCCAGACCATCGCGCGCCTCAGCCAGGATCGCGTAGGAGCGGTGACGCGCCGCCGGGTCGTGGATGGCGCTCGCGACCATGAGTTCGTCGGCCCCCGTCTCGACCACGAGATCGGCGAGTCCGCGCGCCACGGTCTCGCGCGAGCCCACGAGGGAACGGGCGAGCATCCGCGACGCCTGCGCCTTCTCGGACGGGGACCAGTAGGCTTCGATATCGGGGATCGGCGGCCGCAGCAGGCCCCGCGTGCCGCGCAGCAGGTGGGTGAATTGCTGCTGGGCAGAGGTGAACAGGCGCCGCGCCTCGGCGTCGGTCTCGGCCGCCACCACGTTGACGCCGATCATGGCATGGGGCGCGGCGAGCTGGGGTGAGGGGATGAAGTTCGCCCGGTAGGTCGCGAGCGCCGGCAACAGGGCGTCGGGGGCGAAATGCGACGCGAAGGCGTAGGGCAGGCCGTAGGCAGCGGCGAGCTGCGCACCGAACAGGCTCGACCCGAGGATCCACAGGGGCACGTTCAAGCCAGTGCCGGGCACCGCCTGGACGGCCTGTCCGGGCCGGAGATCGCCGAACAGGGCCTGAAGTTCGCGGACATCCTGCGGAAAGGTGTCGGCGGCCTCGGGCGAGCGCCGCAGGGCCCGCGTCGTACGGGGATCGGTGCCGGGCGCCCGGCCGAGGCCGAGGTCGATTCGGCCGGGGTACAGGGCCTCCAGGGTGCCGAACTGCTCGGCGATCACCAGGGGGGCATGGTTCGGCAACATCACGCCGCCGGCCCCGACGCGGATGCGGCGCGTGCCCTCGGCGACGTAGCCGACCACCACGGCCGTCGCCGCGCTGGCGATCCCGATCATGTTGTGGTGCTCGGCCACCCAGTAGCGCCGGTAACCGAGATCCTCGGCATGGCGGGCGAGCGCCCGGGCGTTGCGCAGGGCATCCCCCGGCGTCGCGCCGTCGGGCACCGGCGCCAGATCGAGAACGGAAAGCGGAATCATCGTCGGCAGTCCCCTGGCGATCCGTCCACCGGATCGTGACGCCCCCCGTTCCGAGATCGCTACGGCATGGCGCCGGCGCAAGCGCGGCGTGTCATGCCGCCGCTGCATGGGTCGCCCCGCCTTCACCGGCGATTCACCGTGACGGCCGAATCTCGCCGCGCCGCCCGCCCTGGAAACCCGATCGTATCGCTCCACCGCAGAAGGTCGCTCCATCGGGAAGCCGGGAGAGACGGATTGGGGCGGATGATCACGGGCAACGATGCGTTCGCATGGGAGGTGTCGGCGGTGCCCCGTCGGGCGCCCCATTCCGGCCTGCGCCTCATCGCGCGACTGGCCTGCGCCGCCGCCGCCATCGCGGGTCTCAGCCTGTTCGCCCGCGACCTACGTCCGTCCGGGACAGGCCGAACGGGTGATGCCCCGGCGACCGCCGAGCCCCCGGCGCCGTTCGTGCCGAGCGTCGGCCCGGCCGTCCGACTCGCCGTCGCGACGACTGTCACGGCCCCGCGCTTCCGCCTCGACCTGCCCGACACCCTCGACCCGGTGCGGGCCGAGCCGCCCCGCATCACCGCGGACGGAGGGCGACGCGAGGAGACGTTCCATCAGGGGGCGTTCCCGGTTCTCGAAGCGCCCTACCTGCGCGTCGTCGTCGGGGAGACCGGCCCGGACGAGTCCGCCCGCTCCCTGTTCGTCACGCTGGCGCGGCGCGCGGCGGACGGCCCCGGCCTGTCGGTGATCCGGACCGGTGAACGTGGCCTCGTCGAGACCAAGTTCGGTGCCGTCGAGACCCTGGAAGCGACCTTCAGCGGCGCCCTCGACCGCGTCTGCACGGGGTTTGCCGGATCGGCCGGCGCGAGCCATCGGTTCGAGGGCTGGCTGTGCGCGCCCCTCGGCCAGGCCCCGGAGCCCCGCGCCGTGGCCTGCGCCGTCGATGCCCTCGTGGCCATGGGGCCGGAAACTTCCGGTTTCTCGGGTCCGCGCGACCCCGCTTGCCGGCCGCCGCCGGAGATCAAGACCGGGTCCCTCGCTCCGAGCGGGCCACGAAAAATTGAGGCCAGATTGCGGCGAAATGCGCAAGCGCGGCCATAATCGTGGAACTAAGGCGGCGTCTCGAACGTCAACATCGCAACGGACAGCCGAGTTTCCTTAAGGAGTTCGGCCTACACATCCTCTCCAGCTTCGAACAAGGTGCATCATGCGCTCTGCCACGATTGCCCTGATGGGCGCCCTGACCCTCGCCGGCGTCGGCCTCAACACCGCAGCGGAAGCGCAGGGCCGCTACGCCCCCGCCGGCGTACGCGTGAGCCAGCCGCTGCCGATCCGCATTCGTCCGCGCTCCTGGCTCGATGCCGGCAACGTCGTCGAGGCGAACAACCGCTTCGTAGGCAACCCCGCCACCAACCCGCAGCTCATCGCGGCGAGCTACCTGAACTCCCCGCCCTATGGCCGCAATGATCGCTTCGGCACCGGCATCCTGCCCGATCCGATCACCAACGGCCCGTTCATCGGCGCCCGGTCGAGCGCGATCCGCAATGTCGATTTCTCGTTCATCGACCCGATCCTCGATCCGACCTCGCCCCTGGCCGGTCGCTACTGAACGTATTCCCCATCTTGGGATGTCATCTTAGGCGCCGCCCTCCGGGGCGGCGCCTTTTTTCTGTTCGGCCAGGGGAGTCGAATTCGCCGCGCCGCGCCGTTACAACGGCGCATCTTGAGGGAAGGCGGACTGGTCGGGATGACGCCAGGGGAATCGGATGCGGCGCCCCCGGCGCGCGGGGGCTGGCGTCAAACCCTGCGCTGGCTGCCCATCGCGGCGCTGGTCGCCGTGTCGTTGGGAATTCTCGTCTCGGGCGCGGCGCGCGTCCTCGACCTCGATACGCTGCTGGCCTCGCGCGCCTGGTTGAGCGAGGCCGTGGCCCGCAACCCCGTGGGAGCCATGGCGATGGCGGCCTTCGCGTATGTCGGGGCCGTCGTCGTGTCGGTGCCGGCGAGCCTATTCCTCACGGTTCTATGCGGCTTCCTATTCGGCATCGTGCCGGGCGCCCTCATCGCCGTCGCCTCCGCCAGCACCGGGGCGGCCATCGTGTTCTCCCTCGGCCGGGGGCCGGCCTCCGATCTCCTCCGGCGCAGGGCGGGTCCGCGCCTCGCCGGCCTCGCCGAGGGCTTCCGACGGGACGCATTCGGGTACATTGCGTTCCTGCGCCTGCTGCCGATCTTTCCATTCTGGTTGACGAACCTCGCGCCGGCCGCCTTCGGCGTACCCCTGCGCACCTTCCTGCTCGCGACAATTCTCGGCCTCAGCCCCGGCGCCCTGGTCTACGCCACCACGGGCGCGGCCATCGAAGACGTGGTGGCGACGCACGAGGCCGCGAAAGCAGCCTGCGCCGTCGGCGACCTCGCCCGATGCGGCCAGGATCTGACCCTGCGCAGCCTCATCACTCCGACCATGCTCGCCGGCCTCGGTGCCCTCGCGGCCTTCGCCCTCCTGTCCATTGTCCTGCGCCGCCGGTTCGCCCGGACCGCGGCCAGGAAGGATTAACCGCCCGAACAAGCGGCGGCCTTGAAGATCGGGCGAAAGCCGGGATAAGCGCCGCCCGAAGGTACGGTGGCGTTTTCCCGTATCGGGATTAGCGCTAAACTCACATGCGTTGACTCTCATGGACGCCGTCGGGCCGCCCTCCGTTCGAAGCGGGCAACGCGTGCGCTTCGACGCACGCCCCGAAGCGGCGGGTCCCCTGGAACCCCATCGCGCAACGGTTGTTCCACGCGGATCGTTCGCTGCCATCGTCCACCGTCAGCACAGGCATTAGGGCGACCGAGGTAGACCGTCTTCATGAAGTCTCGTGCCGAACACCAGGCCCCGCCGGTGGAGACGATCCCGGCGACGCAGCGGCCCGCCCGCCCGAGGCTCGGCCTGTCGGGACGGGTGTTCCTCCTCACCATCGCCCTCGTGGGCCTCTGCGAAATCCTGATCTACGTGCCCACAGTGGCGAACTACCGGGTGATGTGGCTCTCCGATCGGATCGCTGCCGCCCATGTCGCTGCCCTCGTGGTCGATGCCTCACCGGGGCAAACCGCATCCAAGGATCTCACCGACCGGCTTTTGACGGGCGTCGGCGCCCGCGCGGTGATCGTTTCCGGTGCCACCCGGACGGTGATCGCCCGCGACGCCCTGCCCGAGACCGTGTCCCGCGTGGTCGATCTCCAATCGAACGGCTGGACTCACTCCATCGCGGGAGCGTGGTCGACCCTGTTCCGGCCGGCTGAGGCGCCGATCCGGGTCATCGGCAAGCATCAGGACGGCTTCACCCCCGTGGAGATCGTCCTCGACGAAGCGCCCCTGCGCAACGCCATGGTGAAGTTCTGCCTGCGCCTGCTCGGCACCTCCATGATCGTCGCCGCCGTCGTCGCCGGCCTCGTGTTCCTTGTGTTGCAGCGGTTCATCGTCCGGCCCGTGCGCCTCCTCGTTTCGAACATCACCGCCTTCGCGGGCAGTCCGGAGGCGACGAGCCGCATCATCGTTCCCTCTGGGCGCAACGACGAGGTCGGCGACGCCGAAGTAGCCCTGGCCGAAATGGAAATGGCCCTCGCGGACGAGTTGCGCGCCAAGCGGCACCTCGCCGATCTCGGCCTATCGGTGAGCAAGATCAATCATGAGATGCGTAATCTGCTCACCACGGCGCAACTCCTCGGCGACCGCCTCGAAGGGGTGACCGATCCGGTCGTGCAGCGCGTGGCGCCGCGTCTGGTCGCGACCCTCGGCCGGGCGATCCGCTTCTGCGAGGAAACTTTGGCCTACGGGCGAGCGACGGAGCGCCACCCCCAGAAGCGCACCTTTCCGTTGGCGCCGTTGCTCGCCGACCAAGCCGATCTGTCCGGGCGCGGCCCGGATTGCCCCGTCGTCTTCCGGGAGATCTGCGCCCCCGACATCACCGTCCACGCCGATCCCGAACAGCTCTCCCGGGCGCTCGCCAACCTCGTGCGCAATGCCGTGGAGGCCATGCGGGCCGCGCCGTCACCGACGCCCCGCGTCACCCTGGAGGCGAGCCGAGTGGGGGACAGCGTGACGATCCTCGTGACCGATACCGGCCCGGGCCTTCCACCGAAGGCGCGCGAGCACCTGTTCGCGCCATTCAAGGGCTCGACCCGGCCGGGGGGCACGGGCCTTGGCCTCGCCATCGCGGCCGAACTCATCGGACTAAACGACGGCACCATCGCGCTGGATCAGACGCCCACGAGCGTGCAGTTCCGCATCACGTTGCCGGCGGGCAAGCGCGCGTGAGCCCGGCAAGGGTGTCGGGGCACTGCCCGACACCCGCCGAAGGGCAAGCCCTTCGGAAACCCGCTCTTACTCGGCGGCCGCCAGGGTCAGGCCCGGCACGGTGATGCCGATGTCGCGCAGGAGTTCGGCGTCGGCGTCGGTCTCGTTGTTGGCCGTGGTGAGCAGGCGCTCGCCATAGAAGATCGAGTTGGCGCCGGCGAGGAAGCAGAGGATCTGCGCCTCGCGGGTGAGGTCCTTACGCCCGGCGCTGAGGCGCACGCGGGCGCGCGGCATCACGATGCGGGCGGTGGCACACATGCGCACGAGGTCGAGGGGATCGACAGCGGGGCGCTCCTCCAGGGGCGTGCCGGCCACGGCCACGAGGGCGTTGATGGGCACGCTCTCGGGGTGCGGCGCGTGGTTGGCCAGTACCTGCAGCATGGAGGCCCGGTCCTTCACCTCCTCGCCCATGCCCACGATGCCGCCGCAGCAGACGCCGATGCCGGCATCGCGCACGTTCTGAAGAGTGTTCAGGCGGTCCTCGTAGGTCCGGGTCGAGATGATGTCGCCGTAGAATTCCGGGCCGGTGTCGAGGTTGTGGTTGTAGGAGGTGAGCCCGGCCTCGGCGAGGCGCTGGGCCTGCGTGGGGTTCAGCATTCCGAGCGTCACGCAGGCTTCCATACCGAGATTGCGCACGCCCCGCACCATGGCGAGCACGGCGTCGAATTCCGGCCCGTCCTTGGGCTGGCGCCAAGCGGCGCCCATGCAGAAACGGTGCGCGCCCGACGCCTTGGCGGCGGCGGCCTCCCGCAACACGGCGTCCACGGGCATCAGCCGCTCGCGCGGCACGCCCGCCTCCTTGTGGTGGGCCGATTGCGGGCAATAGGCGCAATCCTCGGGGCAGCCGCCGGTCTTGATCGACAGGAGGCTCGCCCGCTGGATGTCGGCGGGATCGTTGTGAGCGCGGTGCACCTCCGCCGCCCGATAGACGAGGTCGAGGAGCGGCAGGTCGTGGATCGCCTGAATCTCCGCCACGGTCCAATCGTGCCGGATCGCGGAAGCGGCCAGGGCGGGGCGGGAAGCGGAGGGCTCGGTCATCGTCTCGATCATGACTCCAAAAGACGAATCATGGCCGGAAAATCAAGCCGCGACGCCACTAATGCGTGGGTTCGCCCGCCGCGACCTTGGCGGTCCAGTCGTCGAAGGCCACCACCTCCTGTCGCTGCTGGCCGAGCCCGTCGATGCCGAGGGTCACCACGTCGCCGTTCTTGAGGAAACGCGGTGGCTTCATCCCCATGCCGACGCCGGGGGGCGTGCCCGTGGTGATGACGTCGCCCGGCATCAGCATCATGAAATGGGAAAGATAGGCGACGATCTGGGCGACATCGAAGATCATCGTCGCCGTCGAGCCCGTCTGCATCCGCTCGCCATTGACGTCGAGCCAGAGGCCGAGCGCGTCGAGGCGAGGAATCTCGTCCAAGGTGACGAGCCACGGCCCCAGGGGGCCGAAGGTCGGGCAGCCCTTGCCCTTGGTCCAGGTGCCGCCGCGCTCGAGCTGAAATTCGCGCTCCGACAGATCGTTGCAGAGGCAGAGGCCCGCCACGTAGTTCAGGGCCTCGTTGGCGTGGACGTAGGAAGCACGGGACCCGATCACGATGGCGAGTTCCACCTCCCAATCGGTCTTCGCTGACCCCTTCGGCAGGATCACCCGGTCGTTGGGGCCGACGATGCAGGACGGTGCCTTGTTGAACACGATGGGCTCGGCCGGGATCTCGGCACCGATCTCGGCGGCGTGATCGGCGTAGTTGAGACCGATGGCGATGAAGTTGCCGGTGCCGCCGACACAGGGGCCGAGGCGGGTCTCCGGGGGCAGCATGGGCAGGCTCGACGGATCGACGGCGCGCAGGCGCGCGAGGCCGTCCCGTGACAGGGCGAGACCGGCGATGTCGCGGACATGCCCCGAGAGATCCCGCAGACCCCCGTGCGCATCCACGAGCCCCGGCTTCTCGTCACCGCTCGCCCCATGCCGCATCAGCTTCATCGCGCAATCCTCCGATACTGGGTCGGGCTTCACTGGCTCGGTGATGGCATCGCGCAACCGGGCCTCCGCCGCAAGGGCAGGGCCAACCAACCCGCCCCCGACCCAACCGGCGGGTGTCGCAGGAATGCGACACCCAGCGGCGGAAAGCGCGGCGGGTACACTTTCCGATGCGCGCGTGGAGCCGAGGGAAAACGGTTTACATCTGAACTAAAATTCAACCTCACCAGACGGATACACCGTCCCAGCGCGAATTAGCCTCGACTCTTAGCATAGTTTTAACCTTATACTTGGTAGGCTTTCGATCAGCGCGATTTGCGAAGTCGCGGCAAGTAAGCCACTCTGCCCCTCAAGGTGCCGGCTTCGAGCATCATTCTAGATCGACGGGGAGAAGATTCATGGCTGGCACGATTCGGTCCATCGCCCGAGCGGGTGTCTCGGCGGCGGTTCTCCTCGGCGGGACCATCGGGGCTTCGGCCGGCGCCTTCGGCATCCGCGAACAGAGCACCATCGCGCAGGGTGAGGCCTTCGCGGGCGCGGCGGCTGGCTCGGGCGGCGTGTCCTCCATGTTCTGGAACCCGGCCGCCGTCACCATGCGGCCCGGCTGGGTCACCGAACAGAACCTGACCTTCATCGGTCTGTCCGGACGGATCACGCCGCAGGCCGGCACCAATCCCGGCTTCCTGCCGCTTGGCGGCAGCAACGACATCGGCCAGGGCGCGATCCTGCCGTCGGGTGCCACCTCCTACCAGCTCAACGACCGGCTCTGGGTCGGCATTCAGACGGGCGCGCCGTTCGGCCTCGTGACGAAGCCGCGCAACGTCTGGGCCGGCGAGGTCTACGGCCGCTCCAACCGCATCTTCTCCCTCGCGTTCAATCCCGTCATCGGCTTCAAGGTCAACGAGTGGCTGTCCGTCGCCGCCGGTCCGAACATCGAGTATTTCCGCCTGACCCTGCGCCAGGCCGTGCCGCTGCCGATCAACCCGGCCTTCCTGCCGAGCTCGTTCCTCAAGGG
Source organism: Methylobacterium gossipiicola (assembly GCF_900113485.1). Taxonomy (GTDB): domain Bacteria; phylum Pseudomonadota; class Alphaproteobacteria; order Rhizobiales; family Beijerinckiaceae; genus Methylobacterium; species Methylobacterium gossipiicola. The sequence continues at coordinate 107,194 of NZ_FOPM01000004.1, forward strand.
TGAATCGTGGGGCGTCGGCTTCACGGCGGGTGCCCTCATCACACCGTGGGCCGGCACGGCCATCGGCGTCGGCTACCGCTCCTCGGTCCATCACGACATCGACGGCTCCATCGGCGTGCCGCTCCTGGCGCTTGCGCCCCTCGGCGGCCAAGTCCGGGCCAACCTCAACACGCCGGAGAAGCTCAGCGTCGGCCTGACCCAGGCGATCTCGCCCGTGGCCCGCGTCAGCCTCGGTTTCGAGTGGGACAACTGGACCCGTCTGGGCACCGTCGGTATCGTCTCGAAGACGCGCGGCGTGCCGGTGAGCTTCCTGCCCCTGAACTACAAGGACGGGTTCACCTACTCCATCGGCGGCGAATACGACTGGTCGCCAGCCCTCACCCTGCGGGCGGGCGTGGCTTACGAGGAATCACCCATCGATTTCTCGAACCGATCCGTGCGCCTGCCCGACAACGACCGCATCAACCTCTCCGTCGGCGCGAGCTACCGCTGGAACGAGAAGCTGACCCTGAACGTCGCCTACTCGCACCTGTTCCTCGACCGGGCGCGGATCCTGTCGGGCGTCGGCCGGGACTACAACGTCCAGAACATCGCCTTCGCGGGCGTGGCCGACGGCAGCGCCGACCTCGTGTCCGTGGGCTTCCGCTACGTGTTCGGCGATGTGATCGCCCCCACTCCGGCGCCGATCGTACGCAAGTACTGATCAAAGGACGGATCGGGCACACAGCATGAAAATTCCCCCTTCACGGGGGAGGGTGATCGCGGGGTGACCGAGCCGGGACCCCAAATCCAGCAGGAGGGGCGCGGCGTATCCGGAAGGAGCGCCCCTCATCCGATCCGCTCAGGCGGGCCATTTTCTCCCCGCGGAGGGGAGAAGGGATGGACATCGGGAGCCTGTCGCGACCCGTACGGACCTGTTCAGGCCTTCATCCGCACATACGTGCCCGGCGCCGGGCCGAGGGAGGGCAGACCCGCCTCGCCCGGCACCCGCGCCGGCACCCGCGCCGGGGCCTGACGCTCCAGCCATGAGAACCAATAGGGCCACCACGAGCCCTTGGTCTCAGTCGCGGCGGCGATCCATTGGTCGAGGGTGCCGCTCACCGGGCCACCGGTCCAGAACCCGTATTTCGGTTTCGCCGGCGGATTGACCACCCCGGCGATGTGGCCGGAGCCGGCGAGCACGAAGTCGACGGGACCGCCGAACTTGGTCGAGCCCTCGAACACCGACAGGGCCGGGGCGATGTGATCCTCACGGGTGGCGAGGTTGAACACCGGCACCGTGACTTTCTTCAGGTCGAGGCGGACGTTGCCGAGGATCATCCGTCCCTGCGCCAGGGTGTTGTCGAGGTAGCAGTTGCGCAGGTAGAAGGAGTGGTTGGCGGCCGGCATCCGGGTGGCGTCGGCGTTCCAATACAGCAGGTCGAAGGGCATCGGTGTCTTGCCCTTGACGTAGTTGTTCACGACGTAGGACCAGATGAGGTCGTTCGGCCGCAGCATGTTGAACGCCGCGGCCATGCCGGTGCCTTCGAGGTAGCCGCGCTTCTTCATCCGCGCCTCGATGAGGCGGATCTGCTCCTCGTCGGCGAACACCTTGAGGTCGCCCGCATGGGTGAAGTCGACCTGGGTGGTGAGGAAGGTGGCGCTCTTGATGCGCTTGTTGCCGGTGGCCGCCTGCATCGCCAGGGTGACGGCCAGCAGGGTGCCGCCGACGCAATAGCCCGCCGCCGCGACCTCGCTCTCGCCCGTGGCGACCCCGATGGCGTCGATGGCCGCCTCGATGCCCTCGCGCATGTAGCTCTCGAAATCCTTGTCGGCGTGGCGCGCGTCGGGGTTCACCCACGAGATGCAGAACACCGTCAGCCCCTGAGACACCATCCAGGCGATGAGGCTTTTCGCCGGATTGAGATCGAGGATGTAGAACTTGTTGATCCACGGCGGCACGATGAGGAACGGCCGTTTCAGCACCGTCTCGGTGGTGGGCGCGTACTGGATCAGCTCCATGAGGTCGTTGCGGAACACCACCTCGCCGGGGGTCACCGCCATGTTGACGCCGACCTCGAAGTTCGCCGACGGATCGGTCTGTCGCACGCGCAACTGGCCCTTGCCGGCCTCGATGTCCTCGGCGAGCATCTTCATGCCGCGCACGAGGTTGGCGCCGTTCTCCTCCAGGGTGTGGCGGATGAGTTCGGGGTTGGTCATCACGAAGTTCGAGGGCGAGAGGGCGCCGACGATCTGGCGCAGATAGAATTGCGCCTTGTGGCGGGTGTGCTCGTCGATCCCCTCGGCCTCATCCACCAGCCCTTCGGCCCAGCGCGTGGTGATGAGGTAGCTCTGCTTGATGAAGTCGAAGACCGGATTCGTCGTCCACTCGGCATGGGCGAAGCGGTTGTCCTTTGCCTCCGGCACGGCGACGGGCGTGGCCGGCTCGCCCTGGAGCCGGTTCCAGGTCGAGCCCCACAGGCTGATGAACGCCTCGCTGAGCTTGGCCTGGGCCTCCACGGTCTTCTGCGGATCGGCGAGCCAGCGTTCGGCGACGGTGCCGAGGGTGCGGACGACGTCGTTGACTTCCTCGGGCGGCTCGGCCGCCACGGGAAGCGCCTCGCCCTCGGCAACGGGCTTCATGTAGACGGCGGCGGCGCGTCCGAATTCCTCCATGAGCCGGCTGGCGTTGCGCGACAGGGCATCGATGTCGGGCAGGGGCGTCGTCCGTTCGGTCGTCACGCAGCTCATCTCCCTCGTCGATGGCGCCTTCGCGGGAGACCGGGCCCGCGAGGAGGCGACGGCGGCGCGGGGCCTCGTTTCCGACAAATTAACGCGGCATCGCGCACTTACGCCAGACCGCATCGCATTTCATCGGCCCTCATCCGCATGCTTGCGCCCCCGCTTCGCGCCGTCCCCGTCCTCGCCAGCCTCCTTGCCGTGGCGGGCCTCACCGGTGCGTGCTCGAGCGACCTCAATCCCCTCAAGGCAGCCTACCAGCCCGGCCCGGCGGCGCCGGCCTTCGTGGCCGAGTCGCGGAAAGCCGGCGGCGACTTCCTTCCCGTGGGCGTCTCGGCGCCGGCCCGCCCGATCCGGGCCAAATCCGCCGAGGGCACCAAGGCCCTGGAGGCGGAACTGGTGGGCGCGCGGGGCCGCAACGAGGCGCAGGGACGAGCGGCCGAGAGCGCCGGACGCGCGACCCGACCGGCCTCCGCAACACCCTGAGGCGGTTCGCGCGAACTTTCCGTAGCCGGCGCTCCAAAAAGATAACGGTCGGCGCCAAAGCCGCGAAGTGATAAACCATCCCGGTATCTCCGGGTGATGACAGCCCCCCCGATCCGCGCGCCTCGGCCCCGACGCGCGCCCATGGACACCGTGAAGGCCATGACCGACTTCCACCGCATCAAGCGCCTGCCGCCCTACGTCTTCGAGCAGGTGAATCGGATCAAGGCCCAGGCCCGCGCCAACGGCGCCGACATCATCGATCTCGGCATGGGCAATCCCGACCTCGACGCCCCCAAGCACGTCATCGCCAAGCTGGTGGAGACCGCCGGGCGGCCGCGCACGGATCGCTACTCGTCCTCGAAGGGGATCGCGGGCCTGCGCCGGGCTCAGGCCAACTATTACAAGCGCCGCTTCGGCGTGAGCCTGAACCCCGACACCCAGGTGGTGGCGACCCTTGGCTCGAAGGAGGGCTTCGCCAACATGGCCCAGGCGATCACCGCGCCGGGCGACGTGGTGCTGGTGCCGAACCCGAGCTACCCGATCCACGCCTTCGGCTTCCTCATGGCCGGCGGCGTCATCCGCTCCGTGCCGGCCGAACCGACACCGGCCTTCTTCCCCGCCGTGGAGAAGGCGATGCAGCACTCGATCCCCAAGCCCGTGGCGATCGTGGTCTGCTATCCCTCGAACCCGACCGCCTACGTGGCGAGCCTCGATTTCTACCGGGACCTCGTTGCCTTCGCCAAGCGCCACGAGATCATCATCCTGTCGGATCTCGCCTATGCCGAGGTCTATTTCGACGGTGAGCCGCCGCCCTCCGTACTGGAGATTCCCGGCGCCATCGACTGTACGGTGGAGTTCACCTCCCTGTCGAAGACGTTCTCCATGGCCGGCTGGCGCATGGGCTTCGCGGTGGGCAACGAGCGCCTGCTCGCCGCCCTGACGCGGGTGAAATCCTACCTCGATTACGGCGCCTTCACGCCGATCCAGGTGGCCGCCACCGCCGCCCTGAACGGGCCGGAGGACTGCATCGCGGAGATGCGGGGCATCTACAAGAAGCGCCGCGACGCCCTCATCGAATCCTTCGACAAGTCGGGCTGGAAGATCCCGAGCCCCTCGGCCTCGATGTTCGCCTGGGTGCCGATTCCGGAGAAGTACCAGTCCCTCGGCAGCCTCGAATTCTCGAAGCTCCTCCTGGAGAAGTCCGACGTGGCCGTGGCCCCGGGCGTCGGATTCGGCGAGCACGGCGACAACTTCGTGCGCATCGCCCTGGTGGAGAACGAGCAGCGCATCCGTCAGGCCGCGCGCAACATCCGGCGTTTCTTCGAGACCTCCGACCGCACGCTTCACAACGTCGTCCCGCCCGCCGAGTCGCCGGCCGGCACGACGCCCCTGGCCAAGGCAGGCTAAGAGTGCCTCAAGAAAACTCCCACCCCTGAACGGTTCTCGCCCTGAGAACGACAGTGCGGCGGGGGTTTTGTGCGAGACGCGAGGCCCGTCGCCGACGTGCCTGTGGCGCGGCGGCGACAGGGCGCGCCAAAGCGGGGGATGGGCGGCCGAGCCGACTTGTCACCCCGCCCCGGCATCCGCAGGGTCGACCGGATGTCGCGAGTTCATTCCCCCGAGGATCGCATGCGCCGATTGACCCTCCTGGCCGCACTGGCGCTCGCCGCATCGGCCGGCGCCTGCGCCCCCAAGCCAATTGTCGCCCGGGACCCGGTCCCGGCGCCGCCCCCGGGTCTCGGCTACGCCTGCGACTCCCGCCCGACGGTCCTCAACGCCTTCTACTCGAACTGCACTCCCGTGCAGCGCGAGACCGATGTGGTGATCCGTTCTAAGGGCTGATTGCCGCGTTGTGTCAGGGCGTCCGCCAAGCGTTCTTCATCGATCCCGTCCGTCCCGGAGTTGCCCGTGCCGCCGATCTCCCGAACCGTCCTCGCCGCCGGTCTCGTCGTCCTCGGCCTCACCGGCCCGGCATCGGCCGAGACGCACTACCTCGGCGCCTCCGGCCCGGTGGTGCTGCCCACCGATTTCGCCACGGGGCGGCCCATCCCCGATGACCCGCGTGCGATCCCGATCCCAAGCGTCATGAACGGCGGCGGTTTCGGTCTCACGGGCACGGACTATTTCCGCGACAGCCGCAGCGAAGGCCGCCTCGACGGCTCCACCGGTCCCCGCGACTATGTTTTGAATCCGGCCCGCATCGGGCCGCCGGGCTTTCGCCGCTGAAAGATCGGCTCACGCGAGCCGACGTCGCGCCCGAACATCCACGAGGGCCGCCGCCGCGATGCCGGTGGCATAGGCGACGAGATTCCACAGAGAAAAGATCCGCCCGAGCAGGAGCTGGCCCGCCACGGTCAGCCGGAAGGCGTCGAGCCACGGGGCGTGGACGAGGCGAACCAGTTCGACGCTCACCGCCACGAGGATGGCCAGGGCGACGATGCGCCGCCGTGGGCTCAGGAGGAGGGCGGCCACGAGGCCGTAGACCATGGCACCCCATAGGACCGAGCCACCGTACTTCACCACGCCCGGCGGCAGGCCCGTGGGCACGAGCCGCAGGGCCGTTCCAGACATCACGACGACGAGGGTAGCGGCGAGCAAACCCCACCGCTGGCAGAGCGGGGTCGTCCCGGGACGGTTCATGGTTCGGGCTCCCACGCGAACAGGCTCCGGCGTTTACACCGGGCGGGCGGCTCGGTATCACCCCCGCTCACACCTCGCACACGAGTCCGAAACACCAGATGCGCGCCGAGATCGAACAACTCTCGGATGCCGCCAAGCAGTCGATCGGACTGCTGAGGAGGCATCTTTGACTGGGATACCGTCGAAAAACGCCTCGCGGAGCTGAACGCCGCGTCCGAGGACCCGGCCCTGTGGAACGACGCGGAGGCCGCGCAGGCGGTCATGCGCGACCGCACGCAACTCGACGAGGCCGTCACCACCATCAAGCGCCTGACGCAGGAACTCGACGACGCCGCCACACTCATCGAACTCGGCGAGATGGAGGGCGATTCTGATACTATTCTGGAGGGTGAGAACGCGGTCCGCGCCGTCGAGGCCGAAGCCGCACGCCGCCAGATCGAGACCCTCCTGTCGGGCGAGGCCGACGGCTTCGACACCTACCTCGAAGTCCATTCGGGCGCCGGCGGCACCGAGAGCCAGGACTGGGCCAACATGCTCCAACGCATGTATGCCCGCTGGGCCGAGCGGCGGAAGTACAAAGTCGAGATCGTCGAGTGGTCGGACGGTGACGAGGCCGGGATCAAGGGCGCGACGCTCCTGATCAAGGGCCACAACGCCTATGGCTGGCTGAAAACCGAGTCGGGCGTGCACCGCCTGGTACGCATCTCGCCCTACGATTCGAGCGCGCGGCGGCACACGAGCTTCGCCTCCGTATGGGTCTATCCGGTCATCGACGACCGCATCGTCATCGAGATCAAGGAATCCGACTGCCGCATCGACACCTACCGCTCGTCGGGCGCCGGCGGACAGCACGTCAACACCACGGATTCGGCCGTCCGCATCACCCACAATCCGACGGGCATCGTGGTGGCCTGTCAGCAGGAGCGTTCGCAGCACAAGAACCGAGCCACCGCCTGGAACATGCTCCGCGCCCGCCTGTACGAGGCCGAACTGAAGAAGCGGGAGGAGAAAGCCAACGCCGAGGCCGCCGCCAAGACCGATATAGGCTGGGGCCACCAGATCCGCTCCTACGTCCTCCAGCCGTACCAGCTGGTGAAGGATCTGCGGACGGGCACGCAATCGACGGATCCGGACGCCGTTCTCGACGGCGCCCTCGACCCGTTCATGGAAGCGTCCCTGGCCCAGCGCGTCTACGGCGGCGCCGACACGGTCGAGGACATCGACTGAAGGTCCGCCGCCACGGCGGCGTTCGGAAGGCTTAAGGAAGCCCTTCGAACGCCACCGGGCCGAGGGTGGACACGGCGGGGCCGAGGGCACCGACCAGGCGCAGGAACCGCTGCGGATCGACGGCTTCACCGTCGATCCGGGTCTCGTAATGCAGGTGGCTTCCCGTCGAGCGCCCCGTCGAACCGATACGGCCGATCACCGCCCCGGCCGCGACCCATTGGCCGGGACTCACGCCATAGGCGGAGAGGTGGGCATAGCGCGTCGCCAGCCCATGGCCGTGATCGACCTCCACCATGTTGCCGTAGCCACCGCTATATTCGGCGATGGTCACGCGTCCCGCCGCCGTGGCGCGGGCCGGCTCGCCGGTCTCGGCTCTCAGGTCGAGGCCGGTATGCATGGCGTATCCCCGCGTGAACGGATCGACACGCGCCCCGAAGGTGCTCGACACCGACATCGCGCCGGCGACGGGCCGGCGCAGGGGTAGGGTTTCGGCCATACGACGAAGACCGGCAGCTTCCGCGACGGCGCGTTGGGCCTGCGCCGCCGCGAGCCCGAACGGATCGCCGCTCAAGGGCACGAGGGGGCCGCCGAGCCCCGGCTCCGGGCGGCGCTCGAAGCGGGCCGGGTCGAGGCCGATGCGGGCAAACAGGCCGCGCAGACGCTGAACCGCGCGGTCGGCGTTCGCGGCGATGCCCGCGACGGTGCGGGACTGCGCCTCCGCGAGACCATCGAGGCGCTGTTCCAGGCTCGACACGACGATCCCGGTGCGGCGCGCGCTTTCGCGGGCACCCCGAAGGCTCAAGGGCTCGTCCATCGGCTCGGGGGTCGGAAACGGCTTCGCCGCCGTGGCCGGGCGCCGGGGAGCCGCATCGGTGGACGCCTCGTCCCCGCTCGGCATCTCCGGCGGGCGGCGACCGAGGGAATCCGCGGCGAGGGCCGACAGGGTTCCCTGACGGGCTTCGAGGGTCTTCTGGCGCCGGCTCAGGTCGGCCAGTCGCGCGGCGATCTCGTCGCGGGCCGTGGCCTGTTCGAGGGCGGTCCGCTCGAGTTCGAGTTTCAGGGCCGCGATGCGGGCCTCGTAGCCGTACTGCATCGTGCTTTGCTGGGAGACGAACCGGGCCAGGACTTCGTCGTGGAAGACGAGATAGTAGGTGGCTCCGCCCGCCCACACCGTCGAGAGAGCCAGGACCGGTCCGAGCACCCGGACGTCGCAGACAGCCTTGACCAATCGCGTCCGGGTGAGCGCGCCACGGGCCTGGGAGGCAGCCTTTTCGCGTACCTGACGAGCGGTGAAGAGCATCGACGCAAACCTGATCCAATGCCGATCATCTGGCCCGATCAAGGTTAACGAAGCTTCACTGTGGCGGGGAATGCTTGTCCCCACCCCACGACGTGCGGATCAGGTCTGGGCCCGTGCCGCCGCCAGCACGTCCTCGGCGTGGCCCGGCACCTTCACCTTGGGCCAGATCCGGACGATCCGTCCGGTACGGTCGAGGAGCATCGTCGTGCGCTCGACGCCCATGTATTTGCGCCCGTACATGCTCTTCTCGACCCAGACCCCATAGGCCTCGAGCATCGTCTTGCTCTCATCCGACGCGAGGGGGAACGTCAGTTCGTATTTCGCCCTGAACTTGTCGTGGCTCTTCACGGAGTCAGGTGAGACCCCGATCACGATCGTGTCGGCGGCGGAAAAAGCCTCGGTCAGGGCGTTGAACCCCTGCGCTTCGAGGGTACATCCACTGGTGTCGTCCTTCGGGTAGAAATACAAAACGACCTTGCTGCCCACGAGATCCCCGAGGCGGACGGCGTCGCCGCCCGCGCCCGGCAGGTCAAAGTCGGGTGCCTGATCTCCGGTAACGAGGGGCATGATGCCTTCCTTTCGGCCGATTGATGGTGTGCCTGGAACCAACCCCAGGGTCCGGGTCGGATGCCCGCGAAGCCTTTCCTTCACGGACCGCCGCTCGATAGCCCGAGGGTGCGTTCCGATCCAGCGGCTCAAGGATTGATGGTTCAGCACACGGTCACGGATGCGCGGCCGGCCCGCGCGGTCGGACGGCGGCGGCGCTGGCTGATCTGGCCGGCGGCGATCCTCCTGCTCGGGGTCGTGGCGGGCCTCGGCGGATTCGTCTGGCGCCTGTCGAATGGCCCCTTGCACATCGACGGCATGTCGGAACGGGTGGCCTCGGCCATCGCGGGCAGCATCGGGAAGGGCTGGCGCGTGTCCCTGCGCGACAGCGCCCTCGAACTCGACGCCGAACACTCCCTGGCCCTGCGCGTCGCCGGCCTCGACATCTACAATTCGGAAGGCGCCCTCGTGGTGCGGGCGCCGCATGCCGTGGTGAGCCTCGACACTTGGAATCTCGCGCGCCTCTCGGTGCAGCCCCGGGCCATCGAGTTCCGCGACCTGCAGATGACCGCCCTCGTCCACCGGGACGGCAGCATCGCCTTCGCGGCCTCGGACTCGCAGCAATCCGGAGCCGTCCAGCCCCATACCCTTCCGAGCGTCGACGCGGCCCTCGGCAAGGTCTCGCCGATCTCTGCCACGGTGGCGTCGATCTTCGGGGTGGTGCTCGATCCCGCCGGCATCGTCGGGGCCCTCGACCGGGCTCGGATCACCAACGGCCGCCTCACCCTCATCGATGACGACGCCCGCCAGCGCGCCGTGTTCGAGCACGTCAACGGCCTGTTCCGGCGCGATGCCACCCGCAACGCCCGGGTGTTCGAATTGCGCATCGACGGCCCGCACGGTGAATGGCGCTTCGGCGGCGACCTGCAGGAGGCCGGCGGCACCCGTCGCACGGGCATCATTACCCTCGACGACCTGCCGATCACCGACCTCCTGCTCCTGACGGGCCAATCGAAGCTGCCCGTGGAGACAGACCTCAAGCTCTCGGCCAAGGCCGACGTCGCCCTCGATGCCGGGCGCATCGAGGCGATGACCGCCACCATCCGCACGAGCGACGGAAATTTCCTCATTGAGGAGAAGGACTTCAACCCCGTCACCATCGAGAGCGTCGCGGCCCGGGTGAGCTGGGACGAGACGGCCCGCGCCATGAAGCTCGACGCCCTCGATTATCGCGGCGCCGGCAACGTGGCCCACCTGACCGGAGCGTGGATCGCGGGCGCGCCCGATTCCGACGTCAGTTGGACCATGAGTCTCGAAGGGCACGACGCCACCCTGCGGGGAGCGAACGCCCACGACAAGCCCGTGGCCATCGACGCCCTGTCCGCCCATCTCACCGGACGGGCCGGCGGCATCGCCATCGACGATTTCACCCTCCGGGCCGGCCCGGCGAGCGGACGGATCACCGGCACCCTCGGCACCACGGCCGACGATGACGGGCTGACCCTGCATATCACCGCCGCCAACACGGAAGGGCGCATGGCCCTGCGCCTCTGGCCCGAGCACGTGGCCCCGCCGGCCCGCAACTACCTCGTGGACAACCTGCGCGGCGGCCGGGTCGACACCGTCGATATCACCGTGGACATGAGCGGGAGCGAACTGGCCGCCGCGACGCGGGGCGAGCCCATGCCCGACAACGCCGTCCGCATCGCCTTCGCAGTCTCGGATGCGACGCTCGCCGTCTCCGACGATGCGCCGCCCCTGAGCCGTGGCCGTGTCAACGGCGTCATCACCGGCCAGACCACCAGCATCCGGAACGTTACCGCCGATCTGCGCATGGCGGACAACCGCGTTCTGTCGATCAGCGACGGATCGTTCGTAATCCCGAAGATCGCCCCGGACGCCGTGGTGGCGCAGATCGGCCTGCGCCTCGGCGGCGGCGCCGACGCCCTCGTCTCCCTGATGCAGACGAAGATGTTCAAGGGACTCACCGGGGTCGACGTCGATCCGGCGAGCGTCAAGGGGACGACCGACCTGCGGATCGATTTCCCGCTCAACCTCAAGCACATCCCCGATCTGGCCGACCTGCCGGTGACCATTGCGGGAACGCTGACCGACATCGCCGTCGACAAAGCCTTCGGTAAGGAGCGCCTCGAGGCCGGGCGCTTCACGGTGCAGTACGATCGCGGTGCCTTCGCCCTCAAGGGCGACGCCAAGGTGATGGGCTCGCCCCTCACCGTCGATCTGCGCCAGCCCAAGCCCGGCGCGCCCGGCGAGGTCACCGTCAACCTCAGCCTCGACGAAGCCCTGCGGGCCAGGAAGGGGATGCCCGTCGCGCCCCAGCTCAGCGGCTCGATTCCCGTGAAGATCGCCCTGCCCATCGGCCGACCGGGCGGGGGCAAGCCGCCGATCCGGATCGAGGCGGATCTCGCCCGGGCCGGGATCGACGGCCTCGTTCCGGGTTTCGCCAAGACACCCGGCAAACCCGGACGCCTCGCCTTCACCCTGACGGAGAGCGCGGCCGGCGGAGCTTACGACCTGCGCGACATCGCCCTCGATGCCGCCCCCGCCCTGGCGCGGGGCTCGGCGAGCCTCGGGTCCGACGGCCAGGTGGAACGCGTCGACCTATCGAGCCTCAAGCTCTCGCCCGGCGACGACATGCGCCTGCAGCTCGAGCGCGCCGGCAACGGCTACCGCGTCGCCGTCAAGGGCGCCGTGGCCGATGCCCGCCCGATCCTGCGCGGACTCACGGGCCCGGACGGCAAGGGCAAAGCCGAGTCCGCCCCGAAGGACATCGACGCCGACCTGTCGCTGGCCATCCTCACGGGCTTCAACGGCGAGGCCCTGACCAACGCCACCGTCAAGCTCGCCCTGAAGGGCAAGGACGTGCGCTCGGGTCGGATTCAGGGCCGCTTCGGCGGCGCCCCGTTCAACGCGCAGATCGCCCGCGCGGAGGGAGGGCCGACCCTGACGGTGGAGAGCCAGGATGCCGGCGCGACCCTGCGGTTCGCCGACATCTACAAGCGCATGTACGGCGGCAAGCTCATCATGAGCACCGGTCTCAACGACGGGCCGCAGCAGGGCGTCGTGCAGATCCGCAACTTCGTCCTGCGCAACGAGCCGGCCCTGTCGAGCATCATGGCGCAGGGACCGGCGAACACCGAGGTGGTGGATGCCCGTGGCCGCAAGCACATCGTGCAGAACACCGGCAACGACGTGACCTTCGACCGCCTGCGCGCCAATTTCGTCCGCACCGGCGCCCGCGTCGATTTCACCGACGCGGCGATCTCCAACGCCGCCATGGGCTTCACCCTGAACGGCTACCTCGACACGGCCAAGGAGCGGACCGACATCAACGGCACCTTCGTTCCGCTCTACGGCCTGAACAATGTCGTCTCGCAGCTGCCCCTCCTCGGGCAGCTCCTCGGCGGCGGCCACAACGAGGGGCTGTTCGCCCTCAACTTCCGCGTCGCCGGGCGCCTGTCGAAGCCCGATGTCAGCGTCAATCCGCTCTCGGCCCTCGCCCCCGGAATCCTGCGCAAGCTCTTCAGCGCGGGTGGGGGCAACGACGGCCTCGCGGGGGCCTCGCCCCTGGGCGAGACCGAGCGGTAGGGGCGGCCCCGGCGAACCGGTCTGCCTCAGCCGACCTTGAGCAGCACGTGCTTCTTGCGTCCGAACGAGAGCTTGATCACCCCGTCGGCCGTCATGTCGCTGCTACGCAGCACGGCGCGCTCGTCGGTGAGCGCCACGTCGTTGACCTTGAGGCCGCCGCCCTTGATCTGTCGGCGAGCCTCGCTCGTGGAGGGAACGAGCTTGGCGTATTCGGGGCCGAAGGCCGAGAGCACGCCCAACCCCGCATCGAGCAATGCGGCCGACACCAGGACGGTGGGCAGATCCTGCGCGACGCTGCCCTCGACGAAGGTCTTTCGCGCCGTCTCGGCGGCGTTGTCCGCCGCCTCGCGTCCATGCATCAGGGCCGTGGCCTCGTTGGCGAGCACCTTCTTGGCCTCATTGATTTCGGCGCCCTGGAGCGCCGACAGCCGGGCGATCTCGTCCATGGGCAGCAGGGTGAACAGCTTGAGGAAGCGGCCGATATCGGCGTCCTCCGTGTTGCGCCAGAACTGCCAGTAATCGTACGGCGACAGCATGCCGGCATCGAGCCAGACGGCGCCGGCCGCCGTCTTGCCCATCTTGGCGCCCGACGCCGTGGTCAAGAGCGGGCAGGTGAGGCCGTAGAGCTGGGGCGTACCCATGCGCCGGCCGAGATCGATGCCGTTGACGATGTTACCCCACTGATCCGAGCCGCCCATCTGCATGGTGCAGCCGTAGCGCCTGTTCAGCTCCACGAAGTCGTAGGATTGCAGGATCATGTAGTTGAATTCGAGGAACGACAGTTCCTGGTCGCGCTCCAACCGCATCCGGACACTGTCCATGGACATCATGCGGTTGACCGAAAAGTGCCGACCGATGTCGCGCAACATCTCGATGTAATTGAGCTTGGTGAGCCACTCGGCGTTGTCGACCATGGTGGCGGCGTTGCCGACACCCTCGAACTTGAGGAACCGCGCGAAGGTCTTCTGGATGCCGAGCTTGTTCTCCTCGATCTGCTCCAGGGTGAGGATCTTGCGGGATTCGTCGCGGCCCGAGGGGTCGCCGACACGGGTGGTGCCGCCGCCCATGAGGGTGATGGGCGTGCCCCCCGTGGCCTGGAGCCAGTGCAGCATCATGATCGACAAGAGGTGGCCGACATGCAGCGAGGCCGCCGTGCAATCGTAGCCGACATAGGTCGTGAGCCGCCCCTCCAGCGCCGCCGCATCGATGCCGGCGAGATCCGAGCCCTGGTGGATGAAGCCGCGCTCGGTCAGGACCCGGAGGAAATCGGATTTCGGGATGAAGGCGTCGGACGCGGTGGACATGGTCGGTTCCGGTATCAGAGGGGCGCGGAGGCGGGACACGGTGCGGAGTGGCGTGATAGCACCGCGCATCATTGCGCCGGCTCTTAGCAGGGCTGACCGAGGAAGGCACGACCATGACGATGATGCGGGCGATCGGGCTCATGAGCGGCACCTCCCTCGACGGCGTCGATGTCGCCCTCATCGAGACGGACGGGGAGGAGGTTCGGGTGGTGCGCAGCCCGAACGGCTATCTCGAACCCCTCGGGCCCACGGGCTATCGCGGCTATACCGACGAGGACCGCGATCTGCTCCGCCGGGCGCTGGTGGATTCCGAGGGCGTCACCGCACGCGAGGACAGGCCGGGCTGCCTGCCGGAGGCGGAAGCCTTCGTCACGGCGGCCCATGCCGAGGCGGTCGAAGGCTTCCTGTCCGACAACGGTCTCACGCCCGCCGACATCGACGTCATCGGCTTCCACGGCCAGACCGTGGTGCACCGGCCCGATCAGCGCATGAGCGTCCAGATCGGTGATGGCGCGGCCCTGAGCCGCCGCCTCGGGATTCCCGTGGTCTCGGATCTGCGCCACGCCGACGTCCTGGCGGGCGGGCAGGGCGCCCCCCTGGTGCCGGTCTTCCATCAGGCCCTGGCGCGCGCCTCGGGCTTCGAGGGGGCGCTGGGCATCCTCAACATCGGAGGGGTCGCCAACGCCACCCTCATCGCGGCGAACGGCGAGGTCATCGCCTTCGACACGGGACCGGGCAACGCCCTCATCGACGACTGGATGCGCGAGCGCACGGGCCGGCCCCTCGACGATGGCGGCCGCACCGCCGCGCGGGGACGCCCGGACGAACCCCTGCTCGCCTGGCTCCTCATCCACCCGTTCTTCGCGCGCCGGCCGCCGAAATCCCTCGACCGCAATTGGTTCTCGCATAAGCTCGCCGGCCAGCTCTCCACGGAGGACGGCGCGGCGACGCTCACGGCCTTCACGGCGCGGGCCGTGGCGCGGGCCCTCGACCACGCCCCCGAGATCCCGACCCGCTGGATCGTGGCGGGCGGCGGCGCGCGCAACGGCGAACTCGTGCGCCTGCTGAACTACCACCTGCGCGCCGAGATCACGACGGCCGACGCCATCGGGTGGTCTTCGGCCTACCTGGAAGCCCAGGCTTTCGCGCACCTCGCCGTGCGGTCCCTGAAGGGCCTGCCCATCACCTTCCCGTCGACCACGGGCGTGCGCGAGGCGATGACCGGCGGCGTGCTGGCCCGGCCGGACGATTGACCGGCCCCATCGGGCCATCGGCATTTGTGACTCGCGAAAACCCGCGCTAGAGCGAAGGCACCATGTCCCACAACACCTTCGGTCATCTCTTCCGCGTCACCACCTTCGGCGAAAGCCACGGGGTCGCCCTCGGCTGCGTCGTCGATGGCTGCCCTCCCGGCATTCCCGTCACGGCGGCCGACATCCAGGCGGAACTGGACAGAAGGAAGCCCGGCCAGTCGCGCTTCACCACCCAGCGGCGCGAACCGGATCAGGTCCGCATCCTTTCGGGCGTGTTCTCGGACGACCGCACGGGCGACCGCCAACTCACCACCGGCACGCCCATCGCCCTCGAGATCGAGAATACCGACCAGCGCTCGAAGGATTATTCGGAGATCCGCGACAGCTACCGTCCGGGCCATGCCGACTACGCCTACGACGCCAAATACGGCATCCGGGATTATCGCGGCGGCGGGCGCTCCTCGGCGCGCGAGACCGCCGCCCGAGTGGCGGCCGGCGCCATCGCCCGCCGGGTCCTGCCGGAGGGCGTGACCATCCGGGCCGCCCTGGTGCAGATGGGGCCGCATGCCGTCGATCGGTCGCGTTGGGATTGGGATGAGGTCGCCAACAATCCGTTCTTCTGCCCCGACGCCACGATGGCTGCGTTCTACGAGACCTATCTCGACGGGATCCGAAAGGACGGTTCGTCCATCGGCGCGGTGATTGAAGTGGTGGCGGACGGCGTGCCGCCAGGGCTCGGCGCCCCCATCTACGGCAAGCTCGACGCGGATCTCGCCGCCGCGATGATGTCCATCAATGCCGTGAAGGGCGTCGAGATCGGCGACGGCTTCGCGTCGGCGGCGCTCCGCGGCGAGGACAATGCCGACGAGATGCGCTCGGGCAATGCCGGCGCCCCGACCTTCCTCGCCAACCACGCGGGCGGGGTGCTGGGCGGCATCTCCACGGGCCAGCCCATCGTCTGTCGCTTCGCCGTGAAGCCGACCTCGTCGATCCTGACGCCGCGCATGAGCGTGACCCGCGACAACCGCGACGTCAATCTCGTCACACGAGGCCGCCACGACCCCTGCGTCGGCATCCGCGCCGTGCCCGTCGCCGAGGCCATGATGGCGTGCGTCCTCGCCGATCACTATCTGCGCCACCGGGGGCAGGTGGGCGAACGAGGCTGAAGCATCGTCCCGAAAGGCGGTTTCCGACTTTCGGGCAAAGAGGGTGCGAAACAACAGACCGCCGCGTCGCCCGCCATCCGCTCCGCAAGGCTTGAGAGAATGCCCGTGCCCCATACCCACGTCGTCCAGGCCATCGAAGCCTATGCCCGCGGCGAGATCGTCGTCGTCACCGACGACGACGATCGCGAGAACGAAGGCGATCTCGTCGTCGCGGCCTCCCTGTGCACGCCGGAGAAGATGGCGTTCATCATCCGCAACACCTGCGGCATCGTCTGCGCGCCCGTGACCCGCGCCGACGCCCGGCGCCTGCGCCTCGACCCCATGGTGGCCGCCAACGACGCGCCCCTGGGCACCGCCTTCACGGTGACGGTGGACGTGAAACACGGCCTCACCACCGGCATCTCGGCGGAGCAGCGCTGCAACACCGTGCGGGCGCTCGCCAACGGCAACATGGGCGAAACGGATTTCGTCCGTCCCGGCCACGTGTTTCCGCTCATCGCCAAGGATGGCGGCGTGCTGATGCGCTCGGGTCATACGGAGGCCGCCGTCGATCTGTGCAAGCTCGCCGGCCTGCCGCCGGTCGGCGTCATCTGCGAACTCGCCAATGACGACGGCACCGTGATGAAGGGGCCGCAGATCACGGCGTTCGCCGAGCAGCACAACCTCAAGCGCGTCTCGGTGGCCGACCTCATCGCCTTCCGCCAATCCCGCGAGAAGCTCGTCGAGCGGGTCGGAACCTTCCCGGTCCAGGCCGAGACGGGGGCGATGACCGGCTACGCCTACACCACCCCGTTCGAGACCGTGCAGCAATTCGCCTTCGTGTACGGCGATATCGGCGACGGACAGAACGTGCTGGTGCGCCTGCACCGCTCCAACGTCGTCGCCGACGTCATCGAGGGTGGCAAGCAGATCGAAACGGTGATGCGCCGCTTCGCCCAGGAGGGCCGGGGCATCCTCGTCTACCTGCGCGACGGGACCGCGGGCGTCCCTCTCCAGTCCTATGTCGAGGAGGGCGCGGAGGCCCAGCGCGTTCAGGCTTGGCGCGAAGTCGGCCTCGGCGCCCAGATCCTGCGCGACCTCGGCGTCGTGTCGATCCGCAACCTCGCGACCCAGTCGCGGGCCTATGTCGGCCTCTCGGGCTTCGGAATCGAGTTTCTGGGCGACGAGCGGCTCGAAGGCTGACGGGAATGGGGCCGTACGCGGCCCCGTCCCTCACCGAATTCGCGGACTCACCGCCCCATCAACCCGTCCATATGGGCGGCGACGGACAGCCCAAGTCCCTTGAGGCTGTAGCCGCCCTCCAGCACCGATACGACGCGCCCGCCCGCGTGCTTGTCGGCCACCTCCATCACCCGCCGCGTGGCCCAGCCGAAATCCGCCTCGTCGAGCTGGAGATGCGCCAGGGGATCGAGGCGGTGGGCATCGAAGCCGGCCGAGATCACGATGAGGTCGGGCGCGAAGGCGTCGAGCCGGCGCAGGATGCCGGCCTCGAACACCTCGCGGAACCGCTCGCCGCCGTCGCCGGCCCGCAAGGGGACGTTGACGATGGTGTCGTGGTTGCCGCGCTCCGACGCCGACCCGGTGCCGGGATAGAGCGGCATCTCGTGAGTCGAGGCGTAGAGCACGTTCGCATCGTCCCAGAAGATGTCCTGCGAGCCGTTGCCGTGATGGACGTCCCAATCGATCAGGGCGACGCGGGTGGCGCCGTGGGCTTGCCGGGCATGGCGGGCCGCGATGGCGGCGTGGTTGAACACACAGAACCCCATGGCCTGCATCCGCTCGGCGTGGTGACCCGGCGGCCGCATGGCCACGAAGGCGTTGCGGCACTCCCCCTTCATCACCGCATCGACGGCGTGGACGGCACCGCCGACGCCGCGCAGGGCCGCCTCGATGGTCCCGGGCGACAGGAGCGTGTCCCCATCGATCTGGACGAAGCCCTCGCGGGGCGCCGCCTCGATGAGGCCTTGCACGTAGGGCACGGGATGGACCAGGGTCGGAACCGTGGGGTCGGCGAGGGGCGCGAGCCCGCGCACGAGCCCGGCGAACCGCTCGTCCTCGAGAACCCGCTCGACGGCCCGGATGCGGTCCGGACATTCGGGGTGACCCGTCGGCATGGCGTGGTCGAGGGCGGACGAATGGCTCACGTACAGCGTCGTCATCGCAATCCTCCCAAATCGCTGCTCGCCGTGATCGTTGCGTCGAGGCAACAAGCGATGCAAATGCGCCACGCCACGGCGCGATACCCTACGCCGGGATGCGCGCTCGGGTTAGGTTACGCAAGACCTCGACGAACAACTTTGTATTCAGACCGCGCGTCGGCTTCGCTGCGGTGATCCCATAGGCCCATCCCATGCGTGTCCTGCTCGTCGTCGCCCTCGTGGCTGCGCTGCCCCTCGCTGCCTGCAACACGCAGACGGCCAGCGTCGCCCCCCCGGCGGTGACGCAGACGGCGCTCGCCGCCACGCCCGCCGCCCTCACGGGGGAGGCGCGCGACAAGGAATGGATGAAGCTCGCGCCGAATGCCGTCGTCGATCCGAAGATCGCCCGGACGATCATTGATTACCCGACCCGTGAAGCCCCCGGCACCGTCATCGTGGTGACCAAGGAACGGCGCCTCTACTTCGTGCTGCCGGACGGCAAGGCCATCCGCTATCCCGTCGCCGTCGGCCATGCGGGCATGGCCTGGGCCGGCACGGCGGAAGTGGATCGCAAGGGCGAATGGCCCGATTGGAATCCCCCGCCCGAGATGCTGGCACGGCGCCCCGACCTGCCCAAGCGACTCGAAGGCGGCCCGACGAGCCCCATCGGCGCGCGCGCCCTCTACCTCGCCGAGGGCAAGAAGGACACGCTATTCCGTATCCACGGCACCAACGAGCCGGAGAAGATCGGCCAGGCCGTGTCCTCGGGCTGCATCCGGATGCTCAACGCCGACGTGATCGATCTCTACGACCGCGTTCCCATCGGCTCCAAGGTCGTGGTGCGCTGACGGGCCGCGCGAACGCGGGATGCCTATCGGCGCTCGAACGGCGCGCTCATTCGGCGAAAGTCCAGATCAGGCGGCGAGCCGCAACCGTCCGCTCTCGATCAGCGGAACGATGGCCTCCGCCGGGAGGGGCGGATCGAACAGGAACCCCTGAACATCGGTACAGCCGGCCGTGCGCACGAAGGCGAGGTGCTCCTCGGTCTCGACGCCCTCCGCGATGACGCGGGCGCCGAAACTCGTACCGAGGGCCACGATGGCGCGGGTGATGGCCACGGTCTTCGGGTTTTCCGATCCGGCGACAAAGGAGCGGTCGATCTTGATGGTGTCGAAACTGAATTGGTGGAGATAGCTCAGGCTCGAATAGCCGGTTCCGAAATCGTCCAGGGCGATGCGGACGCCGAGGCTCCGCAGACGCTCCATGGTGCGGCACACCGTATCGGACTTCTGCATCAGCATCGTCTCGGTGATCTCGAGTTCGAGGCGATGCGGGGCCAATCCCGAGGTCGCCAAGGCGTGACGAACCGTTTCCTCCATGCTGATCTGTTGAAATTGGATCGCCGAGACGTTGACGGCGATCCTGAGAGGCTCGGGCCAGGCGGCGGCCTCGCGGCAGGCCTCCTTCAACACCCAGGCGCCCAGGGGAACGATAAGCCCGCTCTCCTCCGCCAGGGGGATGAATGCGCTCGGTGAGAGTTCCCCCTTGCACGGATGCCGCCACCGCACGAGGGCCTCGAACCCGGCGATGCCGCCCGTCGCCAGATCGATGATCGGCTGATAGTTGAGCAGAAAATCGCCCCGCTTCATCGCGCCCTTCATCTCCGCCACCAGGAGACCGCTCGACTCCGCCGCCGCGTCGGCCTCCGAATCGCCGAGCCGATAAGTGTTCCGCCCGGCGGCCTTGGCCCGGTAGAGGGCGGCATCGGACCGCTTGACGAGGGCGAGGGCATCCAGGGCACCGCCGCCCGCGATGGCGATGCCGATGCTCGCCCCGACCTTCATGGGATGCCCACCGAAGGCGATGGGCCGGTTGATCGCCTCGATCATCCGCCGGGCAAGGCAGGCGGCGTCCTCCGCGTTGTCGATGCGCCCGAGAATGACGGCGAATTCGTCGCCACCGAGGCGCGCCACCGTGTCGGTCTCGCGCACCACGGCGAGCAGGCGGGCCGCGACGACCTGGAGCAGGTGATCGCCCGCCGGGTGGCCGAGACTGTCGTTGATCTGTTTGAAGCGGTCGAGGTCGCAGGTGAGCACCGCGACGCCGGTGTCGGTCTCGCCCGCGACGCGGATTTCCGCCGCGAGGCGCTCCCAAAACAGCGTCCGGTTGGGCAGGTCGGTGAGGGGATCGTGGAGGGCGAGGTGCGCGATGCGACGCTCGTCGGCTTTGCGGGCGGTGATGTCCCGAAGCGACGTGACGTATCCGGCCGGCTCTCCCGTCGCCGGATCGCGCGCGAGGCTCTGGCACACGTCCATGAAGACCCAGCTTCCATCCTTGCGGCGGTAGCGCTGGCAGGTGGAAGCCTGTTCGATTCGCCCGTCCGTGAGATCGTCGAGGACGCGGGCGAACACCTCGACATCGTCGGGGTGCACGAAATCGAGGGGTTTGGTGCCGACGAGTTCGTCGGGCCCGAAGCCGAGCACGGTCTGGATGGATGGCGAGACGTACAGGCGGGTCGTATCCAGGCCGGACCAGATGATCACGTCGGTGGTGGTCTCGGCGAGGAGGCGGAAGCGCTGCTCGCTTTCCCGCAGCGCTTCTTCCGTCACCCGGCGCCGGGTCGCATCCGTCTCGATGGCGATCCGGGCCTCATGGAGGCGCAGATGGGCCTGGACGATGAGGCCGAGATCCCCGAGCTGTCGCCTTTGCGCGTCCGTGAAGTCGGGCCGGGGCGCCCGATCCATGATGCAGAAGGTGCCGAGGTTGAGGCCGGATTCGAGGGCGAGGGGAATGCCGGCGTAGAAGCGCGCATGCGGCGGGCCGAGGACCAGGGGGCTCGTCGCCGAACGCGGATCGACCGCGAGGTCGAGAATCACCAGAGGGGTGTCGACCGCGCCCTGGATCGTGAGATCGCAGAACGTGCCCTTCCGGTCGATGCCGACCTCCTCGACCCCGCAGCGAGCCTTGAACCAGACGCGGGCCTCGTCGACGAGGAGCACGAGGGCCATGGGGATTTCGAACAGGTCAGCGGCGAGCCGGCAGACGGCATCGAGATGCGGTTCGGGCGAGGATTCGAGGATGCACAGGCGCCGGAGGGCCGCCAGCCTGTCCTGTTCACGGGCGAGGGGGTCACCGATGGTCTGAACCATGGGAAGCAGGTCCTGTCCTGTCGAGCCCGCGGCGGATACACGGCCTGGATGCGAGCCAGCGTTACAAGTGAGTCCGTCAGAGAACCACTGATAAACCCGCAAGAATATACGTCTCAGAATTAATTTTTCGAGATTACTGCCCATCTATGACCGAATATCAGCCAATTTCAAACACGACAAAGATTGAACATACCTCGCGCGACAGACCATCACATGCTGCAATCAGCAGTCGAAAAAAGCACTCTCCGCCCGTCCAATCGGGGAAAAAGCGGCTCTCGAATACGAGTTTGATGCGTGATCGCCCGCGTTCCTGTAGGAATGGATTCGGCTTCGACGGATGTTCGGTGCGGGCGTGACATCCGGGCGTGCTCAGCGTTCACGCCAAGCCTTGGCGATCTGATCGGCGAGGGGTTTGACGAGGTACGAGAGCACCGAACGCTCACCCGTTTGAAGATAGGCTTCCACCGGCATGCCCGGCACCAGCCGCCCCCTGCCGGAGGGAGACTGCCCCTGCCCCCCCCGAGTCAGACGATCCCGCTGTTCCTCGGACACATGAATTCGCGCCACGTAATAGCTCAGGCCGGTCTTGACGTCCTGACTCACATCCGCCGCGATCCGCGTGACGCGGCCCTCGATCTCGGGGGTCGTCCGCTGGTTGAAGGCGGGGAATCGTAGCACCGCCTTCTGATCGATGTGAACGTTGTCGATCTCCTGCGGCTGGATCCGCACTTCGACCGCGAGGGTGTCGGCATCGGGCACGATGAGCATGGCGGGCTCGCTCGGAACCACGAGGCCGCCGATGGTGTGCACGGTCATCTGGTGCACCACGCCGTCCTGCGGCGCCCGCAGATCCGTGCGCTTGAGCTGGTCC
This sequence comes from Methylobacterium gossipiicola, assembly GCF_900113485.1. Lineage (GTDB taxonomy): Bacteria > Pseudomonadota > Alphaproteobacteria > Rhizobiales > Beijerinckiaceae > Methylobacterium > Methylobacterium gossipiicola. Next base: position 129,601 of record NZ_FOPM01000004.1, read on the forward strand.
AGGGCGGCGACGCGCTTCTCGCCAAGTTCCGACCAGCGACCCCGGATATCGGCGAGTTCCTTGCCGACCTCGCCGCGCATATCCTGATCGATCTGCAGGATCTGCAACTCCGTTTCGGTGATCTTGCCGCGCGCCTGAGCCTGCGCGGCGACGAGTTGCCCGCGCTCGCCCCGCAGCCGGGCGGCGTCGCGTTCGAGGGCCGTGACCCGCGAGACCGAGACGAGGTTCTTGGCCCATAGCTCGCGGACGCCCGTCAGTTCCTCGCCGATGAGGGCGATCTCCCGCGCCTTGGCCGCCGCCTGCTCCGTGAGCCCGGCGATCTCCTCGCGGATCTGCAGGATGCGCTGGGCGAGTTGCGCCTTCTGGCCCTCCCGCCCGGATCGGCGCGTCGCGAATAGGCGCGTCTCCCCGTCGAGGAGATGCGCGACCACGGGATCGGCCTTGGCCCGGCCGGCAAGCTCGGCGGGAAACGCGATGACGGCGGCGCCGTCGCGCTCGGATTCGTTCCGGGCGCGACGGGCGCTCAACTCGTCCATGGCCTTCAGGACGATGTCGAGGTTGGCGCGGATCTGGGTCTCGTCGAGGGTGATGAGGATGTCGCCGGCGGCGACGCGCGATCCCTCGCGGACCCGGATGGCGCCGACGACGCCGCCCGTGGGGTGCTGCACCTTCTTCACATCGCTCTCGACGACGAGTTGGCCCGACGCCATCACGGCCCCGTGGATCGGCGTGAAGGTGGCCCAGCCGCCGATGCCGAAAACGAGGACGGCGATGATGGCGGAGACCCCGAACAGGTGGACGCCGATGGAACGATCCGGATCGAACGGCCGGGCGGGGGCGGAGATGGGGACGGTGTTCATGCGCGAACCTTCAGGTTGGGGGTCTTCTGCTTCGGCTTCTGCGGGGTCCGTGCGTCCGCCACCTCGGCGCGCGGCGCCGGCACGGCGGTGGGGCGCATCATCTGCTTCATGATCTCGTCCTTCGGCCCGAAGGCCCGGGCCCGCCCCTCCTCGAGCACGAGGAGGAGATCGACGGCGGCCAGGGCGCTCGGGCGATGGGCGACGCAGACGACGATGCCGCCGCGCGCCCGGACGCTGAGCATGGCCCGGGTGAGGGCGAGTTCGCCCGGTTCGTCGAGATTCGCGTTGGGCTCGTCGAGGACGACGAGGAACGGATTGCCGTAGAGGGCCCGCGCCAGGCCGATGCGTTGGCGCTGCCCCGCCGACAGGCTGGCGCCCCCGGGTCCGATGAGGGTCTCGTACCCGTCCGGCATCCGCAGGATGAGGTCGTGCACGTCGGCCGTGCGGGCGGCGGCGATCACCGCCTCGGCGTCGGGGGCGGGGGACAGCCGGGCGATGTTCGACGCGATGGTGCCGGCGAACAGATCGGCCTCCTGGGGCAGATAGCCGATGTGCCGGCCGAGGGTCTCCGCCGACCATTGGTCGAGGGTGGCGCCGTCGAGGCGGACCGATCCACGCGCCGGGGCCCAGACGCCGACCAGGGCGCGGGCGAGGCTCGACTTGCCCGACGCGCTCGGCCCGATGATGCCGACGCCTTGTCCGGCCTTGAGCCCGAAGGTCATGTCGGACACCACCACCCGCTGGGTTCCGGGCGGCACCAGGCAGGCTTGCTCGACGGTGAGGGCCACGCGGGGCGGGGGCAACGCGAGGGTGTCCGTCTCGGCCGGAAAGCGCGCCAGGATCTCGTTGAGCCGAGCCCAGCCCTGCTGGGCCGCGACGAACCCTCGCCAATGGGCGATGGCGAGTTCGGCCGGGGCGAGGGCCCGCGAGACGAGGATCGACGAGGCGATGATGATGCCGCCCGTGGCCTGCCCCTGGATCACCAGATAAGCGCCCAGCGCCAGGACGCCCGATTGCAGGATCATGCGAAATACCTTCGAGACGGCGCCGAACCCTCCGGCGATGTCGGCGACCCGGCGCTGGCGCGCGAGGTAGGCTCGGCTCTCTTCGCCCCAGACGCGGGCGAGATTCGCCTGCATGCCCATGGCGTGCAGCACCTCGGCATTGTGGCGCCCGGCATCCGACAGCTCGTTGCGGCGCGCGCCGTGCCGCGTCGCCTCGCCCTGGGGCCGCCGGGTGAGGCGGTCCGTCAGGAGGGCCAGGACCGCGAGGACGATGGCGCCCAAGAGGGCCGAGACACCGATGAGCGGGTGGAACAGGAAGCAAACGCCCAAATAGACGGGTAGCCACGGCAAGTCGAAAAATGCCGTAGGTCCGAGACCGGAAAGGAAGTTTCGGATCTGATCGAGGTCCCGCAGGGGGAGAAGCCCGTCGCCCCCGGCCGGCGATTTCAGGGGGTAGCGTACGACGGCGTCGAAGACCCGCGGCGCGACTCGTTCGTCGAGGGAACAGCCGATGCGGGCGAGCACCCGCGACCGGATGATCTCGATGACGCCCTGGAAGAGGAAGAGCGCCAGGGCGAGGCCCCCGAGGCCGATGAGGGTCGGGATGGAGCGCGCCGGGATCACCCGGTCGTAGACTTCCAACATGAAGAACGAGCCCGTGAGGGTGAGGACGTTCACGACGCCGCTCATGACGGCGACCCCGAGGAACGCCCGTTGGCACCGCGCGAGGGCCGCCTTCAGTTCCGACTTCCGATCCACTCGCATAAAGACTCGCCTCCAGACGGGACAACCGAGACTCAAAGGCGATAATTTTCGCCTAAAGTTTGCGGCGTCGATGCGAATAATGTGCGATATTTTGCCCACCGCGATGTCCACCGAGACCATGACGCCGGATCGATCGTTAAAAAGACGCCAACATTTCGCTGAAACCAATCATAAATCTAGCCACCTCAGGTCATCGCTTGGCACAATTTACGATTTGCTTACGATACCTGCCGAAATCGGCCACAGAACGACCGGACATTCGGAAAAATAACGCCTGAGGCGTGGATCCGGCTTGAGGTCAGGCGGCTCTTCTGTAGGTTGATATATACAACTGGGATCAGAGCCGATCTGGCCCGACGACAGCCCTTCGAGTTCATCCTGGCAGGCCGACCGGCGCGCGCAGACACCGTCCGCGTCGAACGCGGAGGCTTGGCCGCAGAGACGGGAAACGCAGATGGCCGGTACCCTCGCTCCCCTCGTGCTCACGCTCTCGCCGTCGAGCGATACGGGCCTGCCCCTGGACGGGCTGACCCGGCGCAACGGCGTCGACATCGACATCGTCGGATTGAACGTCCTCGGCGGACCGGTGACGATCTTCGACGACCGGGACGGCAACGGTGTGCCGGGACCGGGTGAGATCCTCGCCACGGTTCCGAATTCCCTCCTCGGCTCGGTTCGCATCAACCTGCCGGACGGGACGCACAGCATTCGGGCAACGCAGACCACGCCCCTCCTCGGAACCGCCACCTCCCTGCCGCTCACCGTCCGGGTCGACAATACCGGCCCGACCATCGTGGCGGTGAACCAGCTCGACCTGCCCGGGCCCCTCGCGCTCCTCGATGTCCTCGGCGTTCTGCGCTACGAGGTCACGTTCTCGGAATCGGTGCTCGGCCTCACGGCCGACCTGTTCCAGGCCACCGGCACCCTGCCGGGCATCCACCTCGTCACCCTGCTGCCGTCCCTGACGAAGCCCAACACCTACATCGTCAGCATCGGGCTCGGCCTCGACGGCGTCAGCGTCGATCAGCGCGCCGGCACCCTCGGCCTCGCCCTCAATCCCGCCAACCTCTCGGGCGTCACCGATCTCGCGGGCAACGGCCTGCGCGGCGCCGATTTCGCCCAGCTCGCCCCCGTCAGCATCGGCCCGGCCCGCGAGACCGCCGCGGCCGACTTCAATGCCGACGGCCTCGGGGACGCCGCCTTCTTGGTGAACGACACCGTCGTGGTGACGCGCGGCACCGGCACCGGCACCCTCGGGGTGACCCAGACCGTGACTGTGGCCACCGGGCAGACCACCATCGCGACGGGCGACGTCACCGGCGACGGCCTCCTCGACATCGTCACCGCCGGCAACGGCCGGGTCCAGATCCTGAAGCAGGGGGCGGACGGCACGTTCTCGGTCACCACCCGCACCACCACGGGGGCGGACGGCGCCCTCGTGGCCGACGTGAACGGCGATGGCTATGCCGATATCGTCGTCAAGAACCTCACGGCCGGCACCGCCACCGTGCTCACCAACAACGGCAGCGGCACCTTCTCGGCCGGCAGCGCCCAGAGCTTCGGCGTGCGTCCCGACGCCTTCGTGTCCGGTGACTTCAACGGCGACGGCCGCATCGACCTCGCGGCGCTGGCCAATGGCGGCACGTCGCTCGCGGTCCTGACCCAGGCCGCCAACGGCACCTTCGTGCGCTCGGCACTCACGGTCGGCGCCAGCGCCGGCGGCCTCGCGGCGGGTGACCTCAACGGCGACGGCCGCGCCGAGATCGTCTCGTCCGGGACCGGCGGCACCCTGGAGATCCGGGGCACCACGGCCGGGGGCGCCGCCACGCAATCGACGCTTCAGGCGGGGGCCGCCGCCACGGATATCCGCATCGGCGACACCAACGGCGACGGCAACGCCGACATACTCTATGCCGGCACCGACGGCGCCGTGCGGGTGGTCTACGGCGACGGCGCCGGCGGCTTCTCGGCTCCCGTCATTCTCGAAACCCAGGCCGGGCTCGCGGCGCTGGCCCTCCTCGACGTCAACGGCGACGGGCGCCAGGACCTGGCGCTGGCCAGCGGGACCACCGGGACGCTTCAGGTCGGCACCGGCATTCCCGTGGCCGGGCTGCTGGGCACCGCCTACACCCTCGTGGCGCCCGGGCCGGTCCAGACGGTCACGTCCGTGCAGGTGGCGGGCGACAACGTCGTGAATGTCGCGGAGGCCGCCTTCGGCACCCTGCCGGTCACCGGCACCCTCGCGGGTCCCCTCGGCGCGGGCGAGACCCTCGCGATCCGGATCGGCGGCGTGGTCACGCCCCTCACCGGCGCGGCCGTCGTCACCGCCGACGGCGTCACCACCTTCTCGGGCACAATGCCGGTCCTCCAGGCGTCGGGCGACGTCGCGGTTCTGGTCCAGCGCACGGACGGCGCCACCTCGGCGGCGGTGACCCAGGCCGTCACCGTCGATCTCGTGGCGCCGACCCTTGTCGCCATCACCACCCCGGACGCGGCGGTAACCAAGGACACGGTCATCGACTTCACCCTGGCGTTCTCCGAACCGGTGTCCGGCCTGACGGCCGCGAACCTCACCCTCACGGGTACGGCTTCGGCCGGCCTCGTTCCCACCCTCGTGACCACGGATGGCGGGCGCACCTATGCGGTCACGGTGCCGGCCGGAACGGCCGAGGGCACCCTCGGCCTCACCCTCAACCCCGCCGGCATCACGGATGCAGCCGGCAACGCTCTCGCAAACCTCGGCGTCACCGTCGGCCCGACCCTGACCCTCGACCGCACGGCCCCGGTCCTCACCCTGCAGCCGCTTGCCGGGGACGGCGTGCTGTCACAGGCCGAACTCGTCGCCGGATTGGTGGTCACCGGCACCGCCACCGGCCTCGAACCCGGCGCCAGCGTCACCGTGATCGTCACGGACGCTTCGGGCACGCCGGTTCTCACGCAGGCGCCCCCCGTCACCAACGGCACCTTCGCCCTGCCGCTGGGGGGCGCGGCGCTGCCGGAGGGCACCTATGCCGTGACGGTGACCGCAGCGGATGCCGCCGGCAACGTCGCCACCCCGGCCGTCGCCGGCCTCACCGTCGACCTCACCGCCGATGCCGGTCTGCCCTTCACCCTCACGGCGGGCGGCGGCCAGCCCATCGGCCTTGCCGGCGTGGCGGCCGTCCCCCTGGTCGCCGCCGGCCTCGACGCCGGCACCACCGCCCTCGTCACCTTCACGGATGGCGGCGGCGCCACCGCCACCGCCACCATCGCGGCGAACGGCGCCACCACCCTCGACCTCAGCGGCCTCGACGGCGCGGTGACCTCGACGATCCAGCTCTCGGACGGGGCCGGAAACCTCCTGACCCGCCCCGGCCCGGCCCTGACCATCGACCTCGTCGCGCCCATCGGCCTCGTGACCCCCGTGGCCGCGCCGGCCCCTGCGACCCTCGCGTTCGACGTCGCCTTCCCGGAGGCCGTGACCGGCCTCGACCTCGGCGATTTCCGTGTCGTCGGTACCGGCTCGGCCGTCGGCACCGTCGTGTCGGCCACGGCGAACGCCAGCGGCGGCACCACCGTGGTGATCGGCAATCTGTCGGGCGCCGGCACCGTCGGCCTCGCGCTCGCGGCCACCTCCGACATCGCCGACGCCGCCGGAAACCTCGCGACCCTCGGTCCGGTCGCGCCCATCTCCCTCGATCTCGTCGCGCCGCTGCGGCCGGTCATCACCGGCCTCGTCAGCGATGCCGGCGTCCCGGGCGGCTTCCTCACGGACGACACCACCCCGACCCTCACGGGCACGACGGAGGTGGGCAGCACCGTCACGTTGACCTACCAGGGCCCAGGCGCCACGACCGGCACCCTCGCGGCCGTCGTGGATGCTTCCGGCACCTGGACCGCGACGGTGCCGGCGGCCCTGGCGAACGGCGCCTATAGCTTCACGGCGACGGCGGAGGATCTCGCCGGCAACGTCAGCCTGCCCGCCGCCCCGAAGGTGGTGACCATCGAGACCGCGACGGGACTTCCCTTCACCCTCACGGTCGATTTCGGCGACGGCCTCGTCAACCAAACGGAGGCGGGCGCCGTCACCTACGGCCTCACGGGCCTGCCGGCGGGCGCCATCCTGTCGGTGACCTTCACGGATGCCGACGGCACCACCGTCTCGGAGCTTCTCAGCGGGACCGGCGGAAGCCTCGACCTCTCGGCCCTCGACGGCGCCGTGACCTCTTCCCTCACCTACGTTCCGCCGGTCGGCGCGACGGTGACCCTCGGCGGGCCGGGGGCGACCTTCGATACCCTGCCCCCCGCCAATCCGGCGATCCTCGGCTTTGCCGGCTCCGGCGTGGTCCCGGTGACGACCACGAACGACACCACACCGGTTCTCGTCGGCACGGGTGAGATCGGCTCCACCGTCACGGTGACGGTGGGCGGGCAATTGCTCACCGCCGAAGTCGACGCGACGGGAACCTGGCACATCCCGGTGACGACACCGCTGACGGACGGCACCGTGACTCTCACGGCCACGGCGCAGGATGCCGCCGGCAACGTCAGCGGCCCCTCTCAGGGCCTCGCCGTGACCGTCGATCTCGTGGTCGATCGCGGCGCGCCCATCGCGGTCGCCTTCGACCTGCCGGCCGGCCGTGCCCTCAACGCCGCGGAGGTGGCCGCCGTCACCGGCACCGTCTCGGGCATCGACGCCGACGCCACCGCGACCATCACCTTCACGGGTTCGGGCGGTAGCGTGACGGCGCCCCTCGCCAACGGCCCCCTGGCGCCCACCAACCTGTCCGCCCTCGGCGACACCGTGACGGCGACGGTCTCTGTGGTCGATCTCGCCGGCAACAGCGCGACCCTCGCGGTCGGCAGCTTCGCCGTCGATGCCGTGGCGCCGGCCGCCACCATCGTGGCCGATCCGGCGGCGCTGCCGGGGGCCACGAGCGTGACCTTCACGGTCACCTTTCCGGAGGCGGTGACGAACCTCACCGCCGACGACTTCGCCCTCACCACGGGCGGCACCGCCACCGGCACCATCCTGTCGGCTCTGCCCGTCGCCGGGGGCTACAGCGTCACGGTCACGAACGTCTCCGGCACGGGCTCCCTCGGCCTCGTCCTCTCGGGCGGGTCCGACATCACCGACGCCGTCGGAAACCTCGCCGTCCTGGCCCAGGCCGGGCTGCACCTCGTCAACGTACCGCCGGTGCTCCAGCCCACCGACCTTCCGGTCATCACGGGCATCACCGAGGATACGAACGTCGTGGGCGACTTCGTCACCGGCGACGCCAATCCCCTCGTCAGCGGCACGGCCCTGCCGGGCGGCACCATCACAGTCACGGCGACCGCCTCCGGCGGCGTCCCCGTGAGCGTCACCACGCAGGTCGCCGGGAACGGCACCTGGTCGGTGCAGCTTCCGACCCTCGCGGACGACACCTACGGCCTCACCGCGACCCTCACGGATGCGTCGAACACCATGCTCGGGATGACGCCGAGCCGTCCCCTCGTTATCGACACCGTCGCGGATTCGGGCGTGACCGTCAGCCTCGCGGTGGCGGGAACGGCCAACGGCATCGTCGATGCCGCCGAGGCCACCATGGTCTCCTACACGGTGGCTGGGCTCGACGCGGACAGCACCGCCATCGCCCGCTTCGCGGTCGCGGGCGTCGTGAAGGACGTGCCGGTCGCCGCCGACGGCACCTTCGTGGTCGATCTGTCGGGCTTCGACGGCGTGGTCGCCACCAGCCTCGTCGTCACGGATCTCGTCGGCAACACCGCCACGGTGCCGGGCAACGCCGTCCGCTTGGCCACCGCCGTCACAGCGCTCCCGAGCATCGGCGCCATCACGGACGACACCGGGATCGACGGCGACGGCATCACCCGCGACACCACCCCGACCCTCTCGGGCACGGCGGAGGCCGACGCCTCGATCTCCGTCGTGTTGAATGGCCCGGCAGGCCCCCAGACCTTCCAGACGGTGGCCGACGGCGTCGGGGCCTGGACCCTGGCGGTGCCCGCCCTCGCGGACGGGGTCTACACGGTCACGGCCTCGGCCACGGGCTTGAGCGGCCTGCCGAGCCCGGCCTCGGCCCGGTTCAACCTCACCATCGACACCACCGCCGACGCGGTGCCGCTGGTGGCGGTGCAGCTCGCCGCCGCCGACACGAACCTCAGCGCGGCCGAGGCCGGGGCGGTGAGCTTCGAACTCACGGGCCTCGACACCGGCTCGTCGGGCACCATCGTGTTCACGGACGGCACCACCACGGTTCCCGTCGCGGTCGGGGCCAACGGGATCTACACCGCCGACCTGTCGTCCCTCAGCGGCGCCGTGACCGCCCAAGTGGTCCTGTCGGACATCGCCGCCAACACCGTCACGGCGAACCTCGCCCTGCCGGCGGGGCTGAACGTGGACAGCGTGGCCCCGACCGGCACGGCCGTGGCCGACCTCGCGGGCGGGGCCGCCGTCGCCAGCTTCACCTTCGCGGTCGACTTCTCGGAGGCCGTCGCCAACGTCTCGGTGGACGATTTCACCCTGACGGCATCACCCGGAATCACCGGCCAGATCACGGCGGTGACGGGAAGCGGCGGGGCCTACGTGGTGACGATGGCGGGTCTCCAGGGAAGCGGCACCCTCGGCCTCGGCCTCGCCGCCGGGTCCGACATCACCGATCTCGCCGGCAACCGCGCGACGCTGGCGTCGGACACCCGCGTGGTCGTCGGCGCAACGCCGGTCCAGCCCGTCATTACCGGCTACACCACGGATACCGGGGTGCAGGGGGATGGCATCACCGCCGACGCCGCACCGATCCTGTCGGGCGTCGGCCTGCCCGGCGGGACCATTACGATCCTCGACACCCTGGACCCGGGGGCGCAGCCCGTGACCACCACGGTGCTGGCGAACGGAACTTGGAGCGTCGCGGCACCGAACCTCACGGACGGTCCCCACGCCCTCGTGGCCCAGCTCGCGGATACGAACGGGACCCCCGTGGGTGTCTCGGCGCCGCTCAATCTCGTCGTCGATACCATCGCGGATGGGGGCGTGCCCGCCACGCTCACGGTCGACCCCGCCGGAGACGGTCAGATCAACGCCGCCGAGGCCGGTGCCGTGACCTTCGTGGTGGCCGACCTCGACGCCGTCGCCATCGGCACGGTGACCTTCCGCGACGCGACCCATGGCCTCACCGTCATGGACGTCCGCAACGGCCCCAACACCGTCGATCTCTCGGGCTTCTCCGGCCCGGTGACCGCGACCCTGATCATCCGCGACCCGGCCGGCAACACCGTCACCCGCGACGGTACGGCGATCACCGTCGATACCGTCGCGCCGGCGGGCACGGCCTTGCCCTCGACCCCGGCCGAGCCCGGTGCCGCGAGCTTCATCTACGCGGTGAGCTTTCCCGAGGCGGTCCTCAACGTGACGGCGGAGGATTTCCTCCTATCGGCAACGGGAACCGCCACGGGACGGATCACGGCGGTGACGGGCAGCGGTGGCAGCTACACCGTCACGGTGGCGGACATCGCCGGAACCGGAACCCTGTCGCTCGGTCTCTCGGCGCTCTCCGACATCGCGGACACGGCCGGCAACGCCGCGACCCTGCTCTCGACACCGAGGCCGGTCTCCATCGGCGCGGGGCCGCAACCGGCGCCCACGCTGATCACCGGATACGGCGACGACACCGGCATCCTCGGCGACGGCATCACCGCCGACCGGACCCCGACCCTGACCGGCACGGCCGAGGCGAACGGCACCGTCACGGTGACGTATGTCGAGGCGGGCATGCCGAAATTCGTCACGGCTGCCATCGACGCCAACGGGCAATGGAGCGTCGCCATCCCCGCCCTGGCGGACGGCGATTACAGCTTCCGGGCCTCGGCGGTCACGGCCCTCGGCGTCCCCGCCGGGACCTCCGCCGCCCTGCCGCTCACCATCGACACCGTCGCGGACGCCGTGCCGCTGGTCTCCGTCACGGTGGCGAACCCGGCCGGCACGGTGTTCACCCCGGCGCAGGCCGCGGCCGTGACCTTCACGGTGGCGGGCCTCGATCCCGGCTCCACCGCCCTGGTGACCTTCACGGACGGGTCCCGCACGGTCCAGGCCACCGCCGGAGCGGACGGCGCCTACCAAGCCGACCTCTCGGGCCTGACCGGCTCCGTGACCTCGTCCTTCACGATCTCGGACGTCGCCGGCAACACCGCCGGGGGCAACGGCACCGGCCTCACCATCGGGCAGGCCGGCCCCACGTACCCCGATCCGACGACCCCAGATCCGAACACGCCCTCCGATCCCGGAACGTCGCCGAACCCTCAGGCGCCTCCCTCCGTGGTCGCGCCCATGGTCACCGGTCTTCAGCCCGACACCGGCGTTCCGGGTGACGGCATCACCAGCGACGCGTCGCCGACGGTGACGGGCACCGGCACCCCCGGCGCCACCGTGACGGTGACCGTCACCGACGCCACCGGCCCCCGCGACGTGGCGGCGGCGGTGGGCGGCGACGGCACTTGGACGGCGAACCTGCCGACCCTCGCCGATGGCAGCTACGACGTGATCGTGTCGGGTCGCGACGCGGCGGGCAACGTCCTGCAGGCCGGACAGCCGTTCCGGATGACCCTCGACACCGTCGCCCCCGGGGCTCCCGTGGTGGCGGGCTTCACCGAGGATACCGGTCAGGTCGGCAACGGCGCCACGGCCGACACAACGCCGACCCTGTTCGGAACGGCGGAGGCGGGCAGCACCGTCGCCATCGCGTACGAGACGGCGAGCGGACCCCGGACGGCCACGGCCCTCACCGACGCGGACGGACGCTGGAGCCTCGACCTGCCCACCCTCGCCGAGGGGACCTACGCGTTCGTCGCCAGCGCGACGGATGCGGCGGGCAATCGCGGCCCGGCCTCCGCCGCCTTCGCCCTCTCCATCGATGCCCGGGACGACGGCTCCCCGGGAACCGGCGGCGGCAACGCGACCGACGGCAACCGCGCGCCGATCGCCGTCGCCGACACCATCGCGGCGGTGAACCACGCCCCGGCGGTGAGGGGCAACGTGCTCGCCAACGACAGCGACCCCAATGCGGGCGACACCCTGCACGTCACGGCCGTGCGCTTCGCGAGCGGGGGCACGGTGGCGGTGGCGGCGACGGGCACCACTACGATCCTGGGCGAACACGGCACCCTGCATCTCGCCGCCGACGGCAGCTACAGCTATCAGGCCATCGGCTCGAGCAACTTCGGCTCGGGCGACGAGTATCCCGAAGTCTTCACCTACACGGTGGCGGACGGGAAGGGTCTCACCGCCGCGGGATTGCTGACGGTGTCGCTCGCCGGCGCGGCCCCAGTCGCGGAGAAATCCTTCGGCTTCGCTTTCACCGAGGCCCGGGTGGAGGTCCTGGGCGAGACCCTGGTGCTGACGGGTCCGGACGGCCAGCATCACGACCTCAACGGGATCGGGACGCTCCGCTTCACCGACGGCACGATCCAGCAGAACGACGGGCACGGCGTGGTCGACGATGCCTGGTACCTCTCGCACAACCTCGACGTCTGGCGGGCCGGGGTCGACGCCGATACCCACTACGCCACCTACGGCTGGCACGAGGGACGCGACCCGAACGCCTACTTCTCCACCGGATCCTATCTCGGTGTGAATTCGGACGTGGCGGCGGCGGGCATCAATCCCCTGGAGCACTACGTGCAATACGGCGAACACGAGGGACGCAACACGAGCGCGAACTTCTCGGGCGATGCCTACCTCGCCCTGAACCCGGAGGTGGCGGCGGCGGGTGGCAATGCCCTCGAACACTACCTCGCGTTCGGGCGCGGCGAGGGTCGGACCGTGCAGGACGGGGAGGGCGCACGCGGCCATATCGGCGCCTTCGATCCGGGCTTCTATCTCGCTCAGAACCCCGATGTCGCGGCGGCGGCCCAAGGGCCGGAGGTGAAGATCCTCGTCTCCGACTTCGCCTTCCGCCACTACCTCGATTACGGCGCGAGCGAGGGCCGGGCTCCGAATGCCCTGTTCGATCCGGGCTTCTACCTCACCCACAATCCCGACGTGGCGGCGGCGGGCCTCAACCCGCTCCTCCACTACGAGGAATACGGCTGGCGCGAGGGGCGCGACCCCGGTCCGGGCTTCGACACCGATGCGTATCTCACCCGGAACCCCGACGTCGCCGCCGCCGACATCGACCCGCTCCAGCATTTCCTCGATTACGGCCTGCAAGAAGGGCGCATGCCCGTCTGATCCCGCTCGATAGGCCCGGCGACGCCCCGTCGCCGGGCCTTCTCGCTACCGGGCAAAGGGTATGCGGGCCTCGCCGAAGCCCCATCACACAGATTTCCGGGTGATGCCGCACGCAAACGAAAGATTCGCCCGAGCCGAAATCACATGGATTTCTAAAATTAATACGTCGTTATCCAAACTATACGATCGCACGGCACGCATCGCGGTGGAATCCGTTTCTCTATAGGCACGCAGATACCGCAAGACGTCCAATGCATCGAGGCAGACGATCCGGAGTTCGCGAATGTCGTATTCGATCTTCGTCCGAAAAGTTGGCTTCTCGCGACGTGAAGCACCGCAGATCCTAGCCTGCGAGATCGAGAGCGAAGGCGAAGCCTGCCGGATCGTCCGGAACTTGGCGCGGTCCTTCGGAGATTTCGGTGTCGATCCCTGCCGAAGCGTCTACTGGTTCCGCAGCCGGGGCAATCTGCACGAAATCTGGTCCGCGCCAGTCGATTAGGATTTGGACTGAACACCTCGACAGATCCCGCCTGGCGCGATGCGCCCAACCCCAACGCCCGGCCACAGAGCAAGGATAGACTACTTACTCGCACGACGAAACCACAGACAGCTATTCAGCCACACCTACACAAAGGTCGATGAGCTGCGCTTCCATGTTCGTCGCCCCCCCTTGGAAGATGATTCTTCACTCGATCGCATCCGAGAATGCGCTCGCTCACGCCATGGCGCGGGTGTGCGCGGCACCGGCGCCGAGATAGAACGCCTTGATGTCATCGCGCGCCCGGAGGTCCGCGGCAGCACCGGTGAGGACGCTGCGCCCATTCTCCAGCACCACCGCCCGATCCGCATGGCGCAGGGCGACGGTGACGTTCTGCTCGGCCACCAGGATCGTCAGCCCCTCATCGCGGTTGAGGCGCTCGAGGGTGCGGAAGATCTCCGCGACCACCTGCGGAGCAAGGCCCATGGACGGTTCGTCGAGGACGAGGAGACGCGGGCGACCCATCAGGGCGCGCCCGATCGCCACCATCTGCTGTTCGCCGCCCGAGATCAGCCCGGCCGCCGCCCGACGCTTCTGCAGCAGGCGCGGGAAGATCCCGTAAATCCGCGCGAGATCGGACCGGATGGCGGCGCGGTTCGAGCCGCGCCCGAGCCCGCCCGTGACGAGGTTTTCCTCCACGCTGAGCGCCCGGAAGCAGTGACGGCCTTCGAGCACTCCGACGAGACCGCCCCGGACGAGGGCGTCGGTGGACGTCCGAAACACATCCCGCCCGTCATAGACGATGCGGCCCGCCGTGACATGGCCGCGTTCGGCGGGCAGGAGGTTGGAAACCGCCTTCAGCACCGTGGTCTTGCCGGCGCCGTTGGAGCCGACGAGGGCGACGATCTCGCCCTCGGAGACGGACAGATCGACAGCCGAGAGGGCGCGCACACCGCCGTAGCGCGCCTCCAGGGACTCGACCCGCAGCAGGGCCGTTCCGCTCACGGGGTCGCCGCCACATGGGTGGGATTTTCTTCGGCGGCGCAGTTTCGCGGCGTGATGCCGTGCTCCTTGGCGTAGGTCGCCGACGACGCCTCGATGATCGGGCGCAGGGTCGCCCAGTCGGGTGCGATCCAATCGGACACGACGGTCCATTTGGCCCCGTCCCATTGCTGGAAGGTGACGCGGCCGTCGCCCTCGTGATTGGCGCAGGTGACGTTGATGGAGTGGAACAGGCCCTTGGCGCCCAGGGCTGCGACGCGGGCCTCGTCGAGGCGAAGGTGCTCGAAGCCCCAGCGGACCTCGTCGCCGGTGAGGGTCCGCCGACCGAACTTCGCTTGCGCCGCCCGCACCGCCTCGACGTTGAGGATGCCGTTCACGATGCCGAGGTTGTGGTAGACGCTGCCGATGCGCTTCTTGTCGGCGAGATTGCCGGCGTTGCCGTCGTAGACGGTCTTGATGATGTCCTTCAGCACCGGATATTCGGCGCCCGAGGCCTGCGTGGTGATGGCGACGTAGCCCTTGGCGGCGTCGCCGGCGGGGATCACGTCCTCCTCCGAATTCGACCAGACGTTGCCGACGATGCGGCTGGCCGGAAAGCCCGTCTTCTGCGCCGTCTTCAACGCCACCGGGTTCATCACGCCCCAACCGCGCAAAACCACGTAATCGGGTTTGAGACGGCGGATGGTCAGCCACTGCGATTGCTGCTCGTTGCCGGGATGCGGCACCTCGATCTGCTCGACCTTGAACCCGTATCGCTTGGCCAGGAGTTCGTAGATCGGGATCGTCTCCTTGCCGTAGGGCGAGCCGTGATAGAGCACCGCGATGGTCTTGCCCTTGAGCTTGTCGAGCCCGCCCTCGCGGCCGCCGAGATATTCGACGATGCCGGAGGTCTCGCTGTAGGGGTTGAGGAGCAGCGGAAAGACGTAGGGAAAGACACGCCCATCGGTGGAATCGGTCCGGCCGTGGTTGATGGTGACCAGCGGCACCTTGTCCTTGGTGATCCGGTCGATCATCGCGTAGGCGATGCCCACCGAGAGCGGGTTCCAGGCGGCGATGCCGGGACGGGACTTCAGCCGCTCGTAGACCTCGACGCCGCGTTCGACCTCGTACTGGGTCTCGCCCTCGCTCCAGGTCAGCCGGACCCCGTTCACGCCGCCGTCCCGGGTGTTGATGAGGGTCAGGTAATCGATGAAGCCGCCGAAGAAGCCGGTGCCGCCGGCCGCATAGGGTCCGACCCGGTAGCTCTGGAGCGGGAAATACTGTTCGTCGGCAATTGCCGAGCCGGCGAGGGCGGCGAGAGCGGTTCCGGCGGCGAGGGCGGCGCGCAGGCGCGTGTCGAGACGAGACATGGAACGTCCTTCGGTTCGTCGATGGGGAATGAGGGAGTCAGGCCAGGCGACGGAGGCGGCGCACGGCGCGATCGAGGATGGCGCTGAGACCGGCGGGCTCGCGGATCAGGAAGGCGACGATCAGACCGCCGAGGGCGATGCGCTGACACATCTCGAGCGTCCCGGAGTCGAACCCGTCGCCGAGGATCGCCGCGCCGAACCGCGACAGCAGCAGCGGCAGGACGACGATGAGCCCCGCACCCAGGAAGGCGCCGCGCAAGGTGCCGAGGCCGCCGATGATGACGATGAACAGGATCTGGAACGAGCGGTCGAGGTTGAACCCCGTCGGTTCCACCGTGCGCAGGTAGGCGAAGGCCCAGAGGACGCCCGCGACGCCCACCACGAAGGAGGACAGGGCGAAGGCCAGCAGTTTGGTGCGCGCCACCCCGACGCCGATGACCCGGGCGGCGGTCTCATGATCGCGGACGGCGACGAAGTTGCGGCCCGTGGGCGAGGTGACGAGGCGCCAGGCCAGGACCGTCAGCAGCGTGACCACGGTCAGCGAGAACAGGTAGCGGCCGCGGGCATCCTCGAAGGACAGGCCGGCCATGACGAGGGGCGGCGCGGTGATGATGCCCGACGGGCTGTCGTTGGAAAGCCAGCCGAAGCGGTTGAGCACCCAGGCGACGAAGAACTGCACGGCCAGGGTCGAGACCGCGAGGTAGAAGCCGCGCAGCCGCAGGGCTGGCAGGCCCGCCACCAGCCCGGCGAGGGCCGCGACGAGACCGGCCAGCACGATGGTCACCGGCAAGGGCAGGAAGGGCAGGCGCAGCGACAGATTGAAGGCCGCGTAGGCGCCCAAAGCCATGAAGGCGGAGGATCCGAGGGAGAGCTGGCCGGCATAGCCGGTCAGAAGGTTGAGCCCGAGGCCCGCCAGCGACAGGGCCAGGAACGGCGTCAGGATCGCTTCGTAGAGGTAGCTGGTACCGACGAGGGGCACGATTCCGTAGGCGAGCACGAGGAGGAGGGCGACGCCGATGCCGGTGGCGGACGGGCGCGGCAGGACCTTGGCCCGGGGAGCGACGGTTGTGGTCATGGCGCTCAGACCCGCTCGACGCCGCGCACGCCGAAGAGCCCCGAGGGCTTCAGCAACAGGAAGCCCAGGGCCGCCACATAGGCGATCCAGCCCTCGATCCCGCTGCCGATGACGGGTCCGAGATAGACCTCCGACAGCTTCTCCACGGCGCCGACGATGAGCCCGGCGACGATGGCGCCGAGGATCGAATCGAAGCCGCCGAGCACCAGCACCGGCAGGGCCTTCAGCACCACCAGGGAGAGCGAGAACTGTACCCCGAGGCGCGCGCCCCAGAGCAACCCGGCCACGAGGGCGACGATACCCGACGCGATCCAGACCGCGGCCCAGACCCGAGGCAGGCGCAGGCCCGTGTTCAGCGCCGCCAGCGGATCGTCCGCCACCGCCCGGAAGGCGAGCCCGGTGCGGGTGTAGCGAAAGAACAGGGTCAGGACCGTCACCATGAGCCCGGCGACCGCCGCCGCGAACAGGTCGAAGCGGCTCACGAACACGCCGGCGATGTCGAGGGGCGTATCGTCGATGCCGAGATCGAGCCCGTGCACCTGCGTGCCCCAGGCGAGCTGGGCGCTCCCCTCGATGACGTAGGCGACGCCGAGGGTCGCCATGAACAGGGTGATCGGAGGCTGGTTGACCAGGGGACGCAGGACGGCGCGTTCGACGGCGAGGCCGAGGAGGGCCATGACCGCCAGGGTCGCCACGAGGGCTCCGACGAAGGGGATGCCCCGTTCCGTGAGGCTGACGAAGGTCAGCGCCGCGAACAGCAGCATCGCGCCTTGCGCGAAGTTGAGGACGCCGGAGGTCTTGTAGATCAGCACGAAGCCGATCGCCACGAGGGCATACATGACGCCGGACAGAAGCCCGCCGACCAGCACCTCGACGAGGAAGGCGAGATCGGGTGTCATGCCGCGACCTCATCGGCCGTGGCGCCGAGATAGGCGGCGATGACGGCGGGATTGGCCTGGATTTCACGGGGTGCCCCGAAGGCGATGCGCTGCCCATGGTCGAGGACGGTGACGCTGTCCGACAGGCTCATCACCACGCCGACATCGTGCTCGATCAGGACGATGGTGGCACCCGTCGCGTCGCGTACCGCGCGGATGTCGTCGCTCATCCGCTGCTTTTCCGTGGCGGTCATCCCGGCCATGGGCTCGTCGAGCAGCAGGAGGCGGGGCATCGGCGCCAAGGCTCGGGCGAGCTCGACCCGCTTCTGCACGCCGTAGGGCAGCGTACCGGCGAGCCTGTTGCGATATTCGTCGAGGTCGAGCAGGGCGATGACGGCCTCCGCCCGCTCCCGCAGAGCGCGTGCTTCGCAACGGGCTTGGGGAAGCCCGAGGATCTGCGCGCCGAGCCCGGCGGAGATGCGGTCGACCAAACCGGTGGTCACCGTCTCGAAGACCGTGAGCCCCCGGAACAGGGCCAGATTCTGGAAGGTGCGCGCCACCCCGAGGCGCGCCAGACGGCGCGTCGGCACACGGGCGAACCGATCCTCGCCGATCCGGATGCTGCCGGAATCCGGCCTGTAGAGGCCGCTGATCACGTTGATCAGGGACGACTTGCCGGCCCCGTTCGGCCCGATCACCGCATGGATCTCCCCCGCCCGGACCGACAGATCCACGGCATCGAGCGCCACGGTCCCGCCGAACCAGAGCGATACGGCTTCGACGGCCAGCAGCGGGACGTCCCTCGCGGCGATACGCGGCTGAAATCCCGGATGCACTGAACCGACGGGGAAGGATCGTGACCGATCGACGAGATGCGGCCGAAGAACGAAGTTCATGATGATCGAGGCTCTTCCCAGGCCGAAAGTCTGTATCGACGTCAGGGGCGAAAGCTATGACGCCTAGAAACCCAAATGCCTGAGCGGCCATGGATTCATAAGGCCGCTCACTTGAAAAATTTGCTCGACAAATACGCTCCCGTCAAAAGAATAAGTAGCTTTATTTAGGGGAACGATGCGGCAATCATTCCACCCAAAGCGTGATCGACAGACACATTCTACTGAAGGCCGCTCCAGGCAGCCCCCAACGGATGGGACGACGGCGGAACGGATCGTCGACGCCGCGCCTCACCGGTTCCGCGAACCCACGTCTCCAACGAGCGGCGGAGGCCGGCCGACCGGCTCTGGACATCTTTCGATAAGTCTCATTCGTGAGCAGGCTTTAACCTGAACGTCGATTCAGATTTGGCCGTTAACCGCTTGAAGCCTCCTCGCCCGCATAGTCCAACCATAGACACGAACACAGGCCGGCCAAGATGAAGCCGGGGAGGTATCAAGCCATGATCAACCATTCGCTTCAGCTCTTCTGTAACCGTATTGTCGCCGCCGCTCGCCTCACCGCCGAGGACGTCCGGACTCTCGCCCGGGATATCCTGCCCGACGGCCTGACCAGCCGGGACGACGCCGACATGCTCATCGCCCTCGATCGGGCCGTGCGGGCGATCGATCCGAGCTTCGGCCACTTCCTGAGCGCCGCCGTGGTCGATTTCACCGTCTGGGGCGAGCGGCCCACGGGCACCATCGACGCCGCCACGGCCCGGTGGCTCGCCGCATCCCTCGGCAACGGCATCGGTCCGACGCAACTCGCCGGCCAGATCGCCCAGGCGGTGGTGCGCGAGGCCCAGATCTGCGACGAGGCCCTCATCGCCTTCGCCTTGTTCGCCAACCGCCGCCGCGCGGTCGAATCCGACGCCGTGGAATACCTCGCCGCGGCCTGAGCCCGGACCCGCCCGAAGAGGCTGCCCCGGCTCCGGATCGCGACCGGGGGAGGGGGGCCAAGGGGAAGAAACCCCGTCACGCACAGCCGGTCAGCTTTCCGAAGCCGGAGAACTGCTTTAACGGGAATGAGCTTGGGCGTTCCGTGCGCCTCCGACCCTTCCTGACCGACCAGAGTGCCGGACCGATGTTCGAGAAGATCCTGATCGCGAACCGTGGCGAGATCGCCTGTCGCATCATCAAGACCGCCCGCCGCATGGGCATCAAGACCGTGGCGGTCTACTCGGATGCCGACCGTGATGCCGTTCACGTCGCCATGGCGGACGAGGCCGTGCATATCGGCCCGGCGCCCGCCGCGCAGTCCTACCTGCTCATCGACAAGATCATCGACGCCTGCAAGCAGACCGGCGCCCAGGCCGTGCATCCCGGCTACGGCTTCCTCTCCGAGCGCGAGGCGTTCCCGCGCGCCCTGGAGGCCGCCGGCATCGTGTTCATCGGCCCCAACCCCGGCGCCATCGCGGCCATGGGCGACAAGATCGAATCGAAGAAGGCCGCCTCCGCCGCCAAGGTCTCGACGGTGCCGGGCTTCCTCGGCGTCATCGAGTCGCCCGAGCACGCCGTCACCATCGCGGACGAGATCGGCTACCCGGTGATGATCAAGGCTTCCGCCGGCGGCGGCGGCAAGGGCATGCGCATCGCCTATTCCTCCGACGAGGTCGCCGAGGGCTTCGCCCGCGCCAAGTCCGAGGCCGCCTCGTCCTTCGGTGACGACCGGGTGTTCGTGGAGAAGTTCATCACCGATCCGCGCCACATCGAGATCCAGGTGATCGGCGACAAGCACGGCAACGTGATCTACCTCGGCGAGCGTGAGTGCTCGATCCAGCGCCGCAACCAGAAGGTCATCGAGGAAGCCCCGTCGCCGCTCCTCGACGAGGAGACCCGCCGCAAGATGGGCGAGCAGGCCGTGGCCCTGGCCAAAGCGGTGAACTACGACTCCGCCGGCACGGT
This sequence comes from Methylobacterium gossipiicola, assembly GCF_900113485.1. GTDB lineage: Bacteria > Pseudomonadota > Alphaproteobacteria > Rhizobiales > Beijerinckiaceae > Methylobacterium > Methylobacterium gossipiicola. The sequence goes on from NZ_FOPM01000004.1 coordinate 150,053, forward strand.
GGAGTTCGTGGCCGGCCAGGACAAGTCGTTCTACTTCCTGGAGATGAACACCCGCCTGCAGGTCGAGCATCCCGTTACCGAGATGATCACCGGCCTCGACCTCGTCGAGCTGATGATCCGCTCGGCCTACGGTGAGGCGCTGCCCCTGACGCAGTCGGACGTGAAACTCAACGGCTGGGCCGTCGAGAGCCGGGTCTACGCCGAGGATCCCACCCGCAACTTCCTGCCCTCCATCGGCCGCCTCACCACCTACCAGCCGCCCGTCGAGGGCGAGTTCGGCGGGGCGATCGTCCGCAACGACACCGGCGTGGAGGAGGGCGGCGAGATCGCGATCCACTACGATCCGATGATCGCCAAGCTCGTCACCTGGGCGCCGACCCGCGCGCAGGCCATCGAGTCCCAGGGCGAGGCCCTCGACGCCTTCGCCATCGACGGCATCCGCCACAACATTCCGTTCCTCGCGGCCCTGATGGCGCATCCGCGCTGGCGCTCTGGCAACCTCTCCACGGGCTTCATCGCCGAGGAATTTCCCGAGGGCTTCTCCGCGCCCGAGCCGAAGGGCGAGGTCGCCCAGGTCATGGCGGCGGCGGCGGCGGCCATCGATCACAAGCTCAACCAGCGCAAGCGCGGCATCTCCGGCCAGATGCGCGACCCGGCCCTGCTTCACTTCGAGCGCGACCGCGTGGTCGTCCTCGCCGGCGAGTCCTATCCCGTCACCGTTGATTCCGTGGGCGGCACCCTCGTGGTCACGGATTCGGACGGCAAGACTTGGCCGGTGCAGAGCGATTGGCGGCCGGGCGAGCCCGTGTGGCAGGGCGAGGTCGCCGGCAAGCGCGTGGCGATGCAGGTGCGCGGCGTCCTCAATGGCGTCGCCCTCCAGCATGCGGGTGCCGCGGCGGAAGCTCGCGTCTACACCCGCCGAGAGGCCGAACTCGCCGCCCTGATGCCCGTGAAGGTCGATGCCGGCGCGGGCAAGCAGGTGCTCTGCCCGATGCCGGGCCTCGTCAAGGCGATCCTGGTGAAGGAAGGCCAGGAGGTGAAGAGCGGCGAGGCCCTGGCCATCGTCGAAGCGATGAAGATGGAGAACGTGCTCCGCGCCGAGCGCGACGCCACCGTCTCCAAGATCGCCGCCAAGGAAGGCGACAGCCTCGCCGTCGATGCAGTGATCCTCGAATTCGCCTGAGGTCGAGCGGCCCGTGCCGCTCTACTTCGCCTACGGGGCCAACATGGACGCGGCCGCCATGGCCGCGCGCTGCCCCGGCTCGCGCCTGATCGGGCAGGGACGGCTCAACCGCCACCGCTTCATCGTCATGCGCGAGGGCTACGCCTCGGTGGTGCGCGATCCGCGCGCCACCGTGTGGGGCGTGGTGTGGGATCTGGCGCTCGCAGACGTGCCCGCCCTCGACCGCTACGAAGGCGTGGCGGGCGGCCTCTACACCAAAGCCTACCAGCCCATCACCCTCCAGGGCGGCGCCAAGCGCGCCCTGATCTATCTCGGCGGCAGCAGCGCCCCCGGGACGCCCCGGCCCGGCTATCTCGAAGCGGTCCTGGCGGCGGCCAATGCCGCACAGCTTCCTTCGGTCTACATCGCCGAACTGCGCGGCTGGTTACGGGGGCGGGTGGCCTGACGACCGCCCAGGGACGGATCGTGCGCGCGACGAAACGACAGGTTTTGGGGGGTTCGACGTGAGCCGAATTCGAACCGTCGAGGTCAACATCCATGGACGCGTCCAGGGTGTCGGTTACCGCGCCTGGACCAAGTCGCAGGCCGAGCGCCTCGGCCTGTCGGGCCACGTCCGCAACCGCGCCGACGGCACCGTGGCGGCGATCTTTTCGGGAGAGACCGAGGCCGTCGCCGTCATGCTGGACGCCTGCCGGAAGGGTCCGCCGGGCGCGCGGGTCACCGACATCGTCGAGCGCGAGGGCACGAGACCGGAGGCGGGCTTTCAGATCCTGCGGGACTGATACTGCGGGCCGGGACCGCCCCTGGACAGGCACCGCCCGTCCGCGTTAGCGCCGGATCGGTCACGATCGGCCGGCATCATGGCGCACCCGATGATCACGGCGGACTTCTCCTTCCTCGATTTCGCGGCCCTGTGCTTCTTCGTGGCGGCCTGGGCCGGCTACGGCATGGCGGTCCAGCGGATGCGGGGCCGGCGCACGAGCCTCAGCCAGATCATGAACCGGCAACGGGAAATCTGGGCGCAGCAGCTCATCCACCGCGACAACCGGGTGGTGGACACCACCATCAACGCCTCCCTGCAGAACGGCACGGCGTTCTTCGCCTCGACCTCCCTCATCGCGCTCGGCGGCGTGCTCACCCTGTCGCGGTCGGGCGACGATGTCCTCACCCTGTTCGGCGCCCTGCCGTTCGGCGCCATCGCGACGCGCACCACCTGGGAGATCAAGGTCGCGGGCCTCGCCATCGTGTTCGTCTATGCGTTCTTCAAGTTCTCGTGGGCCTACCGGTTGTTCAATTACGGCTCGATCCTCATCGGCACGGTCCCGCCCAAGGGCTCCGAGGCCAGTCTGGCGGACATGGAACGGGCGGCGCGGCGCGCCGCCGCCATGAACATCGCGGCCGGCTCCCACTTCGCGCGGGGGCAGCGGGCGTTCTTCTTCGCGCTCGCCTATCTCGGCTGGTTCGTGAGCCCGGTCCTGCTGTTCGTCACCACCACGGCGGTGGTCTGCGTGATGTGGCGACGTCAGTTCAGTTCGAAAATCCGCGCCGCCCTCCTGGCGCAGGACGACGGGACAGGGCAGGGGTTCGAACCATGACCAATCCGAAGAAGCCCCCCGCCAAGACCTCCGCCGCCCGGGCCGCCGCCCAGGCGCCAAAGGGCAAGAAAACCGGCGACAAGAAAACCGGCGACAAGCAGCCGGCCGGGAAGCCGGAGGCGAAGACCCCTCCGCCTCCGAAGGCAACGCCGCAAGCTGCGGCGCGGAAGGGGCCGAGTGAAGACCTCATCGCCGAGACCATCCTGCGCCTTCTCGAGCAACGCGGCCCCGGCAAGACGGTCTGTCCCTCGGAAGTCGCCCGCGACATCGGCGGCTCCCAGCCCGAGGTGTGGAGCCCGATGATGCAGCCCGTGCGCCGCATCGCCGTGCGCATGACCAAGGCGGGTCAGATCGCCATCCTGCGCAAGGGCAAGCCCGTAGAGGACGTCGACGATTTTCGCGGCATCTACCGGTTGGCGCTTCCGTCCGCGGCCGCCGACGAGGGCACGGAGTCCGACGAGGTCTGAGGACTGGGCAGCCACGCCTCGGTGTAGCCGGCCAAGCGATAGGCCAGGAGGCCGACCCACTCCTTCGTCGTCAGGTCGAGGAGCGTGAGCCCATCTGACGCGAAGCCGTTTAACCGGACTGCGTCGGCCGGGCCGGCGGTCCGGTAATCCACGGGATAGGCCTGCACGGTGAAGCCGGCGGCGCGAAAGCACCCGACGGCGCGGGGCATGTGCCAGGCCGAGGTCACGAGGAGCCAGCGTTCGCCCGGCTTCGGTTTCACCATGTCGGCCGTGAAGGCCGCGTTCTCGTGGGTGTTGCGCGAGCGGTCCTCCAGGATGAGGCGGGTGCGCGGGAGGCCGAGGGTCTCGGCGGTGCGCCCGACGATCTCGGCTTCCGAGACGTTGCCCTGCTTCAGACTGCCGCTGCCGCCGGTGAAGACGAGGCGGGCCTGCGGATAGCGCCGGGCGAGGTCGGCTAGGGCGATCTGGCGCTCGCCGGCATCGTTCACGACGAGTTGGTCCCGCGCCGCCGACAGGCGCGTCTCGATGGCGCCCCCGAGGACGATGATACCGGCGACGGGGGTTCCGTCGTCGACGAATTGAGGAAACCTCTCTTCGAGGGGAAGGGCGACCCAGAGGGCGAGGGGGGAGAGACCGCCCGCCAGAAGCCCCAAGCCCGCCGCAAGGACCAGCCCGCCCCCGGCCCGCCGCCAGCGCCCGAGCACGAGGAGCGCGCCCAGGACCGCGGCGAGGATCATCGCGTTCGAGGGGGTGATGCAGAAGAAGATCAGCTTCGAGAGCGGGAAGAACATGACGTCGCGGGGACCTTCGGGCGGGGGACGCGAGCGGCGTCAGACCGGTTTCGGTGGATCGATCGGCGCGGGCGGATAAGCATGAAGCTTGCCGTGCGGGTCCTCGACTTGCCAGCCTTGCGCCGTGGCGCGCAGGTAATCCGGCCCCACCGGGACCTTCCCGTGACCGCCGGGAATATCGAGGACGTAGAGGGGCTGGGCGAGACCGGAAAGCCGCCCGCGCAACTGGGTCATCAGGGCACGCCCCTCGGCGAGATCCGTGCGCAGATGACCGGTGCCGGGAGCGAGGTCGCCGTGATGGAGGTAGTACGGCTTGATCCGGTGCTCCACGAAGGTTCGCATCAGGAGCCCGAGGGTCTCGGCCTCGTCGTTGACCCCGGCGAGCAGGACCGTCTGGCTCACGATCGGGATCCCGGCATCGACGAGACGGGCGATGGCGCGGGCCGCCGCCGGGGTGAACTCCCGCGGGTGGTTGGCGTGCAACGCCACGAACACGGCGCCCTCGAACGCCTTCAGGGCGGCCACGAGGCCGTCGGTGACGGCAGCGGGATCGACCACGGGCACACGGGTGTGAAACCGCAGCACCCGTACGTGTGGAATCGCCTGGAGAGCGGCGGCGATCCGGGCGAGGCGCCGGGGCGAGAGCGCGAACGGATCGCCGCCCGTGACCACCACTTCCCAGATCTCCGGCCGCCCGGCGATGTAGGCGAAGGCCGCGTCGAGTTCGGCCTCGGTCAGGGTCCCGAGGCCCTCGGGGCCGACGCGCTCACGACGGAAGCAGAACCGGCAATAAACCGGGCAGACATGGAGGGGCTTCAAGAGCACCCGGTCGGGGTAGCGGTGGACGAGGCCGGGCAGGGGGCTGTGAGCGTCGTCGCCGATGGGGTCGGCCGCCTCCTCCGGCACCGTAGTCAACTCCTCCGCCCGGGGCACGAACTGCCGAGCGATGGGATCGTGCGGGTCCGCGATGTCGATGAGGTCCACGAGATCGGGCGTCACCGACACGGCGTAGCGGGCGGCCACCGCCTCCAGGGCGGGGAGGGCGGCCGATCCGACGAGGCCGGCCCGCACGAGATCGGCGGGGCTCTTCAAGGGCCGGTTCAAGACCGTTCCCCGGCCACGGGCGTCCATAGGACATCCTCGATATGGCGCGCCCCGACACAGAGCATCACCAACCGGTCGAGGCCCAGCGCGATGCCGCTGGCCTCGGGCATGATGGCCAGGGCGTCGAGGAATGCGTCGTCGATGGGATAGCGCTCGCCGTAGACCCGCTCCTTCTCGTCCATTTCGAGGACGAAGCGGCGACGCTGCTCGGCCGGGTCCGTGAGCTCGCCGAAGGCATTGGCGAGTTCGACGCCGCAGGCATAGAGCTCGAACCGCTCGGCCACGCGGGGGTCGCGGGCGCTCGGACGGGCGAGGGCGGCTTCGCTCACCGGGTACTCGCACAGGATGGTGGGGCGACCGAAACCGAGGCCGGGCTCGATGCGGGCGACGAGGACGCGGCTGAACAGGTCGGCCCAGGTGTCGTCGGGTGCCACCCGCAGGCCAATCTCGGCGACGGCCGCCGCCAGCCCGTCGCGATCCGTCGTCCCGTCCGGCGCCACGGTGGCGAGGAGATCGATTCCGATCCGCCCGAATGCTTCGGCCAGGGTCAGCCGTTCGAACGGCGCGAACGGATCGGATTCGCGGTCGCGATAAACCAAGCGGCGCATACCGGCGGTCTCTGCGGCGAGCGCCAGGATGTCGGCGCAATCCTGCATGAGCCGGTCGTAAGCCTCGCCCGCCCGGTACCATTCGAGCAGGGTGAACTCCGGATGATGCAGGGGGCCGCGCTCGCGGTTTCGGAACACCCGGGCGAAGCTCACGATCCGGCGCTCGCCCGCCGCCAGCAGGGTCTTGCAGGCGAATTCCGGCGAGGTGTGGAGGTAGAGCGGGCGGGCGGCGCCGTCCTCACCGAGGATCTGCGTCGCGAAGGCCGACAGATGCGCCTCGTTACCAGGCGACACCTGAAGGCAGGCCGCCTCGACCTCGATGAAATCCCGCGTCGCGAAGTGCCCGCGCAGGGCGGCGGTGATGCGGTTGCGCGCCATCAGGGCCGGGCGCCGGTCGGCGTGGCGGTCCGGATGCCACCAGGGGGAGGGAGCGATCATCGGCCGGGGCATATCACGGGGCGCCCGAGGCCTCCACGCCCCGCGCGGTTCTCAAAGTCCCGCCCCGCGAGGATTCTCGAAAGTCCCGCGCGGCGCCTCGAAAGTCCTGTGGCTGGCAACGGAGCCACGGATAGGGTAGTGGCGAACCCACGATGTCGTCCCCGCGGCTCCGAACCGCGCCGGGGCGACCGACCCGTTTCTCGAGATACGAACAGGACCTGACCCCGTGAAGGTGATCGCCTCTACGCTCCGCAAGGGCAACGTCGTCGACAAGGATGGCAAGCTCTACGTCATCCTGACCGTCGAGAACATCCACCCGGGCAAGGGCACCCCGGTGACCCAGCTCGACATGCGCCGCATCACCGATGGCGTGAAGGTGTCGGAGCGCTACCGGACCACCGAGTCGGTCGAGCGCGCCTTCGTCGAGGACCGGGAGCACACCTTCCTGTATGAGGACGGCGAGGGCTTCCATTTCATGAACCCCGAGAGCTACGAGCAGGTGCTGGTGCCGAAGGACGTCGTCGGCAGCGCCGCCCCCTACCTGCAGGAGGGCATGGCCGTGATGCTGTCGATCCACAACGACGTTCCGCTCACCGTCGAGCTACCGCAGCGCGTCATCCTCGAAATCACCGAGACGGAGCCGGCCATGAAGGGCCAGACTGCGTCCTCGTCCTACAAGCCCGCCATCCTGTCGAACGGCGTGCGCACCGCCGTGCCGCCGCACATCGCCGTCGGCACCCGCGTGGTGATCATGACGGAAGACGGTTCCTACGTGGAACGCGCCAAGGACTAATCCGCCTCAAGGGGCGGGGGCGGTCCCCTCGGCGGCCTCGTAGCAGCCCTGCGACAGGGCTTGCGCTTGGGCTCGCTCCGCCACCGTGAACGTCCGCTGGGACTGCGCCCACAGGCCATCCCGGCGGAAGGCCCCGACGACGCAGCGCGCGGCCACGCGGCAGGCTCCGACCTCGCCCCCGGTCCCAACGCAAGTGCGGGCATAGAGGGCCCGGAACTCCGCTTCACCGGCGCGCGGATGCGGCCCCGTGAGGGCGACGATTCCCGAGAACACGGCGAGCAGCACGGGCTGGTGAATCAGGTAGACGGCGAGGCTGTGCCGACCGGCCGCGGCGACCATTCTGCCCGGCCGCGACGTCGCCCGCCAGCATCCGAGGCCCGAGGCCGCCAGACGTGGCAGGCCGAGGCGCCCAACGCCGATTCCCAGCAGGACCAAGCCGAACCACGGAAACAGCGGCACGTAGTCGTTCGTCTGGGGCACCATCCTGCCGAGTCCGAGGAAGAACAGGCCGGGCGCGTCGAGGAGACCACCGCCGGTCGGAGCGGGCGCAGCCATGAGCAAAGGCGGCGCCGCGATGATCGAAGCCGCGCCCATCGCCACGAGGGCGACGGGGACGAACAGGAAAGGCAGGGCCAGCACGCTCGATACGGCGATGCAATGCAGGATGCCGAAGAACACGTAGCTGTCCGGAAACAGCGCATAGGTGGCCGCCGTCACCGCGAGGGCGGCCCCGCCGATGCGAGCGAACCGAACCACCACGGCCTGGCGCCGGATGCCACCACCATGGACGAGGACCAATCCGATGCCGACGAGCACCAGAAAGCTCCCAGCGATCCCATGCGCGGCGCCCTTGCCCAGGGGTGAGAGGGCATAATTCTCAGGCGTGAGACGCAGGAAGCCGAGATCCCACGTGGCGTGGTAGAGGGCCATCGCCCCCAGGGCGACGCCCCGCGCGACATCGAGGGCATCGATCCGGCCGGTGGCGCGGACCGGTCCGGAAGCGGTCGCGGAGAGATCTGGATCGGGGGACGCCATGGGCCGGACCTAGCATCGATCCGACGCCCCCGCGATCCCCTGTGGCCTCCGCACCCATGTGCCGAACAATACGGCACGGATCGATCCCCGCACCCATCAATTGGGCTTCCTCAGAGTCACCACTTCGTTAATCTCTGTTGGGAATCGCACCGCGTGATTCGGAGTGGGTTGCTTACATGTCGGACGATTTCGGGCCAGGGTCGAGCGGGATGCGTTCGACCGGGGATCATTGGGACACGCGCACGGGCGAGGAACCGAGCGGAGAGACCCAGCGTCCGCTCGACCTCGTCGAGGTCGCCGGCCGCATCAAATGGTTCGATGTCGCCAAGGGCTTCGGCTTCATCGTCCCCGACGATGGATCGGCGGACGTCCTTCTCCACATCACTTGCCTGCGCCGCGACGGTCATCACTCCGCCAGCGAGGGCGCACGCATCGTCGTCGAGGCCACGGAACGGCCGCGTGGCTGGCAGGCGTTCCGGGTGATCTCCCTGGATCAATCCACCGCCCTGCATCCCTCCGAACTGCCGATGCCGCGGACACATGTGAGCGTCACGCCGACGAGCGGCCTGGAAACGGCGGTTGTGAAGTGGTTCAACCGCCTGCGCGGGTTCGGCTTCCTCAGCCGGGGCGACGGCACGCCCGACATCTTCGTGCATATGGAGACGCTTCGTCGCTACGGTATCGCCGAACTCAAGCCCGGCGAAACCGTTCTCGTGCGCTACGGCGATGGCTCGAAGGGGACGATGGCGGCGGAAGTGCGCTTTCCCGACGGCGCGTTGCCCGCCTCGCACTGACCCCCAGCCTCTCCCGAGGCCCATGAACAACGAGTTCCGCGTTGACCTATTTGACCACCGGCCTGCGCGCGCTCTGCGCCCTCCTGTTGCTCGGCCTTTCCGCCCTCGCGGAGGACGCGGCCTCGGGGCCGACGGAGCCTCTCACCATCGTCGCCCGCACCGGACGCCATACCTTCGCCGTTGAGGTGATGCGCACCGATGCCGAGCGTTCGCGCGGCCTGATGTACCGGCGGAGCATGGCACCCCAGCACGGCATGCTGTTCGACTTCCAAGCCGTCGCCCCCGTGGCCATGTGGATGAAGAACACTTACCTGCCCCTCGACATGGTGTTCATCCGCGCGGACGGGACCATCGCGCGGGTGGCGACGGGGACCGAACCCCTGTCGACGAAAGTCATCCTTTCAGGCGAGCCGGTGCTGTCCGTGCTCGAACTGAATGCCGGCACGGCGGTCCGTCTCGGTATCCATAAAGGAGATCGCGTGGAGCACGCACTGTTCCGGAAGCCATAGGGCGAACCACCGAACGCAACGAGAACATCGCTTGACGCGCGCCATCAATCGGCACAATGTTCCCTCAATGTTCTAGACGACTCGCGGGTCCCGAATCGGTGTGACCCGTTCGACGCCGATGAGGGGCATCATGATCGAGCTGCATCCGGACGACATCCGCGCGACGGTAGTGCCGTTGTTCCAGAACGCCGAATGGACCGTCCTTCCCGACGGCCTGGAACACCGCGCGAGCGGGTACTTTATCGACCGGGACGTCATCGGGATGCGCCGGGGCGACCTGTGGGAATGGCCCCTTCAACTCGCCGAGAAGAGTTGGTGCCGTCCGCTTCCCCTGCGTGAGGCGTTCGTTGCCGCCTTGAACGCCTTCGCGATCCCCCGCGATGCGAACCTGGCGGCTTCATTCGCCACCGGCTTCGGTCTGAAGGCCGGTCCGGGCTCCGTAAAGGCGGCGGACGACTTCGTGATCCTTGGCGATGTGCTTCGTCCGAAAAGGCAGACGTCGAATGCCGTGCGCAAGCGGGCTTCCGCCTCAGAGGGGCGGGTTTCAGGTCGCGGCGGCAGGCTGTCGGCGCCCCAACGCGCCGCGGACGTGAGCGGTCAACGCGCGGCCCTCTAAAAGCGCCTCATAGAACGCCCGCTCCTGGACGGTTCTCACCCTGAAAGCGACGGTGCAGCGGGCGTTTTGTGAGAGACACGAAGACCAGCGTCGCTGGCGAAGATTTGCCCTCCGATCTCCTGGCCCTAGATCAGCCCGGCATCGGAGGGCACCATGGAACATCGAGACGACGGAACCCGTCCCCTGGGCGGCCTCGACGGTCTTCAAACCGCTCCGCTTTCGCGACGCGGCTTCGTCATGACGAGCTTGATGACCGGGCTCACCCTCGCCACACCCTCCGTCTCCGCTCAGGCGATTCAGACGGATGGGGCCGGACTCGTGGCGGGCGAAGTCCATATTCCGGCACGCGACGGTCCGATGCCGGGATACCGCGCCATGCCGGAGGGGGCGGGTCCCTTCCCGGTGATCCTCGTCATCGAAGAGATCTTCGGCGTCCACGACTACATCAAGGATGTCTGCCGACGCCTCGCCAAGGCAGGCTACTGCGCCGTGGCGCCCGAACTCTACGCCCGCGAGGGCGATCTCTCGTCCATGACGGACGTCAAGACGATTCTCCGCGACGTCATCGCGAAGACACCCGACGCCCAGTGGATCGCCGACCTCGACGCCGCCGCCACCTGGGCGGTCGCGGCTTCGAACGGCGACGGGGCGCGCCTCGCGACCATGGGCTGGTGCCGGGGCGGGCGCGGCGTCTGGCTCTACGCCGCCCATCGCCGCGACCTGAAGGCGGGCATCGCATGGTACGGCCCCCTCGGCGGCGAGCGTACCGACATTCAGCCGCGCACGGCCGGCGATGTCGCCGGGGAGATCAATGCCCCGATCCTCGCCCTCTACGGTGGCGCCGATACCGGAATCCCCGTGGCCTCCGTGGAAGCGGCGCGCGATAGGGCAAGGGCCGCCGGCAAATCCGTCGATCTCGTGGTCTATCCCGACGCACCGCACGGCTTCCACGCCGATTACCGCCCGAGCTATCGCGCCGCTGCGGCGGAAGACGGTTGGGCGCGAGCCCTGGCTTTCCTCAAGGCGAAGGCGATGTGAAACGAAGTTTTGGCGGCGGCAGGACGGGACAGAGTGCGGCATGTTTGCTGCATTGTCCAAAAAAGCGCGAAGATCCGTATCCGTAGGAACGACACATTCCCCGGCTAGTTCAACGATCTGGCAATACGAGGATCGGCCCGCCATCCCGGCTTGAAGAGCGTTCCGTACCCATGAGTGCTGCACCTTCGTTGGACGCACGCCCCGTCATCCTCGTCGTCGAGGACGAGCCGGATGAGCGCTATCTCGCCGCGGAATTGCTGGAAGAAACCGGCTTCCAAGTCATCGAAGCCGAAACCGCCGAACGGGCCCTGGCGATTCTTCAGGATCGCGCGGACGAAGTGAGCGTCGTGTTCTCGGATGTGCGTACGCCCGGCCCCATCGGCGGTTTCGAACTGGCGCGGATCATCGGCGTGACCTGGCCACGGGTGCGTGTCCTGCTGACATCGGGCGATGCGGGCGATCAGCCGAGCGATCTAAGGATGTCCGCCACCTTCATCCCCAAGCCCTGGCGGGCCGCCGATATCCTCGCCTGGGTCCAGGAGGCGGCAGGGCGTTCGGGGGGAGCGGATGGCGGCCCCGACGTGATCGTCTCGACCATGCCCGGCGCAAAAATTATTGTCGGCGGCGTGGAAACTTGAGCGGGCCGACCCGTTGAAAAGACTCTAGCGTACGGAACCGCTCCCCGGAGCGGGTGAGACAACTATGCCGGATGACCACCGACCCTCAGCCTCAAGGAGTTTTCCCTACACGTCCTTCGACGAGACGGCGATGCTCACACGCATCGGCAGCGATCTCAGGGACCTCTATGGCAATGTCGAGGATGCGGCCCTTCCCGGCAACCTCATGCGCTTGGCGAGCCTGATCGACGAGCGACGCAACCCCGGCGGGAAAAAGCGAGATCGGAATTCCGGCGCTGCGTGACCGATGCAGGGCGGGGGAGCGTCTTCCCCGGCATCGCGCGCGCGCAGCGATCTGCTATGTGTGGCCATCGGTCCGCTGCCGTTCCGAAACCGCCCGCCGAGCACATCATGCACCTGAACTTCCGCCCCGGCTTCATCGCCGCCTGCCTATGCACCTTGGGGGTCCTGCAGGCCCCCGCGCTGGCGGCGGCGCCGCCGGTTCAGCCCATGGAGGGACCAGGCGGGCTGGGCGATCGGACAGTGACCATCGTCAAGCGCGGCATCGGGCGTGCCGCCGCATCGAGTTTCGTCTTCTACAGATCCGATGACGCGCCAGCGGAGGGCCGCCCCGTGGCGGTCTTCATCCATGCCTGGGGCGCCCCCAATCCCCAAGCCTACGGTGCCTGGATCGATCACCTCGCCCGGACCGGCTACCTCGTGATCTTCCCGCGCTTTCAGGAGCTCAACCGGACCCGACCGAGCGACGCCACGGCCAACGCCGAACGCCTGCTCAAGGCGGCGTTCGCGGAACTGGCGAGCGACACGGAGGCGAGGCCGGACCCGAAACGCGTCGCCCTCATCGGCCACCTCGCCGGCGCGCCCATCGCCGCCAACATCGCGGCGGATGCGGCCGCGGAGGGGCTCCCCGTGCCGCGCCTCGTCTTCGCGATCATGCCGGGCGGCATCGCGAGCGATGCCAAGGCGCGCGGTATCGTTCTGCGTGACCTCTCGAAGATCGCCCCCGAAACCCTCGTCGTGACGATGATCGGAGACCGGGATGCCCGCGCGGCGGATCTCGCCGCCCGACGTCTCCTGCGCGAATCCAGCGCCGTGACGCCGGAGCGCAAGCTGTTCCTGCGCGCCCTGTCCGACGATCACGGTTTCCCGTCGCTCACGGCGACCCTGGCTTCGCCGGCCGGCGCCGATCCGGCCTATGACGGCGGCGCCCTGAAGCTTCCGCCCGAACCGCCGAGGGACCCGAAGCAGCCGGCGCCCGCCTTCAAATGGACGCCCGACATGGCCCTGACGGGGGAGCAAACCACCCTGGTGGCACAGATCAACAACGCCCGGACCGACAGCCTGGATTATCTCGCCTATTGGAAGAGTTTCGACCTCGCGGCCTCGGCGGCCTTCGCCGGGGCCGATGCGCAATCGCTGAAGGCCAATCCGCGCCTCGGCGACATGGAGCGCTGGGGCGATGGCTGGCCGGTCAAGCGCCTCGTCGTCGAGACGCCGCGCCTGACACCGCCCCCGGTCCCCGTGGCCACTCAGCCGACGCCCGCGGCGGCGCGGCCCAAGCCTCAGCGTCGGCCCTAAGTCGCTCTACGGTCCCTCAGAGACGGTCGCCCGCCCGATGAAGCTATTCCATTCCCCCTTCTCGCCGTTCGTCAGGAAGGTCACGGTCGTCGCCGACGAACTGGGCCTCGCCGAACGCATCGAACTTCTGCCGAGCGCGGCTCATCCAACCCAACGCGACGCCACCATCCGCGCCCTGCATCCCCTGGCGCAGGTCCCGACTCTGATCACCGATGAAGGGATCGCCCTCGCCGATAGCCGCGTCATCTGCGAGTACCTCGATGCCCTGGGCGGCGGTGGGGTGTTCCCGCCGTCGGGGTCTGCCCGCTGGATCGCCCTCGGCGACCAGTCCACGGCCGACGGCCTCCTCGATGCCGCGCTGTTGCTTCGCTACGAACTCACCGTGCGGACGGAGGGCGAACGCTCGGCCGCCTGGATCGCCGGGCAGACGGCCAAGATCGAGGGCGTTCTCGACAGTTTCGAGGCTGGCGTGGGCACGCTGGCGAACCGGGTCGACATCGGCACGATCACGGTCGCCTGCGCGCTGGGCTACCTCGACGTGCGCTTTCCCGATCTCGCCTGGCGGCGACGCGCACCGGCTCTCGGCGCCTGGGCGGACGGCTTCGCCGAGCGCCCGTCCCTGCGAGCGACGAAGCCCCCGGCGGCCTGACAGAACGGCAACGATCGGCCAACGCACCAAAGAAAAGGCTCGGCGCGCCGATCGCACGCCGAGCCTTTTCTATACAGCCTCCCGAAGGCCGGAAGACCGGCATTCGGAACCATGTCTGGGAGATCCTAGAAGTAGGATTTCAGCGTCCCACGGCGGCGCACGTCGAGGGTGGCGCAGTGGAACGAGCCGCCGAACGGACCGTAGGACAAGAACGGCGCCGGGATCGGATCGAAGCCCCAATCCTTCAGGGCCTTGATCAGGGTCGGCTGGCTCTGGTCGACGACGATCTTCTTCTCGTCGATGGCGAGCACGTTGATCGAGGTCCAGGGCGAGCACATGGAGATCTTGCTCATGAAGCCCTCGACGGGGTCGGGACGCGGGGCGATGAGCACGTCCCACTTCTTGAGCACGGCCGGCAGCTTCTCGACGTCGATGTAATCCGGGTTCACCAGCACCTTCCCGGGGGCGAGCGGCATGAACGACGAATCGATGTGCATCGGCTGCGGGCAGCGGCTCTCGATCTCGTGGATGCGGAAGCCCGGGCCGAGGTGGCGGCGCAGCCACTCGATGCCCATGAGGTTCGTGACGTTGGAGCGGGTCACGAAGATGTCGCGGCCGCAGCGCACGAAATCGGCGGCGTCGAACACCGGCTCGAACTCGTTGACGGTGAACTGCATCGGCTCGCCGGCCTTCAGGTTCGGCACCCGGTAATCGTAGTTGTAGAGGTCGTCGGTGAGCTGCGGACGCGGCGCGGACGTCCACCGCGCGCCATTGCGGAAATATTCCTTGAACAGCGAGCGGTAGGCATCGCCCTCGAAGTAGCGCGAGCGCCAGCACATGGGGCTCTCGATGATCTCGTCACCGATGACGAGATACGGGTCGCGCGGGCAGGCGACGCAGAAGCCGCGCGAGGACCAGCGGGGAGCCCGGAACTTCTTCGAGAAATCGACGCTGTCCGGGCGGCGGATCTTCACACCTTCGCCGGCCAGAATCGCGATGAAGTTGTCCAGCTCCTTCTGAGCGAGCTTCTTCATAAACTTCGGGTAGCGGAAGCCCGAGGCGAACCGATAGAACGGCTGGGCCGCGCGCGGCAGGTTGAAGATCACCGTGAGGTGGTGTGTCGGAATGGTCGCACCGTCAAGACTTCCGACGATGACCTCCTCCAGGGGATCCCATTCGTTCCAGGCCATGACCGGGGATTGCGGCTTGGGCGTTCCCGGCGCGCCGAAGGCGGACGCCGCGTAGCGATCGCCACGCCCATCCTGATCGACGGCCTCACCCGCCGTGATGTGTGATTCGCGGTCCATGATCCCGGTCCCCTGTCGCGCGTCCTGCGGCTTGATTTCGAGGCGTTTGCCCCCGTGCCGCTTTGAGCCGCACTGTGTCTCTCGGGTGATAGACAACGGTTCCCAAAGCTGCAACTTCCGACGACGTTCTTCGCTTCCGGCGGTCTTCTGCTCCGGAATCACGGCGGGATTTCAGCAGAGATCGGCCGAACCCACGTCCGAAAGGGGACCATGAAGCGTTTGACGACATTGGCCCTGATCGTCGGTCTCTGCACGGTCATCGGCCTGTTCCTGTCCTCGGGCCTCGAAGACGTTGCAAGCGCCGTCGTCAGCGCCGGGTGGGGTGCCCTCGTCGTCGTGGTCGCGCGCGCCGTGGCGGTGGCCTGGGCGGGTCTCGGCTGGTTCGTCGTCTTCCCGCGCCTCGAGCGCCCGTCCTTTCGCGATTGCGTCACCCTGCGGTTCGTCCGCGAGGGCATCAACACCCTGTTGCCCGTGGCGCAGGTCGGTGGCGATTTCGTCGCCGCCCGGCTCCTGACCAAGCGCGGCGTCTCGGGCGGCGTCGCCGGCGCCAGCATGTTCGTGGATCTGATGACCCAGGCGGTCACCCAGTTCCTGTTCACCGTCGCGGGCGTGGCGCTTCTGGCGTGGCTCGCCGGGGACGGTCCCATCGTCCGCACCGTGGCGGGCGGCCTCGTGGTAGCGGCTCCGGCACTGGCGGCCTTCTACCTCATCCAGCGCCGCAGCGGTCACAAGATCATTCAGGCCATGATCAGCCGCTTCGCCGGATCGCGCGAGTGGCGGGCGCTCGGCGCCATCGACGTGCTCTACGACGCCTTGAAGCGTCTTTACGGCAACCACGGCCGGGTGGCCGGCGGCATCGGCATCCACCTCGTGGGCTGGCTCATCGGCACCATCGAAGTCTACGTCTGCCTGCATTTCATGGGCTATCCCGTGAGCTTCGTCGAAGCCGTGGTGATCGAGAGCCTGGCGCAGGCGGTGCGCGGCGCGGCCTTCGCGGTTCCGGGCGCCCTCGGCGCGCAGGAAGGCGGCCTCATTGCCCTCTGCGCCATCTTCGGCATCCCGGCGGAGGCGGCCCTGGCCCTCTCCCTCGTGAAACGCCTCGCCGATCTCCTCGTCGGCGTTCCCGGCCTGCTGGCTTGGCACGCCCTCGAAGGCAGAACCGGTCCGACCCCCGGGAAGGGAGAGGCGGTGTCCCCCCTCCACGGCGCCCCCCTGCAAGGCGCGCCCGTCGTGGTTCCCTACGTCAGCGATCGCGGCGGCTCCCTCCTGCGGACCGCCGAGGGCGATCTCGGGGAGCTGAAGCAATGCGCCTGATACCCGTCCTCCGTGCCGGCCTCGTCGCCGGTCTGCTCTCGGCGGGCCTCGCCGCGCGCGCCGCCGACGACCCGGCGGTGCGCACGGTCCGCACCCTGTATGGCAGCTTCACGGCCGCCCTGAAGGCCAGTCCTGGCGACGTGGGGGCCAGAGCCGCCGCCATCGGTCCGACTCTGGCCGAGACCATGGACTTTCCCGCCATGGCGCGAATCGCCGTGGGGCCGAAATGGCAAGGTTTCACCCCGGAGCAGCAGGCGGCCCTTACGGAGACCTTCGGCCAATACTTCACCGCCACCTACGCGACCCGCCTCGCCCAGGCTGCCGGCGGCACCTTCACGGTGAAGCCGGGGGTGGAAACGCGCGGAGAGAACCGTTTGGTCCAGAGCGAGGCCACCAACGCCGAGGGCGATTCCTCGCAGGTGGACTACCTCGTCGGACAAACCGGGCGCATCCGAGACGTCTATCTCAACGGCGACGTCAGCGAGATCGCGGTCCTGCGCGGCACCTTCGCCGACCCCCTCAAGGCCGGCGGCGCCGACGAATTGTTGAAATTCCTGCGGGAACGTACGGCCGGGATGCTTGCCGCCAAACCAACGCCTTAGAGTCCGGTCACATCGCGCCAGACCACCGACGTAACGACCTTCGCGCCGCTCCCCTCGCGGCACTCTCACGAGCCCCGTGACCGAGCGACGCCCCCCATGGACCTGATCTGGCTCTCGCACCTGCTGTTGCTGCTCGCGCTGGCGGGCTGCGCCTACGGCCTCGTCGCGGCGACCCTGGCCGGCCGCTTCGCCCGGAGCCCGGCGCCGATCCTCGCGGGTACGGCACCGTCGGTGACGATCCTCAAGCCGCTCTGCGGCATGGAGCCGAACCTTTACGAGAACCTCGAGACATTCTGCCAGCAGACCTATTCCGGTCCCGTGCAGATCGTGTTCGGTGTTCAGAACGCCGCCGATCCGGCGATCGCCGTCGTGCATCGTCTCGCGAAAGCTTATCCGGCCCTGCGCCTCGACCTCGTGGTCGATGCCCGCCAGCACGGCTCCAACCGCAAGGTCTCGAACCTTATCAACATGTCGGCCGCCATCGCCCACGACGTCGTGGTCCTGGCCGATAGCGATATGGTGGTGAAGCCGGATTACCTCGCCCGCGTCGTCGCCGAGTTGAGCCAGCCCGGCGTCAACGGCGTCACCTGCCTGTACCACGGCGTGCCGGCCCATCGCGGCATCTGGGCCCACCTCTCGGCGCTGGCCATCGACGTGCAATTCTTGCCCAACGTCGTGATGGGAACCGCCCTGGGGCTCGCCAAGCCCTGCTTCGGCTCGACCATCGCCTTCACGGCGCAGGCCCTGACCGAGATCGGAGGCTTCGAAGCCTTCCGGGACGATCTCGCCGACGACTACGCCATCGGTGAAGCCCTCCGGGCCAAGGGCGGACTCGTGGCGATCCCGACCTTCACCATCGGGCACACCTGCGTGGATACGGACCTGTCAGGCCTGTGGAGCCACGAACTGCGCTGGAACCGCACCATCCGCAACGTCGATCCGGCGGGTTATGCCGGCTCCCTGGTGACCCACGCCTTCCCGCTCGCCCTCATCGGCGCCCTGATCCCCGGTGCCGGCGAGACCGGCCTCGCGGTGGCGGCCTTCGCCCTGGCCTGCCGCATCATCCTGTGCCTGCGCCTGGAGCGGGCCTTCGGCCTCGCGCCGCACCCGTATTGGCTGTTGCCGATTCGCGACATCCTCTCGTTCATGAACTTCTCCTGGAGCTTCGTCTCCGGTGCGGTGACATGGAAGGGCCACGATTATCGGGTGGTTGCGGATGGCACATTGATCCCCGAGCGAAGCCTCGGCCACGATGCTGGCGCATCCTCGCTCTGATCTTCGCTTTTAGCGTCTCGCCCGCCCCCTTCTCTTCTCGCTGAGGCCTTGAACCCCATGCGCACCCTCTTCCTGCAGGCCCCTACCTTCGACGGCTTCGACGGCGGCGCCGGCTCCCGCTACCAGGCCAAGCGCGAGATCAAGTCGTTCTGGTACCCGACCTGGCTCGCCCAGCCGGCCGCCCTGGTGCCGAACTCGAAGCTCATCGACGCTCCGCCCCACAACATCAAGCTCGAAGAGATCGTGGCCCAGGCGAACGATTTCGACCTCGTGGTGCTCCACACCTCGGTGCCGTCGTTCAAATCCGACGTGAAGACCGTCGAGGCGCTGAAGGCCGCCAACCCGAAGCTCATCGCGGGCCTCATCGGCGCCAAGGTCGCCGTCGACGCGGAAGGTTCCATGGCGCAGGCGCCCTGCATCGACTTCTGCGCCCGGAATGAATTCGACTTCACCGTCAAGGACGTCGCCGACGGCGTTCCCATGTCCGAGATCAAGGGCCTGTCCTACCGGGATTCCAACGGTGTCGTGATCCACAATCCGGATCGCGAGATCATGACCGATATGGATCAGCTTCCCTTCGTCACGAGCGTGTATAAGCGCGACCTCGAAATGGAGAAGTACTTCATCGGCTACCTCAAGCACCCGTACATCTCGTTCTATTCGGGGCGGGGCTGCAAGAGCCGCTGCACCTTCTGCCTGTGGCCGCAGACCGTGGGTGGCCACACCTATCGCACCCGCTCGGTCGCGCACGTGATTGAGGAGATCAAGTACTGCCTGAAAGAATTTCCGCAGACGAAAGAGTTCTTCTTCGACGACGACACCTTCACGGACAACCTGCCGCGCGCCGAGGAGATCGCCCGCGAACTCGGCAAGCTCGGCGTGACCTGGTCGTGCAACGCCAAGGCCAACGTGCCGCGTGAGACCCTGAAGGTCTTGAAGGAGAACGGCCTGCGCCTGCTCCTCGTCGGTTACGAATCAGGCAACCAGCAGATCCTGAACAACATCAAGAAGGGTATGCGCGTCGAGGTGGCCGAGCGGTTCACCAAGGATTGCCACGACCTCGGCATCGCCATCCACGGCACCTTCATCGTCGGCCTGCCGGGCGAGACCAAGGAGACGATCCAGGAGACCATCGCCTTCGCCAAGCGGATCAACCCCCACACCATCCAGGTGTCGCTGGCGGCGCCCTATCCGGGCACGTTCCTGTACAAGCAGGCGGTCGAGAACGGCTGGCTCGACGTCGAGAATGCCGAACTCGTCGACGAGAACGGCGTGCAGATCGCCCCGCTGCATTATCCGCACCTGTCGCATTCGGAAATCTTCAGCGCGGTCGAGGAGTTCTACAAGAAGTTCTACTTCCGGGCTCCGAAGATCGCTTCCATCGTCTCCGAAATGGTGCGCTCGCCCGACATGATGAAGCGGCGCCTGCGCGAGGGCGTGGAGTTCTACCGCTTCCTCAAGGAGCGTCAGGGCACCGCCAAGGCCGCCTGAGGCCCTTTCATCTCATCATAAGTGCGGCCGGGCCCGAACGCCCGGCCGTTTTGCGTTCTGCCGGGCTCCTTCCGGCATCAGACGACGGAGGACGCGCGTGAAACGGCTGGTGGTGACGGCGGACGATTTCGGTCTCAGCCTCGCGGTCAACGAGGCCGTCGAAGCGGCGCACCGGGAGGGGATTCTCACGGCCGCGAGCCTGATGGTCTCCGCTCCCGCCGCCGCCGATGCCGTGGCACGGGCCAAGCGCCTGCCATCCCTGCGGGTCGGCCTCCACCTCGTCATGGTCGAAGCGTGGCCGACGCTGCCGGCCGCCGAGCTACCCGACCTCGTCGGTGCGGACGGCCTGATCCGCAGCGACATGGGCCGGCTCGGCCTGGACCTCGCGATGAAGCCGACGGCGCGGCACCAGCTCGCCGCCGAGATCATCGCGCAGTTCGAAGCCTACCGGGCGACGGGCCTCGCCCTCGACCACGTCAACGCCCATAAGCATTTTCACGTGCATCCGCTCATCGCCGGTGCCGTCCTGTCCATCGGCCGTCGCTACGGGATGCGAGCCTTGCGTGTCCCGCGCGAGCCCCGCGCCGTCCTGCGCGCCGCCGAGGCGGGAGCCGCGCCGAAGCCGGCCCTCGACAGTGCCCCCTGGGCCGCCCTGCTGGCCGTGCGGGCCCGACGGGCCGGGCTGCTGATCCCCGACCGGACCCTCGGACTCGCCTGGTCCGGGGCAATGACGCCGGCCCGTGTCGCGGGCCTGGTGAAGCACCTGCCGAAGGGTCTGACGGAACTCTACACCCATCCGGCCACGGGCGGCGGGTTCCCCGGTGAAGCACCCGGTTACGCCTATGCGGCCGAACGCGACGCCTTGATCGCCCCCGCCACCCTCGCCGCCTTCAAGGCATCGGGGGCGATTCGTGGGGGCTTTTCGGATTTCGCGGACTGAACACTCTTCGGGTCCCTGTCCCGCAGAGCTGAAAAACGGATGCTCCGATAGGGCTTGATCTGACCGGTCCCCGATCCTCTCCCTTCGCGCAAGCCGAACGCAGAACGGGCGCGGATGTCTCCGCGCCCGTTCTGCGTTCGGCGGGAGCGATCCAGCCTATTTCACCGCGATCGCTTCAGGCGATCGCTTGGCCGCGAGGTCCGGCGGTACGGCACCGTCCCCTTCGGGGCGCTTCGGATCGGGCTGCTTCGGCGGCGGACCGAGGAAGGCCGGCACCACGAAGAACGCCGCCACCAGGGTGAAGAACAGCGACAGGGCGAGGAGCTTGCCCATGCTGGCGGTGCCGGGATGACTCGACAGTACGAGGGAGCCGAACGCGGTCCCGGTGGTGAGGGCGGAAAAGAAGATCGCCCGGGTCAGGCTGGAGGCCAGCATGTCGACCACGCCCGCCCGCCACGCAATCACGTAGTAGATGTGGAAGGCCACGCCCACGGCGAGCATCAACGGCATGGCGATGATGTTGGCGAAGTTGAGCGGCATACCGACGAGGTGAAGCGCCATCAGGGTCCAAAGGGTGGCGAGCACCAGGGGCCCGAGGGTCATCGCCACATCCCAGGGTTTGCGCAGGGCCACCGACAGGATGACGAAGATCAGCACCAGGGCGGTGAGGGCCGCCTGCACGAAGGCACCCAGGATGGTGTAGCTCGACGAGGTGGTGGCGATGGGCGCGCCCGTGGCATGCGGCGCCACGGTCTGCACCTCCTTGGCGAAGCTGCGCAGCACCGTGTTGTCGTTGGAATTGCCCTTCGGATGCACCTCGATGCGCGCCCGACCGTCGGCGGCGACCCATTCGGCCTTCAGCTTCGGCGGCAGGTTGGCCAGGGTGATCTTCTGCGGGCTCAGCAGATCGCGCAGGCGCGTCAGCAGGGTCTTGAGGTCCGTCGTCAAGGCAACGCTCGCGGCCTCGCGGATGGCGACGGGCGCCGTCGCGAGGGCATCGAGGGTGCCGGCCAGGGCGATGGCCGGCTTCGCGGCCGCGGCACCGTTCAGGGTCCGTAGGGCTGCGGCCGTGTCCTTGATCGCCTTCACGTTCTCCGCATCCGTGGGAGGCGGGGGCTTGCGGCTCGGATTGAGGATCGGGCCGAGGAGTTGGGCCGTGTCGGCGATGATCGCGAGCTTCTGATCCTGATCCGGCGGCACGAAGGTGTCGATGTCGATGATTTCGGCGACGGCGGACAGCTTCGTCAGCTTGTCGGCCAGCGCCGGCACCGCTTCGACGGAGGGCGCTAGGACTTCGATGACGTTCGGGCTCGTCTCCGGGTCCTTGGTCAGGTCGAGATAGGTCGCGATCGATTCCACCTTCGGGCTGCGCAGGTGCATCGGGTTGGAATCGAACGGCAGCTTGAACAGCAGGGGGATGCCCGCCACCGTGATGAGCGCGACGGCGATGAGCACGGGCTTGCGATGCTCGATGATCCACTCATCGACACCCGCCATCCAAGTGGTCTCGACGGCCTTCGCTTCCATCTTCGGCTTGAACACCGCGATGAGCGCCGGCAGCAGGGTGAGCGAGAACAGGTAGGCCACGATCATGCCGACGCCGGCGATGAGGCCGAGTTCGGACACGCCCCGGAACGCCGTGGGCAGGAAGGCGAAGAAACCGGCGATCAGCGAGATGGCGGCGAGGGTCAGGGACCAGCCGACCCCGCGCGCGGCGGCGCGCAGGGCGGACGGCAGATCCGGCTGCTCGAATCGATCGGCGCGGTATCGCACCGCGAACTGGATGCCGAAATCGATGCCGAGTCCCACGAACAGGGCCGCGAAGGCGACGGAAATGGGATTCAGTTCACCCACCATCAGGAGTCCGATGGCCGCCGTCACCGTCAGGCCCGCGAAGGTGGTCAGGAGCACAGCGCCGACCAGGGAGGCCGAGCGCACGGCGAGCCAGACGAACAGCACGATCGCGCCGGTGGTGATGCTGTAGTTCAGGCCCGCATCCTCCGCGAGGGTCGCGAACTCGTCGTCGGCCACGGCCACGGGACCGGTGAGGCGCATGCGCACGCCGCTGTCGCCCTTGTAGTCGCCGTTGGTGATCTTCAGGCCGTCGGCGACCTGGCGCACCACCGCCGTCGCCATGGCCCCGGGCTGGAGGGCGTTGTAGTCCAGCACCGGCTGAATCATCACGAACTTGCGAAGATCCGTGCTCTTCAGCTTGCCATTCGACAGGAGCGTCTGCCACGAGAGGCGGGCCGGCTCGCCGGCGAGAACCTTGCGCAGGGTCTCGTCGATCTGGCTCATCGGCCGATCGAGGTCCTCGAGCTTCGCATCGCCGCTCTTGACGCCCCGGGCGCCGAGGCCGAGGACCCGCATGACACCGCGCAGGGACGGGTCGGCGGCCAGCGGGCCGAGGAGCCCCTGCTGCTGCACGAGCTGTTCCGTGGTCTTGGTCAGCTCCGGCGGCGACAGCAGAAGGAAGCCGTTCTTCTCGAAGAACGGTCCGCCATCCGGGCGATAGACGGTCTCGATGGCGTCCTTGCGTTCGGCCAGGGCCTTGGCAAGGTTGGCGGCGGCTTCTTCGGCCTCCTCCGGAGTCTGGCCGTCGATCACGGCCACGAGGGTTCCGGTCCGCTGCGGAAACGCCTTCTCGTAGGCGATCTCGTCCTGGCGCCAGGGCACGTCCTTGTCGATGAGCCGTTCCACATCGGTGTTGATGCGGAACAGGTGCGCGGCCATGCCGGCGCTCACGACGGTGGCGAGGGCGACCAGGGCTATGACCAGCCAGCGGCGCTGGACGGAAAACGCGACGATCCGTTCGATCACGGGTATCCTGCCTGCTTGTGCGATGTGATCCGGTCGAGCTCGGCCAGGTCCGGGACCACCGAACGACGGGCCGGACCGTGCGGATCGCTCCGAATCCGCCTCTGCGGTCTCACCTGTCGCCACGATCCACGAATGCGAGGCTCCATCCGGCAGAGGGCGGCGGCTCGACTCGACGCAGCGAGACGATGCACGACGGACCATCGTTCCATGGGGCTCAGTAAGGGGCCTGCGTCCGGAATGCAACGAGAGGCGGTTTTTTCCTGGGCACGACGTCGTCCGATGCCATTTCGCAGTGCGTCACGGCCCGAGGACCTTGACGGCAAGCCGGTCGACCCCGGCACGGCTCGGCCTTAGGAAAAAGCGCCGATCAGCCCGGCCGCCCCAGAAAACCCACGATCCTGGGTCTTCATGTTCCGATCCGATGGTGCGGACGCTTGTCCGCACCGCTCGCGACCTGACTCGAATCCGCGCGACGATGGCCCTGTGGCCGGATTATCCCACGGCCCCGGAAATGCGCATATCCTCGGATCGTTGAGCCGCGTTTCGGAGCGGTTCCAATCTAGGTCGCTGGAATTTCGATTTTTTTCACGCTAAGCAGCCCGATACGTCGGGGCCAGCAACAAGGAGCCACGTCTTGGGTATTCCCCTTCGGTACGTCGCGAAGATTGGCGGCTACATCCTGAAACAGCACCTCACCGGTCGCAAGCGCTACCCGCTCGTGATGATGATGGAACCGCTGTTCCGCTGCAATCTCGCCTGCGCCGGATGTGGCAAGATCGATTATCCGGACGAGATTCTCAACAAGCGTCTGCCGGTGGCTGACGCCCTCGAATCCGTGCGCGAGTGCGGTGCACCGGTGGTCGTGATCGCCGGCGGTGAGCCACTGCTGCACAAGGACCTGCCGCAGATCGTCGAGGGCATCATCGCCCAGAAGAAGTTCGCGATCGTGTGCACGAACGCGCTGCTCCTCGAGAAGAAGATCAAGGAGTACAAGCCGAGCCCGTACTTCACCTGGTCGATCCACCTCGACGGCGACAAGGAGATGCACGATAACTCCGTTTGCCAGCGTGGCGTCTACGACAAGGCCGTGGCCGCCATCGCCAAGGCGAAGGAGATGGGCTTTAGGGTCACCATCAACTGCACGTTCTTCAACAACTCCTCCGCCGACAAGATCGCCGATTTCTTCGATTCGGTGACCCGCATGGGCATCGACGGCATCACGGTGTCGCCGGGTTATGCCTACGAGCGCGCGCCCGATCAGCAGCATTTCCTCAACCGCAAGGCGACGAAGGAGCTGTTCCGCGGCGTGTTCCGCCACGGCAAGGAGAAGGGCCGCGAGAAGTGGACCTTCCAGCAGTCGAGCCTGTTCCTCGACTTCCTGGCCGGCAACCAGACCTACCACTGCACCCCGTGGGGCAACCCGACCCGGACGGTGTTTGGCTGGCAGAAGCCCTGCTACCTCCTGGGTGAAGGCTACGCCGCCACCTTCAAGGAGCTGATGGAGGAGACCGACTGGGATTCCTACGGCACCGGCAACTACGAGAAGTGCGCCGACTGCATGGTCCATTCGGGCTACGAGGCGTCCTCGGTGGTCGATTCCGTGCGTAAGCCCTGGAAGCCGCTGATCCATGCCATCACGGGCATCAAGACCGAGGGCGCCATGGCTCCGGAGATCAGCCTCGACAAGCAGCGTCCGGCCGAGTTCGTGTTCTCGCGCAACGTCGCGCAGAAGCTTTCCGAGATCAAAGCTTCGGGCGTCGACACGAAGCAGGAAGCGCGCAAGCGCACGGCGGCCTGATCCGCTTTCGGCGCCGGCCTGTCCGGTGCCGCACGTCCCGATACGAAAAGCCCCGCGCCACATTCCGTGACGCGGGGCTTTTCGTCGGTTTTGTTGCCATCCATTACGGAACACCGAGGCCCGGGCCGAGGAGGGGCCGGCATCGCGTCAGAGTCGCGAAGGCGCGCCCCGAATCGCGGGCGAGATGCATGAGCGGTCCGATCCGGCGCGGATCGCGCAGGAGGGCGGTGAGCACCGCCACGATATCAGGCTCCCCGTTGGGTTTGAGCGCCTGCGCCGCGAAGGCTGGAATCGCCCGGTCGGCCGAATCGCACACGACCCGAAGCGCCGCGAATGGCAGGCCGTGCCGCGCCGCGAAGTCAGCGGCGACATGAGATTCCATATCGACCGCGGCGGCCCCCGTTCGGGCATGAAGGCTCGCCTTGTCGGCCACTGTCAGAACAGCAGCTTCGACGCCCGCGACGGTCGCGCGACGGGCAAAGCCGCCGAGATCGGCGAGCCGGGTCATCAGGGCCTCGACGAGGGCGGGATCGGCCGGATGGCGCCGCTCTCCGGCGACGATTTCCGAGGCGATGACGACGTCACCCGCCGCGAGATCGGGCGCAAGACCACCCGCGATGCCGATGCTCACCACCGCGCGGCAGGCTGGTGGATCGCGTGTCTCGAGGAGGGTGCGCAAACGCTGCGGATCACCGCCGGCCCCGATGGCCGCGACGCCCGGCCCAGCGGCGAGGCGCGCCTCCTTGGCGAGACCGGTGACGGCGAGGACGGGGAGCATGGACGATCCGCGAGACGAGGGACTCCCCTCGAGTAGGGGAGAGCGGCCCACAAAATAGGCGAGCGGGCCGAGAGGTCGCGTTCTACATCCCGAACGCGACGGTCCGTGAGTTCGACTGTTTGAGGTTGCGGAACCGCGCCATCGCCCAGAGGGGGAAGAATTTTGGGTAGCCGTGGTAGCGCAGGTAGAACACCCTCGGGAAGCCGGTGGCGGTGTAGCGCTCCTCTGACCAGAAGCCGTCCGGCCCTTGCGTACGGGTGAGGTAATTGATGCCCCGCACGACGGCCGGATCGTCGGCCTCGCCAGCCGCCATGAGGGCGAGGAGCGCCCAAGCGGTCTGCGACGCCGTCGAATAGCCGGGTTCGAAGGCCGGATCGATCTTGTAGGACGAGGCGTCCTCGCCCCAACCACCATCCGGATTCTGGATGCCGATGAGCCAGGCCACGGCCTTGCGGATCTCCGCCGAGGCCGGATCAACGCCGGCCGCGTTGAGGGCGCAGAGAACCGACCAGGTGCCGTAGATGAAGTTCATGCCCCAGCGGCCGTACCACGAACCGTCTTCCTCCTGATCGGCGAGGAGGTAGGCGACACCGCGGTCGAGGGCTTTCGAGCTGTCCCGGGTCTCACCGAGCTGGGCCAGCATGGACACCACGCGCGCCGTGACGTCGGCGGTGGGCGGATCGAGCAGTGCGCCGTGATCCGAGAACGGGATGTGGTTGAGGTAATGGTGATTGTTGTCGGCGTCGAACGCCGCCCAGCCGCCATCGCTCGACTGCAGGCCCTCAACCCACTCACGGGCGCGGGCGATGGCATTGGCGTAATCCGGGACGTCGGCAACGAGGCCGTGCTGACGGGTGGCGCGGTCCATGGCCATGACCACGACGGCGGTGTCGTCGAGGTCCGGGAAATGCGGGTTGGCATACTGGAACGCCCAGCCGCCGGGCCGCACGTTCGGACGGCCCGCCGCCCAATCACCCACGATATCGAGAACCTGGAGGGGTTTCAGCCAGTCGAGGCCGCGCCGGGCCTGCCGCTCGGCCTCCGGCCCACCGGCCTCCAGCAGGGCGTGGCCGGCGAGCGCCGTATCCCAGACGGGCGACAGGCAGGGCTGGACGTAGGCCTCGTGCTCCTTGACCACCACGAGCTTCTCGACGGCCTCGCAAGCGATCATCACCTGCGGGTGATCGGCGGGATAGCCGAGGACGTCGTACATCAGCACGGTGTTCACCATGGCGGGGAAGATCGCGCCGAGTCCGTCTTCACCGTTGAGGCGCTCGCTGACCCAGGCCTCCGCCTTGTCGATGGCGCGCTGACGCCGCTTCTTCGGGAAGTAATCCTGCGTCCCCTGCAGCACCCGGTCGATGGCGCCGAAGATCGGCGTCCATGGCCACGTCGCATGCGGGCTGCCGGGCCAGTGGCGGACATGCTCGGGCGGCGTCACGAACAGCTCCGGAACGCCGAGACCGCGCGGATTCTTGGCCTTCGGCTTCTTGGCCTGGAGCACCAGCAGGGGCACGATCACGCAACGCGCCCAATAGGAAACCTTGTCGAGGTGGAACGGGAACCACTTCGGCAGGTGCATGATCTCCACGGGCATCACCGGCACGGCGCGCCACGGCACCTCACCGAACAGGGCCAGGAGGAAGCGGGTGAAGACGTTGGAATTGGCGGCACCGCCACGCGACAGGATCGCCTCGCGGGCGCGGCGCATGTGCGGCGCCTCAATGGAATCCCCGACGAACTTCAGGGCGTAATAGGCCTTGACGCTGGCGCTCATGTCGAACGGCCCGTCATGGACGAGGGCCCAGCCGCCGTGCTTGCCCTGCGTCCGGCGCAGGTAGTTGCCGATCTTCGCCTCCAGGCCCGGCTTGATCTCGGTGGCCCGGAACTGGTGGAACATGATGTATTCGGACGGGATCGTCGCGTCGGCTTCGAGCTCGAAGCACAGGTGCCCGTCGGCGTGGGAGAGGGCCGTCAGGGCCTGTGTCGCGCGCGTGATGCCGCGCTCCACATCCTCGAGGGAGATCTCCTGCGTCTTGGGGCGCTGCAGCGCCTCGACCTTCTTGAATGCCTCTCGCATCGTCCTCGCCTCACCGGCCGTCAAAGCCGCCGCCATACCTCACGCAGCGCCGCGCGCGCGTGCCTGTGCGCACGCGCCCAGAGAGCGCGCGAGCGCCTGCGCGGCGGTCGTACCCGACCGGATCGCGCCTTCGATCGTCGATGGCAGACCGGTCGCCGTCCAATCGCCTGCCACGACGCAATTGCGATGGGCCGTTTCGGCGCCGGAACGGCGCGCGGCCTCGGCGGGCGTCGCCGCGAAGGTCGCCCGCTTCTCCTTGACGATCTGCCACCTTGGCAGTTCCGGCGCAAGTCCGCACAAAGTCGAGACTTCCGCCCAGATCTGCTGACCCAAGTCTTCGCGCGGCACATCCAGAAGCCGGTCGGCCCCGCTGATCGTCACGGATAGTCGATCCGGATAGGCGAACAGCCATTCCGTCAGTCCGTTTACCACGCCGAGCAACAGCGGCGCGCCGGGAGGCGGAACCACAGCGAAATGCGCGTTCACGATGGAGCGGTAGGCCTGCGGGGCCGCCAAGCCGGGAAGCAGGTCGGCCGCCACCCACGGCGGCAGGGCGAGAACCACGGCGTCGTCGGCCCCGAGCCCAATTGTTTCGTCGCTGAACACCAGTTCGGTGACACCGCCCTTACCGAACGACAGACTGCGCAGACGATGCCCGAAACGCAGGCCCGCCCCGTGCCGCTCGAGATAGGCCACGGCCGGATCGACGAAGGCAGCCGAGAGGCCCGCCACGGCGACGAGGGGACGGCTCGCCGCGCCGCCGGCGCCGAGGGTCTCGCGCAGGATCGTGGCGGCGAGGCCGACGTCGCTCTCCTTCGGCTCGGTGTTGAGGGCGGCGATGAGCACAGGGTGCCACAAGCGATCGTAGAGCAGGCCCTCGCAGGCCATGGCCTCGCCAATGGTCCCGCCCTGGCCCGGCGCCTTGCCGGCGGCGGCCTTGAGGATGCCGAGGGGCGCGAGGTAGTCCGACGCCTTGGTCCCGGGCACCCGGCGGGACGCCTGCAGCACCCACCACGGCACGCGGCCGGCATTGGGGCGCAGGGTCCAGCGCTCACCGGTCTTGAGATCCGCGAAGGGAAACTCCGCTTCGGCAGGTCCCGTCAGGGCGTCGGCCGGCGCCCCGATGGTCTTCATGAAGGCCAAAGCCGAGGTGTTGCCCGACAGGAGCAGGTGATTGCCGTTATCGATGGTCAGGCCGAGGGCCGGGTCGTAATACGAGCGACAGCGCCCACCGGCTTGCTTGGCCGCCTCGTGCACGACCACGCGCCGGCCGGCCTCCACCAGGGCGATGGCGGCCGAGAGCCCGGCGAGCCCGGCGCCGACGACGTGGACGGTGCCGACCATCAGACGATCCCGTGTTTCAGGGCGACGGCCAGGAGCGCGGCCTTGCCGGGCTTCACCCGGGCACGGGGCTTGGCCCAGCCGCGCGCCAGCACGGCATCGAGGTAGAGCCGGTAGGCGGCGGCCATGAGGCGAGGCGCCTTCGTCACCTTGCGCGGGCAGCGGGCGATGATCGCCCAGGTCTGGCGGTAATGATCTTTCGCTTCTTCGGCGACGGCGGCACAGACCTCACCGATTCGAGGATGGTCGATGGCCGCCTGCGGCGTCGGATCGGTCAGGCCAATCGCGGCGAGCTTCTCGCGGGGCAGGTAGAGGCGGCCGCGATCGGCGTCCTCGTCGATGTCGCGCAGGATGTTGGTGAGCTGGAGCGCGCGGCCCTCGTGATGGGCTAGCGCGACGCCCTCGGCCTCGGGAACCCCGAAGATACGCACGGACAGGCGCCCGACGGCGCTTGCGACCCGGTCGCAGTAGAGGTCGAGGGTGGCCTCGTCGGGGGCGACGATGTCCTCGAACGCGTCCATGGCCATGCCGTCGATCACGGCGTGGAAATCCTCCCGCAGGAGACCGTAGCGGCGGACGGGCTCGACCAGATCGCGGACGCGGAGCGCGGGCCGCCCGGCATAGAGGGCGTCGATATCGGCGCCCCAGCGCGCGAGTTCGGCCCGGCGCATTTCAGCGGGACCGCCGTCATCGGCGACGTCGTCGACGGCGCGACAGAAGGCGTAGACGGCGTACATGGCTTCGCGCCGGTCCTTCGGCAGCAGCCGCATGGCCGTGTAGAAGGACGACGACTTCGCCGGGAGCGCGTCGACGGGCGGCGCGATGTCGGGCATGGCGGTGGCGCTCATGCGCGGACTCCGAGGGCGTGCCGGCGCAGGGTCCGCCCCCGCAGGGGCCGCCGGGCGAGGGTGGTGGCGATGCCGCCGAGCGCCGTGAGGGCGAAGGCCGCCTTGCCGTGATGGACTTTCTCGGAGAGTGGATCGCGCTCCATCAGCCCCCGGCACAGGACCACGGCGAGGCGATGAATCGCCGCGATCTCGAGGCTGAGGCGCAGATCCGCGATGAGGTCGGGCAGCACCGCCCCCTCGTCGAGGAGCCCCATGGTACGCTCCGCCAGTTCGCGGATGACGGCTCGCAGGGCCGGTGAGGCTTTGGCCGCCCCGAGGTCGGAGATCGAAGCGCCATGCTTCGCCAGGGT
This sequence comes from Methylobacterium gossipiicola, assembly GCF_900113485.1. GTDB lineage: Bacteria > Pseudomonadota > Alphaproteobacteria > Rhizobiales > Beijerinckiaceae > Methylobacterium > Methylobacterium gossipiicola. The sequence goes on from NZ_FOPM01000004.1 coordinate 180,833, forward strand.
CTCGGCGGGCAGATAGACCCGGTCGTTGCGGACGAAATCCTTCCCGCAATCCTGCAGGTGGTTGATGATCTGCAGGGCGGCGCAGATGGCGTCGGACGGTCCCCAGACCACGCGCGGATCCTCGCCGTGCACGTCGAGGACGAAGCGGCCCACCGGCATGGCCGAGAGGCGGCAATAGGCGATGAGCTCGTCCCAATCGGCATAGCGGTTTTTGCGCGCATCGAGGCGGAACGCGTCGAGGAGTTCCAGCGCATGGGTCGTCGGCAAGCCCCTTGCGGAGAGCTCGCGCTTGAGCGGTTCGGCCTCGGGGTCGGACGGTCCCTTGCCGGTGAGCGCGTCGGCGAGGGCATCGAGCAGTTCGATCTTGCGCTCGGGGGCCAGGGTGGCGTGATCGGCGACATCGTCGCCCGCCCGCACGAAGTCGTAGAAAGCGAGGATCGCCCCCCGGTTCTTCGGGTGGATCAGGTGCGACGCAACGGGGAAGTTCTCGTCCTTGTGGCCCTTGCCGGAGCGGGCCTCGGTGGCGTTCTGCAGGGTGGCGCTCATTTCAAGCGTCCCTCCTGGCGGAACCACGCGATTGCGTCGGACAGGCCCTCCCGGTAGGGGCGGGCCGTGTAGCCGAGTTCGGCCCGCGCCTTGGCGTCGGTGAAGAACATGCGGTAGCGCGACATGCGGATGCCATCGATGGTCGCGAACGGCGCCTTGCCGGTGAAGCGGGCGATCTGCTCCGAGACGAAGGCGATGGGGTAGACCGCCGCGCGCGGCAGGTTCACGGTCGGCGGCTTGCGGCCGACCAGGCCGGCGATGTCGGCGAGCATCCGCGACAGGAGCACGTTCTCGCCGCCCAGGATGTAGCGCTCGCCGATCCGGCCCTTCTGGAGGGCCAGCAGGTGGCCGTACGCGACGTCGTCCACGTGGGCGAGGTTGAGGCCGGTATCGACGAAGGCCGGCATCCGCCCGAGCGCCGCCTCCAGAATGATGCGGCCCGTGGGCGTCGGTTTCACGTCGCGGGGACCGATGGGCGTCGAGGGATTGACGATGACGACGGGCAGGCCGCGCGCCGCCATCGCCTCGACCACCCGCTCGGACACCACCTTGCTGCGCTTGTAAGCGCCGATGGCGGTCTCGGGCGTCAGGGGCCGGGTCTCGTCGGCGGGGGTACCGTCATCGTGCGGCTTGATGGTGGCGACGCTGGACGTATAGACGATGCGCTCGATTCCGGCGCGCAGGGCCTCTTCCATGAGAATGACGGCGCCGTCACGGTTGGTGGCGACGATCTCCTCCGGGTCCGGCGCCCACAGGCGATAGTCGGCCGCCGCGTGCACGAGGTAGCGCTGGCCCTTCAGGGCAGCAGCCACGGCGGCGCGGTCGCGCATGTCGCCCTCGACCACCTCGACGTCGGCCCAGGTCAGGTTCGTGCGCGGCGAGGTCGCCCGCACCATGATGCGCACGGGAAATCCGGCCCTGCGGAACACGTCCACCAGGGCGGCACCCAGGAAACCGCTCGCACCGGTGATGAGGACCGGGCCGGCATCGAATGGGCCGGTGGGGGTCGCCTGTGGCATTTCTCTCGCGGGTTCAAAAATCTAATGCCGCCGGGGCCGTCGGCCCGGCGCTTTTGTCATTGAAACGGACACCGGACAAGCGCAGCCGGGTCACACCCTCGCCCCCGTGCGTGGGATGCGAACGCGAGAGGCGAGGGGGGCCGGGGCTCAGGCGAGGCGCAGACGGCTCGATCCGGCCTTTCGCTCGGGCAGGGTGTCGCGGACGGTCTGGGCGATGGATTGGGCGTCGAGGCCGGCCTCGCGGTACATGGCGTCGGGAGTGTTGTGGTCCTGGTAGGTGTCGGGCAGCGTCAGGGTCCGCACCCGCACCCGGCCGGCATCGAGCGCCCCCTTGGCCGCCAGCAGGTGCAGCACCATGGCGCCGAAGCCGCCCACCGAGCCCTCCTCCAGGGTGATCAGAACCTCGTGGGTCGCCGCGAGGTCGAGGATCAGGGCCTCGTCGAGGGGCTTGGCGAAGCGCGCATCCGCCACCGTCACGGCGATGCCCTCGGCCTCCAGGGCGTCGGCGGCCTTGCCGGCCTCCGCGAGGCGGGTGCCGAGGGACAGCAGCGCCACCCGGGCGCCCTCGGGGCGGCGCACGATCCGGCCCTTGCCGATGGGCAGCGCCTCGCCGCGCTCCGGCAGGTCGACGCCCACCCCCTCGCCGCGGGGGTAGCGCAGGGCAATCGGACCCGAATCGTGGGCGTGGCAGGTCGCCACCATGTGGACGAGCTCGGCCTCGTCGGCCGCCGCCATCACGGTC
>NZ_FOPM01000004.1:183149-248931 GCF_900113485.1 Methylobacterium gossipiicola
TGCACCAGGCTGAGCAGCCGCTCCCAGACACCGGCCCGGGACCAGCGGATGAAGATCTGGGCGGCCCGCCACCACGGACCCAGTTCCTCCGGGATCGCCCGCCATTTGGCGCCGTTCCGATGCCGCCACAGGATCGCCGAGAGCGTGCGTTGCAGGTCCTGCGGCGGCGTCTTGGCCTTGGGCCGGCACGCCTCGACCAGAGGCTCCAGTTCAGACCATTGCGCGTCGCTCAGCATCGTCCCTCCCGCAATCAGAGAGACGAAAACGCAAAACGCGCCAATCCGTTCAAGCGACGACAGGCCCTAGTCGTGCCCAGGCTGATCCACTTCTGGCCGCTTCGCCCTCCCGCGACGAACTCTCGAAGTTCGCGCGGCACCCAGCCTCGAAACGCGTAGCCGCCATTCCTCCGGCGAACGAGGCGGGTATCCTGGGCCATCTGACCGAGTCCAACTGTAGCAGCAACCTGTAGCATGGTCGCCGGCTTCGTCTCGTCGTGTCAATGACTTAAGCAGGAACAACGTGTTAGCAGCGGGTTGGCGGAAGGGGTGGGATTCGAACCCACGGTGGAGTTGCCCCCACGGCGGTTTTCAAGACCGCTGCCTTAAACCACTCGGCCACCCTTCCGGCCCGCCGGTCCAGACCGGCGAGGATCCCGGGGCCTTCAGGCCCAGCGGGAGCCGGAGGGTTCTAGCGGAGAACGGGGCGGGCGGGAATTGAAAACTCGGGCCGGGGCACCTCAAGGCTGGGTGGCATCGAGGCGGCCGAGGCGGTCGAGGAGGGCGCGGTCGTGCAGGAGGGCCATGCGCTCCTTCGGCGAGAGCCAGGCGGCAGCCTCGTCGACGGTGTGGGCCTCCACCACCTTGGCCTGGGCCAGCGCTCGGTCGGTGTCGATGACGCCGCGGGGGCGGGGAACTGCCGTCGGCAGCATGGCGGCGTGGGCGTGGGCGAGTTCCGGCTCGGCGTGGAGGGCCCGTAGGGCGTCGGCGTCGTCGAAGCCCAAGCCCGCGTTGCGGGCCGCGAGGCGGCCGGCCTGGGCGGCGATGGCGGGCGGGTCGCGCTCCTCCGGGGTCATGAGCAGGCCGAAGCGCTTCAGGGCGAGGCCGAGGCTGAGCTGGCCGCTCGCCCAGGAGATCGGGATCGCCAGCACGAGGCCGAGGATGGTCGGCGACATCCAGAGGAACAGGGAGGTGGCGATGGCGAAGGCCGCGATGCCGGTGACGAGGCCGAGTGCCATGTGCCAGCGGTGGCGGCGGACGATATCACCCCACGGGATCGAGCCGTCGTCGCGCCGCTGCGGGTTCCAGCCGGTGTCGCGCCCGAGCAGGATCTGGAACACCGAGCCCGACTGGATCAGCATGGCGATGGGCGCGATGAGGGCCGAGAGCAGGATTTCGATGAGGCTCGACAGGACGAGGCGGCCGGCGCCGCCGCAGGCCCGGCGCACCTGTCCGTCGATGAGCGCCAGGATCAAGCCCAAAAACTTCGGGGCGAGCAGGATGCCCATGGTGAGCCCGAACAGCTGGAGCGCGCGCACGGGATCGAAGCGCGGCCAGACGGGGTGGAGCCCGAACTCGCTCGTGAAGTATTCCGGCCGCACGTAGGCGGTCTGGAGCACCAGGGCGATACCGACGACGAGCTGGGCGAGCCAGAGAGGCGAGGCGACGTAGCCGGCGATGCCCGTGGCGAAGTGCTGGCGCGAGGCGGGTTTCAGGCCGGCGGCCCCGATGATGCGGCTGTGCTGGAGGTTGCCCTGCGCCCAGCGCCGGTCGCGCACGGCCACATCGATGAGGGAGGGCGGGCTCTCCTCGTAGGAGCCGGGGAGCGCCGGCAGCATGGTGACGCTCCAGCCGGCGCGCCGGATGAGCGCCGCTTCCACGAAGTCGTGGGAGAGCACGTGGCCGCCGAAGGGCGGCTTGCCGGGCAGGTCCGGCAACCCGCAGGCTTGCGCGAAGGCCCGGGTGCGGATGATGGCATTGTGCCCCCAGTAATTGCCGTCGCGGCCCGACCACACGGACAGGCCGGTGGCGATGACCGGCCCGTAGATGCGGGCGGCGAATTGCTGGACCCGGGCGAACAGGGTGTTGCGATTGATGATGAGGGGCAGGGACTGGATGATCCCCGAATCCGGGTCCGCCTCCATGGCGGCGGCCAGATGCACGACGCAGGCCCCGGTCATGAGGCTGTCGGCGTCGAGGACGAGCATGTGGTCGTAGGCCGCCCCCCAGCGGGTGACGAAGTCGCCGATATTGCCGGCCTTGCGGTGATGATTCTTCGGCCGGTGGCGGTAGTAAAGGCGGGCGTCCTCGCCCCAGCGGGCGCGGAGTTCGAGGAAGGCGCGCTCCTCGGCGATCCAGGCGTCGCTTTGTGTCGAGTCCGACAGCACGAAGTAGTCGAATGCGTGCCCGAGGCCGGTGGCGTCGATCTCGGCGCGCATGGCCTCGATGGCCGCGAAGGTCCGGGCCGTGGCCTCGTTGTAGACCGGCATCACCATTGCGGTGCGGGTCGCCAGCGCCGTGGGCAGGGCAGGGGTCCTGGGACGGCGCAGGAGCACGAGGAAGCCGAGGATCGCGCCCGTGAAGGCGAGGGCGATCCAGGAGAAGTTCAGGGTGAACAGGGCGAGCAGCACGTACTGAAGCGCCGTGGTGCCGCCGGAGACCGACACCACCTCGTACATCTGATAGGCGCCGTAGGCCGTGAGAAGCGCCGCCGCGCCGAACACGAAGATCCGGGCGAGCCAGGGCTTGGGGTGGGCGACGGCGGGCTTGTGCCCATCGGCCGCGTCCCAAGCGTCGAGGCGCTGCACCGGCATGGCCAGGGGAGCCTCGGGCGGCATCGCCGGGCGGAACGGGGCGATGGGAGAGGCGGGTGCGTTCACGGGGTCCAACGGTACAGCCAGGTTTCGGTTAAGGCGGTGTCGTCCCGTAGCAGGGCGAGGCGCAGTTCGCAGGCCTTTTCGCCGCGCGGATCGAGTTCGAAGGCGACCCGGACGGTCTTGCGCTCGGGGTAGCGGTAGAGCCGGTTCGCCGTGATCGCGCCGGGACTCACGGAGAGCTGCGTCCGCAGGGCCTCGACCTCCGCCAGCCCCTCGCCGGTGAAGTCCACGAGGATGAGGCGCCGCGCCTCCGTGGTGCCGCGTCCGCTGCGGGTGCCCGAAACCACCGCCACGGGCACCGGCTCGGGGGGCTGCCAGCACCAGTGCTGGCGGTAGCTGAACGCGAGTTCGCCCCGGGCCGCGAGGCCGGTCTTCGGCCGCCAGTAGGCGAGGATGTTCTCGTTGAACTCGGAATCGCTCGGGATCTCGAGGAGGGTCACGCTGCCCGGCCCCCAGGCCGCGAGGGGTTCGAGCCACAGGGACGGGCGCCATTCCCAATGCTGTACGTCGTCCTGGAAGGCACGGTAGTCGCGCGCCCGCTGCATCAGCCCGAAGCCCTTCGGGTTGTCGTCGACGAAGGACGAGACCTGCAGGGTCTCGGGATTGCGGACCGGACGCCAGATCGCCTCGCCGGAGCCCGTGCGGATCTGCAGGCCGCCCGACGAATGGACGGCGGCGCGCGCATCGTCGGCCCCGCGCCGGTCGTAGGGGCCGAACAGGTAGCTCGTGGTCATGCCGCCAAGGCCGAGGTGATCGATGGCGGTGCGCGCGAACACCGTGCCCTCGACGTCGCACAGGGAGGCCGCTCCCGGACGCAGGCTCATGCGCAGGGCCGCCGTGGCGGAGGGGGAATCGACGAGGGCATGCACCACCAAGGGGGCGCCGGGACCCGGCCGCTCGATCCAGATGGCCCGGAACTCCGGGAACTCCTCGCCCCGGGCGTCGGCGGGCCGCAGGGTGAGGGCGCGGGCGGTGACGCCGAAGCCCTGGCCGGCGGCGATGAGGCGGAAGAACGAGGCGCCCTGGAAGTAGGCGAAATCGGCGAGGTCGCCGCCGTCGAACCGGGCCCGGATCTTGAAGCCCGAATAGCCCATGTCCTCCTTGAGGGTGGGGATCTGCGTGGTGTCGGTCTCGAACCGGGCGCGGTCGTAGGGCAGGGGGCGGACCACCCCGTCCTCCACGAGGGCCAGGGCGACGCGGTCCTTGAACACCGAGCCGCGATGCAGGGGTTCGAGGGTGAAGCCGAGGCCGGCTTCGGCCCAGACCGCGCTGCCCGGCGCCGTGCGGATGGCGGCATATTGCTCGCGGTTGAGATCGGCCAGGGCCCCGGGCAAATCGTCGGTGCGGGGTGCGACGTAGGCGCGCGCGGCCAGTGCCCGGGCGAGGTCGGTGACGAGACCCGCCTGGAACGGGGTGCCGGCCGTGGGCAGGGCGGGCGCGTCGTCCGCGAAGGCGGGCATGGGAAAGCCCGCGGACACGGCCAGGGCACCGGCCCCGCGCAGGAGGGTGCGGCGGGTCTGCCCCCCCGCCCCCGTCGTCGCGGAATCGTCGGCCATGGGGTCGGCGTCGGGGACGTCTCGGAGCGGCGGCGTCATGGGGACCTAATGGGACCTGTCGTTCGGGCGCGGCGGCGATGGGGAGAATACGCAGCTTCGACGACGGGTTTACCACGCACGGCCCTGAACTGAAGGTTAAGCTTTCGTGACTTCATGAACTGGCCGAAGCGCCGCGCCTGTGGCACATCTCCCGTGTCGACGGCCATCGTCGACGCGGTCACGGAGGAGTCCATGGCGTTGATTCCATGCCCCGCCTGCACGCACCGGATGTCCATCCGGGCCCTGGCCTGTCCCGCCTGCGGCCATCCCGGTCCGGACACGTCGCCCCGGGGCGGGGGAGGCGGAACGGTCCGGATGCTCGGCCAGGTCGCCGGTACCTACCTCTCCACGACGGCTCTGACCGGGCTCGCCCTGGGCAGCGTGATGTTCGCGTCCGTCGCCGCCGTGCTGATTACCCTGATCCTGTCCGGCCGCTGATTCCGGCGGACCGCTTGCCAGACCCGTGGGCGGCGCAGTAGCGCACCGGCCACGGGCGGACGAACGGGTCAAGGACAGGCGGATCGATCATGGGCGCAGCGACGACGACCGGGCGCAGTCTCACAGCCATCGTGCTCGCCGCCGGCAAGGGCACGCGGATGCGCTCGGATCTGCCGAAAGTGCTCCATGCCGTCGCCGGGCGGACCATGCTGGGCCACGTCCTCGCGGCCGCCCGCGCGGCGGGGGCGGGGCGCATCGCCGTGGTGGTGGAGCCGGGCCAGGCCGCCGTGGCGCGGGAGATCGAGGCGGCGGCGCCGGGCGCCGCCGTGTTCCCGCAGGCGGAGCGCCTCGGCACCGCCCATGCGGTGCTGGCCGCCCGCACGATCCTGGCCGAAGCCGACGACGACGTCATCGTGGCCTTCGGCGACACGCCGCTCGTCACCGGCGACACCCTCGCGCGCCTGCGGGCGCCGCTGGCCGATGGCGCCGCCGTGGCGGTTCTGGCCTTCGACACACCGAATCCGAAGGGCTACGGCCGGGTCCTGACGGAGGGCGGCCGGGTGGTCGCCATCCGCGAGGAGAAGGACGCCAGCGATTCCGAGCGCGCCGTCACCCTGTGCAATGCCGGGCTCATGGCCCTTTCGGGGGCGCATGCCCTCGCCCTCCTCGACCGCATCGGCAACGCCAACGCGGCCGGCGAATATTACCTGCCCGACGCCGTCGGCCTCGCCGTGGCGGACGGGCTGACGGTGGCGGTGGTGGCGGTCGACGAGGCCGAGGCGCAGGGCGTCAACGACCGGGTCCAGCTCGCCGTGGCGGAGGCGGAGATCCAGGTTCGTCTGCGCCGCGCGGCGCAGATCGGCGGCGCCACCCTGGTGGCGCCGGAAACGGTTTTCCTGAGTGTCGACACGGTGTTGGGCCGGGACGTTCTCGTGGAACCTCATGTGGTGTTCGGGTCCGGGGTCACCGTCGGCGACGGCTGCACGATCCACGCCTTCTCGCACCTCGAAGGCGCGTCCCTGGCGCCCGGCGTCGCGGTCGGCCCCTATGCCCGGCTCCGCCCCGGCGCGGTGCTGGAGACGGGGGCGAAGGTCGGCAACTTCGTCGAGATCAAGAACGCGCATCTCGGCGCCGGCGCCAAGGCCAACCACCTGACCTATCTCGGCGACGCCGAGATCGGCGCGGGCGCCAATGTCGGGGCCGGCACCATCACGTGCAATTACGACGGGGTGAACAAGCACCGCACCACCATCGGGGCGGGCGCCTTCATCGGCTCGAACACCGCCCTCGTGGCCCCCGTGACCGTGGGCGCCGGGGCCATCGTCGGGGCGGGCTCGGTGATTTCTGCGGATGTCGCCGACGACGCCCTGGCGGTGTCGCGGGCGCGCCAGCGCAGCCTTGCCGACTGGGCGCCGGGCAAGCGCGCGGCCCTGGCCGCCGAGAAGGCGGCCCGCGCAAAATCCTAACCCTCCGGGCGGTTGGGCCCGTTGCCTCAAGCTTGCATTGAGGATTGGCGACCGACCTTCGGACGGGGATCGGGACGGGCCGGGTGGCTTGGCCGTCCCATTCCGGTACAAGCCGGGGTTTGGCAAGGCGCCTCCCGGCGGCTCGTTTGTGAGAGACACGACCCATGTGTGGAATCGTTGGCATCGTCGGGCGGGACGCCGTGGCCGGGCAACTCGTGGAGGCCCTGCGCCGCCTCGAGTATCGCGGCTACGATTCGGCCGGCATCGCCACCCTGACGGACGGACACCTCGAGCGCCGCCGCGCGGAGGGCAAGCTCGCCAACCTCGAGGCGCGTTTGCGCGACGAGCCCTTGGGCGGCGCCATCGGCATCGGCCACACGCGGTGGGCGACGCATGGGCGGCCCAACGAGACCAACGCCCACCCGCACGCCACGGCGCGGCTGGCCGTGGTCCATAACGGCATCATCGAGAATTTTCGGGAATTGAAGGCCGAGCTGCAGGGGCTCGGGGTCCGCTTCGAGAGCGAGACCGATACGGAGGTGGTGGCCCAACTCGTCAGCCGCGCCATGGACGAGGGCCTCGGCCCCGTCGAGGCCGTCGCCCGCTGCCTGCCGCGCCTGCACGGCGCCTTCGCCCTCGGCATCCTGTTTTCCGGCCACGACGACCTCCTCGTCGGCGCCCGCCACGGCGCGCCGCTGGCCATCGGCTTCGGGCAGGGGGAAACCTATCTCGGCTCCGACGCCCTGGCCCTGGCGCCGTTCACCGAGGAGATCACCTACCTGGAGGAGGGCGATTGGGCGGTCCTGTCGCGGGCCGGCGCCGAGATCCACGGTCTCGACGGCGCGGTGGTCGAACGTCCGCGCCAGCGCATCGTCGCCCAGGCCTTCCGGGTCGAGAAGGGCAATCACCGCCACTTCATGGCGAAGGAAATCCACGAGCAGCCAGAGGTCGTGGGCCGTACCCTGGCGCATTACGTCGATCTGGCGAATGGCCGCGTCGCCCTCCCCGAGACCCTGCCGTTCGATTTTCGCACCCTCTCGCGTCTCTCCATCACGGCCTGTGGCACCGCCTACTATGCCGGCCTGGTCGCCAAATACTGGTTCGAGACCCTGGCCCGCCTGCCCGTGGAGATCGACGTCGCCTCGGAGGCCCGCTACCGCGAGCCGCCCCTCGACCGCGACGGTCTCACCCTGGTGATCTCGCAATCGGGCGAGACCGCCGACACCCTGGCGTCCCTGCGCTACGCCAAGTCCCAGGGCCAGCACACCCTGGCGGTCGTCAACGTGCCGACCTCGACCATCGCGCGCGAAGCCTCCGCCGTGGTGCCGACCCTGGCCGGCCCCGAGATCGGCGTCGCCTCCACGAAGGCGTTCTCGTGCCAGCTCACCGTGCTCCTGTGCCTCGCCATCGCGGCCGGCCGGGCGCGCGGCGCCTTGAGCGCCGAGCGCGAGCGCGCCCTGGTCGATGCCCTCATCACCGTGCCGGGCCTGATGGCGGAGGCGACGAAGCGCGAGGGCGAGATCGAGGGCCTCGCCCGCGAGGTCTCGAAGGCCCGCGACGTGCTCTATCTCGGGCGCGGCACCAGCTACCCCATGGCGCTGGAAGGCGCCTTGAAACTCAAGGAAATCAGCTACATCCACGCGGAAGGTTATGCGGCGGGCGAACTGAAGCACGGCCCCATCGCCCTCATCGACGAGAGCGTGCCGGTCATCGTCATCGCGCCCCACGACGCCATCTTCGAGAAAACCGTGTCCAACATGCAGGAGGTGGCCGCGCGCGGCGGACGCATCATCCTCATCGGAGACGCCAAGGGCGCGGCGGCGGCGGGCCTCGACACCCTGGCCACCGTGACCATGCCGGACCTCGACCCCGTGGTCGCCCCCATCGTCTACGCCGTGCCGATCCAGCTCATCGCCTACCACACGGCGGTGTTCATGGGGAAAGACGTGGACCAGCCACGCAACCTCGCGAAATCCGTGACGGTGGAATAGCCGACAGGCCCGACGCCGCCCGATCCCCCGCACGACATGCAAAAGCCCCCGGGGCGACCGGCACACGGTCGCCTCGGGGGCTTTTGCATGTCCGCCCTTGTGCGCCTCTTAGCCCTTCCCATCTACAGACCATCCAATTGGATGGCTTGAAGGGGCTTGAGAGATGGAAAACAACGTTCAAACCCTACGGCCGAAGCTGCCCGAGAGCGAGAAGGTCACGGTCAATCTCGGCTTCGTCGACCTCGGTCACATCGACCTGATGGTGCGGGACGGCTTCTTCGCCAACCGGGCCGACTTCATCCGCACCGCCGTGCGCAACCAGCTCGACCGCCAGGGCGAGGCCGTGCGCCAATCCGTGGCCCGCAAGGGGCTCGAACTCGGCCTGTCGCATTACAGCCGCGCCGCCCTCGAAGCGGCCCGGGACGCCGGCACGCCGCTCCACATCCAGGTGCTCGGCCTCGCCAGCATCGCGGCCGACGTCACCCCGGAACTCGCCCGCGCGGCCATCGCCCACGTGCAGGTGCTCGGCGCCTTCCAGGCGAGCCCGGCCGTCAAGGCGGCGCTCGCCGACCGCATCGCCTGATCCCTCACCGCAAGGATTTTCGATCCATGGCTCCCTTCCACGCGACCCACGCCGCCGGCATCGACATGGACGCCGTGACCCGCCTCACCCGAGCCGGCCGGCTCACCGAGGCGATGGCCCTGCTTCAGGGCAAGCCCGGTCCCGAAGCAACGCCAGCGAAGGACGCGCGCGACGTCCTCGACATGGTGGCCCCGGCCGACGCCTCAGGTGCCTGGACGGCGCCGGACTCCCGGGCCGAACCCCCACCGCAGCCCGATCTCGCCCGGACCCTGCGCGACCTATCCGAGCGCTTCGCCAAACCCGGTGGCTTGAACGGTGCGTTGAATGGCGGCTTGGCGGGCGCGATGCCGAGCTTCGAAGGTCTCGCCCAGGGATTCCCACGAAAGGGCGCCGCGAAGCCGGTTCCCGTGCCCGAAGGCGCTCGCTTCGAGACGCGGCGCTTCACCGGCGCGGCGGGCGCCCGCGACTACAAGATTTACGTGCCGAGCGGCCGGGCCGGGACCGCCCTGCCGTTGATCGTGATGCTGCACGGCTGCACCCAGTCACCCGACGATTTCGCCGCCGGGACCCGCATGAACGCGCTGGCCGAAACGAACGGTTTCCTCGTGGCCTATCCGGAGCAGCCGGCTTCCGCCAATCCGCAGAAGTGCTGGAATTGGTTCAACACCGGGGACCAGGGGCGAGAGGGCGGCGAGCCGGCCCTCATCGCCGGTCTCGCGCGGGCGGTGCTGGCCGAATTCGACGGCGACCCCGCCCGCGTCTACGTCGCCGGCCTGTCGGCGGGCGGGGCGGCGGCGGCCGTCCTGGCCGCGACCCATCCCGACCTGTTCGCGGCGGTGGGCGTGCATTCGGGCCTCGCCTGCGGGGCGGCGCGCGACATGCCCTCCGCCTTCGCGGCCATGAACGGGGGCGGCGCGGTGCAGCCGCGCGGGCGAGGCCCGGCCGTGCCCACAATCGTGTTCCACGGCGACGGCGACCGCACGGTCCATCCCGTCAACGGCGAGCGGGTGATCGAACAGGCCACGCCCGTCGCGGCTCTCGGCACCACGGTGACGCGGGGCACGGCACCGGGCGGCACGGCCTACACCCGCACGGTCCGGGCCGACGGGGAGGGCCGGGCGATCCTGGAGCATTGGGTCCTGCACGGCGCCGGCCACGCCTGGTCCGGCGGCAGCCCGGACGGCTCCTACACCGATCCGCGGGGGCCCGATGCCAGCGCCGAGATGGTGCGGTTCTTCCTCGGTCATACCCATCCCTGACTTGCCCTCCCTGACCGATGGGAGCCGGCCTTGAGCCCGGCCGTGGGGCCGGCCTTGAGCCCGGCCCCCGCAGGGGCTACCTCTAGCGACAGGGGGGCCGGGACTGGCCGACGAGCATGGGCGCCGATCCCCACGGCCGAGAGTGTATCCGTGGCGCCACTCATTCCGCCGGTCCCCGAACCAGAACCCACCGGGGCCCGCCCCCGGGTCAGCGCGCGCGGGCGACTGCGGACCTACTTCCTCACCGGCATCATCGTCTCCGGACCGCTGGCCATCACCATCTACATCACCTGGTGGTTCATCAGCCTCATCGACGGCTGGGTGAAGCCCCTGGTGCCGGCGAGCTACCTGCCCGACCATTACCTGCCGTTCTCGATCCCCGGCCTCGGCCTCCTCATCGCGTTCCTGGCGGTGACGCTCCTCGGCTTCCTCACGGCCAACCTCGTCGGGCGCAGCGTCGTGGAGTTCGGCGAGGTTCTGCTCGCCCGCACGCCGGTGATCTCCGGCCTGTACAAGGGCCTGCGGCAGATCTTCGAGACGCTGTTCTCCGCCAACGGCACCTCGTTCCGCACGGTCGGCCTCGTCGAGTTCCCCGTGAAGGGCACGTGGTCGGTGGTGTTCCTCTCGGCCCCCGCTGCCCCCGACGTGCAGAATGCGCTTGGCGCCGGCGGCGACCATGTCGGGGTGTTCCTGCCCTGCGCCCCCAACCCGACCACGGGGTTCTTCTTCTATCTACCCCGCCGCGACATCGTGGAGATCGCCATGAGCGTCGACGACGCGGCCAAGCTCGTCATGTCGGCGGGTGTGATCCAGCCCGATGACCCGGGGGCACGCCTCCAGGCCATGGCCGCGACCCTGCGGGCGGCGCGGGGCGAGGATGGGGTCCATGCGCCACAGAAGACCGAGGCCTGAGAATCAGACCGCGCGCCGAGCGGGCGCCGCTTCGGCCGCCTCCTCCGCGATGAGCCGCCGGACCCGCTCGACCGGCATCGGCCGCCCGAACAGGAAGCCCTGGACCTCGTCGCAGCCCGCCGCCCGCAGGTGCTGGAACTGCCCCTCCGTCTCGATGCCCTCGGCGGTGGTGAGGATCCCGAGGCTCGCCCCGAGGTCGACGATGGCCCGGACGATGGCCGCCGCCTGCGTCTCGGTCTCCATCTCGCTCACGAAGGAGCGGTCGATCTTGATGCGGTCGAACGGGAACGAGCGCAGGTAGCCGAGGGACGAGTAGCCCGTGCCGAAATCGTCCATGGCGATGCGCGTGCCGAGGCTCCTCAGCCGATGCAGGGCGGCGAGGTTGGCCGCATTCTCGGCGAGCAGCACGGTTTCGGTGATTTCGAGTTCGAGGCGATCCGGCGCGAGGCCCGTCTCCGCGAGCACTCGTCCCACGGTCTCGGCGAGCGTCCGGTTCCGGAACTGGACCGGCGACAGGTTCACGGCGACCCGCAGGGATCGGGGCCAGGACGCCGCCTCGGCGCAGGCCGTGCGCAGGACCCATTCGCCGATGGGGTCGATGAGGCCGGTCTCCTCGGCCATGGGCACGAACTCGGCCGGGGAGATGAACCCGCGCTCGGGATGGCGCCAGCGCAGGAGCGCTTCGAAACCTGCGAGCCGTCCGGAGCCGACCAGCAGCACGGGCTGATAATGGAGTTCGAGATCCCCGGCGGCGAAGGCGGCGCGCAAATCCTGCTCCAGGGCCCGGCGGGCCTGGACCTCGGCCTCCATGGCGAGGGTGAAGCAGTGATGGGTGTTCCGTCCGGCCCCCTTGGCGCCGTAGAGGGCGAGGTCGGCGTTGCGCAGCAGGCGATCGGGATCGGTGCCGTCCTCCGGCAGGCGCGCGACGCCGATGCTGACGCCGACCCGTACCTCCTGACCCTGGATCGCGAATGGCCGGCTCATGGCCTCGATGAGGTGCGCCGACAGGCTGCGGGCCGAAACCGCGCGCTGCACCAGGATCGCGAACTCGTCGCCGCCCATGCGGGCGATGAGGTCGCCCCTCTCCAGGCAGGCGGCCAGCCGCTTGGTGACGCCGCACAGGAGTTCGTCGCCGGCGGAATGCCCGAGGGTGTCGTTGACGGTCTTGAAGTGATCGAGGTCGAGGAAGAGCACCAGGGCCCCGGTACCGGTCCGCTCCTGGCGGGCGATGGCCTCGCCCAGACGCGCCCGGAACAGGACGCGGTTCGGCAGATCGGTCAGGGCGTCGTAGTGCGCCATATGGGCGATGCGAGCCTCGGCCCGGCGGCGTTCGGTGACATCGATCACCGCCGTCAACATGGCGGAGCGGCCATGGAAGTCGAGAATCCGGTCGTACAGCGTCACCTCGATGCGCGATCCGTCCGCCCGCAGGTGCGTCCGGGGTGCATCCGGACCGTAGAGTTCATCCACGACCGGTGAGGCCCCCGTGGCCACGGGCTCGAGGTCTGTGAGGGTCATACTGTAGAAGCGCTCGAGGCTGTGGCCGTAATGGGCCAGGGCCGCATCGTTCACCGCGAGGAAGCGATGGGTGTGGCGGTCGGTCAGCCACATGGGCAGGGGGTTGTTCTCGAACAGGAGGCGGGCGGACGCCTCGCGGGCTTTCAGGTCCCCGACATCCACGAAGGTCAGGGCCAGAAGATCGCCGATGCAACCCGCCTCGATCTTGAGGTGCAGGTCGCGCCCGTCGGCACCGGGCAGGCTGACCTCGAACACGTCCCGGCCCTCCGACGCGATGACGCCGATGAGGCGACCGAAGGCATCGTCCTGGCTCAGGCGGGCCGAAACCCGGGTCAGGCGCTGCCATTGCAGATCGGCGATGCTGCGCCCGAGGAGGCGCGCCGCCCCCTCGTTCGCCGCCATGATCTTGAAGTCGCTCACCCATCCGTCGCCGCTCCGGATGGTGCTGAGGGCGAGCATGCCCTGGTCGGTCGCCCCGAACATCGCCTTGACGAGGTCGTAGCGGGACTGCGTGCCGACGAGGCTGAGGAGGACCAGGGGGGAGTCCGCCTGACGCGTCAGGGGCAGGCCGAGGAATTCGATGCTGGTGACGATCCCGTCATGGACACGATCGCAGCGCGTGCGGGCCGGTTCCCGCAGCGTCAGCGCCCGTTCCACCACCTCGCACAGGGGTTGGCGAATGTCCTCGCTGAGGCCCGCCACCGCGAAGCGCGGCATCGCGGGGGACTCATCCCGATACGGGGCGCCGGGATCCCGGTGGAGCCAGGCGAGGAAACGCGCGCCACTCCAGAGAACTTCGTCGGGCTTCCCCTCCCGTGTCGCGACGAGGGCGGCATAGTCGGCATGGCGGCCGAGATTACCCAGGACCACGGCCTCGTAGGACGGAATGTCCTCGCCCGGTCGCCGCGCCGCCTGCCAGCGCTCGATCAGGGGCGTGGAACTCACCCCCGTGTTCTCGATCGGCATGGTCCCCAATTCCCCTTCCCGGGACGAGCCTTTAAGGTCGAGACATTGATACCAAGTTCATGAGCCAACTCATAAATTCGATGCCCCGCGCGGCTACCCGGCGCCCAGCAGCCGGATCGCGGCATCGCGCTCGAACAGGTAAAGCAGCACCCGCAGGGCCTGCCCGCGCGGGCTTGCGAGGCCGGGATCGCGCTGAACCATGAGTTGCGCGTCGTCGCGGGCGACCTGAAGCAGCGCGGCATCGCTTTCGAGGTTGGCGAGACGGAAGGCCGCCATTCCGGATTGGCGGGTGCCGAGCACTTCACCCTCGCCGCGCAGGCGCAGATCTTCCTCGGCGATGCGGAAACCGTCCTCGGTCTCGCGCATCATCTCCAGGCGCGCCCGCGAAACCTGCCCCAGGGGACCACGGTAGAGCAGGAGGCAGGTGGAGGCCTTGGCGCCGCGCCCGACCCGGCCCCGCAGCTGGTGGAGCTGGGCCAATCCGAACCGCTCGGCATGTTCGATGACCATGATAGTGGCCTCCGGCACGTCGACGCCGACCTCGACCACGGTGGTGGAGACGAGGATCCGGGTCTCGCCCCGCGCGAACCGCTCCATGGCGGCGTCCTTGTCCGGCCCCGGCATCTTGCCGTGGATGAGGCCCACCGCGTCGCCGAAGCTGTGGCGCAGGTCCGCGAACCGCTCCTCGGCCGCCGCGAGGTCGACGAACTCGGATTCCGCCACGAGGGGACAGATCCAGTAGACCCGGTCGCCCGCCGCCAGCGCCCGCCCGAGACCCGCCACCACCTCGTCGAGGCGCTCGGTGGAGACGAGGCGGGTGACGATGGGCTGGCGCCCGGCCGGCTTCTCGTCGAGGACCGAGACGTCCATGTCGCCGAAACACGTCAGCGCCAGGGTGCGGGGGATCGGGGTCGCGGTCATCACCAGGATGTCGACGGCCTGGCCCTTGGCGCCGAGCGCCAGGCGCTGGTGGACGCCGAAGCGGTGCTGCTCGTCCACCACCGCCACGCCGAGGTCGCGGAAGACCACGCTGTCCTGGAACAGGGCATGGGTGCCGACCACGATGTCGATTGTGCCCGCCGCGAGGTCGGCCAGCGTCGCCCGACGCTCGGCCGCCCGGTCGCGCCCGGTGAGGAGGCGCAGGCGCAAGGTCCCGGCCATGGGGCCGAGACGCTCGAAATGCTGGCGGGCGAGAATCTCGGTGGGCGCCATCAGGGCCGCCTGACGACCGACCTCGATGGCGGACGCCATGGCGAGCAGGGCCACGGCGGTCTTGCCCGAGCCGACATCGCCCTGGAGCAGGCGCAGCATCCGCCGGTCGGAGGCGAGATCGGCCCGGATTTCGGTCACCGCCCGCCGCTGCGCCCCCGTGAGGCCGAAGGGCAGGGCGGCCTCGATCCGCTGCACGAGGTGGCCGTCGCCGGCATTGGCCCGGCCCGGCGACCGGCGGTTGCGCGCGCGCAGGAGGGCGAGGGCGAACTGCGAGGCCAGGAGTTCGTCGTAGGCGAGGCGCTGGCGTGCAGGCGGACGCGGGGCCGTCGCGCCCTCGGCCAAGGGGGGCGGGGCGTTCTCCGGGCGGTGCTCGGCCCGCAGGGCATCGGCGAAGGCGGGCCAGTTCTGCTGGGCGAGCCAGGCCGGGTCCTGCCACTCGGGCAGCACCGGCAGGCGTTCGAGGGCGGCATGCGCCAGCTTCGAGATCGCCCGAGAGGTCAGCCCCTCGGTGGCGCCATAGATCGGCTCGACGGCGGGGAGGGCGGCGAGCGCCGCCTCGTCGATGATCCGGGACGGATGCACCATCTGGCGATGCCCGTCGTAGAGGTCGATGCGGCCGGTGATGTAGCGATGGGCGCCGAGCGGCAGCATCTTCTCGACGCGGGACCCCGGCATGCCGAAGAACACGAGGGTGATGTCGCCCGTCGCATCCTCGACCAGCACCCGGTAGGGGCGTTTGCCCGCCCCCGCCTGCGGCGGCCGGTAGCCCGTCACCGTGACCCCCAGGGTCACGGGCTCGCCCGGCGGCGCCTCGGCGATGGAGCCGAGCAGCTTTCGCACCACGCCGCCCTGGGGCAGGTGGAACAGGAGGTCGACGATGCGGGCGGGCTGCTCCGGGGTGCCGAGCAGCCGCTCGATCATCGGCGCCATCTTCGGGCCGATCCCCGGCAGGGTGCGGGCCGGCGCGAAGAGCGGATCGAGGATGGTCGGGCGCAGAAGGGCAGGGCGGGCGTCGTCGGTCATGAAGGAAGCGGCCGTTTTCTCTGCTTCGACAGGACAGGTCCCGCTCGGATCATCATCGCCGTGCGATTGCCCATAGGCGCCGAGCCGGAACACGGCAACGCCCCGGAGAGGCGGCACGGCGTTGCAACGCCGAGGGAATGGGCCATATTCGAAAGCGCCGATCCGCGCACCGGATCGGAGCACAGGATTCCAGCGTACCCGTCATGGCCGCCACCGCTCTCGACACCCTCGCCATCGCGCGAAAACTGAAGGCGGCGGGCTTTTCGGACGATCAGGCGGAAGCCGTGACGGGCGTCATCCGAGAGGCGCGGGACACCGACCTGTCCGTGCTGGTGACGAAGGCGGACCTCAAGACCGAGATCGCCGAGGCGAAATACGATATCTTGAAATGGGTTTTGTCGGCCATCGGTTTCCAGACCATCGTGATCGTGGGTGCCATCGTCACCCTGGCGCGGGGTCTCCACTGATCCTAAGATCCCATTATCCCCTGATCACAGCATCACAGGACGCACCATGTCCGGCACCACCCGCACCAGCGCGGACCTCGATCCGCGTCGCCGCCGCACCCTGTTCCGCGCCTGGCATCGCGGCATCCGCGAGATGGACCTGATCATGGGGCGTTTCGCCGATGCCGAGATCGGCACCCTGACGGACGAGGAGCTGACCCTGTTCGAAGCCCTCATCGAAGTGCCCGACCGCGACCTGTTCCGCTGGCTCACGGGCGAGGACGAGACGCCGCAGAACTACGATACCCCGGTGTACCGCCGCCTCAAGGCGTTCCATAAGCACGACGCGCCGATTCATTAGCGCCGACGCGCCGCAAGGATCAGCCCTTTCACCCTCGCCCCTCCGTGAAGGGCGAGGGCACGGTGCGCGTCGTCCACCGAACGAGTTCAAAACCCCGACCCGATGGCCAAGCCCCAGCCCAAAGCCCCCGCGCCCGCCGCGAAGACCCCCGTGGCGCGCTTCGCCCTGCCGAAATCCGGGCCCCTCGCCCGGGCGCTCGAGGCGCTCAAGCGTGGCGAGAGCCCGACGCTCGCCAACGTGCCGGAGGGGTTCGACGCCGTCGTGGTGGCGGATCTGGCCCGGGCGCTCAGCCGCGGCTTCGAGGGGCCGGCGGTCCTTGTCCACGTCGCCCGCGATTCCGGGCGCGCCGCCGCCTTCGCCAGCGCCCTGAAGTTCGTCGCCCCCGAGATCGAGGCGATGACGGTGCCGGCCTGGGATTGCCAGCCCTACGACCGGGTCTCGCCGAATTCCGCCCTCGCGGCCCAGCGCATGACCGCCCTGTCGCGCCTCGCCCGCTCGCGCTCGTCGGAGGAGCAGCCGCGCATCCTCTGCACCACCGTCAACGCCCTGATTCAGCGCGTCCCCCCGCGAGAAAAAATCGCCGTCGAGACCTTCTCGGCCGCCATCGGCAACGTGGTGCCCATGGATGGGGTCACCGCCTGGGTCGAGGCCAACGGCTTTCTGCGCACCGGCACCGTGCGCGACACCGGCGAGTACGCCGTGCGGGGCGGCATCCTCGATCTGTCGCCGCCGGGCCTACCCAACCCCATCCGCCTCGACTTCTTCGGCGACACCCTCGAGTCGATCCGCGCCTTCGATCCCGAGACCCAGCGCACCATCGGGCAGCTGCGCTCCCTCGACCTCGTGCCCATGAGCGAGGTGCAGCTCACCACGGAGACCATCCGGCGCTTCCGCCAGGGCTACATTGCGAGCTTCGGCGCCGCGACCCGCGACGACCGGCTCTACGAGACCATCAGCGAGGGCCGGCGCTATGCCGGCCTCGAACACTGGATGCCCCTGTTCTACGACCACCTCGACACCCTGTTCGACTACGTCGCCGGCGTGCCGATGGTGTTCGACGCGCAGGTCGACGAGGCGGCGGGCGAGCGCCTCACCCTCATCCGCGACTATTACGATGCCCGCGCCGAGGCGATGAAGACCCCGTCCCCCGGAGTCGCGCCCTACAAGCCGCTCAAGCCCTCGGCCCTCTACCTGACCCCGAACGAGTGGCGCGACCGGGTGGCGGGGGCGGCCGTGGCTCGCCTCTCGCCGTTCTCCGTGCCGGAGAGCCCCGAGCGCCTGACCATCGATTGCGAGGCCCGCGCCGGGCGCAGCTTCGCCCCCGAGCGCGCGGACGAATCCGCCAGCGTGTTCGACGCCGCCGTGGCCCACGTGAAGGATCTCCAGGCCTCGGGCCACCACGTCATCCTCGGCTCCTGGTCCGACGGGTCGCGCGACCGCCTGTGCAGCGTGCTGGGCGACCACGGGTTGAAGAAGCCCATCGCCATCAACACCCTCCCGGCGGTGAACGCGCTCAAGCGCGGCAGCGACGTGGCGATCGCCGTCTGGGGCCTCGAATCCGGGTTCGTGGTCGACAAGCTCGCGGTGATCTCCGAGGGCGACATCCTCGGCGACCGGCTCGTGCGCCAGAAGCGCAAGGCCAAGCGCCCGCAGGACATCATCCTCGAAGTCCAGGCGCTCCAGCCCGGCGACCTCGTGGTCCATGCCGATCACGGCATCGGCCGGTTCGTCGGCCTGAAGACCGTGACGGCGGCGGGCGCCCCCCACGATTGCCTCGAGATCCAGTATGCCGGGGGCCTGCTGCTCCTGCCGGTCGAGAACATCGAACTCCTGACGCGCTACGGCTCGGAGGACGCGGAGGTCGCCCTCGACCGCCTCGGCGGCGGCGCCTGGCAGGCCCGCAAGGCCAAGATGAAGAAGCGCATCCTCGAGATGGCGGGGCAGCTCATCAAGGTCGCGGCCGAGCGCTTCGTGCGCCAGGCCCCGCGCCTCGCAGCCCCCGAGGGCCTCTACGGCGAGTTCGCCGCGCGCTTCGCCTTCAACGAGACCGAGGATCAGGCCAACGCCATCGACGCGGTGCTCACCGACCTCAATGCCGGCCGGCCCATGGACCGCCTCGTCTGCGGCGATGTCGGCTTCGGCAAGACCGAGGTGGCCCTGCGCGCCGCCTTCGCGGGCGCCATGGGCGGCAAGCAGGTCGCCGTGGTGGTGCCCACCACCCTCCTGGCGCGCCAGCATTTCCGCACCTTCGCCGAGCGATTCAAGGGACTGCCCGTCAACGTCGCGCAGCTCTCGCGCTTCGTGCCCGCCGCCGAGATGAAGCAGAACCGGGCCGGCATCGCCGCCGGCACCGTCGACATCGTCGTCGGCACCCATGCCTTGCTCGCCAAGAACATCACCTTCAAGGATCTCGGCCTCATCATCGTCGACGAGGAGCAGCATTTCGGCGTGGCCCACAAGGAGCGCCTCAAGGCGCTTCAGGCGGATGTCCACGTGCTCACCCTGTCGGCGACCCCGATCCCCCGCACCCTGCAGCTCGCCATGACGGGGGTGCGCGAGCTCTCGATCATCGCGACGCCGCCGGTGGACCGCCTCGCCGTGCGCAGTTCCGTGACGCCATTCGATCCGCTCCTCATCCGCGAAGCCCTGCTGCGCGAGCGCTATCGCGGCGGCCAGTCGTTCTACGTCGTGCCCCGAATCGAGGATCTGGCGGACGTGAAGCGCTTCCTCGACACCGAGATGCCGGAGATCAAGGTCGCCGTCGCCCACGGTCAGATGGCGGCGGGGCAGCTCGAGGACGTGATGACGGCCTTCTATGAGGGCAAGTTCGACGTGCTGCTCTCCACCACCATCGTGGAATCGGGCCTCGACATCCCCACCGCCAACACCCTCATCGTCCACCGGGCCGACATGTTCGGCCTCGCGCAGCTGTATCAGTTGCGCGGCCGCGTCGGGCGCGCCAAGGCCCGGGCCTACGCCCTGTTCACGACGCCGGCCAATCGCACCCTCACGGTGCAGGCGGAGAAGCGCCTCGGCGTGCTCCAAACCCTCGACACCCTCGGCGCCGGCTTCCAGCTGGCGAGCCACGACCTCGACATCCGCGGCGCCGGCAACCTGCTCGGCGATGCGCAATCCGGCCACATCAAGGAGGTCGGCTACGAACTCTACCAGCAGATGCTGGAAGACGCCGTGACGGCCTTGAAGGCCGGCATCGAGGAGCCCGTGGAGGAGGCGTGGTCCCCCACCATCGCGCTGGGTGCCCCGGTGACGATCCCCGAGCATTACGTCGAGGATCTCACCGTGCGCCTCGGTCTCTATCGCCGGCTCTCGACCCTCGAGAACGATGCCGAGATGGAGAGCTTCGGGGCCGAGCTCATCGACCGGTTCGGGCCGCTGCCGCCGGAGGTGGAGCAGCTCCTCAAGATCGTCACCATCAAGATCCTGTGCCGCGACTGCAACGTCGAGAAGGTCGAGGCCGGCCCGAAGGGCGTGGTGATCCATTTCCGCGATCGGTCGTTCGCCAATCCGCAGGGGCTGGTGTCCTTCGTCGCCGGTCAGGCCTCCTTCGCCAAGGTGCGCCCGGACATGAGCATCGTGTTCATCCGCGAGCTCGATTCCATCCCCGAGCGCCTGCAGATCACCACTGCGATCCTGCGGGAACTCTCGAAGATCGCCCGCGCCAAGAAGGCCAAGGCGGCCTGAGCCGGACAACCCGAGAATGGAACCCTGGATACGAAAAGGGCGCGCCCGCGAGCGCGCCCATCGGGCTCGATTTCCTGAGACACCGCCGCGTGTTACGGCCAGGGGCATCGACGGTTCTTCAACCCGCCCGGTGCGATGAAGCCGCCGGAAAGGTGCGTGCGCGTTTGCCATGATCCTCGGATCACGAAAACGCCCGATCGCCTTGAGAAATTACCTTTTTCGCGGAACCGGCCTCCGCTTGGGCGAACGATGTCCTACAGATCGGGCTCGTTGAGAACGTAGGGGCCGATCTCGCTCTGCAGATCGATGCGCGTTCCGACGCGGCCGGCCATCACGTGGTCGACGACGATGACGGGAATCCCGGCGGACCGCATCTGGTCGCACAGGCGCTCGGACAACATGGCGTAGGCGGGATCGCGAGACGAGGCTTGGAGCAGGACGGCGGCGGGGCGGGCAATGACGGCCAGCACATCCGGAGCGGCCTCGAGGGAGGCCGTGACACTGGCATAACCGAGTTCGGCGAGCTCTGCGGCCAGCGAACGGTCGACGGCGCGGTGGCCATCATCGACAACGAGAATCTGTTGCAGCGCACCCATGAGCGTCAGCGGTAATCCATCCCTCGTCCCTTGGGAAGGGACCCGTGTGACAACACACACGCGCGGATTTGGTTCGCCGACGCGAAATTAGGATTTTTTTAATAAATACCCCCTGCTTCGGCGATCCAACCGATCCTCGTCGCTGATGCAGTCTATCAAAAAACGAAGCCAAACCACTCAGGAAGCGACAGTTTCAAAATTCCGGGATGATTCGATAACGACGCTGCGAACGAATGTTGAATTTGTGACGATCATCGGCCGCTCCGAGACCGATCGGGCCACCGCGCGGGGTCAGGCGCGGACGACCTCCGTGGCGCGGTCGCCCTCGACGAGGCTGCGGAAAGGCGAGGACAGCCATTCGTCGGAAAACTCCGGCTGCGGAATGCCGCGTTGCAGTGCGCCGGCGTGACAGGCGCGGCCGCGAAAGGCGAGGGCGCCTTCGGGATCCCGGCGCAGGTTCATGAGGGTCGAGAGGGGGTTGACCCGCTCGGGCGCCGCCAGGGCGAGGGCGACGTCGCCGTCGGGCCGCGCCCCCGTGAGAAGGGCCGTCTCCTCGAAGGCGATCACGTCGATCACCGTGGCGCCCTCTGCGCGCGATGGCAGACGGTGCGGCGGCAGGCGCGACGGGGCGCGGTGAGCCAGGACGATGCTCGCCAGGGTCGCGGGCAGGCGGCTGGCGGCGAGGTTGGCTTCCAAGGCCGCCGGCACCACGAGATGGGTCGTCACCGGTCGCGCCAGGGCTTCGGCGAACCGAACGGCGTCGAAGACCGGCAGGGGCTCGAAGGCCACGCCCGCCATGAGGGCGGCGCCGAGGCCCGTGACGAGGCCGCGCAGGTCGCTGCCGGGCAGGAGCGTGAGCAGGCGGTCGCCGGGCGACATCCGAGCGGAGACGCAATGGGCGGCGATGGCCGCCGCGAGGGCCTCGGAGGAGCGGTGCATCGGCCGGGCGGGATCGCCGCCCGCGAAGGTGACGACGCCCCCCGGTCCCGGGGCGGGATTGCGTCGGCGCTGCTCGACCACCATGGCGTCGAGCTTGATCACCCCGTCCGGCACGCCCGGTCCGAAGGCTCCGAGGTAGCGCAGGCCGAAATAGCGCGCGGCGACCCGGCACATCCGCTCGGCCGGACGGGCTTGGCCGAAGCGGGATTGGGTCAGGACGGCGCTGATGCCGGCGGCTTGGACGGCGGTGACGAGGTCATCCTCGTTGAAGAGGGCGGGCAGCAGGACCGGGATATGCCCGGCCGCCTCCACGGCGAGGAAGGCGAGGGCGCCCTCGACACCGTCCTGGGCGGCGAGTCCGATCCGGCTCTCCGCCGGCAGGCGCCAGCCGTGCAGGCCGTCGGCGAGGCGGGCCACGATCTCGGCCGCCGTCCCGTAGGTCCAGACGATGGCCGGCCGGCCGCTCCATCCGGGCTTACCCAGCGGATCGACGAGGGCGATGCGGTGCGGATCGACCTGGGCCGTGGCGGCCAGAAGGGTGGACAGCCGCTGCGCCCGCAAGGGAAGGCCGGGCGCCTCGGGCGCCGGGGATCCCGTGGCCGGGCCGGCGCGGCCGACCGGGACGGAACGAGGCGAGGCCGGCGAGCGAGGCCGTGTGGCCTCGATGGCAAAGCCCGATGGGGGGGGTGAGATGGCTTGCTGCGCCGACACGTGCGCCTGTACTCCCGCTGCCCCTCCTTCATGAAGGCTTAGGGTTAAACAGGTCTTAAACCGGGCGCGCTCCCGAACCGAAGACACGCCGGAACGGGGCGGGTGTCATGTCTTCGCCGCATTCGGAAGGAAAGCAGGCCGCGCAATCGTTCGGGCGAGGCGGGCACGCTCCCGATGCCCCGACGCGGGGCGATGGGCCGGAATCCCGACCGCGGGACCGCGACACAGACCTTCGCCCGCTCACGCGACGCCAAGTTCGTTGAATTTCAAGGGGTCAGACCTGATGTCCTTCGCCAACCGTTCCGCGCGCCCGCTGCGCATCGCCGCGTTCCTTGCCCTGGCGGGCCTCGCTGGACCGGCCTTCGCGCAGCCCAAGGGCAAGGCGGCCCCGGCTCCTGCGGCGCCCGCTCCGGCCGCGCCCGCCGCCCCGGCGGCGGGCGGCATGGCCCAGCAGCAGAACGGCCCTCAGACGGTCAACGTGAAGTCCGAGCCGTCCCAGGCCGAGTGGACGAAGGTCTGCGGCAAGGATCAGGCGAGCGCCACGGACGTCTGCTACACCACCCGCGACTTCGTTTCCGACCAGGGCCAGCCCGTCCTCGCGGTGGCCGTCTACGACATGAAGAACGCCCAGCAGAACGTGCGCGTGGTGCGCTACCTGCTGCCCCTCGGCCTGCTGCTGCAGCCCGGCATCCGCTTCACCGTCGACGGTCAGCAAGCGACGGCGGGCAAGTTCGCCGTCTGCTTCCCCAATGGCTGCTTCGCCGAGGCCGGCGGCGTGAGCAACGACCTCGTCAACGCGATGAAGAAGGGCACCACCCTCAACGTCAGCGTCCAGAACCAGACCCAGCGCGAAGTCACCTTCGCGGTGCCGCTCGCCGGCTTCGGCAAGGCCTTCGACGGCCCGGCCATCGACCCGAAGGTGCTGGAAGAGCAGCAGAAGAAGCTCCAGTCCGAGCTGGAGAAGCGTAGCGACGATATGCGCAAGAAGCTCGAGCAGCAGAACGCGGCCGGTGGCGCCGCCCCGGCGGCCACCCCGGCCACGCCGCCCAAGCCCTGATGACTTGACGCGGATCGCGGCGCGTCCGCGATCCGCCACGGCTCCGAAACACGGCTCCGAAACGACGAAGGCCGGGCGAAGGATCGCCCGGCCTTTCGTGTTCCTAGTGCATCGATCCAGACGGAGGCTTCAACCGTGCTGGGAAAATTGATGCAAAAACAAAAGCCTCGTGCTCTGGCGCATGAACGAAGTGATTGCGTCACAGCACGAGAAGCGGGTTCAGTTCGCCGGGGAGGTGCGCAGCCGGTAGACGCCTTCCGCATCACGCTCGAACAGGTCGGCGATGCCCGTGTGGCGCAGGGCTTCGCCGGAGGTGTCGGGAACGAGGTTCTGTTCGGAGACGTAGGCGACGTACTCGCTCTCGGCGTTCTCGGCGAACAGGTGGTAGAACGGCTGGTCCTTGCGCGGGCGCATCTCCTCGGGGATCGCCAGCCACCATTCCTCGGTGTTGTCGAACACCGGATCGACGTCGAACACGATGCCGCGGAACGGGTAGATTCGGTGCCGGACCACGGCGCCCAAGCCGAACTTCGCGGTTCTCATGGTCGTGGCGGTGGATGTCGTATCGCTCATCCCTGCCAGATAGGCCGCGCCGATGCGCTTGTCATCGACGGTGAGGCCGCCGACGACAAGCGCCGTTCATCTCAAGCCCCGCGGCTCACTTCAGACCGTAGGTCTTGGCGAGCTCCGGGTCCTTCTCGGCGACGAGGCGGGCGAGGTCGACGATGACCTTGGCCTGCTTCCAGGTGGCGTCGTCCTGCATCTTGCCGTCGAGCATCACCGCACCGGTGCCGTCGGGCATCGCCTCGACGATGCGCACCGCGAAGGCGACCTCGGCCGGGTCCGGCGCGAAGACGCGCTTGGCGATGGCGACCTGATTGGGATGGAGCGTCCAGGCGCCGGCGCAGCCCATGAGGAAGGCGTTGCGGAACTGGGCCTCGCAGGCGTCGCCGTCGGAGAAGTCGCCGAACGGGCCGTAGAACGCCTTGAGGCCGTTGGCCATGCAGGCATCGACCATCTTGGCGATGGTGTAGTGCCACAGATCCTGCTGGGCGCTCGCCCGGGCGGCGCCGTCCTGCGTCGGGTCGGCGATGACGCGGTAATCGGGATGGCCGCCGCCGACGCGGGTGGTCTTCATGCCGCGCGAGGCCGCGAGATCGGCGGGGCCGAGGCTCATGCCGTGCATGCGCGGCGAGGCGGAGGCGATGGCGTCGACGTTGGCGACCCCCTCGGCCGTCTCCAGGATGGCGTGGACGAGGATGGGCTTCTTGACCCCGTGCTTCGCCTCGAGCTGAGCGAGGAGCTGGTCGATGTAGTGGATGTCCCACGGCCCCTCGACCTTGGGCACCATCACCACATCGAGCTTGTCGCCCACCTGCGAGACGATCTCGAACAGGTCGTCGAGAATCCAAGGGCTGTTCAGGGCGTTGATGCGGGTCCACAGGCCGGTGCCGGAGGCGGCGAAGTCGGTCGCCTGCGCCATGGCGACGAAGCCCTTGCGCGCCGCCTCCTTCTGGTCGACGGGCACCGCGTCCTCGAGGTTGCCCAGAACCACGTCGACGGTAGCCGCGAGTTCGGGCACGCGGGCGCGGACCTTGTCGTTGTGCGGCGGCACGAAGTGAATCATCCGCTCGAGCTTGACCGGAAGCTCGCGGAACGGAGCCGGCGCGCCGGTGGCGAGGGGCTGGAAGAAGCGGCGGGGCAGTTTCATCGAGGTCTCCGGTTCCGGTTTCTCATGGCGTGGTCCCGTCCGGCGGTTAGTCCAAGACCGTCCCCGTCGTAAAGGTGGACGGACGGATCGAACCGCCGGTCGCGCCTCAGCGCATGAGGCTCGGCGCGCCGAGACGCGGCACCACGCCCTCGCGCATGACGATCCGGCGCAGCGGGGCGATGGTCGTCATGGCCAGAAGCCCGAGGCCCCGCAGGACGTCGACGGGCAGAAAGCCCGTGAGAAGGCTGCGGTTGAGGGTGTCCACCGCCAGCGTCCGCAGGCGCGCGTCGCGGCTCCGCGACCGGGCAAAACCCGCCAATGCGGCCCGGGAACCCGGGTCGCGGCCATCCGCCATCGACGCCACGACGGCGTCCCGCAGGGCGGCCGCATCGCGAAGACCGAGGTTGAGGCCCTGGGCGCCGATGGGCGGGAAGAGGTGGGCCGCTTCGCCCACGAGGGCGAGGCGGGTGGCGACGGGGCTCGGCAGGGAAAGGCCGCGCATGGGCACGAGGCCGCGCGGCCCGTCGAGGCGCATGGCCCCGAGCATCGCCTGCGCTCGGGTCTCGACGGCGCGGGCCAGGGCCGCGTCGTCCTGGGCGGCCATGGTCTCGGCGCGGGCCGCATCCATGACCCAGACGAGGCTGGAGCGATGCCCGCCGGGCAGGGGCACCAGGGTGAACGGTCCTTCACGGGTGTGGAATTCCGTCGAGACGTCCCGGTGCGGCCGGGTATGGGCCAGGATCGTCGTGAGGGCGGCCTGGGGGTAGGACCATTCGCGCGGAACCAGACCGGCGGCTTCGCGCAGCTTCGAGCGGGCACCGTCGGCCCCCACCGCGAGGCGGGCGGAGAGGCGCGTGCCGTCGCCCAGCGTCAGGTCGACGGCGTCCGCGCCGAACTCGGCCGCGCTGGCGTCGCTCTCGAACAGGGTGAGATTTGACGCGGAACGGGCCTGCACCCGCAGGCTCTCGACGAGGCGCGCGCTCTCGACGTTCCAGCCGAAGGCGTCGAGGCCGATCTCCGTGGCGACGAAGCGGGCGGGCGGCGGCCGGAACAGGCTGCCGGTGTCGTCGACGATGTGGAGTTCGGCCAGCGGGCTGGCATGGGGCGCGATGCCGTCCCAGGCGCCGAGGGCCCGCAGGAACCGCACGGAGCCGTCGAGGAGCGCCACCGTGCGCCCGTCCGCCACGGGGGCGTGGCGGCCGACGAGGGCGGTGGGAATGCCGTCGCGGGCGAGCGCCAGGGCGGCCCCGAGGCCGGCGGCGCCGGCCCCGACCACGGCCACCGCCAAGGGTGGCATGCCGCGCGAAACACTCTGGGGCGATGGGGCCACGGGTCGTTCTCCTGCGCGAACGGGCCGACGAGACGGCGAAACGGGACAGATCGGCCGATCCGTCACGCCTTACAGAGGGAGCCGGCCGGATCGGTCAAGGGACGCGATGGTGCGGGAAAACAGCGCCGGTTAGCATCCGGGGGGCGACCCATGCCGCCTCGCGGAGGAAATCCCCCTTGTCCCTCGCCATCGCGCTCTTCGCCCTCGGCTTTCTCATGCTGGTGGCCTATCGCGGCTTCAGCGTCATCCTGTTCGCCCCCATCGCGGCGCTCGCTGCCGTGCTCCTCACCGACCCCGCCGCCGTGCTGCCGGTGTTTTCGGGGTTGTTCATGGAGAAGATGGTCGGCTTCGTGAAGCTGTACCTGCCCGTGTTCCTACTGGGCGCCGTGTTCGGCAAGGTCATCGAGCTGTCGGGCTTCTCGCGGGCCATCGTCACGGCCGTCATCGAACTCGTGGGCGCGCGCCGCGCCGTGCTCTCCATCGTACTCGTGTGCAACCTGCTCACCTATGGCGGCGTGTCGCTCTTCGTCGTGGTGTTCGCGGTCTATCCGTTCGCGGCCGAGGCGTTCCGCCTCTCCGACATCCCGAAACGCCTCATCCCCGGCACCATCGCGCTCGGCGCCTTCTCCTACACCATGGACGCCCTGCCGGGCACGCCGCAGATCCAGAACATCATCCCCACCACCT
This sequence comes from Methylobacterium gossipiicola, assembly GCF_900113485.1. GTDB lineage: Bacteria > Pseudomonadota > Alphaproteobacteria > Rhizobiales > Beijerinckiaceae > Methylobacterium > Methylobacterium gossipiicola. The sequence continues at coordinate 210,525 of NZ_FOPM01000004.1, forward strand.
TCTTCGGCACCGACACCTGGGCCGCCCCCTGGCTCGGTCTCATCGGGGCGGCCTTCATCCTGGCGGCCGGCGTCACCTACCTCGATGCCCGCATCGCGGCGGCCAAACGGCGGGGCGAGGGCTACGGCACCGGCCACGCCAACGAACCGGCGACGATGGAGGCCACCGCCCTCGCGCATCCGGCCGTCGCCCTCCTGCCCCTCGTGGTGGTGGGCCTCGCCAACCTCGCCTTCACGGCGGCGATCCCGCGCCTCTACGGCGCGAAGGTCGAGACGGTGCTCGCCGGCCTCGACAAGCCCATCGTGACCACCACCGCCTCGGTCACCGCCATCTGGGCCGTGGAACTCGCCCTCATCGCCGGCATCCTCACGGTGCTGGCCTTCGCGTGGCGGCCGGTGTCGCGGGGCTTCGCCGAGGGCAGCCGGGCGGCGGTGGCCGGCGCCCTGTTGGCGGCCATGAACACCGCCTCCGAATACGGTTTCGGCGCGGTCATCGCGGCGCTCCCGGGCTTCCTCGTGATCCGCGACGCCCTCTCGGCGATCCCCAATCCCCTGGTGAACGAGGCCGTGACGGTGACGGCGCTGGCCGGCATCACCGGCTCGGCCTCCGGGGGGCTGAGCATCGCGCTCGCCACCATGGCGAACACCTTCATCGCGGCGGCCGAGGGGGCGGGCATCCCCATGGCGGTGCTGCACCGGGTGGCCGCCATGGCGAGCGGCGGCATGGACACCCTGCCGCACAACGGCGCCGTGATCACGCTGCTGGCCGTGACCGGCCTCAGCCACCGGCAGGCTTACGCCGACATCTTCGCCATCACGGTGCTCAAGACCTCGGCCGTGTTCCTCGTCATCGGCGTCTACTACCTCACCGGGATCGTGTGACGTGGGGAGGAGGGTCGCGGGTTGCGCCATTGCCCTATGGCGCCCACCGTCTATGTCGAGCCTGACCTAAGCCCACGAGGAACGAGCCCCATGCCGAAGGCGATCCGAGTCCACGAATACGGCGGCCCCGAGGTGATGCGCTACGAGGACGTCACGGTGCCGGAGCCCGGCCCCGGACAGATCCACGTCCGCCAGAGCGCCATCGGCGTCAACTTCATCGACATCTACTTCCGCTCCGGCGCCTACAAGGTGCCGCAGCTGCCCTTCACCCCCGGCAACGAGGGCGCCGGCACCGTGGTGTCCGTGGGCGAGGGCGTCACCGACTTCCGGCCCGGCGAGCGCGTGGCCTACGGCTCGGCGGCCGGCACCTATGCGGAGGAGGTGGTGATCCAGGCGAGCGCCGCCGTGCACCTCGCCGACGGCGTCGAGGACGCCACCGCCGCCGCCATGATGCTCAAGGGGCTCACCGCCGAGTATCTCCTGCACCGGACGTACCGGGTGAAAGCCGGCGACACGATCCTGTTTCATGCCGCCGCCGGCGGCGTCGGCCTCATCGCCTGCCAATGGGCGAAGCACCTCGGTGCCACGGTCATCGGCACCGTGGGCTCCGAGGAGAAGGCGGAACTCGCCCGCGCCAACGGCTGCGACCACGTCATCCTGTACCGCGATGAGGACTTCGCCGCCCGCGTGAAGGAGATCACCAACGGCAAGGGCGTGCCCGTGGTCTATGACGGGGTGGGCCGCGACACCTTCCCGGCCTCGCTCGATTGCATCAGCCCGCTGGGCCTCTTCGTCAGCTTCGGTTCGGCCTCGGGTCCCGTCGACGATTTCAGCTTGGCGCTCCTCGGCCAGAAGGGCTCGCTCTACGCCACCCGGCCCTCGCTCTTCGCACATGCGGGCAAGCGCGAGACCCTGGACGATATGGCCAGGAACCTGTTCGGCGTGGTGGCGAGCGGCGCGGTGACGATTCCCGTCCATGCCCAGGCCCGGCTCGCGGACGCGCCCCAGGTCCACACGGATCTCGCCAGCCGCAAAACCACGGGCGCCACGGTGATGATCCCGTGAGGCCGGGGGCAGGGGACGTCCTGCTGGTGGTGGACGTTCAGAACGATTTCCTGCCGGGCGGCGCCCTCGCCGTTCCGGACGGCGATGCGGTGATCGCGCCGATCAACCGCCTCGCCGAAGGGTTCGCCCACGTGGTGCTGACCCAGGACTGGCACCCGCCGGGTCATGTCTCGTTCGCCACGAGTCATCCCGGCCGGGCGCCGTTCGAGGCCGTGGCGCGGCCCTATGGCAGCCAGATGCTGTGGCCGGACCATTGCGTGCAGGGAACGGAGGGGGCTGCCCTCGCCCCCGGCCTGCGGGCAACGCACGCCGAACTGGTGATCCGCAAAGGGCACCGCCGGGACGTCGACAGCTACTCGGCCTTCGTGGAAGCCGACCGCACCCCGACGGGACTTGCTGGCTACCTGCGCGAGCGCGGCTTCACCCGTGTCGTCGTGTGCGGCCTCGCCACGGATTACTGCGTGGCCTGGACCGCCCTCGATGCCCGCGCGGCGGGGTTTTCCGTCGCGGTGGTGGCGGATGCGGTGCGGGGTATCGACCAGGACGGCTCAGTGGCAAGGGCCTGGGCCGAGATGGTGGCGGCCGGTGTCGAACGGATCGCCACCGGGGATATCGCGGCCTGATCCTGTCTCCGGTCGATTGCCTCGGCTTGCTCACGCGCGACAGGCTCCTGAAAGGAAAGGGAACCCGCGCAGGTCAGAGACCGAATGGATCAGCCGGAGACGGCCTGCTCGCGAGCTTCCGCTACACCGCGCTCCCATACAGATCATACGCGTCCGCGCGCTCGATCTTCACGGTGACGATGTCGCCGACGCGCAACGGGCGGCGGGACGTGACGTGGACGTTTCCATCGATCTCCGGCGCGTCGTATTTCGAGCGGCCCTTGGCGACGCCGCCCTCCACCGCGTCGATGATGACGGGCAGGCGCTTGCCCACCCGCGCCTTCTGCAGGCGGGCGGAGACGGTCTGCTGCGTCTCCATGAACCGGCGCTTGCGCTCGGCCTGGACCTCCGGGGGCACCGCGGCGCCGAGGTCGTTGGCGGTGGCGCCCTTCACCGGCTCGTAGGTGAAGCAGCCGACGCGCTCGAGCTTGGCCTCCTTGATCCAGGCGAGCAGCTCCTCGAACTCGGCCTCGGTCTCGCCGGGGAAGCCGACGATGAAGGTCGAGCGGATGGCGAGATCGGGACAGATCTCGCGCCAGCGCCGGATGCGCTCGAGTTGTTTCTCCTGGTTGCCGGGGCGGCGCATGCGCTTGAGCACGCTGGGGGAGGCGTGCTGCAGCGGCATGTCGAGGTAGGGGAGGATCTTGCCCTCGGCCATCAGGGGGATGACCTCGTCCACGTGCGGGTAGGGGTAGACGTAGTGCATCCGCACCCAGGCCCCGAGTTCGCCGAGTTCGGCGGCGAGGTCATAGAACTTCGCCCGCACCTCCCGGTCCCGCCACGGGCTCGTGGCGTAGCGGACATCGACGCCGTAGGCGGAGGTGTCCTGCGAGACCACCAGGAGTTCCTTGACGCCGGCTTTGACCAACTTCTCGGCCTCGCGCAGCACGTCGCCGGCCGGGCGGCTGACGAGGTCGCCGCGCAAGCTCGGGATGATGCAGAAGGTGCAGCGATTGTTGCAACCCTCTGAAATCTTGAGATAAGCATAGTGGCGCGGGGTGAGCTTCACCCCCTGCGGCGGCACGAGATCGAGGAACGGATCATGGGCCGGGGGCACCGCCTCGTGCACCGCCGCGACCACGGATTCGTAGGCCTGCGGGCCGGTGACGGCGAGAAGGTTCGGATACTTTTCGCGGATCTCGTCGGGCTGCGCCCCCATGCAGCCCGTGACGATGACCCGGCCGTTCTCCGCCATGGCCTCGCCGATGGCCGAGAGCGATTCGGCCTTGGCCGAATCGAGGAAGCCGCAGGTGTTGACGATCACCACGTCCGCCCCGTCGTGGCGCCGGGCGAGTTCGTAGCCCTCGGCCCGCAGGTGGGTGAGGATGCGCTCGGAATCCACCAGCGCCTTGGGGCAGCCGAGGGAGACGAAGGAAATCTTGGGCGCGGCCTTGGGGGGCAACAGGGGCGATGCGGTCATGGGCACTCGTCGGGCCGGTCGAACGAAGGCCGACCGAGCGGGAAGTCGTGGAAATCGGGCTGATTTGCCAGATCTATAGCCGCATCCGGCGCGGCACGCGAGCCTCACGGATTCGGGGGCCACATGCAGCCGGATCGCTTTCCTCGCCCGCGCGCCCGTGGCAAGCGAAAAACGGCCTGGAATCCGTGCCGCAGGGCAGGGCGGGTATCCGTTTTCCGCGCAAGCCTCTAAGTCCTTCCCGATCATGTGGACCGTAGACCTCCCGTTCGTCGATTCCGTCGCGGCGGCGCAAGCCCTGGCGCACCTGCCGGACCTCGCCTTCCTCGACAGCGCCATGCCGCACCCGACCCTCGGCCGGACCTCGGTCGTGGCGGCGGACCCGTTCGCCCGGTTTCGCTACCGGGACGGGCAGGCCACCCTGAACGGCGAACCGGTGCCGGGGTCCGGCCTCGAGGCCCTGCGCGCCTGCCTCGCGGCCTACCGGATCGAACCGGAGCCGGAGGCGGCCGGCTTCACCGGCGGGGCCATCGGCTATTTCGCCTACGACCTCGGGAGCCGCCTGGAGCGGGTGGCGGCGCCGGCCCGGCGCGCCGGCCAATGCGACGATATCGCCTTCAACCTCTACGACACGATCCTGAGCATCGACCACGCGGCCGGCACCTGCCGCCTCATGGCCACGGGATTTCCCGAAGCCGAGCCCGAATCCCGGCAGGCGCGGGCGCAGGCGCGCCTCGCCCTGTTCGCGCAAAGCCTCTCGGCCGCCCGGCCGGTGCCCGAACCGAGGGTCCAGGGTCCGCTCGCCTGGCGCTCGAACTTCTCGCGCGAAGCCTACGAGGCCGCAGTGGAGCGGGTGCGCGACTACATCCGCGCCGGAGACATCTATCAGGCCAACATCGCCCAGCGCTTCGAAGCCGATCTGCCGCCCGGTTTCGACGCGTTCAGCCTCTACCGGCGCCTGCGCGCCACCAACCCGGCGACCTTCGGCGCTTATCTCGCCTTCGAAGACCTGCGGGTCGCCTCCAGCAGCCCCGAGCGCTTCCTCAAGCTCTCAGGACGAGAGATCGAGACCCGGCCGATCAAGGGCACCCTGCGCCGCGTCGCCGACCCCGCCGAGGATGCGCTTCTCGGCGAGGCGCTCCAGGCCGACGCCAAGGAGCGGGCCGAGAACATCATGATCGTCGATCTCCTGCGCAACGACCTTTCGCGCATCTGCGAGCCGCACAGCGTGCGGGTGCCGGTCCTGTGCGGCCTCGAATCCTATGCCTCCGTCCACCATCTCGTGTCGGTGGTCACCGGAACCCTGAAAGGTGGGATGGACGCCATCGACCTCATCGGCGCGACCTTTCCGGGCGGCTCCATCACGGGCGCGCCGAAGCTGCGCGCCATGGACATCATCACGGAGATCGAAGGCGATGCCCGCGAACTCTATTGCGGCGCCATCGGCGCCATCGGCTTCGACGGCAGCCTCGACACCTCCATCGCCATCCGCACGGTGGTGATGGACGGCGCCACCGCCGTGCTCCAGGCGGGCGGCGGCGTCACCCTGCTGTCCGATCCCGCCCGCGAATACGACGAGACCCTGACCAAGGCCGCACGGGTGTTCCAGGCGTTCGAACCCGCCGGGGAGGCCGCACCGTGATCCTCGTCATCGACAATTACGATTCCTTCGTCTTCAACGTCGTGCGGTACTTCGAGGAGTTGGGCGAAACCGTGCGGGTCGCCCGCAACGACGCCGTCGACGTCCCCGGCATCCGGGATCTCGCGCCCGACGCGGTCGTGATCTCGCCGGGCCCCTGCACGCCCGCCGAGGCCGGCATCTCGCTCCCCGCCATCCGCGAGCTTTCCGGCGATATCCCCCTGCTCGGCGTCTGCCTCGGCCATCAGGCCATCGGGGCGGCCTTCGGCGGCCGGGTCGAACGGGCGGCAAGGCCCCTGCATGGCCAGGCGACGCCCATCACCCATGACGGAGCGGGCCTGTTCTCCGGCCTGCCGAGCCCGATGCGGGTGGGGCGCTACCACTCCCTCATCGTCACGCCCGAGCCCGGCATGGAGGGAGCGCTCACCGTCGACGCCGTCTCGGCGGAGGGCGAGGTGATGGCCCTGTCGCACACGCGCCACCCCACCTGGGGCATCCAGTTCCATCCGGAATCGGTCCTGACCGAGCACGGCCACGCCCTGTTCGGCAATTTTTTGGCCTTGGCCCGTGCCTGGCGGTCGGCCCGCGCCCAGCGGGCCGGGGAGGGGCCGTCCCGTGCCGTGGTTTGACGGCGCCCTCGTCGACGGGCCGGTGCCGTTCGATCTCGCCGACCGGGGCCTGACGCTCGGCGACGGCGTGTTCGACACGGCGCTCGCCGTCGACGGCCGCCTCGTGTTCGAGGCCGCGCATGTGGCCCGCCTCGCCGCCGCCACGCAGGCCCTCGGCTTCACGATAGCGCCGGAGCGGATCATAGAGGCCATGCGGGCCGTCGCCGATGGGGCAGGGGGTCTGGCGGCGATCCGCACCACCGTGACGCGGGGCTCCGGGCCGCGCGGCCTCGCGCCGCCCCCCGAGCCGCGCCCGGTCCTGTGGGCGAGCGCGGCGCCGCTTCCGCCCGCCCTGCCCTTCGCCACCCTGACGCTCCACGAGACGAACATCCGCCGCAACGACACCTCGCCGGCCGCGCGGTGGAAGACGCTGGGCTACCTCGACGCCGTGCTGGCGGCGGGGGAGGCGCGGGCGGCCGGGTTCGACGAGGCCCTGTTCCGCAACACGCGCGGCCGCATCGCCTGCGCCGGCACCGGCAACCTGTTCGCGGTGATCGGACCCCGCCTCGTCACCCCGTCCCTCTCGGAGGGCGTGCTCGCCGGCATCGTCCGCGCCGAGCTTTTGGAACTGGCCCCGACCCTCGGCTTCGAGGTCGAGGAACGGCCCCTCGACCTGCAGGAGTTTCTGGGCGCCGAGGCAATGTTCCTCACCAACTCCCTGCGGGGCATCGCCCCCGTGCGGGCCATCGGCGCGCGGACCTTCGCGGAGTCTCACCCGACCGTGACGGCCCTCGTGGCAGCCCTGCGTCGGGTCATGGGGTTGTGAGCCCGCCGCGCGATCACCGCTTCTGGCTGCGCCTCGCCCTGATGGCGGCCTACGGCTTCATCGGGATCGTACACCTCGTTGCCCCCGACGCCTTCCTGCCGATCATGCCCGAGTGGGTGCCGGCTCCGCGCCGCGTGGTGATCCTCACGGGGCTCTGCGAACTCGCCGGGGTCGCCGGCCTGATGTTCCCCCCGACCCGGCGCTGGGCCGGGATCGGCCTCGCCCTCTACGCCGTCTGCGTGTTTCCGGCCAACATCAAGCATGCGGTGGAGGGCATCGTCGTGCCGGGCCTGCCGGATTCGTGGTGGTACCACGGGCCGCGCCTCGCGTTTCAGCCGGTCTTCGTGTGGTGGGCCCTCTACGCCACCCACGTCATCGACTGGCCCCGCCGCGATTCCGGGATTCCGAAGGGCTGAGCCCTTCGGCGGGTGTCGGGCAGAGCCCGACGTCTTCCCAGGGCTTCGCCCTGGACCCACGAAGGGATAATCCCTTCGAACCCCTTACTTCCCCTCGGCTCGCTTTACCGCCGTCCAGGCGGTTTCCATGGTTTCCAAGGAGGCGTCTTCGAGGCGCGTTCCATCGACCGCGAGGCGGGCCGCCATGGCGGTGAAGCGCCGTTCGAACTTCATATTCCCTAAATTTAGGGAATATTCCGGATCGATCCCGAGGTGACGGGCGAGGTTGGCGACGGAAAACAGGAGGTCGCCGACTTCCTCCGCGAGATCGGCCTTCGTGCCGTGCGCCAGGGCGTCGGCGACCTCGTCGGTCTCCTCCCGCACCTTGGCGATGACGTCGGCCGGGTCGGTCCAGTCGAAGCCGTAGGTCGCAGCCCGGGCCGAGAGCTTCTCCGCCCGGGCGAGGGCCGGGAGGGCGTGGGCGATGCCGTCGAGGGGGCCTGCCGCAGCCTGACTCCCCCGGGACCGCTCCGCCCGCTCGGCGGCCTTGATCGCCGTCCATTGCCGCGCCACCGCCTCGGGATCGCGTGAGACCGAGCCCGGCGGCACCGGGCTGCCGTCGGGGGCGAACACGTGCGGGTGGCGCCGGATCATCTTGGCGACGATGGCCCCGACCACGTCCGCGAAGGTGAAGCGCCCCGCCTCCTCCGCCATGCGGGCATGGAACACCACCTGAAACAGCAGGTCGCCGAGCTCGTCGCGCAGATCCTCCACGTCGTCGCGCCGGATCGCGTCCACGACCTCGTGGGCCTCCTCCACGGCATAGGGCGCGATGGAGGCCGAGGTCTGGGCGATGTCCCAGGGGCAGCCCGTCCGCGGGTCGCGCAGGGCCGCCATGAGGGCGAGGAGCGGTTCGATGGTCACGGCGGCTGAACATCCCGATGGGTTTGCGACGGCGGGCATCCGCGAAGGGCGCCCGTGAAATTCCTTTAGCCCATCCGGTGGGGGAGGGGTGAGGTTGGGGACGGATCCGGGACAGCCGGTGCGCATCCCTGCAAAAGTCCCCTCAAAATCCCCTTGGTCCGGTGTGTTCTTTAAACCGAACGATCGTCGATCCCCTTAGGAAAGGTATCAGTAAGAGATTCTCAGAGAGTCAGTTATGAGGGTTATATGGGGAGGCCGAAACGGCTGATCCCCCAAGGGGTTGAGACCCACTCGCGTATCGAACTCTGCGTGAGTCCGTATCGAACTCTGCGCAGCCTCGCATCGAACTCTGCGCGAAAAACCGGGGGTGCGTATCCGATTCGGCGTGGGTCCGTATCGAGATCGGCGTGGAAACCGGGGCGGGCCGGTGAACTGTGGGGACAGCCCGAAAACCGACCCCGTATCGAACTCTGCGTGAGGGTTCGGCCGCGTCGTCACGACCGCCCGGCAGTCCGGAATTCGTGAGTCCCGGCCGGTGGATAGCCGGGATGACGGGGCGGACGTCTGAGACTCGCCCGCCGCGAATCGGGCATGGTCCGGCCTTCACGGCGCCGCATCGGCCCGTTGGGGCGGCAGGCATTTCACCGGGCTCATGGGGATCGGGAATACCTTGGGGATCGAGGACACCTTGGCGGGCATCCGCGACGCCGACCTCCTCGCCGAGGTCGAGGCGGCGCGCGGTGGTTTCCTGTTCGCCACCATCGTGGAGACCATCCTGCACCGGCAGCGGGCGCGGGATGCCGAGGCCGCCGCGCGCGGGGCTGTGGCCGGGCGCCGTCAGGCCATGGGCCGCGATCAGCGCCGCCGCGACGCCGTGCGCGAAGTCATCGAGAACGAGCCCACGGGACCGGAGAACCTCCAGCACATCCATTCCGTCCTGGCGCTCTGCGGCCTGCCCTACCGCGACCCCGGCGACGCCCGCGAATTCTTTCGGGAATACGGCAAGAATTCCCTCAGCCTCCTGGCGGGGCGTCTCAAGAACCCCGCCACGGGCGAGATGGAATTCCAGGGCCTGCCCTACGGTCCAAAGGCCCGCCTCGTGCTCCTCCACCTCTGCACGGAGGCCGTGCGCCAGCGCAGCCCCACGGTGGCGGTGGCCGACAGCCTGTCGGGCTTCATGAAGGAGATGGGGTTCGCCGTCACCGGCGGCGAGCGGGGCACCATCCGGCAGTTCAAGGAGCAGCTCGCCCGGCTTGCCGCCTGCACCCTGCAGATCGGCCTCTGGGACGGGGCGGGCAGCGCCAGCACCCTCAACGTCCCGCCGTTCCGCCAGCTCGACCTGTGGCTGCCCCAGGGCGCCGACGGCGTGGTCTGGCAGAAGAGCGTCCAGTTCCACCAGGATTTCTACGACAACCTCGTCCAGCACGCCCTGCCGGTGGACATCCGGGCGGCCCGCGCCTTCTCGGGCTCGGCGCGAAAACTCGACCTCTTGTTCTGGGTCGGCTACCGCCTGCGCGCCCTGCAACGGCCCCTGCGCCTCACCTGGGACAACCTGCACAAGCAGTTCGGGGCCGACAACGCCAGCATCCGCAGCTTCCGCCAGGCGTTCAAGGCCGATCTCGCCCACCTGCAGGAGGTGTTTCCGAAACTGCCGATTCGCCTCGACGACAACGGCATGCTGCTCCAGCCCGCCGATGCCGGCGCCCTGCTCATTCCCCCCCGCGTGACGAAGCCGGCTCGGAAGACGGCGGCCGCCTGAGGAACACGGACCGTTGCTAGTGCGGAATATTCTGATAGAAATGCGTGAGATGCATTTGGAATATTCCGGAGAGTTCCATGTTCCCGAGCGAGGCCGCGGTCGAGGCGACCCTGGCCGACCTGCGGCGCCAGCGCGACGCCCTCGACCGGCAGATCGCCGATCACGCCCTCTACCTCGAACTCGGTCGCCGCCTCGGGGCCGGGTCCGTCGCAACGAAGGCGGCCGTCCCGGCTCCGTCCCCTGCGCCGCATCCGGCTCCCGAGCCTGAGCCTGAGCCCGAGGCGCGCCCGGGCGAGGACATCGCCGCCGCCCGCCGCCACGGCCGCGCCCTCGTGGCCGCCGCCGTCGAGATCCTGCACGAGGCCGGGCGGCCCCTGCATGCCGGCGAGATCCTGCCCGGCCTGACGGCGCGGGGCTTCGAGCTGCCCGGCCACGATGCGATCGCCGCCCTCAACACCCGCCTGTGGAAGCGCTCCGGCCCCGGCGGCCCGCTGCGCCGCCTCGGCGACGCCGTCTACGCCCCCGCGGAGGAGGATCCCGCGTAACGGGATTCCGAAGGGGTGACCCCTTCGGCGGGTGTCGGGCTGAGCCCGACGAAGACCCCAGGGCTCTGCCCTGGACCCGCGAAGGGATGATCCCTTCGAACCCTGACTCAGTCCGGTAGGGCGAATACCGTGAGTTGGCCGCCCAGGGCCGTGTAGCTCGAGAGCGCCGCGTAGCCGCCCACGGCGCCGGCCCCGTCATGCGGGTCGGTGAGGCCGGCGGCGAGTCCGATGCCGGCCCAGCCGCCCACACCGGAGAGCACCGCCACGTATTGCCGGCCCTTATGGGTATAGGTGGTGACGTTGCCGACGATGCCGGACGGGGTCTTGAAGCGGTAGAGTTCCCGGCCGGTCCGGGCGTCGACGGCCTTCAGATAGCCTTCGAGGGTTCCGTAGAACACCACGTCTCCGGCGGTGGCGAGCACCCCCGACCACACGGAGAACGGCTCCGGGATCGACCAGACGGTTCGTCCGCGCGCCCCGTCCCAGGCCAGGAGGGCGCCCGTCCGGGTCTCGCCCGGCGGCGGCTCCAGGCCGACGGTGGCGCCGACATACGGCATGCCCGTGGCGTAGGTGACCCGGAACGGCTCGTAGGTCATGCAGATGCGGTTGGTCGGCACGTAGAACAGCCGGGTTTTCGGCGAATAGGCCGCCGGCTGCTGGTTCTTCGCCCCGATGGCGCCGGGGCAGATCCCCGCCGTGGTCTCGTCCTCGCCCGCCATCTCGGGGGCGTAGCGCGGGTCGAGGACGGGCCGACCGTAGGTGTTCGAATTCTTGTCGAGGTCGATCCGGGTCGCCCAGTTCACCGCCGGGTCGAACTTCTCGGCGGCGAGGAGTTCGCCCGTCGCGCGATCCAGCGTGTAGGCGAAGCCGTTGCGATCGAAATGGGTGAGGAGCGGGCGCGCCCGTCCGTCCACCACCCCCTCCGTCAGGATCATCTCGTTGACGCCGTCGTAGTCCCACTGGTCGTGGGGCGTCATCTGGTAGAGCCAGCGCGCCCGGCCGGTATCGGGATCGCGGGCGACGATGGACTGGGCCCAGCGGTTGTCGCCGGGGCGCTGGGCCGGGTTCCAGGTCGAGGGGTTGCCGGTGCCGTAATACACGAGGTTGAGCTTGGGATCGTAGGCGTACCAGCCCCAGGTGCAGCCGCCGCCGGTCTTCCATTGGTCGCCCTCCCACGAGGCGAGGGAGGAGTCCCGGCCGACGGGCTTGCCGAGGGTGGTGGTGGTCTGCGGGTCGACGAGCATGTCGGCGTCCGGCCCCATGGAGTAGGCGCGCCAGAGGCGCCGGCCCGTCTTCGCATCGTAGGCCGTGAGGTGGCAGCGCACCCCGAATTCGCCGCCCGAGATGCCCACCAGGATCTTGTCCTTCACGGGCAGCACCGTGGCGGTGTTGGTCTCGCCGCGCGCCGGGTCGCCGTTCTTCACCGTCCAGTTCACCCGGCCGGTGGCGGCGTCGAGGGACACCAGGGTGGTGTCGGCCTGGTGCAGCAGGATCGCCCCGTCGGCGTAGGCGAGGCCGCGATTGACGGTGTCGCAGCACAGCATGGCGAGGACGGAGGCGTCCTGCTTCGGTTCGTAGCGCCACAGGATGCGCCCGTCATGGTCGAGGTCGAGGGCCGTGACGATGTTGGGGAACGGCGTGTGGACGTACATCACCGAGCCGACCACCAGGGGGGCGCCCTCGTGGCCGCGCAGGACCCCCGTGGAGAAGGTCCAGGCCACCCGCAGGCGTCCGACATTTTCGGCCGTGATGGCGTCGAGGGGCGAATAACGGGTGTTGGCGGCGTCGAGGGTCTGGAGTACCGGCCCGGCGGGGGGCGTTTCCGCATCCTGACTCCGCGCGAGGGACGGGCCCGCCGCGAGGAGGAGCGCCGCGAGGGCGAGGGGGGATGAGAGGGGACGACGCATGGGAACGACCTCGGGTGCGGGCCGGGTCTAGGCCGGTTCGCGCCTCGACGCCAAGGCGTTACCGGTCGGTTGCCTCCACCGGGGCCGCATCGTGGCGCAGGAGAGGGAAGTAGGCCCGCACCGCCCGCTCGCTGCCCGCCCGCGACAGGTGGCCGGTGTCGAGGAACAGGTCGGTGCCCTCGGCGCGGTAGCGGCACAGGGCGCCGTCGCAGAAGGTCGGCAGGGGGTCGATGAAGCCGGCGCCGGCCGAGAGGCGGCGGATGGCCGGGTCGTCTACCCGGGCGAACCACGCCGCCGAGCCGTCGGGCCGGGCGCCGGCATCGCGGGCGCTCAGCACCGCCACGTCGAAGGCGAAGAGCGGCGAGGGACCGATCACCGAGACGGAGACCCCCAGGGCCGCGAGGCGCGCGAGGGTGTCGGGCAGGCCCGCGAGGGTCCGGGCGGAGAGGAGATCCCAGCGGGCGGCCAGGACCACGTGCGTCACGCCGTAGGCGCGGATCACGTCGAAGGCGTGGGCATTGAAATCCCCGCAGCCGGGCTTCGCCCGCGAGCGGTAGGCGAGGAGCGGCGGGCAGCCCGCGAAGGTGTATTGCAGGACCGCGTGGGTGAGGGCCGGGGCATTGCGCACGAGGCCCGGCACGTAGTGGGCGGCGTAGGAATCGCCCCACAGGAGCGCGGTCGCTGGCCGATCCCCGCCGATGCGGCATTCGGGTCCGGCCCAGTCGGCGAAGCGGCCGTTCTCGAGGAAGCAGCGCCCGCCCTTCCAGCCCTCGCGCTCGAGGGCGGCCAGGGCCCCCGGCTGCACGCCGGGGAAGCGCGACGGAAAGCCGTCCGTGACAACGCCGGCGAAGCCGAGGCCCCCGAGGCCGGCGAGAAGCGCCGCCGTGGCGGCGAAGAGCGGTCGGCGGTCGGCGGCGGGTCCCCGGGGCGGATGCCGCAGCGGGGTCTCGATCCAGCGCCAGGCGGCGTAGGCGAGGGCGAAGCAGAGGGCGATGACGCCGACCACCTCCCACCCGGCCGGGTCGCGCAACAGGGCGTAGCGGGTGAACACCACCACGGGCCAGTGCACCATGTAGAGGGCGTAGGACAGGCGCCCGATTCCGGTGCAGGGCGGCAGGGACAGCAGCCGGCCCACGAGGGTCCCGGCCCCACCACCACCGGCGGCGACGATCAGGCCGGCCCCGAGGCAGGGCGGCAGGGCGGCGAGCCCCGGAAACGGGGTCGCCTCGTCATAGGTGAAGATCGCCACGGCGATGAGCCCGAGGCCGCCCGCCGCCATGGCTTCGCGCAGGATGCGCGAAGCCGCCCATCCAGATGAAATGGCTTCGCGCAGGATGCGCGGAGCCGCCCATCCGGACGGGAAGGCCAGGAGGGCGCCGACCAGCAGTTCCCAGGCCCGGCTCGGCAGGAGGTAGAAGTTGGCGCCGGGCGCCGTGTCGGTGAGGGCGACGCTCAACGCCAGGGAGGCGAGGAGGGCGACGATGAGGCCGCCCACCGCGAGGCCGCGCGCCCGCGCCAGCAGCAGCGGCAGGGCCACCGGGATGACGAGGTAGTATTGCTCCTCGACGGAGAGGGACCAGAGGTGCAGGAGGGGCCGGGTCTGGGCCTCGACGTCGAAGTAGCCGGCGCTCTTCCAGAAGAAGACGTTGGCGGAAAACACCGAGGCCGCCGCCACGCTGCGGGCGAAGTCGTCCAGGGCGGCGGGCAGCAGGAACACCCACGCGAGGGCGTAGGTGGCGAGGATCGTGGCCACCAGCATCGGCAGGATGCGGCGGATGCGGCGTTCGTAGAATCGCGCGACGGAGAACCGGCCCGCCGCCACGTCGGCGAGGATGCCCCGGGTGATGACGTAGCCCGAGATCACGAAGAACACGTCGACGCCGACGAAGCCGCCGGAGGGGCCCGGCACGCCGGCATGGAAGAACAGCACCACGAGGACCGCGAGTGCGCGCAGGCCGTCGATGTCCGGACGATAGGTCATGGGTGGAGAGCCGTACGGATCGCGGACATGTCGGGGCGGGAATCTGCCGAGGGAAATCTGCTGCGTCGTCAGGCCGACGGCAGGGCGGTGGCCGCCTGCCGCCGGGCGCGGGGGCGCAGGAGGCGTCGGCGCGCCGGTTCCTCGACCCGAAGGTGCACGGCGGTGGCGGCCGCGAGGGACAGGAGCGCGGCGAGGCCGACGACGAGCCAGGGGAGACCGGCGAGGCGACCGCCGAGGAGGATCCGGTCGAGGCTCGACACCAGGGCGTAGACTGGCACGTGCAGGAGATAGAGCGCGAAGGAGATGCGGCCGAGGAACTCGAACCACCCGGCGGTCAGGGGACCGGAGCGGATCTGAGCGCCGGCCAGGATCACGGGGGCCCAGACGAGGGCGGTCAGACCGTTATGCATGAGCACTTCGGGGATCGCCTCGACGTTTCCCACGAGGAAAGCCGCCGCGACGCCGGCCCCGGTCAGGAGCGACCAGACGGGCAGGCGCACCCGGCGCCACAGGGCGAACAGGAGCAGGCCGGCCACGAATTCGGGCAGGCGCAGGAGGGGATTGTACTTGATCGCCTGCGACAGGAGGTTCGCCGCATCCGTGGTCGGCGCGATGAGGGACAGGCCGGGGGCGTAAAGGGCCCAGGCCAGGATCGCGAGGGTGACGCCGACGGCCCAGGCCGTGAGGGTCACCAGCGCCGTCGCCCCCGGCCGCCGCAGGACGAGGGGCAGGAGCAGGGGGAACGCGGCGTAGAAGAACAGTTCCGTCGACACCGACCAGCTCGGGCAATCGAGGGCGCAGGCCGCGCCCGGCACCCAGGCGTGGAGGCCGAGCGGCGCCAGCACGGCGCTCGCGGCCATCAGGGTCTGGAGCGGAGGCACCGTCTTCAGGGTCCAGGCGACGAACGACGGCAGGCCGATGGCGAGGGCGAGGAGGTACACCGGATAGACCCGCGCGATCCGGGCCCGCAGGAAACGGGCGAGGGCCGGGCGCTCCGACAGGTCCACCCGCTGATAGTTGTAGGCGAGGATGAAGCCCGAGAGCAGGAAGAAGAACGTCACCCCCGAATAGCCGAGGAAGATCGCGTTGGGCATCGCCGCGCGGCTGAGTTCGTACCCGGCGAAATGGAACGCGAGGACGTAGGCCGCCGCGAGGAAGCGCAGGGAAGTGAGGGCCGGAAGCGGCTCCACCGCCGGATGGGGGCCGGCGGGCGCGGGACGATCCATGTCGGAGGGGCTCACGGCGGGGCTCACGGCCGGTCCTCCCCACCCGCGATCACCCGCGCCCGCGCGAGATAGCGCAGGCCCAGCACCGAGACGACGAGGAGGAAATAGAGGCCGTTGGTGGCCTGATAGAACACCGATTCGAACACCGCGACGAGGATGGCGAACAGCCACAGGCGCAGGAACAGCATCGCAAGGGGATCGAGGCGGCGCCCCGCCGACCGGGACTGCAGGTCGGTCACCGGGGCCCAGACGAGCCACCACGCCGTGAGGGCGAGGCCGACGAGGCCGGATTCGAGGGCGGTGTTGAGGTAGCCGTCATGGGCGTCTGTGGCCCGGTTGACCCAGGTCGCCGCGTCGGCGCCGCCGCCGTAGAACACGCTTTCCCAGAAGGCACCGTAGCCGTAGCCGGCGATGGGCCGCCTGGCGATGTTGTCGGCGGCGAACGCCCAGATCTCCGTCCGACCCGTGAAGGTCGGGTCGCTGGCGACGTTCGCCACGAAGGCGCCGACCTGCGGCACGAGGACCGAACCCACCGTGAGCGTCAGGAGGACGCACAAGGGGACGAGGAGCACGAGGCGCCGCCAGAGGGTCGCCCCGGACAGGGTGCAGAGCCAGGTCAGCACCAGCACGGCGGGCGCGATGGCCACGGAAGTCTTGGCCTTGGTGAACACGAGGAAGATCGCGGCGGCCACAGCCAGGAGAATGCCCAGCACCCGCTGGCCCATGCCGGCCCAGAACAGGCCGATGAACACGAACGCCCCCATGGCGGCGCCCGCCGCGTTCTTGTGCGGGTAGAGGCCGCGCCAGCTGCCGGCGTGTTCGGGCTCGATGATGTCCAGGGCCGTGTGCATGGCGCGCTCGGGCACGAGCACGAGGCCGAGATAGCTCAGCGCCACGATGCCGAGGGTGGTGGCGCCCAGCACCGTGGCGAACTGGCGCGTGTCCCGCGCCGCCAGGAGGAAAGCCACGGCGGCGGCCGTCATGATCACGAGGGAGACGAGGCGGCGGGCCGAGACCAGGGGCTCGATGGAGAGCCCCGTCGAGACGGCGAGCCAGGCGAGCATGAGGAGGACCGGCAGACTGGCCAGCGGCCGCAGGGCCGCCCGGCCCCGGGCGACCAGGATGGTGCCGGCGACACCGCCCATGATCAGGAACAGGATCTGGTTGCCGAGGTTGCCGCCCGCCCCCGAGGCGGCGTTCTCGGGCGCGGTGCCGTCGTGGAACGGGTTGGCACCGACCAGCATCACGAGGAGGATCGTCGCCATGGCGACGACGCGCAAGGCATCGGTCCCTTGGGTATGCAGGGGCACCGGTGTCGGAGGAGTGGCGACTCCCGTGGTCATCGACATGCCAACTCCCGCGCACCGGCGCCGGGGACGGCCCCCCGGGGATCATCGAATGAGGATCATCGCACCCTAGCGCGATCCGCTGTTGCGATCCTGTGCGCAGAATACTTGAGAACCTGCAAAGACTCGGGGAAAGCCCGATCAGACGTCGGCGCCCCAGGGCTCCGGCCGAACTCCGGTGATCGCCTGGACCAGGGCCTCGCGGGCCGCCCGGGAGGCGGCGAGGCGCGCCCGCGCGGCGGCGTGGACGGGCGCCGCCGCCGTGGCGGGCGTGCCGGCGTCGAAGGGCGGGGCGGGGGCGTATTCGAGGCCGAGCTGGATCGCCTCCGCCTGCGCCCGCCCGACGAGGTCCTCGGCGAGCGCCAGGGCGAAGTCGATGCCCGCCGTGATGCCGCCGCCCGTGACGAGGTTGCCGTCCCGCACCACCCGCTCGGACACCGGCGTCGCCCCGAAGGCGGCGAGAAGGTCGAGGGAAGCCCAGTGCGTCGTGGCGCGCCGGCCCCGGAGCAGGCCGGCGGCCCCCAGCACCAGGGCGCCCGTGCAGACGGAGGTGACGAAGCGCGCCGTCGCCGCACGCTCGCGCACGAAGGCGAGCCCCTCCCGATCCGTCATCAGGGCGTTCACCCCGACGCCGCCGGGCACGCACAGGACGTCGAGGGCCGGGCAGTCCGCCATCCGCACCGTCGGGGTCAGCACGAGCCCCGTGGCGCTCGCGATGGGATCGAGATGGGCGGCGACGAGGTGGACCGTGGCTCCCGGAATCATCGCGAACACCTCGTAGGGGGCGGTGAGGTCGAGCTGCTGCACGTTGGGAAAGGTCAGAAGACCGATCTGGAGGCTCATGGGGCGATCCCTGGCTGCATGGACAGGGACGATCATATCGGGGCAGTCTGCGGCCGGAATGACCAAGTCCCCTCGCTTCCTGCCAGATCTCCCGTTCGGATCGGATCGCCCCCGCCGCGTCGAGATCGTGGCCTATCCGGACGTGCAACTCCTCGATGTGGCGGGGCCGCTGCAGGTCTTCGCCACGGCCAACGACCTGAGGCCGGCGGGATCGTCTCCGCCCTACACCCTGGCGGTGGTGGCCCCGGCCGCCGGCGTGCTCAGTTCCGCCGGGCTCGGCCTCGCGACCGCGCCCCTGCCGAGGGACGCGGCCCCCGTGGACACCCTCATCGTCGCGGGCGGACGCGGCGTCCACGCGGCGGCGGAGACCGACCTGCCGGACTGGATCGCCGGGCGGGCGGCCCAGGCGGATCGGGTCGCCTCGGTCTGCACGGGGGCCTTCCTCCTCGGGGCGGCCGGGCTCCTCCATGGGCGGCGGGTGGCGACCCACTGGACGGCCTGCGACGCCCTCGCCCGTCGCTATCCGGCGGCGTGCGTCGAGCCCGACCCGATCTTCATCCGCGACGGCACTCTCTGGACCTCCGCCGGGGTCAGCGCCGGCATCGACCTCGCCCTGGCCCTGGTCGAAGCCGATCTCGGCCGGGCGGTGGCCCTGGCCGTGGCGCGCCACCTCGTGGTGTTCCTCAAGCGCCCCGGCGGACAGGCGCAGTTCAGCACGGCCCTGTCCCTCCAGGCCGGCTCGCGCTTCGACGCCCTGCACGCCTGGATCGGCGAGAACCTGGCCGAGCCCCTCACGGTGGAACGCCTCGCCGCGCAGGCGGGCATGAGCCCGCGCAGCTTCGCCCGGCATTACCGGATCGCCACCGGCCTCACTCCGGCCCGCGCCCTCGAACGCCTGCGGGTGGACGCGGCCCGGCGCCACCTCGCGGAAAGCCGGATGCCCCTCAAGCGCATCGCCCTCATCTGCGGATTCGGCTCCGAGGAGACCCTCCGGCGCAGTGTCCAGCGCTGCATCGGGGCCGCCCCCGGCGCGTACCGGCGGCGCTTCCCCGGGGAGGAGGCGCCCGATCCCCGCAGAATTTGACATTCCGCTCCGCATCATCGACACCGCCGCCCGTCGGGGCGTCGACCGAATCCGTGGGCCGGTGACCGGTCCGGAGCCGCGCATGACCGCCTTTTCGGCCTCTCCCGTGATACCCGCCGCATGAGATCGAGCGAAGTCCGGCCCCTGACGGCCGAGGGCGACGCCTTCGCGGTCCTCGAGCGCCTGCTCGCCTGGGCGGCCTGGAGCCATGCCCGCGCCTGCGCCCTCCTCGTCGCCATCGGCCTCGTCTGCTTCCTGCCGGGCCTCGCCTCGCTCCAGCCCATGGATCGCGACGAGCCGCGCTTCGCCCAGGCCTCCAAGCAGATGCTGGAGACGGGCGACTTCGTCGATATCCGCTTCCAGGGGGAGGCCCGTCACAAGAAGCCCGTGGGGATCTACTGGGCGCAGGCGGCGATCGTCGGCGCCGCCGAGGCGCTCGGCGTGCCGGGGGCGCGCACGACGATCGGGCTCTACCGCATCCCCTCGCTGATCGGGGCGCTCGCCGCCATTCTGCTGACCTACTGGGCGGCGCTGGCCTTCCTGCCCCGGCGCGGGGCGCTGCTCGCCGCCGCCCTGTTCGGGGCCTGCGTCATGCTGGCGGCGGAAGCCCATCTCGCCAAGACCGATGCGCTGCTGTGCGCCTGCGCCACCGCGAGCCTCGGCGGCCTCGCCCGGGCGTGGCTGCGGCGGGGCAACCCGCTCGCCACCGGCACCGTGGTGGCGTTCTGGCTTGGGCTCGCGCTGGGCCTTCTGGTGAAGGGCCCGATGGTGCCCCTGTTCTGCGCCCTGCCGGCCCTCGTTCTCTCCGTGCGGGTCCGCTCGGCGGCGTGGCTGCTGGCGCTCCGCCCCGGCCTCGGCCTGCCCATGACCCTGGCGCTGGTCGCCCCCTGGTTCCTCGCCATCGCGTGGAAGAGCGGCGGCGCCTTCTACGGCGAGGCGGTGGGCCACGACATGCTGGGCAAGGTCGGCGGCGGGGCCGAGAAGCACTGGGCGCCGCCCGGCACCTACGCCATCGTGTTCTACGCCACCTTCTGGCCGGGCGCGGCCTTCGCGGCCCTGGCGATCCCGTTCGCTTGGGGCCGGCGGGGCACCGACGCGGTCGCCTTCCTGCTGGCCTGGATCGTGCCGGCCTGGCTCCTGTTCGAGGCGGTGCCGACGAAGCTGCCGCATTACGTCCTGCCCCTGATGCCGGCCGTGGCGATCCTGACCGTGCTGGCGCTCGCGGCCGGCGCCCTCGATCCCGCCCGGCGCGGCGCCCGGGCGGTGGCGGGCCTCGTGGTCCTCATCCCCGCCGGCCTCACCCTCGGCCTGACCTGGGCGGCCTGGAGTTTCGACCGGACGATACCGTGGGCCGGCCTGCCGGGCCTCGTCGCGGCCTGCGCCGTCGCCGTCCTCTCCTGGCGCGCCTTCGGCCGGGCGGCCCCTGAGCGGGCGCTGCTGCTGGCGATCCTCGCCGCCTGCCTGCTCTCCCCGGCGGTGTTCGGCCTGACCCAGCCGGATCTCCCCGCCCTCAAGGTGTCGCCGCGACTCGCGGCCATCCGCGATTCTCTGCCCTGCGCGAACCCGAAGGTCGCGAGCCTCGGCTACCGCGAGCCCAGCCTCGTCTTCCTCGTCGGCACCGATCTCGCGACCCCCTCCACGGCCGCGGAGGCGGCGGCCTTCCTCGCGCAAGGCGGCTGCCGCCTCGTTTTCGTCGACAGCCGCTCCGCCGCCGCCTTCGACGCGGCCATCGCGGCGGGCACGATTCTGCCTCGGGTGGTGGGGCAGGTTTCCGGCTTCAACATCAACGGCGGCCGGCGGGTCGACCTCTCGGCCTATGCGGTGATCCCTTGAACGCTCAGTCTCCGACCTTACGCCTCTCCGTGGTGGTTCCGGTGAAGAACGAGGCCGGCAACATCGCCGGCCTGCTCGCCGAGATCGAGGCCGCCTGCGCGGCGCTTGCCCCCTTCGAGGTGATCTACGTCGACGACGGCTCGACGGACGCGACCCTGGCCCTCCTCACCGAGGCCGCCCGCGCCAGGCCGTGGCTGCGGGTGCTGCGCCACGCCCGCAGCGGCGGCCAGTCGGCGGCCGTGCGCAGCGGCGTCGCGGCGGCCCGCGCGACGATCGTCGCCACCCTCGACGGCGACGGCCAGAACGATCCGGCCTTCATCCCGGCCCTGTTCGCCGCCCTGGAGGCGGGGGGGCCGAGGGCCGGCCTCGCGCAGGGCCAGCGGATCGGGCGCAAGGACGGGCGCCTCAAGACGCTCCAATCGCGCATCGCCAACGGGGTGCGCGGCCGCATCCTGCGCGACGCCACCCGCGACACCGGCTGCGGCCTCAAGGTGTTTCGCCGCGACGTCTACCGGGCGCTGCCGGCCTTCGACGCCCTGCACCGCTTCATGCCGGCGCTGGTCGCCCGCGAGGGCTTCGCCGTGGTCCACCGCGACGTGGTCGACCGGCCGCGCTTCACCGGACATTCGAATTACGGCCTGTTCGACCGGCTCTGGGTCGGGATGCTCGATCTCGCCGGGGTGTGGTGGCTGATCCGCCGCAAGCGCCCGGCGCCCCCGGTCACCGAAGTGACGCCCTGACGTGACGTCTTGTAAGGTGCGGCCATGATCATCCAGCTCGCCGCGGATCTGCGCGGCTACGTCTACGACGTGTTCGTGACCCGGTTCGACGGCTGGCTCGTGTTCGGCATCGCCGCGCAGGCGGTGTTCGGCGCCCGCTTCATCCTGCAATGGCTCGCCTCGGAGCGGGCGGGCAAGAGCGTGATGCCGCTCTCGTTCTGGTTCCTCTCCATCGCGGGCGGCCTCATGACCCTCGTCTACGGGTTGGTGCGGCGGGAGCCCGTGATCATTTTCGGACAGGCCCTGTCGACGGGCATCTATCTGCGCAACGTCGCCCTCATCCTGCGGGAGCGCCGGGGCCGATGAACCCCGCCCCCCTGCCGGCCTTCTACGACGACCTCGACGCCAGTCTCTTCGAAGTCTGGCGCCTGCTGCGGGAGGGGCCGGTCCTGCGTCGCAACGCCTTCCACATGCCCGCACTCGCCACCGTCGACGCCGACGGTTCTCCGCAGGTCCGCACCGTGGTCCTGCGCGAGGCCGATCCGGCGATGGGGACGCTGCGGTTCCACTGTGACCGCCGCTCGGCCAAGGCCGCTGACATCGCCGCCACGGGCCGGGCCGCCCTGCACGGCTACGACACGGCCTCGAAGATCCAGATCCGGGTCTCGGGCACGGCCCGCCTCCACACGGACGACGCGGTGGCCGACGCCGCCTGGGACGGCTCGCGGATCATGAGCCGCACCTGCTACGGGATCGCGCCGGCCCCCGGCACGGCCCTGCCTGCGGGCGACGCCTACACCCAGCCGGCGGACGGCGCCGACCTCGACGGAGGCCGCCCGAATTTCTGCGCCGTGGTGGTGACGGCGACCCGCCTCGACTTCCTGTTCCTCGACCGGCGCGGCCACCGCCGGGCGGGGTGGGTGCGCGATGGGGCCGGCTGGGCGGGGCGGTGGCTGGCGCCGTGAGGGGCGCGTGACTCACATCGCCGCGCGCAGCCGCGCGAACCCGGCGTCGAGATCGGCCTGCAAATCCAAAAGATCCTCGAGGCCGATATGGAAGCGCAAGGCCGGCCCCTCCGGGGCCCAGGTGGTGGCGGTGCGGTAGGCGCGGCAATCGAACGGGATGACGAGGCTCTCGAAGCCGCCCCAGGAGAAGCCCATGCCGAACAGTTCGAGGCCATCAAGCATCGCTGCCACGGCGCGCTCGGGGGCGGGGTTGAGGATCACGCCGAACAGACCCGACGCCCCGGCGAAGTCGCGCTTCCAGATGGCGTGGCCCGGATCCTCCGGTAACCCTGGATGGAGCACGCGGGCGACCTCCGGCCGGGCTTGAAGCCAGCGCGCCATGGCGAGGCCCTGGGCGCCGTGCTCACGCAGGCGCAGCGCCATGGTGCGCAGGCCCCTGAGCGCCAGAAAGACGTCCTCGGGTCCGGGACACATGGCGAAATGCTCGAAGGTCCGGTGCAGGGCCGGCCAATAGGTTGCGTTGGCCGACGTGAGGCCGAGCAGGAGGTCTGAGCCACCCGAGAGGTACTTGGTCCCGGCCTCCACCGCGATGTCGACGCCCCGCGCGTGCGGCGGGAACAGCAGGGGGGTCGCCCAGGTGTTGTCCATGATCACGGCGGCCCCCCGCGCGTGGACGATCTCACTGATCGCCGGCACGTCCTGCATCTCGAAGCTCTGCGAGCCCGGCGCCTCCACCAGCACCGCCTTGGTGGTGTCCCGCATGAGCGCGCCGATGCCGGCGCCGATCAGCGGATCGTAATACTCGACTTCGACGCCGAAGCGCTTCAGGACCCCGTCGCAGAAGATGCGGGTGGGGCGGTAGGCGGAATCCGACACCAGCAGGTGGTCGCCGGCCGAGACCACGGCCATGAGGGCGACGGTCAGCGCCGCCAATCCCGATGGGGTCAGAACCGTGCCGGCGGCGCCCGCGAGCTCGCTCCAGGCTGTCGTGAGGGATTCCGTCGTCGGCGTGCCGGAGGTGCCATAATCGAAGCGCCCGCGCCGGTGCTTGAGGTCGTCGTAGGTGGGAAACAGCACCGTGGAGCCGCGATAGATCGGGGTGTTGACGAAGCCGTGCTGGGCAGACGGATCGCGCCCGGCATGGACGAGGCGGGTGCTGGCGCCGAAGCGTGCGGGATCGCGGGGCGGGGTGTCGGACATCGGCGCCTTCGAGGGGGATTTTGGATTGGGGCGACCACAGCCCGGTGCGGGGTGGGCCGTCAAGTCGGGCCGTGGCTGCGATCGCCGAGGGGGAGTCTCGTGGCCGTGAAGCGGCCGGTCCGACGCGATCCGCGCGCGGCGCGTTCACCCCAGGATACGACTCAGGAACGCCCGCGTGCGGGGATGCCGCGGCTGGTCGAAGAACGCCTCCGGCGGGGCGATCTCGACGATCTGGCCCTCGTCCATGAACACCACCCGGTCGGCCACGGCCCGGGCGAAGCCCATTTCGTGGGTGACGCACAGGAGCGTGGTGCCGCCGCGCGCGAGATCCGTCAGCACCGCGAGGACCTCCCCCACCATCTCGGGGTCCAGCGCCGAAGTCGGCTCGTCGAGGAGCATCACATCGGGTTCGAGGCTCAAGGCACGGGCGATGGCCACCCGCTGCTGCTGGCCGCCGGAGAGTTCGGCGGGACGCCGCCCCGCCAGATCCGCAAGGCCGACCCGGTCGAGGTGTCCCAGGGCGAGGGCACGAGCCGCTGCGAGGCCGACGCGGCGGACATGGAGCGGCGCCAGGGTGCAGTTTTCCAGCACGGTGAGGTGCGGGAACAGGTTGAACCCCTGGAACACCATGCCGACCCGGGCGCGCACGGCGTCGGCGGCCTTCGCGCCGCCGTCGAGGGTGACGCCCGCCACCCGGATCGTGCCGGCTCCATGCGCCACGAGGCCGTTGACGGTGCGAATGAGGGTCGATTTGCCCGAGCCCGAGGGGCCGCAGATCACCACGGTCTCGCCCGGCGCCACGGCGAGGTCGATGGCGCGCAGCACGTGGGTGGTACCGAACCAGGCGTGGACGCCTGAGAACTCCACGGCGGGCATCGGCCCGGCGGGCGGGATCATCGCACCGCCCCCGCCGCGAGCCGCCGCTCGATGAAGCCGGCGTAGCGGGCCATGCCGAAGCAGACGGCGAAATAGAACAGGGCCGCGAACACGTAGGCCGTCACCGGCACGGCGGGGGCCGACCAGCGCGGATCGGCGCGGGCCGCCTCGAGCACCCGGACGAAGTCGGCAAGCCCCACGATGGCCACGAGGGTGGTGTCCTTGAACAGGCCGATGAGGGTGTTGACGATGCCCGGCACCACGATCTTCAGGGCCTGGGGCAGCACCACGGCGCGGGTGGCCTGGAACGGCGTCAGCCCCAGCGCCAGGGCGGCTTGTCGCTGCCCGGCGGGAATCGCCTGGAGGCCGCCGCGCACCACCTCGGCCATGTAGGCGGAGGCGAACAGGGCGATGCCGACGAGGGGCCTCACGAGGCGGTCCACCGTGAGGTCGCCCGGCAGGAACAGGGGCAGCATCACGTTGGCCATGAACAGCACGGTGATGAGGGGGACGCCGCGCCAGAACTCGATGAAACCGATGCAAAGGATGCGCACCACCGGCCAGTCCGAGCGCCGGCCGAGCGCCAGGAGGATGCCGAGCGGCAGGGCGGCGACGATGCCGACGCCCGACACCACCACGGTGACGAGGAGGCCGCCCCACAGGGCGGTGGCGACGGAGACAAGCCCGAGGGCGGGGGCTCCGGCGAGCAGGACATAGGCGAGCACCGGGACCACCAGGAACAGGTAGACGGCCCCCCAGGTCCGCTTCGGAGCGCCGAGCCACAGCATCCAGGCGACCCCGAAGGCGAGGAGCCCGAAGAACAGGTTCGGCCGCCAGCGCTCGGCCGTCGGATAGGAGCCGTAGGCGAGGTAGTTGATCTTGTCGCCGATGAAGGCCCAGCAGGCCCCGACCGGATGGCCCACCACCTCCGGTCGGCAGGCCTCGCCCGACGCGCCGGTCCAGACGGCCTCGACGACGAGGAAACGGAACGCCGCCGGCACGAGCCAGACGAGGGCCGCCAGGATCGCCAGGGTGACGAGGCCATTGGCGAGATCGGGAAACAGGGTCGCGCGAATCCGGGCGAGGGGGCCACTGATCCGGCGCGGCGGCGGGGCCGGGGGGATCATGCTCTCGCGCACGAACCGCTTGTCCGGATTCATGGTGTCCGGATTCATGCGCGGCTCCCGGCCACGCGGGCATTGTAGCGGTTCATGACCAGGGCCGTGACGAGGCTCAAGGTCAGATAGACCGCCATCGTCAAGCTCACCACCTCCACCGCCTGGTTGGTCTGGTTGAGCACCGTCCCCATGAACACGTGCACGAGGTCGGGGTAGCCGATGAGCACGGCCAGCGATGAGTTCTTCGTGATGTTGAGGTACTGGCTCGTCAGCGGCGGCACGATCACCCGCATGGCCTGGGGCAGCACGACGAGGCGCAGGGCCTGGGCGCGGCTCAGCGACAGGGCGGCGGCGGCCTCGCGCTGGCCCTGTGCCACGCTGTCGAGCCCCGCCCTGACGATCTCGGCGATGAAGGCGGCCGAATAGGTCGAGAGCCCGATGAGGAGCGCGGCGAATTCCGGCCGCACGGCCAAGCCGCCCTCGATGTCGTAGGGGCCGCGCACGGGCCACGCCACCGGCACGGGATGGCCCGCAAGCGCGAGGCCGATCCAGGCCAGCGCCGGCAGGCCGAGGCAGAGGAGGGCGCTCAGGCTCAGCACCGGCCCGGGTTTTTTGCCCAACGCCACGGCGCGGCCCCGGGCCTGGACAAGGAGCCAGACCGCCGCGAGGCCGATCCCGAAGGCCAGGGGCACCGCGGCGGCCGATCCCCAAAAATCGGGGCGCGGCAGGAACAGGCCGCGCTGGCTGAGGAACGCCGCCTGTCCGAGGGCCGCCGGATCGCTCGCCGGGGGCAGGGCGACCCGCACGGCGACGTACCAGACCAGCAATTGCAGCAGCAGCGGCAGGTTGCGGAAGAGCTCGACATAGGCCGCCGCGAAGGCGCGCAGGAGGGGGTTCTCCGCCCGCCGGGCGATGCCGACGGCGAAGCCCAAACCCGTCGCGATCCCGATGGCCAACCCTGAGACCAGCAGGGTGTTGAGGAGCCCGACGAGGAACGCGTCGAGGTATGTGGCGGTGGCGGCCGCGTACGGAATCAGGCTCTGGCCGATGTCGAATCCGGCGGGGCGCCCCAGGAAGCCGAACCCGGCGACGATCCCCTGGCGCGCGAGCTTTTGCGCGGCGTTGCTGGCGGCGAGATACGCGAGGGCGGCCAGCGCCAGGATCAGGAGGGCCTGGACCGCGAGGGCGCGCCAGCGCAGGGGCGTGCGGGGATCAGGCATGGCGCGATGGTCCCCGCCGAACGATCGGACTCGTGAGTTCGAGGCGCGACCGGCTCCCTCTCCTGGAAGGAGAGGGTTGGGGAGAGGTGTGTGACCTGTCCGGAGAAGTCACACACCTCACCCTGTCCCTCTCCTTCCAGGAGAGGGGACCCGCGTCGTCAGGCCTGATGTGCGCGGCTCGCGGGTGAGGGTGTGCGCCTCGAAAAGACCCCCTCACCGGATCGGCGGCCCGTATTGCAGGCCGCCCTGG
The DNA here is from genome assembly GCF_900113485.1 of Methylobacterium gossipiicola. Taxonomy (GTDB): domain Bacteria; phylum Pseudomonadota; class Alphaproteobacteria; order Rhizobiales; family Beijerinckiaceae; genus Methylobacterium; species Methylobacterium gossipiicola. The sequence continues at coordinate 237,814 of NZ_FOPM01000004.1, forward strand.
TTCCACAGGGCGTTGCGGCCGCGCGGGATCTTGAGGGGGGTGGCGTCGCCGAGGTTGCGGGCGAAGCTGTCGCCGTAATTGCCGACGTGGCGCACGATGCGGAAGACCCAATCGGCCGTCAGGCCGAGGCGCTCGCCGTAGGCACCCTCGAGGCCGAGGATGCGCCGCACGTCGGGGCTCGGGGCGTCGTCCCGCATCCGCGCGACGTTGGCTTGGCCGATCCCCGCCTCCTCGGCGTCGAGCATGGCGTAATGGGTCCAGGCGACGAGGTCGCGCCACTGGTCGTCGCCCTGGCGCACCCCGGGGGCGAACGGCTCCTTGGAGATGGCCTCCTCCAGGATCACGTGCTCGTCGGGATGGGCGGTCTTCAGGCGCTCGCCGTAGAGGGAGGACTGGTCCGTCGAATAGGCGTCGCAGCGTCCGGATTCGTAGGCGCCGAGCGTCTGCTCGCTATTGGCGAAGGTGACGACCCGGTAGGTCAGGCCCCGGGTGCGGAACCAATCCGCGAGGTTGAGCTCCGTGGTGGTGCCCTGCTGCAGGCAGATCGTCGCCCGGTCGAGCCCCTTCACGGCGGTGATGCCGAGGGATTTGCGCACGAGGAAGCCCTGCCCGTCGTAGAAGGTGATGGCGGGAAAGTTCATGGCCGCCGTGTCGCGGGACAGGGTCCAGGTGGTGTTGCGGGCCAGCACGTCGATTTCGCCCGATTGCAGGGCGGTGAAGCGCGCGGCGGACGATTGCGGGATGAAGCGCACGGCCTGCGGATCATCGAAGATCGCCGCCGCCAGGGCCCGGCAGAAATCGACGTCGAGGCCGGTCCAACGGCCCTGACCGTCGGGCACGCTGAAGCCCGCCACCCCGGGGCTGACGCCACAGACGAGGTGCCCGCGCGCCTTGACCTGCGCCAGGGTGCGCTCGGCCGGCGCCGGCTCGGCCGAGGCGGGGAGGGGGACGAGGAGCGCGAGGCCGAGGAGCAGAGCGGCCTTCGGGGGTAGGGCAGCCTTCGGGGGTAGGGCGGCTTGGGGTCGAACCACGCGCATCCGTCTCCGCGATCGGGGGTATCCGGGCGTCTTCTACCAGCGACGCCCGGCCGAGCGAACCCTCTAGCCCTCGGCCTCCGGCGAACCGGCCTCCTCGTAGGCCTGGAGCCAGGCCTGCCGGTCGTCCGAGCCCTCCGGGTAGGGGCAGGACTCGGCGGGTTTGCCGTACAGGCGGGCGTTGCGGCCCTGGATGAAGGCGCTGTCGCTGGCCGTGGCCGTGGCGTTGGGATCGGTGGCCATATCAAGACTCCGTGAAGCGGGACGACGCGGGCCGCGCCGCCGTGCGGTTCATTAACGGTCCTGCGCTACGGGTGTTGCGGTCCACGTTCCTTGCGTATCTTGGAAGTGCGTTCCCGTGCGTATCCTGCGTTCCCTCCTCGTGGCGGGACTCTTCGGAGTCAGCCTCACGATCATCGGTTTCACCTGCGTCGACCGCCTCGATCATCCGGCGGCGACTCCCACGACCGCCCTGGCCCGCCCGGTGATGGCCGAGCCCCTCGCCACAGGCTCGATCGCGACAAGCGCGGTGTCCCCGGCGCCCGAGGCGCCCGCCCCGGTCAAGGCCGCCAAGGTGGCCCGGAAGGCGATGGAGGGCTTCGACACCGAGCGCCTCAACGCCCTCATGCGCGGCGATCCCTCGGTCACCCTGTCGCGCACGCGCTGATCGAACGCCTGCTATAAGCTCCCCCGCGCGGGACGGCCCGCGCGGGGGAGCCGGGTTTGGGCCTGATCTACGCGCTCGGCGCCTATCTCAGCTGGGGCCTCGTGGTGCCGGTGCATTTCCGGCTCCTCGACGCGGTGCCGGCCGAAAGCATCCTGGCTCACCGCATCGTCTGGTCGGCCGTCCTCGTGGCCGGGCTCCTCGCGGCCCTGCGGCGCCGTATCCGCAATCCGTTCCCCCTTCGGCCCCGCCACGGGTTACTCGTGCTCTCGGCCGGCCTCATCGGGGTGAACTGGTTGCTCTACCTGCGGGCGGTGCAATCGGGGCACATGCTGGATGCGAGCCTCGGCTACTTCATCAACCCGCTCATAAGCGTGGTCCTCGGCGCCGTGGTGCTGGGTGAGCGCCTGCGCCCCGTCCAGGGAGCCGCCGTGGCGCTGGCCGCCGGGGCCGTGCTCCTGGCGGTGGTCCTTGCCGGCCACCTGCCCTGGCTGTCCCTGGCGCTGGCCGCGAGCTTCGCCCTCTACGGCCTCGTGCGCAAGGTCGTGGGCGTCGACGCCGTGGTGGGCTTCGCCGCCGAGACCGTCGTGCTGCTGCCCGTGGCGTTGGGCTACCTCGCCCTGTTCGCGCCGCCCGTGATCGAGGGAAATATGACGCGGGCCGGCCTCCTCGTGCTCACCGGCGTCACCACCGCCCTGCCGCTGATCTGGTTCGCGGCGGCCGCCGAGCGCCTGACGCTCGCGACCCTCGGCCTCATGCAGTACCTCGCCCCGAGCTGCCTCCTCGTGCTCAGCGTGACGGCCTACGGCGAGCGCCTCGAACCCCACCGGCTGGTGCTGTTCGGCCTGATCTGGCTGGCGCTGGCCCTCTACGCGGCGGATGCGTTCCAGGCGGCGCGGCGTGCGCGGGAAGCTTGAACCGCTCGCTCCGGCGGGGGCGCCGTGCGAGGCTCGTCCGCCGGAGGGAGACCGCATGAGCCGCAACCGCATCACCGACATTCCCGGCCTACGCGTCGGCCACGCGCAGGACCTGCGCCTCGGCAGCGGCGTCACGGCGATCGTCTTCGACGAGCCCGTTGTGGCCGGCGTCGATGTCCGGGGCGGCGGGCCGGGGACGCGGGAGACCGACCTCCTCGATCCCGAGCGCACGGTGGAGCGCATCGACGCCTTGGTGCTCTCGGGCGGCTCGGCCTTCGGCCTCGACGCGGCGGCGGGCGCCATGGCGGCGCTCGCCGAGGCCGGACGGGGCTTTCCCGTGGGGTCCGCCCGCGTGCCCATCGTGCCCGGGGCCGTGCTGTTCGACCTCCTCAACGGCGGCGACAAGGCATGGGGCGACGGGGATCCGGGCCGGTTCCCGCCCTACCGGGAGCTCGGCGACGCGGCGGCGCGGGCGGCGGCCCTGGATTTCGCCCTCGGCTCCGTCGGGGCCGGCACGGGGGCGACCACGGCCAACCTCAAGGGCGGGGTCGGCTCGGCCTCGGCCGAGGTGCCGGGCGTCGCCGCGCGGGTCGGGGCGCTCGCCGTCGTCAACGCCTTCGGCCGGGTCACCGTGGGCGACAGGGCACGGTTCTGGGCGGCACCCTACGAGATCGGCGACGAGTTCGGGGGCTTAGGCTTTCCCAAGGCGATGCCGGACGAGGCGTTCGACTGGCCGCGCAAGGGGCTGGCGGGGGCCAACACGACACTGGCCGTCGTCGCCACCGATGCGATCCTGTCGAAAGCGCAGGCCCGGCGCCTCGCGGTGATGGCCCAGGACGGCCTCGCCCGGGCGATCCACCCCGTGCACACGCCGCTCGACGGCGACATCGTCTTCGCCGTGGCGACGGGGCGGGTGCCGCTCGCCGACCCCGTCCTCGATCTCGCGCGCCTCGGCGACGCCGCCGCCCGGACCCTGGCGCGGGCCGTCGCCATCGGGGTGCATCGGGCGACGTCCCTGCCGGGCCTCGACCGGATGCCCCCGGCCTGGGCAGAGTGTTTCGAAGCAGGAACCTAGAATCAGGGTCCGAAGGGCCGAGCCCTTCGCGGAGCCAGGGCGGCGCCCCGGTCTCTCTGTCGGGCTCTGCCCGACACCCGCCGAAGGGGTGCCCCGTTCGGGATCCCGGATCGGCTCAACCCTGCGCCTCGGCCTTGGCATCGGCGATGAGCCCGGCCAGCCCGGCATCGACCTCGGCGCCGAGCATCGCCCGCTCGGCCTCGGTGAGGTCGGCGGCCCAGCCGCGCTGCCCGAACCCCTCGGCGCATTTGGCCCGCTCGGCGGTGAGGTAGGCTTCCGTCTCGGCGGGCTGCGTCCGCATGGCGTGGACGAGGCCGAACCAAGCCGCGCGCTCCACCACGGCGAGGCGGGCGCGCAGGCGGATCATCACCGCGCGGTCGGGGGCGATCGTGTCCATGTGGGGCCGGCTTCCTGTCGGGCACTCAGCGCCGCGGTTCGCAGCGCGTCTTCACGTAGGTGTCCCGATCGTTGCCGTGGCCCGCATTGGCGGCGAGGACCGGCCCCTGCATCAGACACTCCTGAAGGGTGTGGGCCGGGCCGGTGATGATGTCGAGGGCCGTCTCCCGCGAGCAATCGGGGGCCCGGACGGTGGAGGCGCAGACGAGGGCGACGACGAGGACTGGGTTCATGACCCGATCACTTGGCGCAGGTGGCCGGCGCGGCAAGGGCAGGGCGACCGCGAACCTGCATGGAAATGCCGGATTCGGCGTCGCACCCGGCCTTCACACCCAGTTCAGCACCGCGATCCCGCTTCGTATTTGATTTGTTCCGAAACCAATACGGCACAATTTTGCTATGATTAACATCCTAGGTTCTGCGACCTAGGATATTAGACCTATGTTCAGACCGGTGCAGAGTGACGTCTGAGACAAATCAAGAACATAATGGAACAAACCTGTGGACGCTCCCGATGGCGTCCGATCCCGCCCCGCCGCCCGGTGTTAAGATCTTCGTGCGAGAGCCAGTGCACGGGACAGGTCCCGGGCGAGGAACGGAGCGGGCATGAGCGTCGGCATCGAGATGGGACTGAGCCTGGGGCCGGGCGCGGAGCCTGCCCGCCTCGACCTCGAGGAACTGCTGGCGACCCGTCTCCTGGTCCAGGGCAATTCCGGCTCGGGCAAGTCGCACCTGCTCCGCCGCCTCCTCGAGCAGAGCGCCGGCGCGGTCCAGCAGGTGATCGTCGATCCGGAGGGTGATTTCGTCACCCTGGCGGAGACCTACGGCCACGTGGTGGTGGACGGGGCGCATGGCGAGGCGAACCTCCAGGCCATCGCCGCCCGGGTGCGGGCGCACCGGGTCTCCGTGGTGCTCACCCTGGAGAGCCTCGACATGGAGGCGCAGATGCGCGCGGCGGCCGCCTTCCTCGGCGGCCTGTTCGAGGCCGAACGCAGCCATTGGCATCCGGCCCTCGTGGTGGTGGACGAGGCGCAGATCTTCGCCCCCGCCGCCGCCGGCGACGTCTCGGACGAGGCGCGCAAAGCCTCCCTCGGTGCCATGACCAACCTCATGTGTCGCGGCCGCAAGCGGGGCTTGGCCGGCATCATCGCCACCCAGCGTCTGGCCAAGCTCGCCAAGAACGTCGCGGCGGAAGCCACGAACTTCCTCATGGGCCGCACCTTCCTCGACATCGACATGGCGCGGGCCGCCGACCTGCTCGGCCTCGACCGGCGCGGCGCCGAGCGGTTCCGCGATCTGGCGCGCGGTGAATTCGTGGCCCTCGGACCGGCCCTCAGCCGCCGGCCCCTCGCCCTGCGCATCGGCCCCGTCACCACCTCGGCGCGGTCGGGTTCGCCCAAACTCGTGCCCCTGCCGGCCCCGGCGGACGCGGATCTGCGCGCCCTCATTCTCACCCGCTCGGACGCGGAGAGCGGCCCGGCCTGGGCGCCGGCCCCGCGCACGCCGCCGACCCCGCGGGCCACGCCCGCCGACCTCATGCGCGAACTGAGCGCCTACCGACCCGAGCCCGTGGAGGCGCCCGAGCCCATGAGCGAAGAGGAGATGCGGGCGGGCTGCGAGGCGGTCCTGCGCGGCATCGCCGCCGATCCCGATGCCGGCGGCCAGCCCGTGGCGGTGGTGTATCAGGACTTCCTCGTGCGCTGCCGCATGCGCGGCCTCGACGGCGAATCCTTGAGCCTCGCCGCCTTCCGCCGCCGCCTCGGCGTCGCCCGGGCCGGCATCGACGAGACCGAGCCGGCCGGCGAGGCGGAGGGACGCTGGGACGAGGCCCAGGCCGCCGCCGCCGCCCTGCCGGACGAGGTCCAGGGCCTGTTCCTCATGCTCGCCCGCGCGGCCCTGGCCGGCGAGCCGTGCCCCGGCGACGAGGCCCTGGCCCGGGCCATCGGCAGCCGCTCACCGGGCCGGGCCAAGCGCCTGCTCGCCTATGTCGAGACGCGGGGCGCCATCGTGTGCCGCATGGATTATCGCGGCAATCGGGTCGTCGCCCTGCCGGCCCTGGGCTGCGAGACGGCGCCGGGCGATCCGAAGGCCCCGGTGGGAGACGGCAAGGCTCCGGCGGACGACAAGGCGCCCGCAGCCGAGGCCAAATCCGCCATGGCCAAGTCCGGCCCGGCCAAGTCCGGCCCGGCGGCGCCCGAGATGCCGAGCCTGTTCGCGGCCGAGTAGGACCCGGCCGCGTGGCGCTGCCCTACTTGATCACCGCGCAGGCGATCCGGGGACCGGCGCCGCCGATGGGCTGGGTCACGTGGTCGTCGGGATTGGCGTGGATGATGAGGGCCGAGCCGTCGCCGTCCTTCAGTCCACCCTCGCCGGTCAGCGGGGTCTCGCTCGACACCTCGGCGTTCACCGAGCCGTCGGCGTTGGCGTAGACGTTGGGTAGGTCGCCCTCGTCCGGGCCGTCGGCGTTCAGCAGGCCGTGCTTGCTCTGGTCGTGGTTCACATGGGCCTTCGACTTCTCGAACTTTTCCGTGTCCGAGCAATCGCCGACCGCGTGGAAGTGAATGCCGTGCCAGCCGGGCGGCAGGCCGCCGGGATTGATCGTCACGCGCATCACCAGGGTGTTGGCGCCGTCGCGCAGGGCAATCTTGCCGATGGCCTCACCCTTGCCGTTGCGGATCTCGGATTCGAACGTCTGCGGGGTGGCCGGAGCCGGCGGCGGGGTCTGGGCCGGGGCTTCCTGAGCCTGAGCGGCGCCGGTCGCCAAAGTGGCACCGGCCGCCAGGCCGGCGAGGGAGATGATCGACAGGACGCGTCTCATGGGGCGGTCTTCCTCCGTGCCAGGGGCTTCGAGCCTCAACGAAGCCAACACCCGGACGATCCGGACCGTACCGATAAAGGGCCGTCGCGAAACCCCCGGGGCCGGGTGTTCGGACCCGGGGCCGTCAATCCCCTGCGGTGCGCGCGATGTTGGCGAACCTCGTCGCGGCGGGTCGTACCGTGGACGGCGCGTTGAGATTCTCTTAATCTTTCATATGGTCCGGGCGAATCCTGTTCAATTCGGCTGCCTCGCGCGATCTCGGGGGCTGGACCGCTCGGGAGAGTTCCATGTCCGTGCCCCTTCGCTCGGCCGCCAGCCTGCTGGCTCTGCTGGCCATCAGCTGCGCTGGTGCCTTGCCGGCTCACGCCGCCCCGGAGGGGCGGGCCTGGACCGATCCCCCGGCGCGGGGCGCCGCCCTGACACCGGAGCCTGACGCCGCGCACACCGCTTCGCCCGCGACGTCCGCGCCCCGCGCGGCGGATTCGAAGTCCCGCGCGGCGGATGTGGAGCCTCACGCGGCGGAGTCCGAACGCGACGCGGCGTCTTCCGAGCCGAAGGCCACCGCATCGAAGCGCCGCGTGGCCGTGGCCAAGCCGCGCATCGCGGCGGTCCGATCCCGGAGCGTCGCCGTCCATCCCGGTCCCGTGAGCAGGCCCGCCCGTCCGGCCCCCTCCCGAATCGCCGCTCCGGCCCGGTCCCGGATGTCCAATCCCCGTTCCCCGCGCTACGGCTTCCTGCCGCCGCCCCCGCCGCCCGGGATGGTCTACGCCGTGTCGCGGGTCCAGCGCATCCGCCAAGCCGAGGCGGTGGGTTATCTCGTCATGCGCCGCAGCACCTTCGCGGCGCCCGACGGTCGCCTCGTGTACGACTACCGCCCCTACGACGCCGACGATGAGTGAGGCCGGACACGAAAAACCCCGCCGGAATGGGCGGGGTCGAAGGCCGTGGGCGATGATGGAGCGCTCAGCGCAGGCGGCCGGGGCGGGCCGGTTCGAACACGATGCGGCGATGATAGGCGCACCAGCTCTTGCCGTCCGGCACGGGCGCGCCGCAGCACACGGCGCGGTCGTTGGGTTCGCCGATGATGAACTTGCACACGAATGCCCCCGATTGCGCGAACGGAACCCGCAGGGAGGCGGACGGTTCGGCGATGGCGTCGGCTTCGCCGACCTGGGACATGCGGACAAGCTGATTCATGATGGCGCTCGGCTCACGAAAATCGGGATACCGCAGGCCTCCAGGCCCGGCGGATGATCGAAGATGCCCGTCGCAGTCCGATGGCTCGGTTTCTCCGCCCTGGAATCGCGCACGGCGCGGGGGGCGAAGAGAGCAGCCAAGGTGGCGAAAACGGGACGGGCACGACGCGATCACGTCATGCTGCTGTTATATATGGCGTTCTTCGCATCGCAAACAAGTCTTTGTACGTATGCCTGACCTGGGCTGAACGCATCGGGTCTGCTCCGGTGCTGATTTCGGATGCAGCGGCGCGCGGGATCGGGCATGCCGGTGCCCGAACACCCGCTCCCGTTTTGGCCCGGAGGTCCGATGCGTATCCTCGTGACCGGCAGCGCCGGCTTCATCGGCTATCACCTCGGCCGGCACCTCCTGGCGGCGGGGCACGCCGTCACGGGCCTCGACGGCTTCAGCGATTACTACGATGTCGGCCTCAAGCGCGCCCGCCACGCGGCTCTTGCCGCACACCCGGCCTTCGAGGCCGTGGAGGGGCGCCTGGAGACGGAAGGCCTGCTCCTCGACACCCTGGCGCGGGTGCGGCCCGATGTGGTGGTGCATCTCGCGGCGCAGGCCGGTGTGCGCCATAGCCTGGAGAATCCGGGCGCCTACGTGCAGGCCAACATGGTCGGCACCGCCAACCTCATCGAGGCCGTGCGGGCCCATCCCGTGCGCCATCTCCTGTTCGCCTCGACGAGTTCGGCCTATGGCGGCAACGCCGCGATCCCGTTCCGGGAGACCGATCGGGCGGTGTCGCCCCTCACCCTCTACGCCGCGAGCAAGCTCGCCGGAGAGGCGATGCTGCACGCCTATGCCCACCTGTTCGCCATTCCCACCACGGCGTTCCGGTTCTTCACCGTCTACGGCCCGTGGGGACGGCCCGATATGGCGCTGTTCCTGTTCACGCGAAAGATCCTGGCGGGCGAGCCCATCGAGGTCTTCGCCGGCGGGGCTGCGGAGCGGGATTTCACCTACGTGGACGACCTCGTGGCGGCCATCGCCCGCCTGATGGAGACGCCCCCCGAGGGACCGGGCGGGGCCGGCCCCGTGGGGCCGTTCGACACCCTGAGCCCGGTGGCGCCCTACCGCCTCGTCAATATCGGGGGCGGCCGGCCCGTGCGCCTCGACGCGATGATCGACGCCCTGGAGGCGGCCCTCGGGCGCCGGGCCGAGCGGGTGCTGAAACCCCTGCCGCCGGGGGACGTCGCCCGCACTCATGCGAGCACGGAGCTGCTGCGCGCCCTCATCGGCGCCGTGCCGGAAACGCCCCTGTCGGTTGGCATTCCCGCCTTCGTGGACTGGTACCGGACGTATTACGGGGCCTGACCGAAATCAGGGGTTCGAAGGGCCAAGCCCTTCGCGGGTCCAGGGCAGAGCCCTGGTATCTCTCCGTCGGGCTCTGCCCGACACCCGCCGAAGGGATGATCCCTTCGGAATCCCGGTATGGGATCAGCCGGATTTGGTCTGGCCAACGCTGACAAGCTTGGCCGCGCCGCGGGCCTTTCGCTCGGGCAGGGTGTCGCGGACGGTCTGGGCGATGGATTGGGCGTCGAGGCCGGCCTCGCGGTACATGGCGTCGGGGGTGTTGTGGTCCTGGTAGGTGTCGGGCAGCGTCAGGGTCCGCACCCGCACCCGGCCGGCATCGAGCGCGCCCTTGGCCGCCAGCAGGTGCAGCACCATGGCGCCGAAGCCGCCCACCGAGCCCTCCTCCAGGGTGATCAGGACCTCGTGGGTCGCCGCGAGGTCGAGGATCAGGGCCTCGTCGAGGGGCTTGGCGAAGCGCGCATCCGCCACCGTCACGGCGATGCCCTCGGCCTCCAGGGCGTCGGCGGCCTTGCCGGCCTCCGCGAGGCGGGTGCCGAGGGACAGCAGCGCCACCCGGGCGCCCTCGGGGCGGCGCACGATCCGGCCCTTGCCGATGGGCAGCGCCTCGCCGCGCTCCGGCAGGTCGACGCCCACCCCCTCGCCGCGGGGGTAGCGCAGGGCAATCGGACCCGAATCGTGGGCGTGGCAGGTCGCCACCATGTGGACGAGCTCGGCCTCGTCGGACGCCGCCATCACGGTCATGTTCGGCAGGCAGCAGAGATAGGCGAGGTCGAATGCCCCGGCATGGGTGGCACCATCGGCGCCCACCAGCCCGGCCCGGTCCAGGGCGAAGCGCACGGGCAGGTTCTGCAGGGCGACGTCGTGCACCACCTGATCGTAGGCCCGCTGCAGGAAGGTCGAGTAGATCGCCACGAACGGCTTGTAGCCCTCCGTCGCCAGGCCGCCCGCGAAGGTGACGGCATGCTGCTCGGCGATGCCGACATCGAAGGTCTTGTCCGGATGCGCCTTGCCGAACAGGTCGATGCCGGTGCCCCCCGGCATGGCGGCGGTGATGGCCACCACCTTCGGATCGGCATCCGCCGCCTTGATCAGGCTCTCGCCGAACACCCGCGTGTAGGCCGGGGCGTTGGGCTTGGCCTTGGCCTGCACGCCCGACAGCACGTCGAACTTGACGACACCGTGGTAGCGGTCGGCGCTGGCTTCGGCCGGGGCGTAGCCCTTGCCCTTCTGGGTCACCACGTGGAGCAGGATCGGCCCCTGCTCGGTGTCGCGGACGTTCTTCAGAATGGGGAGCAGGTGGTCGAGGTTGTGCCCGTCGACGGGGCCGACATAGTGGAAGCCCATCTCCTCGAACATGGTGCCGCCGCCGACGACCAGCGAGCGGGCATACTCTTCCGCCGCCGCCGCGCGCTGGTAGAGCGCCTTCGGCAGCAGCTTGCCGAGTTGCTTGGCCGTCTCGCGCAAGCTCCGGTAGGTGCCGCCCGAGGCCAGACGCGCGAAGTAGGCCGACATGGCGCCGACGGGCGGCGCGATGGACATGTCGTTGTCGTTGAGGATGACGATGAGGCGCGAGTGCAGGGCGCCGGCATTGTTCATGGCCTCGTAGGCCATGCCGGCCGACATGGAGCCGTCGCCGATCACCGCGATCATGTTGCGGC